>NZ_JBFUDK010000001.1:0-600117 GCF_056404755.1 Sphingomonas sp. P2_B6
CCGGCCGGCTCGCGCACCGCGCGAGGCGCGCCCGCCCCGCGACGAGCGGCCAGCTCGTGAAGCGCGGCCCGCCCGTGAAGAACGGCCGGCACGCGACAGCCGTCCGCCCCGCCAGGAACGCCCCGCGCGCGACGAGCGCCCGGCACGCGGATCGCAGGACGATGGCCCGGACGAGGGCTGGAACGGGCCGCTGCCCGACTTCCTGTTGGCGAAGCTGACCGACTGACCGGGGCATGGACGGGATCGTCGAGACGGTGCCGGTTCAGCGACTCGAGAGCCCCTGCGTCAACATCTGCGAGATGGACGCGGCCACGGGCCTGTGCGTCGGCTGCGCGCGGACGATCGACGAGATTGCCGGCTGGTCGAGCGGAAGCGCGGCCTGGCGGGATACGGTGATCGCGGCGTTGCCCGGGCGGATGGCCGGGCGCGTTTAATCTATAAGCCCCTCCCTTTCAGGGAAGGGGCTTAAGAGCAGGGCGTCAGCCTCAACTCACGCCGCCCGTTCAGGCTCCGGCGCGGGCATCAGCGCATTGTCCATGTCGTTGGCGCGCTTGTAGGCGTCGCGTGCCGTGATGCGGTCCGCATAAGCGACAAAGGCATCGCGTTTCGGCAAGGTACCGAACTGGACGCCCCAGACCACCTGCGACCCGACATAGACGTCCGCCGCGGTGAAGCTGTCACCCGCGATATAGGGGTGCGCCGACACCGCCTTTTCGAGCGTATCGACCGCGAGGTCGTAATTGCCGTATCCCGCCGAACGCTGCTGCTGTTCACTGGGGACGAAGTTCATCGACTTGTTGGTGACGGCCTGCTCGACCGGGCCGGCCGCGTAGAACATCCAGCGATAATAATCCGCGCGATCGGCCGTCGGCGGCGCGAGGCCGGCACCCGGGAAAGCGTCCGCCAGATAGGCGCAGATGGCCGCGCATTCGGTCACGACATGGCCGTCATGGACGATCGCCGGCACTTTCCCCATCGGGTTGATCGACAGATAGGGTTCCTGCTTCATCGTCGAGGCGTAATCCAGCACCACCGTCTCATAGTCGGCGCCGGTCTCTTCCAGCATCCAGCGCGCGATCCGCCCGCGCGACATCGGGTTGGTGTAGAAAGTCAGGTCCGCAGCCATCTCATGCTCCCATATTGGTTCTTGGCGAATCGGGTTCGCAGAACATAAATCGAACATGACAAAGGAACGGCGTCAAGGTTGCCCCTGACGCCGGCCGGAAAATTCGCGCTGAACGTCGAATTGCTGCCGTCAGGCGGCGACGACGCTGATCTTCGCTGCCTTGCTGTTGCTGTGCGACAGGCGCTTCAGCTCGGGCACGGTATTCATCATCTCGGCGACCATCGCGTCGCGGCTGCCACCCTTGAAGGTCGCGCCGAGATCGGGCGCGATCGCCAGATAGCCGGCGTGCGCATAGCGCCGCGCGGTTTCCTGCGCCTTGGCATCGGCGCCGACCTGGTCGGGCATGACCACGACCACGCCGAGATTCGCCTTGCCGCGCGGCGAGGCGAAATAGCCCGTGAGCGTCTTGCCGCCGCGCAGTGCGTAGCGAACGTCACGCGTGTTGAGGCGGGAATCGTCGGTCGCGGCAAAGGCGGGACCAGCGAAACCGAGCAGGCCAGACCCGGCGATCGCGGGCGCGGCCGAGAGCGCGGCCATACGGCGCACGACGCTGCGGCGACCGATGGGCGCGGCGCCCAGCGCTTCGAGACCAGCAACGGGTTGGTCGTTCATATCTGACATGGTGCCTCCCTTGCGCCGCCCCTGTGCGGACCAGCGGAAGCGTAACCTCAGGACCAGCCCGTTACAACCAAAACGAACCGTTTTTAACGCTGGGTGTCCGTCCTTTTTATTGGGGACCCGCATTTTTTATTTCGGAATGCTTAAGGAGAAGGGAATAACTTCCGATACGGACCAAATCGGCCCGCGCGCATCACGACGCTTTCGCCTAAGTATCTTTCGCGGAATCGCTATCGGCCGGTCTTCAGGGAGCGCGGTACCACCACACGCCGCCGCGCACGTCCTTCACCGCCCTGCCCTCAAGCTCGAGCCGGCGAAGATGCGCCAGCGCTTCGCCCGTCGCCATGCCGAGCATGTCGGGTCCGATCGCCCGGCGGAACAGCCGGCCGAAACAGTCGATGGCGCGGCGCGGTTCGGCAAGGAAGACCTCGAGTTCGTCGAGCCGTTCGCGGTGCTCGTGGTCCATCGCATCGAGCCTCGCGTGAAGGCCGGTAAAGGGATCGCCGTGCCCGGGCAGGACGAGCAGGTCGTGTGGCAGCAGGCGAAGCTTCGCGATCGAGGCGAACCATTCGCCGAGCGGGTCGGCCTCGGGCTCGGTCATGCCGAGCGAGACATTGGGGCTGATGCGCGGCAGGACCTGGTCGCCCGCAATCAGCACGCCCGCCGCTTCGTTGAGCAGGCAGGCATGTTCGGGGCTATGGCCCGAGCCGACCACGACGCGCCACCTGGCACCGCCGATCGTCATGTTGTCGCCATCCTTGATGCGGCGATAGCTGAGCGGCATCGGCGTCACGATCCGGCGGAAACCGGACCAGCCGCGCGCGCTGGCGTGCTCGACCTGCTCGTCATTCCACCCCGCGGCGCGCCAGAAGGCGATCATCTCGTCGGGCACGGCATCACGTGCGTCGAGCAGGACCGAGCGCAAGGTAAGCCATTCGCCGCGGGTCATCACCAGCGGCGCCGCGTGATGCGAACACATCCAGCCCGCCAGGCCGATATGGTCCGGGTGGAAATGCGTGCCGATCATCTGCGTGACGCGCGTGCCGGCGAGCGCCCCCCGGAATAGGCTCTTCCACGCTTCGCGCGCCTCGGGCAGTTTCATGCCGGTGTCGACCAGGGCGACGCCGCCCTCATCGTCGACCAGCCAGCAGTTGACGTGCTTGAGCGGCCCCGGGACGGTGAGCCGCACCCAACGGATGCCGGGCGCCACCGTCATGACGTCACCATTCGCCGGCTCGCGGCCGCCGAACGGATAGATCAGGCCCTTATGGCTGGTCGGGACGAAACTTTCGTCCGCGACGAAGGCGGCATCGGTGCGGGAAGCGGTGGCCATAGGTTGCGACTAGCAACGGAATGATGGGCGAGTCACGCGACAAATGCGACGACGCATTGCGTCACCCCGGACTGGTTCCGGGGTCGATCGTTCCGCAATCGCAACACCGGTTGCTTTTGCGGAACGACGGATGCCGGAACAAGTCCGGCATGACGGCAGCGGCAATTGTCCGCGCCGTCTACCCGGCGCGGGCGTCCGTCATCAACGGCGGAACAGGCTTTCCGCGGTCGGCTCGGCCGGCACCGGCAGTTCACCCGCTTCGGCCGCCTCGGCGTCGCGCGCCAGCTGGTCGCGCTGGGCACGCAGCTCGGTGATCAGCGCCTCGCGGTCACCCTCCAGGCGCGTGTCGACGGGGGCTTCGATGCCCGCAGCCTTGGCTGCCTTGGCCACTGCCGCATCCAGCTCGCGCTGAGTCGTCAGGCCCAGGGTCACCGGATCCTTCGGCGTGATGTTGGCGATGTTCCAATGGCTGCGGTCGCGGATCGCGGCGATGGTGGTACGGGTCGTGCCGATCAGGTTGCCGATCGCGCCGTCCGAAATCTCCGGATGGTTACGGATGATCCACGCGATGCCGTCGGGCTTGTCCGACCGCTTCGACACCGGGGTGTAGCGCGGCCCCTTGGTGCGACGGACCTGTTCCGGCCCCTTCAGCATGACGAGGCGATGATCGGGATCGGCCTGGCCCTTGTCGATCTCGTCCTGAGTCAGCTCGTGCGCGCGGACGGGATCGCGGCCGGTCAGCTTGGTCGCGGCGGTATCGTCGGCGATCGCCTGGATCTCGAGGATGTGCAGGCCGCAAAAGTCGGCGATCTGCTCGAAACTGAGCGACGTGTTGTCGACCAGCCAGGAGGCGGTCGCATGGGGCATGAGCGGCTGGGCCACCGGAAACTCCTCAAAAGCACTAAGCAGCGCAAACAATAAGGGCCGCCCCTTTCGGAGCGGCCGCACAATGTTGATGACTTAGTCGCCCTTGAGCGGGGTGGCAAGGCGCGAGCTTTGCGGAACCCCAATGTTGAGGCAGAAGGAATCCTGTTCGGGCACAATATCGGCCCCTTGAACCGGGAGCGACGATGCCTTCCTTCTTCTCTCGGCTGTTCCGGCACCGGCCTGACTCGGCAACGACGGACTCCGCGCTGATCGCGGCAATGAAGCAGCGCACCGTGCCTGCACTGGCCGTCGAACATTGCGAGCAGCCGACCGGGTCGGCGATCGGCGGCTCGCCCGACCTCTCCTCCGCGCATCAATGGCCCGAATGGCGCGACGTGCCGCTTGCCTTCCTCGCCCAGTTGGACTGTGCGGCGATGCGCGCGGCGGGCGGCCCGGACTGGCTACCCGCTCGCGGGACGCTGTTTTTCTTCTATCATCCGGAGCAGGAAACATGGGGCTTCGATCCCGAAGATCGAGGGAGCTGGGCGGTCATCCACGATGCGGACGGACGGGCCGACGCCCCCATCGCGCCGCCTGCTGACCTGACGGTACGCTATGGTGCGTTACCCGTCGACTTTCGACTGATCGAGTCGATGCCAGACCCCGACCGTCTCGTGGAATTCGGCCCCGACGCCTTCGACACCGCTGCGTGGGACGATGCCTATACCCTGCTCGACAGTAGTTCCGGCACCGAGCCCCGACATCAGGTCGGCGGATTCCCGCGCCCGGTGCAGGGAGATTCCATGGAGCTGGAATGCCAGCTCGCTTCCAACGGCATCTATTTGGGCAATGGGGACGGCTATTCCCGGCCCGAGGCTGAGGCGCTTTCGGCAGGCGCTACCGAGTGGCGACTGTTGCTCCAACTCGATACCGACGATGACGTCGACATGATGTGGGGCGATTGCGGCACGCTCTATTTCTGGATCCGCGAGAGTGACGCCAGGGCGGGCAATTTCGACGCCGCCTGGATGGTCCTGCAATGTGCCTGATGCTGCCCGTCAGGCAGCGATCGCCTCGTCCCCGTCGACCGGCACGAGCGCGCTGAGGAACTGGCGGGCGCTCGCTTCCCAGGTGAAGGTCCGGCCATAAGCGGCGCAGGCGGCGCGATCCTTGGTAAGGGCGCGGGCGATCGCCGTGGTCAGATCGTCATCCATCGCGCCGACCGCATCGTTCAGCACGTCGACCGGGCCGGTGACGGGATAGGCGGCGACGGGCACGCCGCAAGCCATCGCCTCGATCATCACCAGGCCGAACGTATCGGTACGGCTCGGGAAGACGAACACGTCGGCACTGGCATAGGCCGAAGCGAGATCAGCGCCGAAGCGCGGCCCGAGGAACTTCGCCTCCGGATAGCGCGCCTCGAGCGACGCGCGCGCCGGGCCATCGCCGACGATGACCTTGGTGCCGGGGTGGCTGCTCGTCAGGAACGCCTCGATATTCTTCTCCACTGCGACCCGCCCGACATAGAGCTGGATCGGACCGGGCAGGCCGGCCAGTGCGGGATCAGGCGCGGTCGCCGCCGAGAAGATCGAGAGATCGACCCCGCGCCCCCAGTGACGGACCTTGCCCAGGCCATGTTCCTTCAGCGTCGAGGCGATCGAGGGCGTCGACGCCAGGATCGATTGGGCCGGGGCGTGGAACCACCGGATATAGCGCCAGACCCATTCCGGGTTCACCCCGGTCCGCGCCGAGACATAGTCGGGGAACTGGGTGTGATAGGCCGTGGTGAACGGGAACTCGTTCATCAGGCACCAGCGTCGCGCGGCGAGGCAGACCGGGCCTTCGGTCGCGAGATGGATCGCCTGCGGGTTGAAATCAGCCAGCATCCGGCCGACCGCGTGAGTCCTGGCGAAGGCCAGGCGGATCTCCGGATAGGTCGGGCACGGCATCGAGTAGAACAGGTCGGGTGAGACGACCATCACGACATGTCCTTGCCGCTCCAGCTCGGCGCGAACGGACTGCAGCGTCCGCACCACGCCGTTCACCTGGGGGGCCCACGCATCAGTGGCGATCGCGATACGCACGCTCTTCAGGCCGCCAGCATCTCGATCTTCGCCGCTTCAGGGAAATCTGATTCCCTGGCGGCGATCTCGTCGGGCCAGTGAAGCAACTCCATCCGTCCGTCGAAATGCTCGACGAGCGCGTTGCAGCCCTCCACCCAGTCCCCGTCATTATAATATTCGATGCCGCCGATGTTGCGGAATTCGGCAGTGTGGATGTGACCGCACACGACGCCGTCGACGCCGCGCGCGCCGGCCGCCTGAGCAATCACTTCCTCGTAATTGGAGATGAACTCCACCGCGTTCTTCACTTTCGCCTTGGCGTGCTTCGACAGCGACCAATAGGGCAGCTTGAAGAAGCGGCGATACGCGTTCACCAACCTGTTGAGCGCCATCATGAATTCATACGCCACGTCGCCGACGTGCGCGAGCCATTTATGTGCGAGCGTGATCGCGTCGAATTCGTCACCGTGCAGCACCAACAACCGGCGGCCGTCAGCGGTTTCATGGATCGCATTGCGGCGGATCGAGACGCCGCCGAAATCCAGGCCGGTGAACTGGCGCACGACCTCGTCATGGTTGCCCGGGATGTAGATGACGTCGGTGCCGCGCTTGGCGCGCTTCAGGATGCGCCACACCACGTCGTTGTGCGACGCCGGCCAGTAGAATTTCTTCTTGAGACGCCAGCCGTCGATGATGTCGCCGACCAAGTACATCCGCTCGCTGTCGACATGATCGAGAAAGTCGATCAGCATATCGGCGTTGCAGCCACGCGTCCCGAGATGGATATCCGAAATCCAGATCGTGCGATATTTGCGGCGTTCGGTGACCTCGCGCTCCGGAATCGACGGTTTGGAATGGGCGAAATCGGCGAAATCGGCGATGCTGTTATCCATCGCGATCCTGGTGATGGCATCCATCTTGGCAATATCCCGCAAAGCCCGTGATGGACCCGCGCTATGGCCGCTTTATGTTACAGCTTGATTCCAGTGATGTGAAAGCCAGGTTACGCTTTCATCGCAATATGATGCGGATCGGCGGCGATCCGCGCCAGCCAGAGCTGCACCGCGGGGTAGCGTCCGAGGTCGAAACCGCCCTCTTCCGCGACATGGGTATAGGGGTAGAGCGCGATATCGGCGAGGGTCAGCCGATCGCCGATGAAGAAGGGCGTCTGGGCCAGATGCTCGTCCATCAGCTCGAGCGCCGCCTCGCCAGCCGCCTGTTTCGCCGGAATTTGAGCGCGTTGCAGGTCGGTCAGCCCCGCCTCGCCAATGAAGTGACGCCAGAAGCGCAAGGTCGCGACATTGGGCTCGTGATTATACTGCTCCCAGAACATCCAGCGGAACATGTCGGCGCGGTCGAACCGGTCGTGCGGGATCAGATGCGAACCGTCGGCGAGATAGAGGCAGGCCGCGCCGCTTTCGGGAAGATAATCGTCTCCGATCTGCAACACCGGAATCCGGCCATTGGCGTTGACGCCGCCGAGGAAAGCCTCTGACCGGGTCTCGCCCTTCATGATGTCATATTCGCGGCGTTCGAGCGGAATGCCGAGATGCGCGGCGGTGAGCCGGATCTTGTAGCAATTCCCCGACGCGGCATATTCATGGAGGATCAGGCTGGACATGTGGCGCTCCCCTTTGCGGCCGCCTTCATGGCGGTGCCGCGCCGAACGTCAAATCAAATGCAACGGGCGATCGACAAGGAGTGCTTGTCGATCGCCCGCGAGGAGGTGCCCCAAATCAGTCCGAGCGCATCCCGGCGGCGGCGTAGCGCGCCAAGCTCGAACAGGCCGATCCCGCCAGGCGCCACTCGGCCCGTCCCATGTACGGACCCTATTCCATCGTCAGCACGATCTTCCCGACATGGTCGCCCGCTTCCATCCGTTCGTGCGCGGCCGGCGCCTCGGCGAGCGGATAGGTCCGGTCGATCACCGGCTTCAGCCGGCCTTGCTCGACATGCGGCCAGACGGTGCGTGTCAGTTCGTCGGCGACCATCGACTTGAACGCCGTGTCGCGCGGGCGGAGGGTCGAGCCGGTCAGGGTCAGGCGTCGGCGCATGATCTCGAAGATCGGGATGGTCGCCATCAGCCCGCCCTGCACCGCGATCGAGACATGGCGGCCGTCATCGGCGAGGCATTGCAGGTTGCGCGGCACATAATCGCCGCCGACCATGTCGAGCACCACCGCCACGCCCTTGCCGCCGGTGATCGCCTTCACGTCGGCGACGAAATCCTGCGTCCTGTAGTTGATCGCATGATCGGCGCCCAATGCCGTTGCCGCGGCGCATTTCTCGTCCGATCCGGCGGTGACGATGATGGTGAGGCCGAACAGATTGGCGAGGCCGATCGCCATGGTGCCGATGCCGCTGGTGCCGCCATGGACAAGCACCGTGTCGCCTTCCCTGGCATAGCCGCGCTCGAACAAATTGGTCCAGACGGTGAAGAGCGTTTCCGGCATCGCCGCTGCCTCGACCATCGACAGCGCCTCGGGCACGTGCAGGCACTGGCCATAGGGCGCGACGGCATATTGGGCATAGGCGCCGCCGCTGATCAGCGCGCAGACCGGCTGGCCGACCAGCTCGGGCTGAACCTCCTCCCCCACGGCCGCGATGACACCCGACACTTCCATGCCGAGGATCGACGGCGCGCCCGGCGGCGGCGGATAGAGCCCCTTGCGCTGCATCACCTCGGGCCGGTTGACGCCGGCCGCGGCGACGCGGATCAGCACCTCGCCCGGGCCGGGCACGGGCACGGGGCGTTCGACCAGGCGCATCACCTCGGGCCCGCCCGGGGTTTCCGGGTCGATCGCCTGCATCATCGTTGGAATATCCACCATAATCCGCCGCCCCCCGTCGCGGAATTGCCCGGCCTTATTGACATCGCGGTCTGCCGGGTCAACGTTCCATGCCATGGACCCGGACGAGATTCTCGCGCGAAAAGCGGGCGATCCGCTTACCGAGCTTGCACGGCAAGACCTCGATCCCCTGTCGGTCGAGGAGTGCCAGGCGCGCATCGAGGCGCTGGAGGCGGAAATCGTCCGGACAAGGACCCGGTTGACGCGCGCCGTTAACCACAGGGCAAGCGCCAACGACCTATTCAAGCGATGAGCAGCGACGCTCCGGCACGGCGATCAGGCCGGAGCATTCGTCAAGTGCTTGATGCGGGCGCCCTGCCTTCCGACATAAGAGGAAAGGGCCGTCCGCCACGTTGCGGCCCGCATGGAGTAAACTAATGCCTTCTTTCGCATCAGCGCTGGAAACCACCCTCCACAAGGCGCTCGAAGCCGCGTCGTCGCGGCGCCACGAATATGCGACGCTCGAACATCTGCTGCTCGCCCTGATCGACGACGAGCATGCTTCCAAGGTGATGACCTCCTGCGGGGTCGACCTCGAGGAGCTCAAGGCGACCGTCGCGCATTATCTCGACACCGAGCTCGAGGCGCTGAAGGTCGATGCCGCGACCGATCCCTCGCCCACCTCGGGCTTCCAGCGCGTCGTCCAGCGCGCGATCCTTCACGTTCAGTCGTCGGGCCGCGACGAGGTGACCGGCGCGAACGTGCTCGTCGCCCTGTTCAGCGAGCGCGAGAGCTATGCCGTCTATTTCCTCCAGCAGCAGGACATGAGCCGTCTCGATGCCGTCAGCTTCATCTCGCATGGCGTCGGCAAGGGTGGCGCCGCCCCGGAAGCCCGCGAAGTGAAGGGTGCCGAGGAGGAAAAGACGCAGAAGCCGGACGGCAAGGGCAAGAGCGAGAGCGCGCTCAAGCAGTTCACCGTCGACCTCAACGAAAAGGCCAAGAACGGCAAGGTCGATCCGCTGATCGGGCGCGGGCCCGAAGTCGATCGCACCATTCAGATCCTGTGCCGCCGCTCGAAGAACAACCCGCTCTATGTGGGTGACCCCGGCGTGGGCAAGACCGCCATCGCCGAGGGCCTGGCCCGCAAGATCGTCGAGGGCGACGTTCCCGACGTCCTGCTGCCTGCGGTGATCTATTCGCTCGACATGGGCGCGCTGCTTGCCGGCACCCGYTATCGCGGCGATTTCGAGGAGCGGCTGAAGSMGGTCGTCAACGAACTGGAGAAGCTGCCTGACGCGATCCTGTTCATCGACGAGATCCACACCGTGATCGGCGCCGGCGCGACCAGCGGCGGCGCGATGGACGCGTCCAACCTGCTCAAGCCGGCTCTGTCGGGCGGCACGATCCGCTGCATCGGATCGACCACCTACAAGGAGTTCCGCAACCACTTCGAGAAGGACCGCGCGCTGCTGCGGCGCTTCCAGAAGATCGACGTCAACGAGCCGACGATCGAGGACACGATCAAGATCCTCGCCGGTCTGCGCAGCGCGTTCGAGGACCATCACAAGGTGAAATACACCCCCGACGCGATCAAGTCGGCGGTGGAGCTCAGCGCGCGGTACATCAACGACCGCAAGCTGCCGGACAAGGCGATCGACGTGATCGACGAAGTCGGCGCGATGCAGATGCTGGTGCCGCTCAACAAGCGCAAGAAGACCATCACCACGCGCGAGATCGAAGCCGTGATTGCGACGATGGCGCGCATCCCGCCGAAATCGGTCTCGACCGACGATACCAAGGCGCTGGAAAGCCTCGATACCGATCTGAAGCGGGTCGTGTTCGGCCAGAATGCCGCGATCGAGAAGCTCAGCTCGGCGATCAAGCTCAGCCGTGCGGGCCTGCGCGATCCGGACAAGCCGATCGGCAACTATCTGTTCACCGGCCCGACCGGCGTGGGCAAGACCGAGGTCGCCAAGCAGCTCGCCGCGATCATGGGCATCCCGCTCCAGCGGTTCGACATGTCGGAATATATGGAGCGTCATTCGGTCAGCCGGCTGATCGGCGCCCCTCCGGGCTATGTCGGATATGACCAGGGCGGGTTGCTGACCGATGCCGTCGACCAGCAGCCGCATTCGGTGCTGCTGCTCGACGAGATCGAGAAGGCACATCCGGACCTGTTCAACATCCTGTTGCAGGTGATGGACAATGGCAAGCTGACCGACCACCACGGCAAGACCGTCGATTTCAGGAACGTCATCCTTATCATGACGACCAATGCCGGCGCGTCGGACATGGCGCGCGAGACGCTCGGCTTCGGCACGCTCTCCCGCGAGGGCGAGGACGAGCAGGCGGTCCAGAAGATGTTCACGCCGGAATTCCGCAACCGGCTCGATGCCATCGTGCCGTTCGGTTACCTGCCGCCGGAAGTCGTGGCGCGGGTGGTGGAGAAGTTCATCCTCCAGCTCGAGCTTCAGCTGGCCGACCGTCACGTGCACATCAGCCTGGACGACGAGTCCAAGGCGTGGCTGACCACCAAGGGCTATGACAAGCTCTATGGCGCGCGGCCGATGGGGCGGTTGATCCAGGAGAAGATCAAGCAGCCGCTCGCGGAGGAGCTGCTGTTCGGCAAGCTCGTCCATGGCGGCGAGGTGAGCGTGAAGATGAAGGACGGCGCGCTGGCGTTCGAGATCGTCCCCGCGCCGCCCAAGAAGCCGAAAAAGAAGGGCAAGGCCGAAAGCGTCGACGCCAAATAGGCGTGAGCTCGATGTACGAAGAGACCGCGGCAGCGATGCCGCGGTCTTTTTCATTTTCAGGCGCTTAGTCGCCTGAATACTGGCTCGGGCGACTCGGGCACCGCTCGCGAACGACTCGCTGCCCAATATGGGCATGAAGATTAGCCAGAAATCTCAGCCATATCCTCGCTCTTTACTTTTTGTTTACCATCCATGGTGTATAGCGCGCGCTATGCTCAAGGGGTGGGTTTTCACGTTGCTGGCGCCGATCGGCGCGCTGCTGCTCCTTGCGCTTGCCGGCGCGGCGCCGGCCGCGGCGCAGGCCGGGCTTGCCGGCCGGCCTGTCGCGGTGTGCGTGACCAGGGCTATGCACGGCATGGCCCCGCGTGCGTTGTTCGCCCGGCCTGACCGCTTCGATTGCAGGGTCCGCCAGACCGCGCTCGGCTCCGGCGACTATTGGGCACTGTCGATGCCGTTCCGCGCCACCGGCCCGGTCGATGTGCGCATCGGCAGCCTGTGGCAGGAGCGCGTGACGCTCCATGCGCTCTACGCCGATGGCACGATCGTCTCCGCGGTAACGGACGGCCGCGCCGCGAGCCGGCATCTCCAGCTCGGCGCGATCATCGAGCGCGGCCTGCCCGAACGCGGCGCGCCGCTGGTGCGGCTGCTCTGGCATGTCGAGGGCGCCGCCAACCTGCGCGGCATCCTGGTCGGCGCTCGGATCGCGACGCCGGCGGAAAGCGCCAATGCGAATCTGAAGATGGCCTCGCTCTATGCCGGGTTCGCCGGGCTGTGCACTGCCCTGCTCGTCTATAACCTCGCGCTGTGGGGCGCGCTGCGCCACCGCTTCCAGCTCGCCTATTGCGGCATGTTGTTCGCGCTGATGGTCTATGCGACATCGTCCTCCGGCGCGCTGGCCTGGGCCTGGCCGGACATCGTCAACAATGATCGGCTACGGATCAACTATGCGTCGCTTGGCGTGGCGGCGATCGGGGCGATGCTGTTCGCGCGCACCTTCTTCGAGCCGCGCGTGTTCGCCGGGTGGCTGGCCAGGGCGAGCAACGCGATCTGCGCGCTAATGCTGCTCACGGTCGCGCTGCTGGCGACTCTCGCGCCGTCGCAGATCACCCTGTTCGACCGGTTCTTCTCGGTGGTGTTCATCGCCCAGATCGGCATCGTCGTGCCCATCCTGTGGCGCGGCTGGCGGACGCGGAGCAATTATCTGTGGATGTTCGCGATCGCCTGGGCAGCGCCGATCATGCTCGCCTGCCTGCGCATCGCCAGTTCGCTCAACGCGATCAGCTGGAGCTTCTGGCTCGACAATTCCACCATCCTGACGATGACGATGGAGGCGCTCTTCTCCAGCCTCGCCATCGCCTATCGCATCCGCCTGCTCAGCATCGAGCGCGATCAGGCGCGCGAACAGGAGATCGCGGCGCGGGTGCTCGCCGATACCGATCCGCTGACGGGCCTGTTCAATCGCCGGGCCTTTCTGCGCCATGCGATCGGCCGTGAAGGCGATCACATCTTGCTGCTGGTCGACATCGACCATTTCAAGCGAGTCAATGAGGCGATCGGCCATGACGGCGGCGACGAGGTGCTGCGCGTGTTCGCGCGTACCTTGCGCCAGGCGGTACCTGCTCAGGCGCTGGTCGCGCGGATCGGCGGCGAGGAGTTCGCGATCATCACGCCGGCCAGCCTGGCGGTCGAGGCCGAGGAAGTATTGGCCCGCCTGCGCGCCGCGCGCATGCCGTACGACCTGTCGGTGACGGCAAGCATCGGCACCTGCGTCGGACCGCTGGTGCGGGAGAGCGACTGGAAGGCGCTGTATCGCGGCGCCGACCGCGCGCTGTTCGAGGCCAAGCGCGCGGGCCGCAACCGGGCACGCGGCACCCGGAATCAGGGGCGCATCGCTGCCTGAATCGGGACGGCGCCGGCTTGCCCCGATCCTGCCCCGCGCCTATGGAAGGCGGCACGGGAGGTAGCCGATGCGTCGTCGTCGAACAGGATTGATCATCGCGGCGGCCGCATTGCTGATCATGGCGGCGCGCCATCCCTCCGCCGATCTCCGCATCCTCACGCACGACCGGGGTGACACCGCGCCGCACAGCTTCCGCGCCGCACTGGATTTGGGGCTGATGGCCGTCTCCGTGCTGATCACCTGGACCGAAAAGCGCTTCGTCTGACGCTTGCGCCGTGCGGGACCGCTGCTTACACCCTTGTCAATGACTGATCCCGAAAGCGCCTGGCGCGAGTCCTATCGCCACCCCACGCGCTGGGACAGCGCCTATCCGCCACAATCAATGGTCGACTTCTTCGACGAAGCGGCGACGCGGAGCGGCAAGGCGCCGCTGATCGATTTCCTCGGCCGGCATTACAGCTATGCCGAGACGCTGGACGGCGCGAACCGCGTCGCGGCGGGGCTGAAGGCGCTGGGCTATGGCCCCGGCGACCGGATCGGGCTGTTCCTGCCCAATGTGCCGCATTACCTCGCGGCCTATTACGGCATCCTCAAGCTCGGCGCGACGGTGGTGAATTTCTCGCCGCTCTACACGCCGGCCGAGCTGGAGCATCAGGTCGCCGATTCGGGCACGAAGTTGCTGTTCACCCTGTCGGCCAGCGCGTTGCTGCCGACCGCCTTGCAGGTGCTCGACGGTTCCAGCCTGGAGCGGCTGGTGGTGGGGTCAGTCGCCGGGGCGCTGCCGGCAACCAAATCGGTCCTCTACCGGCTGTTCAAGCGTGGTGAAGTGACCAGGCGCCCGCATGACCCGCGAATCATCGCCTTTTCGAAACTGATCGCGAATGACGGCGCGCACCCCGAGGCGACAATCGACCCGGTCAATGACGTCGCGCTGATCCAATATACCGGCGGCACGACCGGCACGCCGAAGGGCGCGATGCTCACGCATCAGAATCTGAGCGCCAATGCGCGCCAGGTGATGGGGCTCGATCCGCATCCCGAGATGCACGACCGAATTCTCGGCGTGCTGCCGCTGTTCCATGTCTTCGCCAATACCTGCGTGCTCAATCGCACCGTGCTCAACGGCGGCTGCATCGTGATGCTGCCGCGTTTCGAGGCGGGCCAGGTGCTGGCGGCGATCGACCGCACCAAGGCGACGGCCCTGCCGGGCGTCCCGACCATGTATCAGGCGCTGCTCGATCATCCGAAGCTCGCCGCCACCAATTTCTCGTCGCTCCGCGTCTGCATCTCGGGCGGCGCACCGCTGGCGGCCGAACTGAAGGCCCGGTTCGAGGCGGCGACGGGCGCTACGGTGGTCGAGGGCTATGGCCTGTCCGAAAGCTCGGGCGTGATCTCGGCCAATCCGTATGAGGGCGAAGGCAAGGCGGGCACGATCGGCCAGCCGATCCCGGGCACCTGGGTCAAGCTGGTCGACAAGGGCGATCCAAGCCAGCCCGCGCCGGAAGGCGAGCCGGGCGAGATCGTCGCGTCGGGCCCGCAGATCATGAAGGGTTATTGGAACCGGCCCGATGCCGATGGCGACGTGTTCATCACCGATGCCGCCGGACGGACCTGGCTGCGCACCGGCGATGTCGGCACGATCGATACGGACGGCTTCATCAAGATTGTCGACCGGCTGAAGGACATGATCGCCGTCTCCGGCTTCAAGGTGTTCCCCAGCCAGATCGAGGCAGTGCTGCATCACCATCCCGCGGTGAAGGAGGCCATGGTGATCGGCCTGCCCGATCCCTATCGCGGCGAGCATCCGCGCGCCTATGTCACCCTGAACGACGGCGCGATCGCGACCGGCGAGGAACTGCGCGACTGGCTCAATCCCCAGATCGGCCGGCACGAGCGCGTCGACCAGGTGGTGATCCGGCTGACCATGCCCAAGACGATGATCGGCAAGCTCAGCCGCAAGGATCTGGTCGCCGAGGTGATGGCGGAGGATCAGGGCTCGAATAGCGCAGCTTGATCTCGCGCACCGTGAACGACGCGCAGAATCGTCACGATGCGACCCTCGATCCCGTAGAAGATTACAATGGTCCGTTCAAATATAAGGCTGCGGACGCCCGGCCGGAGATCATCGCGCGGCGTGCCGCGCCGGGGAAAATCAACCAGCTTGGCAAAAAGTCCACGAATCCGTGCACTATAGGCATCGGCGGTATCGACATCCGCTTCCGACGCTACCCAGTTCCATATGCCTGCAAGATCGTCATAGGCTTGCTCGCCCAGTCGGACCTCGTAATTCAACCCTTGCGCCTCGCCGCGGACAGTGCGTCCAGTCGGGCGAATGCTTCGTCAACGGATATCGAGGGCCTCGGATCCGCAAGGGCTTCGTCGATCTTCCTGCGATAGATTTCGTCAAGCATCGCCTCCTCGCGATCAAGCGCTCGCAGCCCCTCACGCAGAACTTCGCTCATCGACGCGTAACGCCCGGTTGCGATATGATGACGCGCCCGATCGCCCATTTTTCCAAGAGTGACCGTGACCGCTTTGCTCGCCATTTGCGACCTCCTGATATGATTTAATCATATAAGGCAAATATGGTTCACTCTCAACACCTGCTCAGGCGTCCTTGACCCCCCTCGCCCGCGTGCCGCATAGCGGCGCGATGGAGAGACCCATTGAAGAGCTGTCGTTCGAGGACGCGCTAAAGGAATTGGAGACGATCGTCTCTCGACTCGAAACCGGCGAGGCCCCGCTCGACCAGGCGATCAGCCTGTACGAGCGCGGCGACAAGCTGCGGCGCCGCTGCGCCGATCGGCTGGACGCGGCGCAGGCGCGAATCGAGGCGATCCGGCTTGATGGCGAGGGCCGCGCCGCCGGCACCCAACCCTTTGCCGCGGGCTGATCCGATGCCCGCGTCCTTGTCGCTGCAGGCGGCGCTCACTCAGGTCGGCGCGGATGTCGACCGGCGGCTCGACGCTTTTCTCGCCATCCCCGGCGATCCCCGCGCCGAGCTTTACCGCGCGATGCGCCATGCGGCCATCGGCGGCGGCAAGCGGCTGCGCCCCCTGCTGGTATTCGCGACGGCGCGGTTGTTCGGCGTCGACCGGGATTGCGCCGGCCGGGTCGCGACGGCGATCGAATGCATCCATGTCTATTCGCTGATCCACGACGATCTGCCCGCGATGGACAATGACGACATGCGCCGCGGCAAACCGACGGTGCACAAGGCGTTCGACGAGGCGACCGCGATCCTGGCGGGCGATTCGCTCCACGCGCTGGCCTTCGAGATCCTGGCCGATCCGGCCACTCATCCCGATCCGTTCGTGCGCAGCGAGCTGGTGCTCGACCTTGCCCATGCGGCCGGCCCGTCGGGCATGGCGGGCGGCCAGATGATGGACCTGGAGGCGGAGAAAGCGAGCTTCGACCTGCCGACCGTCACCCGTCTGCAGGCGATGAAGACCGGCGCGCTGATCGCCTGCTCGGTCGAAGCCGGAGCGATCCTGGGTCGCGTCCCGCCTGATGGCCGGACGCCCTTGCGCGGCTATGCCCGCGACGTCGGCCTGGCCTTCCAGATCGCCGACGACCTGCTCGACGTCGAGGGCGACGAGGCAGCCGCGGGCAAGAAGCTGCGCAAGGACGAAGGCGCGGGCAAGGAGACCTTCCTGTCACTGCTCGGCGTCGATCGCGCCCGTGCGCAGGCCCGGATGCTGGTGGATCAGGCGATCCAGCACCTGCAGGGTTTTGGGCCGGAGGCCGACCTACTGCGCCAGATCGCGCGCTTCACCCTGGAACGCGACCGATAGGCCGATCCCGCCCACTACGGATTGGCGCGGCGCTGCTGTTCGCGGCGATCGGGCTTGGCGCCTGGTACTACGCGCCGCACTGGCACCCGTCCGAATCGCGCTATCCGCGCCAGGGCATCGACGTCTCGCATCATCAGGGCACGATCGACTGGGCGGCGCTACCCGCACAACAAGTGGATTTCGCCTATATCAAGGCGACCGAGGGCGGCGATCATCGCGATCCGCGCTTCGCCGGGAACTGGGCCGCAGCGGGCCGGGTCCGGATTGCACGCGGCGCCTATCATTTCTTCACCTTGTGCCGCTCCGGCGCTGACCAGGCCGCCAATTTCATCGCGACCGTGCCGCTCGACCCAGCAGCGCTGCCGCCGGTCATCGACCTCGAGTTCGGTGGCAATTGCGCAGCGCGCCCGTCAATTTCGGCGCTGATGGCGGAACTGGCGGCCTTTATCCGTCCGGTCGAGGCACGGTTCGGCAAGCCGGTGACGCTCTACCTCACCCGCGAATTCGATGCCGCCTACGACCTCAGCACCCGCGTGAACCGTCCCCTCTGGCTGCGCCGGCTGGTGCTGGAACCGGATTGGGCCGCCCGCCCCTGGACGATCTGGCAGACATCCAGCTTTCGCCGGGTGAGCGGCATCACCGGCCAGGTGGACTGGAACGTGATGCGGCCCGAGATGATGCGGCCCCCAATGTGATGCAGCCTTGACACCCGCACCCGGCCCCCGCAGTCCCCGTTCGCAGATCTTGCGGGCTTGGCAGAGGCAGTCGACATGACCATGCGTACCGGCGTCTATCCGGGCACCTTCGATCCCGTCACGCTCGGGCATATGGACATCATCCGGCGCGGCGCGAAGCTGGTCGACCGGCTCGTCATCGGCGTGACGACCAATCCGTCCAAGTCGCCGATGTTCGACCTCGACGAGCGCATGGCGATGGTCCAGCGCGAGGTGGCGGGGATCGGCGGGGAGATCCATGTCGTCAGCTTCGATTCGCTGCTGATGGATTTCGCCGAGCGCGAGGGCGCGAAGGTGATCGTGCGCGGCCTGCGCGCCGTCGCCGATTTCGAATATGAATATCAGATGGCGGGCATGAACCAGCAGATCAACCCGCGTGTCGAGACGGTGTTCCTGATGGCCGATGTCTCGCTGCAGCCGATCGCGAGCCGGCTGGTCAAGGAGATCGCGCTTTATGGCGGGCCGATCGGCCGGTTCGTCTCCCCGGCCGTTGCGGTGGACGTGGCCGCCCGCGTGGAGAAGATCGGCCGCAAGGGCAGCTGAGCGCGATTTCGCCCTGCCCGCCACATGAGCGCCACGGTTGCGTCGGATGAGGGCGGTTTGCAGCGGGGATGTTCAGATTGGCGCAAGCCGGGATTTGCTCTAAGCGCGCTGCAAGTCTTACGGGCCCGAAATATCGGGGCCAGGATGTTACGGGGATATGATGCGTTTTATTGCCAGCCTGATCGCGTGTGTATCCGCCCTTTTCGTCGCGGGCACGGCGACCGCCCAGAATTTGGATACCCAGATCGCGGGGCGCATGCCGCTGCCCAGCAAGGATCCGGCGAATCTCTGGTATCTCGACCTGTCGACCGGCGGCCGGGTGGTCATCTGGCTGCGCCCCGATGCCGCGCCGAAGATGGTCGACCGGGTTAAGGAGCTGACCCGGCAGCATTTCTATGACGGGCTCGCCTTTCACCGGGTGATCGACGGCTTCATGGCGCAGGGCGGCGATCCCAAGGGCGACGGTACCGGCGGATCGACGCTGCCCGACATGAAGGCGGAGTTCAATTTCCTGCCGCATGTGCGCGGCGCGGTCTCCGCGGCGCGCACCGCCGACAATGAGGACAGCGCGAACAGCCAGTTCTTCATCGTGTTCCAGCCGCGCCTGACGCTCGACCACAAATACACGGTGTTCGGCCGCGTGATCGAGGGCATGGACTATGTCGACGCGATCCAGCGCGGCGAGCCGCCGGCGAACCCGACCAAGATTCTCCACGCCTATATCGGGTCGGACAATCCGCCGGCCTATGTCGCCCCGCCGCCCGCGCCGGTGGTGGTCGCACCGACCCTGTCGCTGACCGACGCGCCTGCCGCGCCGATGGTCGTGAAGGCGCCGGCGCCGGCGGCGAAGAAGCCCGCGCCCAAGGCGCCCGCTCCAAAGGCAAAGGCCAAATAATCGGCGCCGGTACCGGGCGGGCAAAGAGGCCGCTCCCATGAAGGTCGACCTGTTCGATTTCGATCTGCCGCCGGAACGCATCGCGCTCCGGCCCGCCTGCCCGCGCGACTCCGCGCGGCTGCTGGTGCTGGACGGCGCGGATACGCGCGATCTTCACGTCACTGACCTGCCTGGCCAGCTCCGTCCGGGCGACCTGATCGTGTTCAACGACACCCGTGTGATCCCCGCCCAGCTCGAGGGCCGGCGCGGCGATGCGAAGATCGCCGCGACGCTGCACAAGCGCGAAGGCCCACGCCGCTGGCGCGCCTTTGTCCGCAATGCGCGGCGACTGCGCGAGGGCGACAGCATTGATTTCGGCTCCGGCGTCAGCGCGATCGCAAGCGACAAGGCCGAGGATGGCAGCCTGGCGCTGACCTTCGCCGGCGACGAGCCGGTCGAGCTGCTGCTGGAACGCGCCGGCCGCATGCCGCTGCCACCCTATATCGCCACGCGCCGCGCGGCCGATGCGCAGGACGCGGCGGATTACCAGACCATGTTCGCGGCGGAAAAGGGCGCCGTCGCCGCGCCCACCGCCTCGCTGCATTTCACGCCCGCGCTGATGGAGAGCCTGGAAAAGGCTGGCATTGGCCATGCCACGCTGACGCTCCATGTCGGCGCGGGCACCTTCCTGCCGGTGAAGGCGGAGGATACCGACGCGCATCGCATGCACGCCGAATGGGGCCGCATCGACGCAGCGACCGCGGCGCGCCTCAACCAGGTGCGCCGGAATGGCGGCCGCATCATCGCCGCCGGCACCACCAGTCTGCGCCTGATCGAAAGCGCTGCGGACGAGGACGGCACGATCCACCCCTTCGAGGGCGATACCGCGATCTTCATCACCCCCGGCTACCGCTTCAGGGGCGTGGACGGGCTGGTGACCAATTTCCATCTGCCCAGATCGACGCTGTTCATGCTGGTATCGGCGCTGATGGGGCTCGAGCGGATGCGGGCGGCGTACGCCCATGCGATCGCCAATGGGTACCGCTTCTATTCCTATGGCGACGGGTCGCTGTTGCTGCCCTGATTCGCGCACATACCAGCGGCCCACGTTTCGAGCAGTGCCGTGCGGCGAACGCTCCTAGAGTCTGATGACTTTACCTTTACCCGTTCGTGCCGAGTGAGACCGAGTAGCTCCGCAGGAGCGTATCGAGGGCTCGTATCGAGGCACTGTTCCGGGCGACACCTGTCTCTCGATACGCCATCTCGCTACGCTCTTGCGGAGCTACTCGATAGCTACTCGAGACGAACGGCAGGGATCTCGACCTGAAGTCAGCTCGCTCTAAGTCGGAAGAACGCAGCGGCGTCAGGTCGATACGATCCGGGCGCGCTGAGGCCGAAATGCGCCATTTCGGTTTCGAAACCGATTGCCGCCGCCGCGCGGATTGTTGCTCTATCCGGGCAGCTTCGATCCTCTCCGCGCAGGAAATTCGCCCGATGACCGCGACCACGCCCGTTCCGTCCACAGCTACCATCTGGGTCTCGCTCGACGGCGACGACAACGCTCCGGGCACCCGCTACACACCGCTGCGTACGCTGGCCGCTGCCCATGCCGCCATCCTCCGCTTCGCCGGGGAGGCGCCGCCGGGGAGCAGGATCACCATCGTGCTGATGGACGGAACCCATGAGATCGACGCACCCCTGGTGTTCGACCCGGAACTGTTCGGCCCCGACGGCCCGGACGTCCGCTTCGTCGCCGGGGGAGATGCCGCGCCGGTCATATCGGGCGGCCGCCGCATCGAGGG
Organism: Sphingomonas sp. P2_B6; assembly: GCF_056404755.1. NCBI lineage: Bacteria > Pseudomonadati > Pseudomonadota > Alphaproteobacteria > Sphingomonadales > Sphingomonadaceae > Sphingomonas > Sphingomonas sp. P2_B6. Next base: position 21,197 of record NZ_JBFUDK010000001.1, read on the forward strand.
CTGGACGCTCCACGACGCCGAGCGCAACATCCATGTCGCCAGCGCCCAAGGGGCCCGCTCGCGCCAATTCTACGTCAACGGGCGCCGGGCCATCCGCGCCCGCACGACCATGGCCGATGGCGGCATCCCCGCCGGTTTCAGGCCCAACCCGACCACGCCCGCCGCGCCGCCGCCGGACGGCGCCCCCTATGTCATCGGCGGCGGGATCGATTACCTGCCGACCGAGCTCAACCCCGCGACCTGGCGCGATCCCGCAACGTGGCGGAAGCTCGATCAGATCGAGGCCGTGATCGACACCCAGTGGAAGACGATGCGTGTCCCCCTGCGGTCGCGCACCCTGCCCGACGGCGCCACCCCCGGCACGCTCCACCTTGCCCAGCCCGGCTGGACCAACGCCAACCTGTTCTTCACCGCCACCAAAACCGATCCCAAAGGCGTGCCCGGCATCTGGAGCCTGTGGCAGGTCACGCGGTTCGAGAATGGCTATGAGTTCCTCGACGAGCCCGGCGAATGGGTGCTCGACACCGACGAGGACCTGATCTTCTACATCCCGCGTCCCGGAGAGGATCTCGCGACCGCGGAAGCGATCCTGCCGGCGCTCGAGATACTGGTGGAGGCGCGCGGCACCGCCGAGCGGCCGGTGACCGGCCTGTCGTTCGAAGGCATCGGCTTTCGCCACGCGACCTGGCTCGATCCGAGCGGCGACGACGGCTATGTCGCCGACCAGAGCGGCTTCCACCTGCGCGGGAACCGGCACCAGCCCAACCTTACCGGGCATGACCCGCATGTCGTCCGCACGCCCGGCAATTTGCGCTTCGCCCATGCGCACGGCATCCGCTTCGATCGCTGCCGCTTCGAGCATCTGGGCGCCGTCGCGATCGATTTCGGCACCGGCAGCCAGCGCAACAGCATCACCCACTGCGCCTTCGACGACATCGCGTCGGCCGCGATCCAGATCGGCGGCATCGACCGCCGCGACTTCGAGCCGACCCCGGCCGATCACACGCGCGACACTGTCGTCACCGACAACCATATCCGCCGCACCGGACGCGACTATGCCGATTCCGCGGCGATCTATCTCGGCTTCACCACCAACAGCCTGGTCGCGCACAACAGCATCAGCGAGACGCCCTGGGCGGGCATCGCGCTGGGCTGGGGCTGGGGATTGCTTGATCCGGGCAGCTTCCCCGGCATCTCCAACGCGGTCTCGGGCATGTGGGGCCTGCCCGCGCCGCGAACGGTCAATTGCGGCAACATCGTCGCCAACAATCACATCTCGCACTTTCTCGAGACATTGTGGGACGGCGGCGCGATCTATTGCTGCGGCTGGCAGGGCAATTCGTTCGACGACGCTTTGCGGATCGAAAACAATGTCGCCTGCGACAAGCGGCCCAAGGGCGGCGGGAACATCATCTACACCGATGGCGGCAGCCGTTTCGTCAAGGTCACCGGCAACGCGCTGTTCGACAATGCGATCGGCGCGGTCGATCTCGGTCCCCCACCGCGACCGGGCGATCCGCTTCCCTATATCGCGACGCCGAGCAAGCTCAACGGCATCCCCTATGGCGGCGACATCGGTGGCTGCCGCACTTATGGCGACATCCATTATGCCGGCAATTACTGGGCGGCGGGCCTGATTCCGATCGAGGAGGGGCTGATCGACCTGGCCGAGCTCGCGATCACCAAGATCTTCACCGGCGAGGCGGTGGACACCTATTCGCCGCAGGGCTTTTTCGACATCTGCCCCTATTCGCAGGGCGGCGTCTCCTATCCCACCGGCCTGGTGTTCGAGGATAACCACAAGCTCCCGTTCGGCCGCGCCTCGGTTCCAGCCGCAATCCTCGCCGCCGCGGGCGTGCGCGGCGGCGGGGGCGACTATGTCGCGACCGGGCGCGCGCCATATGGCGGCGGCGCCGCCTTCCCGCCGCTCTATCCCGGCCCGAGCTGGAACGTGCCGCGCGTCTCGCTTCCCGGCCTGTTCGGCATGCAGAAACAGTTCGCCCAGGAATGGTGGTATTATGTCGGCATCGCCGAGGACGATGCCGGGCAGCGTTTCGGCCTCCAGCTCGAGATCGGCCGCTTCGCGCTCGGCGGCACCCAGCTGTGCCTGGGCCTGACCGGCATCGGCTGGCGCGACGGCGATGGTGGGGACCACTATCTCAGCGGCGAGGGCATCGGCTTCGGTGCCGCGCTCGGGCGGCCAACGCTCGCCTCGGCGGTGATCCCGCCCGTCGGCGACCAGGCGTATAGCGCGCATTTCCGGCCGCTGGTCGAGATCGTCGGCCGCTCCGACGATCTGTCGCGCGACTTGCGGTGGAATCTGCCGCTGCTCGGCACCAGCAAGGGCTGGAAGTTCGACTATCTCCAAAGCGCGTCACAGGGTGCGCCGGTCGGGACGCCGGGATCGCGCTATGGGCTCGCGGTGCAGGGCCGCGGCTATGTCACTGGCGCGGACAGTGCGGTCACGCGGCCGGCCCACTATGCGGTCGACCTCACCCTCGCCGATCGCCGCGGCACGGTGATGGAAGGGCTCTCCGGCTATGTCGGCCCGTCGATGTTCGAGAATGATGATATCGGGCTGAGCTCTTACGAATGCGCCCAACCGGTGCTCCGCATCGAGCGCGGCGGTATCACGCTCGACGACCGCGTCCATGCGATCACCGGGGGCACCCTGTGGCTGGACCGCCAGATGATCGCGAAAGCCGCCGGCGACGGCACCCCCACGGCGAGCGTATCGGCGGCGCTGCGCGGCCAGACGCCGTCGCCGCGCGAGCTCTATCTCGGGGACTGGATCGCCGTGACACTCGACGACGGGCTGTCGCTGGCGCTCGCCCTGTTCTGGCAGCCATCGAACCCGCAATGGATCACCGGCACGGCGGTGGGCAGGCCGCCCAAACAGGGCTTCGGCAATCTCTATCTGCCGGTCCGCGGTACCGCGCCGCAGGGCAATGGCGGCCTCGCGCTCACGCCCCGCACCGCGATGTCGGGCGACGATTGGGATTTCGACCTCAATCTGCTCGAACCCGAAGAGCCCGCGCGGTCGCCGCACTGGACGTCGCCGGCATCGGGCAAGACCTACGCCACGGCCTGGCGCATCGACTTCGCACCGCGCGCGCAGCAGCAGGGCTTGCCGTCGGTCCTGTATCTCCACACCGTCAGCGACAATTGCGAAATCATCCCCGCCACCCCGTCGGGGGCGTTCTTCGAAGGCGCGGCACTGGTCTATGCGGATCGGGAACGGCGCCGGCGGATCGGCCAGGCTTTTGTCGAGCAGATGGGGTTCAACTAGGGCTATCCACCACGCTGCATACCCGCCGGGCTAGCGAAGGATTTTCTCCATCGCCTTCCCTTTGGCGAGCTCGTCGATCAGCTTGTCCAGATAGCGTATTTCCCGCATCACGGGTTCCTCGACATTCTCCACGCGAACGCCGCACACCACGCCCGTGATGAGCGCACGTGAAGGATTCATCTTGGGCGCCTGCGCGAAGAAATCCCTGAAGGTCACCTTTCGCGCGAGCTGATCCTCCAGGCTGTCCTGGCTGTGTCCGGTCAGCCAGCGGATGATCTGATCGACTTCGGCCTTTGTGCGTCCTTTCTTCTCCGCCTTGACGACATAATGCGGGTACACGCTCGCGACGCTTACCGAAAAGATGCGGTGCTCCGTCATTTTACCTCCCAACGCGGTGAGTGGATCGCTAGCCGGACGGGCCGTCAGTCCCGGCCCACCGAAACGATCGGCTCGAAACAGCCGAGGATAAGGCGCCTGGCATCGAACGGCGGGTCCCCGGCCGAGTCCATGCGCGCGTCGTGGTGCATCTTCTCCTCGGCGGCCTGGAAATAGGCCTTGTCGGGCCAGACCTGCCAGGTGAAGACGATCTTCTCGCCGGCCTCCGCCGCGACCGCTCGGCGGAAATCGGTCTGCTTGCCGTCCGGGATATAATCCTCCCAGCATTCGACGATCTCCAGGCAACCATAGTCCCTGAAGAACTCCGCACTATTCTCGGCCCAGGCGCGATAGGCGTCGATCCGATCCCCGGGCACCGGGATGACGAGACCACAGACATACATGGCACAGTCTCCTTCCGTTATCCGCTTCAAGGCACCGTAAAATATATCATGTAATAACAGTTGTTTAACTACACGCGCCTTCGCGACCATGTCGATTCAACGCAGCGCACTCCGTCCTGAACCGCCACCATGCACACTGCCCGTCGCACGACAACCTATCCCCCGCCGCCGGATTCCGGCTATCGGATTCTACAACTCCGATGAGCGAGCGTGCCGGTCCCGTGAAAGCCCCTTCCACAATCCCTCTGTCGATCCTTGCCGGCGCGCTCCTGGCGGCGCCGGCCGCAGCGCAGGACGCGCAGCAAAGGGTGCCGATCACGCTCCCGTCCGGCGGCAGCCCGCCGATCGGTTCGTCGACTGGCCAGCCGCCCGCCACGATCGTCGCCGAGCCCGTCGCGCTGATGATCGCCGCCTGCGATGCCAATGGCGACGCGAAGGTGACGCGGGCCGAACTCGACGCATGCGTGAAGCGTAGCTTTGCAGCGGTGGACACCGGCAATGCCGGATCGATCGGCTATATCGGTTATAGCGACTGGGCGCTCTTGTGGCTCGGCGATCGCAACGCCCTGCCGAGTCCCTTCACCATCGACACCGATGGCGACAATCGCATCACCCTGGCCGAGTTGCAGGCGCAGTTCGCCACGCTGTTCGCGCGCTTCGATACCGACAAGGACGGCGTGCTGACCCGCGCCGAGCTGCTGACGATCAAGGCCATGGCGATGGGCGACCGCCCGGACCCGCGCGGCAGGAAACCGAAGAGATAAGCTCTGGGCACGCGTCACTTGCTGGCGGTCACCCAGATCCCGGTCCAGTCCTTCCCGGGCGGGGTTTCGCGAAAGAGGCGGACGCGTTGCTCGAACAGCGCTGACGGCGCGTCGCCGGGCGCGATCCGCCGGCACGCGGCGAAGCGGTCCGCCGCCACCGCCCAGTCGCCCGCGCGATAGGCCGCCAGCCCCGCCTCGAACAGGTCGCGCAGCTCCAGCAGACCGGGCTCGGTCCGGCCGGTTTCGCCCAGCAGTTCGAAGATCCGTATCGCCTCGCTCTTGCCGACCGCGGCCATGATATCGATCTCGCGCACCTCGATATGCGCGCGCACCCGGTCGATCGTCGCCTCGTCGGCGAGGATGGTCGTGCCATAGATCTTGTTCGCGCCTTCGAGGCGCGACGCGATATTGACGGGATCGCCCATGATCGTGAACGACTTTGACCGGGACGACCCGATGCTGCCGACCACGACGTCGCCCGTCGCCAGGCCGATGCGGATGTTCACCTCGGGCGCCCCTCGCCGCAGGCCGAGCAGTTCGGGCAGTTCCGCCTGCAATGCGGTCACCTGGCGCCGCTGGGCGAGCGCGGCGCGGCAGGCGGCCAGCACAGGGTCGCCCTGCGTGAAGGGCTCGCCCCAATAGGCCATCACGGCATCGCCGATATATTTGTCGATCACGCCCTGATTCTCGTGGATCGGCTCGGACGCCAGCGAGAGATAGCGGTTGACCAGCTTGACCAGCGAGGTCGGCGTCAAGGTCTCGGAGATCGCGCTGAACCCCTGAAGGTCGGAGAAGAACACGGTCATGTTCCGCCGCTCGCCCGCTTCGAGCACGGCGCGGTCGTCGCCGAGCAGCCGGTCGACCACGCGCGGATCCATGTAATTGCCGAAGGTCTGCCGCATCGTCACCTTGCTGCGCAGCTCGCCGACCATGTCCGAAAAGGCGTTGGTCAGCTGCCCGATCTCGTCGCCCCCGGTCACCGGCAGGGTCACGTCGAGATTGCCGCGCCGCACCTCATGCGTGCCCCGGATCAGCCGGTGGACCCTTCCCACCATATGGCGGGTGAACAGGAAGGACAGCAGGGATCCCGCGAGGAAGGCGATGATCGCCAGGATCAGATTCTCCTTCGATGCCAGCAGCGATCGGGACATGGTCCTGCCCTCGCCCGCTTCGCCCGCGGTGGCCAGCGTGCCGGTCTCGCGGGTCAGGCGCTCCATCGCGCCGATCAGCGCGATTTCCTGTTGCTGCGTGTGCCGCTCGAGCAGATCGATCTGGTCGCGCGGCGTGCCGGGCGCCGGGCTCAGCAGCGCCTTTACCGAGGCCTGATAGCGTTGATGCTCGCGCTTCACCGCCTGCAGTTCCAGATCCAGCCGGCCCAGCGCCACGGCGATATCGGTGCGCGTCGTCCGGGTTTCATAGGCGGCGATGTGCCGCGCAAGCGTGGCGATGCTCGCACCGACATGATCGGACAGCGCGGCGAAGCGGCTCGCCTGCTCCTTGGCGCGCACCGGATCGTTGATCTGCGGGCCGCCATAACGCAGCGCCCGTTCGACCGAGAGCGCTTCAGCCGACGCGTTCTGCGCGAGATCGTTCAATTCATGGTCGAGCGGCTCGACCACGTCGGTGAGAAGGTGGGTCTCGTCGCTGGCCAGGCTGACCTGGACGAAGGAATAGACCGCCGCCGCCAGCATCAGCAGGAGCAAGGTCACGCTCAAGCCGATATATTTCTGCCCCATGGAGAGGCCGTGCCTCGTCGAAACGGCCTCGTCCGGGCCGGCTTTCTCGGCCATCCTTCGCTCCCCTGGCCTTGGACACCCGTTCCGACGGGGCCGGCGAACAGTATCAGGCGGGAGACCGGGCCGTGCAATGAATATGGTTGGGATATGGTGGGATAATCGCTCCTTCTCCCTGGAGGATCGATTCACCTAAAACCGTGCAACGGCTATCGCCACGCGGTTCGATTGCGCTATCGCTTGTGCGCCCATGGCACCGCCACCCTGCTGACCCGTGAAAAAGGCCTCCGAGATGCGCATGCCGATCCTCACCGCTGCTGCGCTTGCCCCCAGGCCAAGGCAGTAGCGTGAACTACTGCTCCACTCCGGACGGCCACAAAGGCATCACGGCAAGCGCGGAATCGCGCCGCTATCGCCTGGTGATCTTCGATTTCGACGGCACGCTGGCGGACAGCGGCGACTGGTTCCTCTCGATGTCCGACCAGCTGGCGCAGCGCTTCAGCTTCCGACGGGTCACCCCCGAAGAAGTCGAGATGCTGCGCGGCCGCACCAGCCGTGAAGTGATTCGCTATCTCGGCATCCCACGCTGGAAACTGCCCGGGATCGGCCGCTATCTCCATGCGCGGCTTGCCGAACAGACCGACAAGATCGCGCTGTTCGACGGCGTCGAGCCGCTGCTCCGCGACCTGGCCGAGGCGGGGTTCAAGATCGCGCTCGTCACCTCGAATTCCGAGCCGAACGCGCGTGCCATCCTCGGCCCGGCGAACGTCGCGCGGATCAACTGGTTCGAATGCGGGGCCTCGCTTTTCGGCAAGGCCCCGCGTTATCGCAGGGTGCTGCGCCGCGCTTATGTCGAGCCCTATGAGGCGATCGCGATCGGCGACGAAACCCGCGACATTTCCGCCGCGCGCAAGGCCGGGGTCACCGCCGGCGCGGTGCTATGGGGCTATGCCCATCGCGAGGCGCTGGTGAACGCCGCGCCAGACCTGTTCTTCGAGCATCCCGACGAAGTGTCCCGACTGCTGCTCGGCGGCGCCTGTGCGAGCGGCAGCGAGCAGCGGCAGGCCTGATGCGGTCGATTCCCGGTGATTTCGACGCGGCGACCGTCGCGGCGATCGATGGTCGGCTCGAGGCGATCGTGCGCGACGAGCGGGTCTCGATGCCGCTCGCGATCGAAAGCGGCAGCCGCGCGTGGGGCTTCGCCTCGCCCGACAGCGATTATGACTGCCGCTTCCTGTTTGTCCGGCGCCGCCAGGATTATCTGACGCTCTGGCCGCAGCGCGACGTGATCGAGACGCCGCTCGACGGGCTGCTCGATGTCAATGGATGGGATATCGCCAAGGCGCTGCGGCTGATCGTCAAGGGCAATGCGGTCGCGATCGAATGGCTGCGCTCCCCGATCGTCTATCGCGGTGATCCCGCCTTCCGCGATGCCCTGCTCGCCTTTGCCGACGCTTATGCGCCGTTGCCGTTGATTCGGCGCCATTATCTCCATCTCGGCCTGCAGCAATGGAAGCGCGCGAGCGACGGGGATGGAATCGCGATCAAGCGGCTCTTCTACATCCTGCGCCCGGCCGCGGTGCTGCGCTGGATGCGCCACCACCCCGACGCCACGCCGCCGATGCATTTCCCGACCCTGACCGCCGAATGCGAACCGCCGGCGCAGGTCCGGACGATCATCGCCGATCTCATCGCACGCAAGGCGGAAACGCGCGAGCTCGGCCTGGCACCGATGCCCGCCGAGATCGAAGCGTTCGTCGAGGCCGAATATGCCATCGCTGAAGCGGAGCCGAAGGGCGTGATCGACATGGGATCCCAGGCAGCGGCGGACATGATTTTCTACGAGATGCTGGAGCGCTTCGCACCTCCGTGATTACTTGACATCGTCAAGTATCAGTCGCATCAAGGGGACATGGACTCGACCATTCCCGCGCTGCGCGCGTTCAACCGCTTCTATACCAAATTCTCCGGCGCGCTGGATCAGCGCTTCCTCGGCAGCGCCCTGTCGCTCGCCGAAGGGCGGCTGCTCTATGAGATCGCGACCCGCGACCAGCCCGTGGCGACCGACCTGCAGGAGGTTATCGGGCTCGACGCCGGCTATGCCAGCCGGATGCTGCGCAAGTTCGAGGCGAGCGGCTGGATCGAGCGCGGCCGCGGCGAGGACGCCCGGCGCCGCCCGATCTCGCTGACCGCAGCCGGGCGCGAGATGTTCGCCGATCTCGACAAGCGCCAGCGCGAGGTGCTGGAACACCGCATCGCGCCGCTGGCCGAGGCGGACCGGCGCGTGCTCGTCACCGCGCTCGACACCGCGCGCGGATTGCTCGGCACCAGCGAAGCGGCGGGTTATGATATCCGCACCTTCCGCGCCGGCGACATGGGCATGATCACCGCGCGCCAGGCGATCCTCTATGACGAAAGCCATGGCTGGGGCGCCCCGATGGAGGCGCTGCTGGGAGACGTCACCTCGGCCTTTCTCCGCGACTATCAGGCCGACCGCGAGCAATGCTGGGTCGCCGAAAGCGGCGGCGTGATGGCCGGCTCGATCTTCGTGGTCGATGTCGGCGACGGCGTCGCCCAGCTTCGCCTGCTCTATGTCGAGCCCTGGGCGCGCGGCATGGGCATCGGCGGCGACCTGGTCGGCCGCTGCGTCACCTTCGCGCGCGACGCAGGCTACAAGACCTTGCGGTTATGGACTCACAGCGTGCTGCTGAGCGCGCGGCGCATCTATGCCGGCGCCGGGTTCCAGATCGTGAAGACCGAGGTGCATCACAGCTTCGGCAAACCCGAGCAGGGCGAGATCTGGGAGCTGGCGCTCTAGGCTTTTTCACTCTTCCCCGGCGAAGGCCGGGGTCCAGTTGGGGAAGGCCCATTGGCTGGCGCTGCGCGTCATAACTTCAGCCTTCCCGACTGGACCCCGGCCTTCGCCGGGGAAGGCGAAAGGAATTCAGCCGATATGCACCGCCAGCCAAACCGTCGGCGCGCCCTTGGCGGTATAGGTCACCCAATGCCGCTGCCCGCCCGCGATCGTGAGGTGATCGCCGGGCTTCAGCGTCACCGCCACCGAATCCTCGATCCTGATCCCGGCCTCGCCCTGCAACAGCATGACCCATTCGTACTGTTCCTGCACCATCGGCTCGTCCTCGGGCGTCGCCTGACCGTTCGACACGATCCGCTCGATGCGTACGCCCGGACGGTCGAGCAGCTCGGTAAAGGCCTCGGCACGCTTGGCGGCAGGCAGCTTCGCGAACAGGTTGGCGACCGCGACCTTGAATTTCGGCTTGGGTTTTGCCTTTGGTGCCGGCTTCGGTTTGGGGGCGGCCTTGGGTTGTGGCTCAGGCTCAGGCTCAGGCTCAGGCTCAGGCTCGGGCTCAGGCGGCGGCGCCACCTTCTTCCGCGCCTTTATCGACCCCGCCGAACTCTTCCATGTCGCCCGCTCCACGTCGCGCAGATAGGCCTCGACCTCCTCCGCGCTCGCCTCCAGCCCCTTGTCGCCGATCCCCAGCATCGGCTTGTCCGCCGCATCGACCAGCCCAAAGCGCCCGAAATCGCCGCCCGGCTTGCGCCTGCGCGACGTCTTCAGCTTCAGCCCGCGATGCCGCGCCATCTCGCGCAGCTTTTCCGTCCGTTCGTCGGCCATGATGGCGCAACGTCTAGGCCGGCGAAGCGATGCGTGTCGACAGGCGCCGACTTCCGCCGCTAGAGGGCAGGCCATGTCCCCCCGTTTCGACTTCACCATCCACGCCACCGACGGCAAGGCCCGCACCGGCGAGATCGCGATGCGCCGCGGCACGATCCGCACGCCCGCCTTCATGCCGGTCGGCACCGCCGCCACGGTCAAGGCGGTGAAGCCGGCCGATGTCCGCGCCGCCGGCGCCGACATCATCCTCGGCAACACCTATCACCTGATGCTCCGCCCCGGCGCCGAGCGCGTCGCCCGGCTCGGCGGGCTGCACGGCTTCATGGGCTGGGACCGCCCGATCCTCACCGACAGCGGCGGCTATCAGGTGATGAGCCTCAGCGACCTGACCACCCGGTCCGAGGACGGCGTCACCTTCAAGAGCCATCTCGACGGATCGCGCCACACCCTATCTCCCGAACGCTCGATCGAGATCCAGCGGCTGCTCGGTTCCGACATCGTCATGGCGTTCGACGAGCTGGTACCGACCACCTCGACCAAGGAGGTTCAGGCCGCCGCCATGGCCCGCTCGATGCGCTGGGCGAAGCGCAGCCGCGACGCCTTCGACGGAGGCGGCGCGCACGCCGAGGGCGCCGCGATCTTCGGCATCCAGCAAGGCGCGCTCGACGAACAGCTCCGCGGCGAAAGCGCCCGGGCGCTGACCGATATCGGCTTCGATGGCTATGCGGTCGGCGGTCTCGCGGTCGGCGAGGGCCAGGCGGCGATGTTCGGCTGCCTCGATTTCGCACCCGGCCAGCTCCCCGCCGAAAAGCCGCGCTATCTGATGGGCGTGGGCAAGCCCGACGACATCGTCGGCGCGGTCGAGCGCGGGATCGACATGTTCGACTGCGTCCTGCCCACGCGCTCCGGCCGCACCGGCCAGGCCTTCACCCGCACCGGTCCCATCAACATCCGCAACGCGAAGTTCGCCGAGGATACCGGTCCGCTCGATCCGGCCTGCCCCTGCCCGGTCTGCAACACCTGGAGCCGTGCCTATCTCCATCACCTCGTGCGTGCGGGGGAGATTCTCGGCGCGATGCTGATGACCGAGCATAATCTGTGGTTTTATCAGGTCTTGATGGCCGATCTTCGCGGCGCGATAGCGGACGGGCGGATCGCGGCCTTTGCCGATGCGTTCAGACGGGACTATGCTGGCCCGCCCAAGGGAGAGTGACTTGGCTACCGACGACCAGGACGACACCAACGAGATTCTCGCCGAGACCCGCGCCGCCAAGGAGCAGCGCGAAGCCGCGGCGGCGACCGGCGACGCCGCCAAGGCGAAGCGCTGGCCGCTGACGACGATCGGCCTCGGTATCGGGTCCGCCGCCGTCGTCGCTGCGCTGCTCTACGCCAACCGGTCGCGCCAGAAGCGCTGACTTGCGCGGCCGGCGGTCACCCGCCGCAACCGCCGCAGCCGCCACCGCCGCACCCTCCGCCGCCGCCATCGCTCGAGCCGCCGCCGCTGTCGCCCGAGCTCGCGGTGCGCAGCGTGTGATAGTCGCCCAGCCCCGATCCGATCAGCACGCTGGTGCCGAACAGCGCCACCGCACGGTCGGTCTCGTCAGCGGTCGGCGCGCGCCGCAGCCGTTCGGCATCGTCCCGGGCCCGGTTCAGCACCTCATGCCCGCCCCGGGTCCGTCGATCGACCGCGACCCAGCGGATCACCGCGAAGACCGCGGTCAGGATCAGCAGCAAGGTCAGATACCCCACCGGCCGGTCGCGTTCGACCCCGACCAGCAGCTTGATGCTGCCGAAGACCAGCAGCAGCAGATAGGGCAGTGTCTGCCAGAAGCGCATCTGCAAGGTCAGCCCGTCGTCCATCATCAGGCCCGCCGCGACCAGCTTGCTCCGCACCGGCTGGGCATAGGGTTTCAGCGCCATCTCGATCACCGGCCAGCGCACCTCGCCGGGGATCGCCAGCACGCTGCGGTCGGCGGGCGTATCGCCCCCGCTGCGCGCCGCGACATGGAAGCTCTTCTTGCCGATCAGGACTAGCGCCCGCGCCGCCAGCAGCCGGGTCACCACCGCGTCGGCGAAGCGGGTCGCGCCGCCCGCCAGATAGGCGAGCTGCCGCGTATCGGTGACGCGGGCCGACCGCCCGTCAGGCCGCAGCCAGCGCGGAATGATGAAGCCCGCGACGATCACCGTCGCGAACAGGATCATGTAGAGTTGGAGGAACGGTTCGGCAGTCAGGTCGAAAGGTCCGAGAGACATCATCAATGCTCCTCTACCGTGACACCACAGACGCAAGGACCGCCGCTGCCAGCAGGATCGCGAAAAGGAACAGCAGCGCCGTGCGCCTGGGGATGATGAAGGCGTCGCGCGGGTGGACCCGGCGCGCCCTGGGATCGTCGATCAGCCGTCGCGCGCCGCCCGGCCAGATGTCCGCCGGCGGCGCCTCGCCGAAGACGCCTTCGTAGCGCTTCAGCGTTTCGGCATATTGATCGAAGAAGCGGCCCCGCTCGCCCGCGCCCCCCGCGGTCGGGCCATGATGCAGCGGGCGGCCGAGGATCTCGGGGCAGAAACGCTCCCAATAATCCCGGCTATAGGTCAGGTGCAGGTGCCAGGCCTGGTCGACCGCGTCGGAGGGTGTCACCTCCGTCTCGCCGGTGACCGCCAGGAAGCAGAATTTCTTGTACTCCCCGATCACGCGCCCGGCATGAGCGAGGCTCCAGCCATTCTCGCGCGCCAGCCGCGCCGCGAAGGAGAGCGCCGCATCCTCGGGGCCGATGATATAGGGGAAAAGCGAGGCCCAGACCGGGTGATCCGGGCAGGTCGTGGGCAGACGATTCGTCTCGCTCATCTAAAATCCCACTAACATGGTAGGCTTTAAGATTCAATGACCGAGTATTGATGACAACAAGGCGCGCGGCGGGGCTTTCGCTCCGCCGCGCGCCGTTGTTCAGCCCTGGATGAACGCGAGCAGGTCGGCGTTGATCACGTCGGCATGCGTCGTCGGCATGCCGTGCGGATAGCCCGGATAGGATTTCAGCACCGCATTCTTGACGATCCCGGCGGACACCTTGCCGGTCGTCGGGAACGGCACGACCTGATCGTCTTCGCCGTGCAGCACCAGGGTAGGCACCGCGATCGCCTTCAGATCCTCGGTGAAGTCGGTCTCGGAGAAGGCGGCGATGCCGGCATAATGTGCCAACGCGCTGCCCATCATACCCTGCCGCCACCAATTGTTGCGGACTGCTTCCTTGATCTCCGCGCCGTCACGGTTGTAGCCGAAAAAGGGCAAGGTGAAGTCGTAGAAGAACTGCGCCCGGTTGGTGGCGGTCTGGTCGCGGACCATGTCGAACACTTCCATCGGCACACCGTCCGGGTTGCTCGCCGTCTTCACCATGATCGGTGCGACCGCGCTGACCAGCACTGCCTTGGCCACCCGGCCGGGCTTGGCTCGGGCAACATAGCGCGCCACTTCGCCGCCGCCGGTCGAATGGCCGATATGGATCGCGTTCTTCAGGTCGAGCGCGTCGGTCAATTCGATCACGTCGCCGACATAGGTGTCCATGTCGTGACCGGTGGCCGACTGGGTGGAACGGCCATGGCCGCGGCGGTCATGCGCGATGACGCGGTACCCCTTGGCAAGGAAGAACATCATCTGCCCGTCCCAATCGTCCGAGCTGAGCGGCCAGCCATGATGGAACATGATCGGCTGTGCGTCCTTGGGGCCCCAATCCTTGTAGAAGATCTCGGTGCCGTCCTGGGTGGTGATGGTGTTCATGGTCATTCTCCCTTGCTGAGGTCAGTGGTCGTGGTTGGTGGGCAGGTTCAGGCAGCGTCGACGAGCACGATTTCGGCATCCTCGATCGCGGTGACGCGCAGGCTGGTCTCGTCGCTGATCGCCGCGCCGTCGCGGGCATCGATGCGCACGCCGTTGATCTCGACCGCGCCCTTGGCGGGCACGAGATAGGCATGGTGCCCGGCGCCAAGCTCGTAGTCCGCCGTCTCGCCGGCCTTCAGCGTCGCGCCGAGGATGCGGGCGTCGGTGCGGATCGGCAGGGCGTCGCCATCGCCCTCGAAACCGCTCGCCAGGGTGACGAACCCGCCCGAACGATCGCCCTTGGGGAAAGGCTTGGCACCCCAGGACGGTGCGGCGCCGCGTGTCTTCGGCTCGATCCAGATCTGGAAGATCCGGGTGGTGCCGGGTTCGCGATTATATTCGGAATGGCGGACGCCCGACCCGGCGCTCATCACCTGCACGTCGCCCGCTTCGGTGCGGCCGATATTGCCCAGGCTGTCCTGGTGAGTGATCGCCCCGTCGCGGACATAGGTGATGATTTCCATGTCGGCGTGCGGGTGCGGCGGAAAGCCCGTGCCCGGCGCGATCGTGTCGTCGTTCCACACCCGGATCGGGCCCCAGCCCATGCGGGCGGGATCATAATAGCCGGCGAACGAGAAATGATGCTTGGCATCGAGCCAGCCGTGATTGGCACCGCCGAGGCTGGCAAAGGGGCGACGATCGATCATGGTATATCTCCTTGTAAAAGCGGTGGGTTGCTTCGTTGGGGACAAAATGGCGTCAAAGCCGACTTGACGAAATAGAAACGTTGGCATCTTATCATTGCCGAAAATGACACGTCGCCTGCCCGACCTCGAAGCTTGGGCGATCTTCGCCAAGGTCGCCGAACTCGGCTCCTTCGCGCGCGCCGCGCAGGAGCTCGGCCTGTCCAATCCTACGGTGTCCAAGGCGATCGGCCGGCTGGAGGCGCGGCTCGGCATCTCCCTGCTGGCGCGCACCTCGCGACGCCTGTCGCTCACCGAGGGCGGGCGCAGCTCGCTCGAACGCGCGATGCGGATCCTGCGCGAAGGCGAGGCGCTGGAGGACGAAGCGGCCGAGCAACTCGCGATCCCGCGCGGCCGCGTGCGCATCAGCGCCCCGCTTTCCTTCGGCATCGGCTATATGGCGGCCACCCTGCCCGACTTCCTTCAGGCCTATCCGGACGTGATCCTGGATTTCGCGCTCAGCGACCGGCAGGTCGATCTGGTCGCCGAGGGTTTCGACCTGGCGCTGCGTATCGCGCGCCTCGGGGACTCGTCCCTGCTCGCGCGGCGCCTCTGCACCGTTCGGCTACTCCTTGTCGCGTCGCCGGCCTATCTCGACGCGCGGGGCCGCCCGACGCATCCCGCGCAGCTGCGCGACCACCGCGCCCTTGCCTATACCGGCGGCGCCACCCCCGGCTCCTGGCGCTTCGCCCATCCGCAATTCGGCGAGGAGGTCGTCCAGCCGCCGGTCGCGATGTGGACCGACAATGCCGATATGCTCGGTCCGGCACTGGTCGCCGGTCAGGGCATCGCGATCCAGCCCGAATTCCTCGTCTGGCGCGAGCTCGGCGAAGGCACGCTCGAAATCGCGATGCCCGACTGGACGCCGCCGCCGCTGGCGCTCCACCTGATCATGCCGCCCTCGCCGCTGCGGCCGCTACGCGTCCAGGCAGTGATCGATCATCTTGCCGCAGCGCTGGCCCATGCTCCCTGGGCCTGCGACTGACACAAAAAGGGGCGGCTCCTCGCGGAACCGCCCCGTGTCAGAAATACGAACGGATCAGAAGGAGAAGTTCGCCCCCGCCTTGAACGTCCGCCCGATCAGGCCGGCATAATGCCAGCTGGTCAGGAAGTTCGGCGCGCTGGCATAGGCGCCGGGYGCGATCGGTGCCCGGGCGTTGAACAGATTGCCCACGTCGACGAACAGCGTGAACTTGTCGTTGACGCGCGCCTGTGCATTCAGGTTCGTATTGATGAAGCTGTGGATATAGCAGAATTGCGCGCCCTTTGCCGTGTCGCCGGTGGCATACTGGTTGTTGAGCGTGCAATCGTCGCCCACGCGTTCGTCATTGGCGATCGACTTGATCCGGCCGACATAATAGGCCGTCGCGGTCAGCGAGAAATTGCCGACCTCCAGCGTGTTCTGCCAGTTGCCGCGCCATTTCGGCGTGCCGTTGCCCGACGAGAGCTCGTACGGCCCTAGCGTCCCGGCGAATTTCTGGACGCCGGTCGCCGTGTGCAGATCATATTGCAGCACGTCGGTCACTTCGAGCCGGCTGGTGAAGCGGATGCCGTCGCTGATCGGGATCCTGGCGGTGGCCGAGAAATCGATGCCCGAGGTGATCGCATAATTGGCGTTCACGAACGGCGCATTGATGATCAGCACGCGCGGCAGCGCGTTGGGGAACAGCGGATCGGGCGCGTCGACGACGTTGACGGAATAGCCCGGCCCGACCGCCGCGACCGCGGCGATCGCCTCGGCCAGGGTCGACTTGCTGTAATAGGCGTTGCGCGCATCGCCGGTGGCCGGACCGGCGACGATCAGGTTCGATTTCTTCACGTTGTAATAATCGACCGTGAAGCTCAGCCAGGACACCGGCTGGAAGATCCCGCCCGCGGTGAAGCTGCGCGAGGTCTCGGGCTCGAGATTGGGATTGCCGACCAGGCCCGAGCCGAGCTGATAGGCCTGGGCATAGGGGTTGGTGTTGCCCTGGACCCCGCCATGCACCGCCAGGAACGACGCCGGCGGCGTGAAGGTGGAGAAGCCGGCAAATTGGCTGAGCGGGTTGCTTTCGGCAAAGGTCGGGGCGCGGAAACCCTGCGAATAGGTGCCGCGGATCGCCAGTTCCTTGATCGGCGTGAACTTGAAGCCGACCTTGGGCGAAAAGTGGCTGAACCCTTCCGAATAATGGTCGTACCGGCCCGAGGCGGTGAGATCGAGGATGTCGAGCACCGGCGCGTCGATTTCGAAATAGCCGGCCGAGACGGTGTGCTTGCCGAACGCCGACGAGGTGGTCAGCGTATAGGTGTCGAGCCGCGCATTCTGGTTGTTGTTGGTCAGCGTCTCGCGCCGGACTTGGCCGCCGATCGCGAGCTGCAGCGCACCGCCCGGCAGTTCGAGCAGCGACTTGGTGATCGACGCGTCGAGCGACACCATCGACGAAGTCGAGGGCGTGGTGACGTTGGGCGAGACGAAGCTGCGGGTCGCCGCGCTGTTCAGCGAGGGGTCGACGAAATTATACGCACCGGTGTTGATCGCATTGAGCAGGTTCGGGATGTTGATGAAGCCATATTGCGTGATGCTCAGATTGTCCTTCGCGCCGACCGCGTCGACGCGCCAGTCCCACCCGCCTTCGAAGCTGCCGCGCAGGCCGGCTGCGCCGCGGATCACCTCGTTGCTGCGGTCGCTGCCCGCCTTGATGTCGCCGAACAGATAATAGATGCGCGCCGCGCCGTTCGCCGGATCATTGGCAAAGGCGGCCGCATAGGGGTTGTTCGGGTTGAGGCGGCGGTCGGCGGCGGTCGCGCAATTGGTGCCCGTGCCGCAGACATAGACCGGCAGCACGATGCCCGGATTGCTCGAGGCGAGCGCGGGGGCCCCGCCGAACGGCTGCGTGGCGCGCAGCGCGCGCGGTGCGTTCAGGATGCTGACGAAGTCATGCGAATAGCTGCCGGTGATATAGGCTTCGATATTGTCGCTCAGCCTTATGCTCAGCCGGCCGTTGAACGCATAGCGTTCCTGCAATGGCTGGAGCTGGAAATATTCGTCGACCAGGTCGTGCTTGCAGCCCGTACCGCGGGCCGCGCCCGTCGCGACGGTATAGCTGCCGCGCGCGCAGTTGAGGTTCAGCGACGTGTAGTTGCTATAGGCCGACCCGTTGGGTTGCAGGCCACTCGCGAACAGCGCCGTGCCGCCCGCCAGCGGATTGTTCAGATCGGTCTGGTTGGTGCGGACCACGACGGCGTTCGGCGTCGCGGTGGTCAGCGTGCTGTCGGCGGTGTTGTTGTCGAGGCCACCGATCGAGCTCAGGTCGGTCGTGTTGTACGGGAAACCGCGGCTATGGTTGGTCACCCGGCCGTCGCGCTGATATTCGCCGTTGACGTAGAAATTCCAGCCCTTCTCGGCATAGTCGCCATAGCCGATCGAGAGGTCGGCGCGCTGATGCCCCGCATCGCCTTCCTGCGCCACGCCGGCCGCGACGCTGCCGGAGATGCCGGTGAACTGCTTCTTCAGGATCAGGTTGACCACGCCGCCGATCGCGTCGGCACCGTAGGTCGAGGACGCGCCGTCCTTGAGCACTTCGACGCGCTCGATCAGGCTGAACGGGATCGAGTTGAGATCGACATAGGCATTGTGGCCATCGTCGTTGATCGGGAAATTGGTCGACCGCAGGCCGTCGATCAGCACCAGGGTCGAGGACACGCCGAGGCCGCGCAACGAGACGGCGGCGCCGCCGGCGCTGAACCCGCTCTGGAAACCGGTGCCGATCGAGCCGGCGCTGTCGGCAGAGACCGATCGGATCGCGTCGTTGACGGTGGTGATGCCCGCCTTTTCGAGATTGTCGGCGGTCAGCACGGTGACGGGCGACGGCGTTTCGGTGTCGGTGCGGCGGAACAGCGATCCGGTCACCACGATATCGGGCGCGTCCGCTGCCTCGGCCGACTGGTCGGCGGTGTCGGCAGGCGCAGTCTGCGCAAAGGCCGGCGCCGCCGCCACGGCGATGAGCATAGCAATAGGAGCCGCGCCTGCCCGCAAGCGCGAAAGAGTATTTACTGACATTGGAACAGATTCCCCGAGTTACGCACTTTAGACGTGCAGCCTGTTCGGGGGTGCTATTACACGCCCCGGATGATAATAGGCTGTAACTTGCAGGAACTTTTGTAAAGTGTCCGCTCTGCTCGATTCCATCTTGTGTTGCAGGGTTGCAATACTGATTCGGAATGTGGTCGCCGTAGATTTACAAGCCATTTGGGCAGCGCATCGCGGCGCGGCGCCGATCGAGGGGCATTTCCCCAAGGGCAGGAGCGTCAGGGCAGACGATTGCCAGTCCCCACCGCGTTCAATTTGCCGTCATAGATTTTTCGCAAGGGCGACGCCGCGTCACTACGCGCGCCGACACGCTCTCGCTTGCGTCGCGGCCGTCGCGCCCTACCATCGCGCCGATGCAGCAGCTCGCCCCCGCCTATCTCTCGACGCTCGCCACGCAGATCGGCGCGTTGAGCGCGTTTCTCGGCGGGTTCGCCGCGACCTATCTCGCAACCTTCCTCACCGCCGGACAGCGGAGCCGGCCGGCGGCCGCGGCGATTGTTGGAGCGGCGGTTTCCGCGGTGGGCTTCATCGTCGCCGTGGTCGGCTCGACCATGTTGATCGCGGCGCTTCATCCCGACGCGCCTGCGCACGCCGCGCACCTGGCCGGCACGGCACAGATTGGCATGACGCTGAGTTTCATGCTGGCGCTGCTGGCGTTGTTGTTCAGCCTGGGCGCCAGCGGCTGGACCCGGTCTCGCGCGATGGGCTGGACGACAAGTATCGCCGCGGGCATCGCCACCCTGATCATCATCTCTTTCCTCGTGCAGACCGGCTGATTTCCCGGCGCGTTCACGCTGCGGATAGCTTGCCGCGCCTATCGCATGCCCGGACATGCCCCGTGCGCCGGTCCCACCGGCGCGCCCGTGAAAGGAATATCATGCGCCCCATCGCTCTCGCCGGAACGGCCGCGCTCGCCGCCATCGCCCTCGCGCCGCCGCTCGGCGCCCAGGGGAAGACGACCGGCCCCGTGACGCGCGCGCAGGTCGAGGCACAGGTCAAGGAGGTGTTCGACCGCGCCGATACCGACAAGGACAATTTCATGAGCCGCGCGGAGTTCGGCAAGCGCATGGGCGCGGTGCTGAACCGCACGCCGCCGGGCACCCCCGGCGCGCCGACGCGGGAAGAGGCGCAGAAGATGCTGAACGCCGCGACCGCCGCGTTCAACGCGGTCGACGTCGACCATGACGGCAGGCTCAGCCGCAAGGAGGCCGGCGCCCGCGCCCTGGCGGCGTTCGACGGCATGGACACCAATCACGACGGCATCGTGACCCTCGCCGAGAAGCGCGCGGCCAACGACAAGGCAGTGCAGATCGGCCCGAATGGTCCGGGCGCTCCGGCAAGCGCGCGCGCTATTCCGGGCCGTTAGAGTAGCTTGCATTAAATCAGAGCCACCACCACCCGTTCGTCCTGAGTAGCCATCGAGGTGCCGCGCAGCGGCGTATCGAGAGGGCGTATCGACGGACAGGTTCCGCGCGACAACCTGTCCTTCGATACGGGCTCTCGATACGCCTTCGGCACCTCGATCCCTACTCAGGACGAACGGATCAGATTTAACGCTCGCCGCTCTAAAGCCTCGTCCTGCCGCCGGACAGAGGAACGGTTCGGGGCTGCGGATCGGGCTCAGGCCGTTCGGGGACGGCCTGGCGATCGGTACTTCCCATCATGCGGGTGATCGTGAAAAGCGCTCGTTGCGGTGTGGCGACGAAGGTGAACTCGGCGCCCTTGATCGCCCCCGCCCCACGCCCGGTCGCGTCCATCGGAAAGACGAAATCGTCGCGCTGGAGGCCATGGGTGGAAATGGTTTCCTCACGCACCCGGACCTTGTCCCCGTCGGTACCGAGAAAAAGGAGACGTTCCGCGGGATTTCCATCCGACTCGATCCCTCCAACCTCGGACGTCACGGTAGGATCCGTATCCTTTACCCGGCGCGTCCAGATGGTGGTGAAGCCGTTGTGAATCGAGTTATCGACGAACCATTCGCGTTCCCCGGACTTGCTGACTCGCAAGCCGACCGTATCGCCGGGCGCGATCACTGAACCCAGCAGACCGTGCGACGCGGTGAAAGCATTGTCCCTGGGCGTAAAATAGGTCCAGCGCCCATCCGCGCTCCTGCCCGCGCTCACCAGTACGACACTGTCGATCGAAAAGGCGAAGGGGAAGCCCATGGAGCCTTTCATGCTGCTTTTGAAAGGTCGGGAAAGTCGCAACGCCATCACCGGCACCACCCCGACCTCGACATAAAAAGCTTCGCCCGGGGTGACCGCCGTGATGGACCCGACGGTAGACGAAACGAGGCGACCCGACTGCGGTGCGCCCAGCGCCGATACGGCTGGTGCCATCGCCAGCACCGTCGCCAAGATGATGATGCGCATGTCCCCCTCCGTTCCTCCCCCTTATGCATCGCACCCCGGAACGAGCGTTTCAATAGATCGGACACAGTTTGCCCCTGCCGCCGCGCGCCCGCGCGGTGTCTCACGCAATTGACACAGCTCGACCCCGCAGCGACACCTTGCGGCAATCCTTCCGCCTTACCGGAGTCGTTCATGCGTCTTTATCGTGCCGCCCTTCTGCTCGGCGCCGCCCTGCTCCCGCTTTCGGTACAGGCCCAAAAGGCGCCCGCGCCGGCCGCGGCGGTGAAGCCGATCGACTTCACCGAACGCACTCTCGCCAAWGGCCTGAAGGTCTATGCGATCCGCGATACCGGCACCTCGAACGTCTCGGTGCAGGTCTGGTACGATGTCGGGTCGAAGGACGATCCCGCCGGCCGGTCGGGCTTCGCGCACATGTTCGAGCATCTGATGTTCAAGGCGACGCGTAACCTCGTCTCCGAGCAGATGGACCGGCTGACCGAGGATGTCGGCGGCTACAACAACGCCTCCACCAATGACGACTATACCAACTACTATGAGGTGGTGCCGGCCAACCATCTGCAGCGCCTGCTGTTCGCCGAGGCCGATCGCATGGCCAGCCTGGTGGTCGAGCCCAAGAGCTTCGCCTCGGAGCGCGACGTGGTGAAGGAGGAACTGCGGCTGCGCACCCTCGCCCAGCCCTATGGCAAGCTCTTCTCGATCTATTTCCCGGAAATCTCCTACACGACGCACCCCTATGCCCGGCCGGGCATCGGCAGCCTGGAAAATCTGGAAAGCGCGACGATCGACGATGTCCGCGCCTTCCATGCGACCTATTACCGGCCCGACAATGCCATTCTCGTCGTCTCCGGCAATTTCGATGCGAAGCAGCTCGATGCCTGGGTCGACCAGTATTTCGCGGGCATCAAGAAGCCGGATCGCCCGATCCCGCGCGTGACGGTGACCGAGCCGGAGCGGACCAGCGCCACGCATGTCACCGTCTATGAACAGAACACACCGCTGCCCGCGGTGATGATCAGCTATCCGGTGCCGCCCGACAACAATGCGGACATGCCGGCGCTGACCGTGCTGAACGCCGTGCTGTCGCAGGGCGAAAGCTCGCGGCTGTACGAAACGCTCGTCTATCGCGACCAGCTCGCCCAGAGCGCCGAGACCTATCTCGACACCAAGCAGGGCCCGGGCAATCTGGCGGTGTTCGCGATCCTCGCCGGCGGCAAGACCGCCGATGCCGGCGAAGCCGCGCTGCGCCGCGAAGTGGCGCGGCTGCGCGATGCGCCGGTCACCCCCGCCGAGCTGTCCGAAGCGAAGAACGAGATCCTGACCGGCGTGCTCCGCGGCCGCGAGACGGCGGAAGGCAAGGCCTCGGCGCTGGCCGCGTCGGTGATCATCAACGGCGATCCGCGCGCGTCCGACCGCCAGATCGCCGAGATCGCCCAGGTGACGGCCGCCGACCTCCAGCGCGTCGCGAAGAAATATCTGCGCGACGAACGCTCGGCCGCGATCCACTATCTCCCGGCCGAAGGTGCTCCGGCAGACGCCAAGGGCGATACGGTGACGGTCGCCTCGACGGTCCAGGTCGCGCCCTTGGTCGCGCCCGCCAATGTCGCGATCGTGACGCCCGCCCCGGATGGCCAGCGCCTGGCGCCGCCCGTGGCGGGGACCCCGATCGCCGCCGCCATCCCCTCGCCGCAGGAGATCAGGCTCGCCAACGGGCTGCGCGTGCTGGTGGTCGAAAAGCATGATCTGCCGCTGATCACCGCCACGCTGGTCGCGCCCGGCGGCGGCGCGGCCGACCCGGCCGACCGCGCCGGCGTCGGCGACCTGACCGCCGATCTGCTGACCAAAGGCACCAGGACTCGATCCGCCACGCAGATCGCCGCGCAGGTCGAGGCGCTTGGCGGGTCGATCGGCAGCGATGCAAGCTGGGACGGCTCGTCGATCACGGTCACGGTGAAATCGGACCAGGCCGCGCCCGCGCTGACCATCCTCGCCGATGTCGCGCGGAACCCCGCCTTCGCCGACGAGGAGATCGAGCGGGCCCGCGCCCAGGCGATCGACGGCGTCACCGTCACGCTCAAGGATCCAGCCCAGCTTGCCAGCCTCGTCGCGAGCCGCGCGGTGTACGGCAACCAGGCCTATGGCCATGTCCTGTCCGGTACGCCCGATTCACTCAAGGCGATCAAGGCCACCGATATCCGCGCAGCCTATGGCGCGACATGGCAACCCGGCCAGACGACCCTGATCCTGGTCGGGGACATCACCCCGGCTGCCGCCAGGGCTCTGGCGGAGAAGAACTTCGCCGGCTGGAAGTCCGGCGGCGCCCAGGCAGCCGCTGCACCCGGCGCGCCGCCATCGCCCCAGCCGCGCGTGATCGTGGTCGACATGCCCGGCGCCGGCCAGGCCGGCGTGGTCGTCGCGCGCCCCGGCATCGCGCGGCGCGACCCGGCCTTTTATCCGGCGAGCGTCGCCAACACCGTGCTTGGCGGCGGCTTCTCGTCGCGGCTCAACCAGGAGATCCGGATCAAGCGCGGCCTCGCTTATGGCGCGGGCAGCTCCCTGTCGGCGCGGCGCATGCCGGGGTCGATCTCGGCGCGGACTCAGACCAAGAACCCGACCGCGCCCGAAACCGTCGCGATCATGGTCGCCGAGATGAAGCGTCTCGGCACCGAGCCGGTGCCCGCGAACGAGCTCGAGCCGCGCAAGGCGACGCTGATCGGTGATTTCGGCCGCGGCGTGGAGACGACCGACGGCATCGCCGACGTGCTGGGCGACTATGTCGTGCAGGAGGTGCCGCTGAGCGAGCTCAAGGCCTTCACCACGAAAGTCTCGGCAGTCGATCCCGCAGCGGTGCAGGCCGCGGCCGCCACGCTGCTCGATCCGGGCAAGGCGAGCATCGTCGTGGTAGGGGATTCGAAGGATTTCATCGAGGCACTCAGGAAGGACTATCCGAACCTCAAGCTGATCCCGGCCAGCGCCCTGAAGCTGGACAGCGCTGCCCTGAAATAGCGCTGCCGCATCTCTGTAATGCTCGACAGCCCCGATCCATGCTATGGCCGGATCGGGGCGAAACCGCCGCGCATGTCGCCTTGATCCTATCCTTCGGGACGCCCCGGGCTAGGGTCGCGCAAGGGGGGAGAGCAACAGGGAGCAGGCAATGGCCACGCAAATTCCAGGCGATCGACCCACAAACATGGTGGAACGGATCAAGCGACTGCTGACCGCGCCCGCGCAGGAATGGCCGCGCATCGACGCGGAACCGATGACGATCAAGGGCATCTATACGGGGTGGGTCGTGCCGCTGGCCGCAATCGGCCCGGTTGCCGGGCTGATCGGCACGCTCGTCTTCGGCTACAGCTTTCTCGGCGTCACCTATCGCCCGCCGATCGGCGCCGCGATCGGGACCGCGCTGATCGGCTATGTCATGGCGCTGATCGGCGTCTATCTCCTGTCGCTGATCATCAACGCGCTGGCGCCCAGCTTCGATGGCACCCGGAACCCGGTATCGGCCTTCAAGGTCGCCGCCTTCACCGGGACCGCGGGCTGGCTGGCCGGCATCTTCCAGATCATCCCGTCGCTTGCCTGGCTCAGCCTGCTCGGGCTGTACGGCCTCTATCTGCTCTGGGTCGGCCTGCCGATCCTGATGAAGGTGCCCGAGGGCAAGGCGACGGCCTATATCGTGGTGACGATGCTCGTCGCGATCATCCTGTTCCTGGTCTGCGGCGCGGTCGCGGCGCAGGTCGGTTCCTCGCTGGCGCGGCCGATGATCAGCGCCGCCACCGATAGCGGTACGGTCGGCGGATCGCTGAACCTGCCGGGGGTGGGCAAGGTCGATCTCGACAAGGCCAACGCCGCCGTCGCCAACATGAAGGCGGCGACCGAGAAGATGCAGAACGGGACGGCGACGCCGATCCCCGCCGCCACGCTTCAGGCGATGCTGCCGGGGTCGATCGGCGGCTTCACGCGCGGCGATGTGGAATCGCAGAGCGGCGGTGTCGGCGGGATCACCGGCAGCCATGCCGAGGGGCGCTATAGCTCGGGCGATCAGAGCTTCAGCCTGTCGGTCACCGACATGGGCGCCGCCGGCGCGCTCGCCTCGCTGGGCGGGGCGATGAACATGCAGTCGAGCAAGCAGACCGCGACCGGTTATGAAAAGACCGAGATGGTCGGTGGCGCGATGGTGTCCGAGAAATGGAATACCGAATCGAACCATGGCAGCTATGGCACGATGGTCGCGAGCCGCTTCATGGTCTCGGCCGACGGCAATGCGCCGAGCATCGATACGCTGAAACAGGCCGTGGCCTCGGTCGATACGGGAAAGCTCGCCGCCCTGGCGCGCTGAGGCGCCGACATTCCTGACGACCATTCCAGCAGTCCCGTCATGCCGGACTTGTTCCGGCATCCATCGGCCCGCAGGAATGGAGGCTGGTTGCCATGCGGCGCGCGGCCCCGGAGCGAGTCCGCGGTGACGACTGGTGGTGACGTGCCCTCAAAAGAAACCCCGCCCGCTCTCGCGGGCGGGGTGTCCGATAGGATGAATCGACGCCCTTATTGCCGGCCCATCGATTCCGGCGTGTAATTGTGCAGGCCGCGCGGGAACGGGTTGATCGCGACGCGGGTCGCCATCTCGCCGACCGTGCCGCCCCAGCTGGCGCGGTGCCAGCGGCCGACCTCGGCGGTCACCACATCGCCGGGCGACGCGGTGAACACGGGAATGCCCTGGATCTGATAATCGATATTGCCTTCCATCACGAACCAGAACTCGGAATAGTCGGTATGGAAATGGCCGAGATTGCTCGGCGGCGGCGTGGGCGTGCCCTTGCCGCGGATGTTGTTCACGAACATGTGGTCGCTGGCGATGAACGCGCCCGCGCGGGCACCCCCGGCGACGACATCCTTGTAATAGTCGAGATAGGGCTTGTTGGGCCCGTCATAGACGCCGTCGCCGCCCGACAGGATCGTCTTGGTATAGGTGATGCCCTTCACATCGGCCGGCTTGTCCGGCGTGCTCTCGACCGGATAGATCGGGATGTCGCCCGCCTGATGCACCTCGAGCCAGAGGCCGGGCTCGCTGCCGACCGTCTCGAGCGAATAGGGCAGGCGCAGCGGAATGTTGATCTCGAAGCCCTTGGAGGCGACGAACGGCTCCTGGCCCTTGATGTTGACGCGCACCTGGCCGCTCCACACGATCATCGCGACGCGGTTGTCGGCCGACAGCACCGGGGTGGTCTTGCCGCCCGGCGCGAGCTGATGCCAGTCGGCCATCAGGTCCTTGTTGCGCACGATCGGCTGGGACCAGGTCGCCTGGCCCTTGTGCAGCGCGAGCACGTCGGAGAGCTTCCACCACGGCTTGTTCGGCGCGACATAGGCCTGGACCGGGGTCTTTTTGGGCACCCAGCCGAAGATCGGCGGCGGCGGCGCGGGGCGGGCGCCCGGAGGCGGACCGCCCTGGGGCCCTGCGGTTTGGGCGAAAGCCTGATGCGCCAGCATCGCCGCGGCCCCCATCATCCCGGCAGTCATCATGGTCGTCAGAACACGCATCCTCATCTCCCTCCAAAAGGACCGGCGCGCGCCGCCGGATATTCTTCTCTCCGCCGCCCCCTGGCTTTTGCCATGTCGGAGCGTGGAGTCGGCGCAGACCTATATCAAATATATGATATAGGAAAAGTGTTTTACGGGGCCGGTCCAGCCGCGACGGCCGCCAGGCGTGGTGCGCGCGCGTTCATCCCGGAAAAGCAAAACTTCGCCGCACCCAATTCCTCCCTGCGTTGAATATCCCATCAAATTGATGGAGATTTGCCGGGACCTTGGGAAAGGCCCCGCACCGCATGATTTTGTCTCGCCCGCCGTTCATCACCCCGACCGTTCGACCTATCGGCTGGCCGACCATCGCCATCGCTGTGGCGGTCTATGGCGGCTGGATCGCCGCGACGCTCTGGCACGCCTCGATCCCCGCCCCGCTGCTCGTGCTGATCGGCGGCTGGCTGCTCGCCTGGCACGGATCGCTGCAGCATGAGACGATCCATGGCCACCCGACCGGCATCCGCTGGATCGACGGCGCGATCGGCTTCGTCCCGCTGTCGCTATGGCTTCCCTATCGGCTCTATCGCAGCAGCCATATCGCCCATCATGCCAGCCCGGCGATCACCGATCCGCACGAGGACCCCGAATCCCGCTATGTCGACCGGCGCGGCGGGATCGACTGGGTCGCCGCCCGGCTCCAGTCGACGCTGCCCGGCCACCTGCTGCTTGGCCCGCCGATCGCGATCGCCAAATTCGCGCGGGAGGAGGCGCGTCGCGCCCGGTCGGCGCCGTTGCAGGTCCTGCGCGACTGGGTGCCGCATCTGCTGGCGGTCGCGCTGCTGCTGGTCTGGCTCGACCATGTCGGGCTGGGCATCGGCCGCTACGTGCTGTGCTTCGTCTATCCCGGCATGGCGCTCACCAACCTGCGCTCCTATGCCGAGCACCGCGCCGATCTGGCCACCAGCGGGCGTGCGGCGACGGTCGAGCGGGGCGGCCCGCTTGCCCTGCTGTTCCTCAACAACAACCTCCATGCCGCGCATCACGACCGCCCCGGCCTGCCCTGGTACCGGCTGCCGGCGCATCACCGCGCGCACCGCACCCGCCTGATCGGCGACGGCACGGTACGCTATGCCGGCTATGGCGAGATCGTCCGGCGCTTCTCGCGCGCCGCGCATGACGTGCAGCTCCACCCCCATCACGGCGATCAGCGGGCATGAGGACCGGCACCGCCTCGCTCGGCATGTACGATCATGGCCGCCAGCGGGCGGCGAACGACCAGCTCTGGGCGGAACTCGCGCGCATCCTGCGCGACCGCGGCATCCCGGGCGTGCCCGACCGGCTCGATCGCACGCGCTCGGTCCAGGATAGCTGGCATGATCCCGACCTGCTGTTCGGGCAGATCTGCGGCTTCCCACTGGTGACTGACGACTCGCTCGCCCTGCGCGTGCTGGCGCTGCCGGTCTATGATGCGCCGGGCTGTAGCGACGCCCTGCACCATAGCCTGCTCGTGACTCGCCAGGGCGATGCGACGACGCTCGACGCCTATCGCGATCGCCGGGCCGCGATCAACGATCGTCACTCCAACACCGGCCTGAACCTGTTCCGCGCCGCCATCGCGCCGCTTGCCACCGATGGCCGCTTCTTCGCCGAGGTTCGCGAGTCCGGGGCGCACCGCCAGAGCCTCAGCGCGAT
Source organism: Sphingomonas sp. P2_B6 (assembly GCF_056404755.1). NCBI lineage: Bacteria > Pseudomonadati > Pseudomonadota > Alphaproteobacteria > Sphingomonadales > Sphingomonadaceae > Sphingomonas > Sphingomonas sp. P2_B6. The sequence continues at coordinate 49,600 of NZ_JBFUDK010000001.1, forward strand.
CGTCATGGGGGAGGCCGATATCGCCGCGATCGACGCGGTCAGCTTCGCGGCGATCGCGCGTGCCGAGCCCGAGCTGACCGAGTCCCTCCAGACCATCGGCACCACCACCAGTTCGGCCACGCCCCCGTTCGTGACCTCGCGCAACACCGGCATCGAGACCGTCGCCGCGCTGCGCATCGCGCTGGCGCATGTCGCCGCCGATCCCGGCCTCGCCGACACCCGCGCCGCGCTGTTCCTGGCGGATATCGTCCCCGGCGGCGTCGACCGGTTCGCCCCGCTTCGCACGCTCGAAAGCGACGCCGCCGCCGCCGGCTACCCCGAATTGCGCTAACTCAAGCAAAGGAATTGACCATGCGGTTCATGATATCGGCGCCCATCGCCCTGGTTGCCGCCCTGCTCGCCACCACCCCGCTCGCGGCGCAGAGTATCGTGTTCGATCCCCATATCGATCTTCCCAAATCGGCGGTGACGCCGGGCTGGTCGGGCCTGTCCGATCCGGGTTCGCAATTCGATCTGGTCCGTGCCCTCAAGGGCGGACTGACCACCGCGGCCATCGCGCTGTTCGTGCCGCAGGGCGCCCGCGATCCCGCCACCCTCGCGGAAGCGCAAAAGGCCTTTGTCGTCCGCGACGCGGCGATCCACGCCATCGCCGATCTTAATCCCACCCTTGCCGGCTTCGCGCGCAGCCCGGCCGATGTCCGCCGCATCGTCGCGAGCGGCAAGGTCGCGGTGGTCGAGAGCCTGTTGAACGCCTGGCCGCTCGGCGACGACCTGAACGCGTTCGACCGCTGGCACGCGCGGGGTGTCGGCATCCTCGGCTTCGTCCATGCCGGGCACAACCAGTTCGCCGATTCCTCGCGCCCCGCGCTGCAGCTGGGCGACCGGCCCGCCGAACATCAGGGCCTGTCGCCGCTCGGCCGCCAGGCGGTGAAGCGCCTCAACGATCTCGGCGTGCTGATCGACGTCTCGCAATTGTCGGATCAGGCGTTTGACCAGGTGCTCGCGCTCAGCCGCGCGCCCGTCATCGCCACCCATAGCGACGTCCGCGCCCTGGTCGACACCCCGCGCAACCTGAGCGACGCGCAGCTCGACGCGCTGAAGGCGAAGGACGGCGTGATCGGCATCAACGCGTTCAGCGCCTATCTGCGCGCGCGCAGCCCGGAGACGCTAAAGGCGGTCGCTGCCCTTCAGGCCGAATTCGGCCTGTCCCCGGCCGGCGGCACGCTCCTCTCGCCCGATCGCCAGGCCGACTATGACCGGCGCTACCACGACATTGTAGGCCAGGAGCCGGCCGCGACGGTGTCCAACCTGGTCGACGCGGTCGATTTTGCCGTGAAGCGGATCGGCATCGACCATGTCGCGCTGTCGTCCGACTTCAACCATGGCGGCGGCGTCACCGGCTGGTCGGATGTCGGCGAAACCGCCAACGTCACGGCCGAGCTGGAACGCCGCGGCTATGCGCCGGAAGCGATCGACAAGCTGTGGGGCGGCAACGTCCTGAGAGTCTGGCAAGCCGCGATCGACGCGCGCGACGCCGGCTACCGGCGGGGCGGCTGATCCGGATCAGACGCTGTTCAAGCCGAAGGCGGCGCTCACTGACAGTAAGTCAGCGTGGCTATTAGCGTCGCGCGCGCGGCAGAGTCAGCCGGTCTGCAAAACGACCCAATTGCGGAGGTTGGTCGTTTCGAATAAACTGCCAGGCGATCGAAAGCGGGAGGTGCAAATGGACGCCACTATGAGTTAGCGCAGGGCAGCGGTGCTGGCGACCATCCCGTGGATACTTCTTTTCGGAACAATTTTTGCGTACGGCGTATGGACTGGAATGCAGGAATATTGCGGTTGGCCAAATTATTTGTGGCGAATGACCAAAGTTGCAATATTTCTATACGGTGCTGCAATATTGGCTTTGCATTTCAGCCGGCCGCATGTACGAAAAGAAGATCGCAGGTCTTGACTTCAACCTCGCTGCTTCACGGCCTCCGGCGACCACATTTTAACATGTTTTAACGGTAATATGTGCAACAACCCGTTTATTCTCGCAGGCGGTAACTTGCGCAGGCTCGCGCAGCGCCCCGAAGAGGCATGGAAGGTCAAGTTTAGATTGTTGCAGTGTCACCGTTACAGACGCCCGGTGTTTTTCTGTTTACATTCAAATATTATTGGTAACTGGCAGCGCTAGAGTAATAACCAATCAACCCGAGGTTCGCGACAGAACCAGAGTCAAATATCGCCCGCGGCGCGAGATTCAATGTGGTGTAAGCGCCCTTTCCCCCCACGTAGTTCACCCACTTTAGGGTGACGTTTACCGTCTTGTCGGAGTTATTTCGGACATGAAAATAGTCTATGGTGTTAGGAGCGCTGGGAACCATCTCTGCCCAGACATCTATAACTGCGCAAGCATTGCCGCCGCAGTACGAAAGGCCGTCAGTCTTGGTGACAAATAGATAGCCATCATCCTCAAGGCTATGCCGCACATCGCCGGTATCGGCCGCCACATCGTCAGATTCGGACATTCGGACTCTCCCAAACTGTTTCGCTCAAGTATCAATAGCGTTGGAGATTGCACGAAATACGGTTTCGCGCAATCACAACCATAGAGAACTCACAAGCGCGCCAACCTGCGCGGCTAGCATAGTGCTAGCACGACCCACATAGATGGTTGCGAGCGCCGAATGGCGTTCTGGCAGTTGCGGCAAATTATAAAAACTTATTCCAGAACACAGAAATAATGGGGAATAACGACACGTGCAACAACCTCTTTACGCTTTTAGAGGGTTACTCACGCTGACTTCGCGCCGTGCCCGGAATAGACATGAAAGGTCAATTTTGGGGTTGTTGCGCCTGTCACCGCATATAGCGCGATCCAGTGGACGCTGGCGAACTAAATCCTGCAAAAGCCCACAACGCGCTTGCAAGCAAACGGACAAGAATTGAAAAATTCTCGGAATTAAACGATACTAGCCAGAGATTTGATAAATCCTAATACATGACTATTTATGAGCACCGCCTCTTCTTTAGTATAATTGGATTTTGGGTGCATAACGTCGTTTCTCCAAGCAATACGTACAGTATCTAAGCTCGCCGATGCTGCCGCCAGTTTTTGTTTTTTTGCCTTTGCGCCCACTGTCGCGGAGGAAAGTGACGTAATTGCCTTATTAATGTGGATAATTAGCTGATACCAATTACTATTTTTTGTATCAATATTCACTTTTAACTTCTTGGCAAGAACGGAAACTCCGTACTCAAGTACTCTCATAAGATGAAATACTGAAGCTGTATAGTGACCTGATTGCAGACACGATAACGATTCTTCTAAATCCTCACGAGCCTTAGGGAGTTTTGCAAGAGTCTCTTCATCCACAAGTTCAGAAATATCTTTATCGAACCTTATGTCCAGCACCACCACTCTTCTGTCGCCGAGTTCGGTTGCTACCATCTGGTACAATGCATCCCAATCTCGAATTAAAAATGTAGAATTTGGCGGTCGGATTTCATAACATCCCTGCCTTGTGCTCGATGGGGTAAAGAGGTTCAATCTCCCCAGCAAATCTTCTGATTTCTTTGTAGACACTGGAAGCTTTAGTTCAATAAAATGATCTTTGAGCTTCTTGACCATTTCAAGAATCACGAAATATGCATCTGCGTCCAACCCTACTTCTGCGTGGCCCGCAAGAAAACCTTCATTCTCGTATGCTGATAGTGTCGTCATCAAAGACGACATTATCCGACAAGTTCCTAGAACGAGCTTCGCATCAAGCCGAATCATTTCAATTATATCCTGGGGCTGCGATCAGTCATGATCTAGCACCCCGATGCGTGATAGGGTACGCGAAATATAACGATGCCAGAGATTTAGGCCAGCGAACCCAACTCTTGAAGCACTGTGCAGCGGCTCGCGCCCTCGGTGCGGGCGTTGCGATGAGAGGCAATCCCTCGGGGCACTTCTTACACTTCCCTTACAAGGCGCGCGCAGGGGAAGCGGACACCTTCCGATGCCCGCGCAACAATCGAAACGGTGTGAAAAATCTTGGTCGGGGCGACAGGATTCGAACCTGCGACCCCCACACCCCCAGTGTGATGCGCTACCAGGCTGCGCTACGCCCCGACCGAGGGTGGGGCACATATGCGGGTGACGCGCCGGATGCAAGCGCGGAAGCCGCCCCGACAATCGCACGTCGAAATCGCCCCTGCCGGCCGCGGATCGATTCAACCCGCGCGAAGATCGTGCCACAGCGCGGGTGGCGGGTGCAGTCTGCATGTCCGCCTGCTGTTTCTCATGACCGCGACCCTGTTGGACGATGTCCGGTCCCCGCCCCGACGACGATCCTCGCTGTTATCGGAGGGCCCGTTCCCTGTTATGCGCGGCCCGTTCGCTGTTATGCCGGAACAGGGATAATTCCATCAATATACTGATATATAAAGATAATATATCCAACAAAGCGGGAGAAAAACAGGGAAAGAAAATATCTTCCCTGTTCCTTCGCTGTTATCGCTCGATAACAGCGAAGGGTCGCCGGCCAGGTTGTTGGACGAAACGGCGATGCGCGCGCGCTAGTCCCTGATCTGCCCCAGCGGCAGCAGCCGCTTGGCCAGCGCCTTGACCAGGCGCGGGTCGCCGCCCTTGAGCGCGTTGACCATTTCGACCGCGCGGCGCTGCATCATCCGGTCGAGCAGCGTGGGGGTCGTGCCGCGCGTGGCGGCCTCGGCCAGCACCGCGCCGCGCGCATCGGCCGGATCGATCGACAGCCGCAGCAGCGCGGCGAGTCCGGTGAACAGCGCCCGATCCCCGCCCAGCGCGACGGCGCGGTCGGTCGCCTCATATCCCGTCGCCTTGCGCGCGCCGAGCACGGCGCGGGCGGTCAGCCCGCCCAGCGCCTCGACCGCGTCGATATGCCAGCCGCCCAGCGCTGCCTGCGCCTCGGGGTCGCGCGGGTTGCGCGCGACCAGCGCCTCGAACTGCGCGCGCGATGCGAGGGCGTCGCTCCGGCTCTTGGTCAGCTTGGCGCGGTATCCGATCGCCATCGCCCGGGTAAGCAGCGCGTCGCCGTCCCCCGGCGCCCGGGCCAGGATCGCATTGGCATCGTCCACCACGGCGGCGAGTTGCGCCAGGACAGCCGCCTTGTCGCGCACGGTAAAGACGGTCTGGGTCAGCGCATCGCGCGCCGAGGCGGAGGTCGCCGCGGCGGGCGCGAGCAGGAGAAGGGCGATCGCGGCTTTCAACATGGTGCCGTTGGTAAGCCGCCGCCGGAACGACCGGCAAGCCCGATTCGGCTCGTTCGCCCCCTCAGTCCCCAATGTCAGTCCCCGATCAGCGTCTTCCAGAACTGGCGGTCCCAGGCCTTCACGCTGATCTCCCTGATGTCGAAGCCGCCCAGGCTCTTACCGAACGCCTTCTGGTGATCCGCGACGCCATGCGCGGCGATCGCCTCGGCCGAGGCCCAGCGTTCGGAGATGCGGATCAGGTCGGGGTCGCCCGCGTCATAGGCGAAATTGTAGAATTCGCAGCCGTCCTCGGCACTGGTCGTCGCCATATGCTCGACCAGCAGGCCGCGAAGCTTCTCGCCTTCCCCGCTGCCGGTCCGGATATGTCCCAATACGATGATGGTCATGGCGCCGCTCTCCCCCTGTGCCTGTCAATGCCGGGCTCGCCCTCACCGGCCAACCCATGTTGCGCGACCACCGGACAAGTGATAGCGCGCGGCGCTTATAGAGTGGGCGCAATTGCTTTAGATACCCCGGCGCCCCTTTCGATACCCCAGCCATTTCGGCCAAGCCATTCAGGATGCCATGTTCGCAACCCCAGCCTATGCCGCCACCGGCGCCGCCTCGAGCGGCGGTTCCTTCCTGGTGCTCATTCCCTACCTGCTGCTCATCCCGGTCTTCTATTTCCTGGTGCTGCGCCCGCAGCAGCAAAAGGCCAAGGCGCACCGCGCCACGCTGGACGCAGTGAAGAAGAATGATTCGGTCGTGACCGCAGGCGGCCTGGTCGGCAAGGTGACCAAGGTCGACGAGCGTTTCGTCGAGGTCGAGATCGCCCCCACCGTCAAGGTGCGCGTGGTCAAGGCGATGCTGGCGGAGGTCACTCCGTTCGGTACCAAGCCGGCGAACGACTGATCCGATGCTTGATTTCCCGCGCTGGAAGGTCACCTCGATCCTGGTGCTGCTCGCCGCGCTGATGGCGCTGGCGATCCCCAGCTTCGTCCCGGAAAACTATACGAAGAGCTGGATGCCCCGGATCAACCTGGGCCTCGATCTCGCCGGCGGCAGTCATTTGTTGCTGGAAGCGGATACCGACGCGTTCCTCGCATCGCGGCTCGACAATATGAGCCAGCAGATCTCGAGCACGCTCAAGCGAAGCCCGCGCATCGAGATCGGCGACATCTCGTCGAAGGACGGCAAGCTCAGCTTCTTCGTCCGCGACGTCACCCAGATCGACGCCGCACGCGAACGCCTGTTGCCGCTCGCCGGCAGCGGCGCCGGCTTCACCGGCCAGCGCGTCTGGGACATCAGCGTGGTCGACGGGACTCGGTTCGTGGTCACGCCGAGCAAGGCGGGCAGCGATCAGGCCATCAACCAGGCGATGGACGACACGACGGAGAATATCCGCCGCCGCATCGACTCGCTCGGCACCAAGGAGCCGACGATCGTCCGCCAGGGCGGCAACCGTATCCTGGTCCAGGTGCCCGGCCTGCAGAATCCGCAGCAGCTGAAGGACCTGATCGGCAAGACCGCCAAGCTCGAATTCAAGATGGTCGACGATTCGGTCGGCAACGGGCCGATCACCAAGGATACCGTTGCGCCGATCGGCAGCCAGGTCCTCCCCTATCCCGAAGGCGGCGGCTACATCGTCGTGAAGCGCCAGGTGATCCTGACCGGCGGACAATTGACCGAGGCCAGCCAGGGCTTCGACCAGCAGAGCAATGCGCCGATCGTCAACTTCAAGTTCAACAGCGAAGGCGGCAACAAGTTCGCGCGGATCACGCAGCAATTCACCGGGCAGCGCTTCGCCGTGGTGGTCGACGATAACGTGATCTCCGCGCCGCGGATCAACACGCCGATCCTCGGCGGCAGCGGCTATATCGAAGGCAGTTTCACCGTCGCCTCGGCGAACGAACTGGCGATCGCGCTGAAATCGGGCCAGCTCGCGGTGGGCGTGAAGGTCGTCGAGGAACGCACCGTCGGCCCCGATCTCGGCAAGGAATCGATCCATGCCGGCATCCTGGCCTCGGCGATCGCCGCCGCCGCCGTGATCATCTTCATGTTCGTGACCTATGGCCGCTTCGGCGCCTATGCCAACCTCGCGGTCATCATCAACGTGTTCGTGATCCTCGGCGTCATGGCGGTGTTCGGCAGCACGCTGACCCTGCCGGGCATCGCCGGCTTCGTGCTGACGATCGGCACCGCGGTCGACGCCAACGTGCTGATCAACGAGCGTATCCGCGAGGAGCGGCGGCGCGGCCGCACCGTCATCCAGGCGGTCGAGCTCGGGTACAAGGAAGCCAGCCGCACCATCTTCGAGGCGAACATGACTCACGCCATTTCGGGCGTCATCATGCTGGCTCTGGGGTCCGGGCCGGTGAAGGGTTTCGCCGTCGTGCTGCTGATCGGCATCTGCACCTCGGTGTTCACCGCCGTCACCTTCACCCGCATGCTCGTCGTGCTCTGGGTCCGCCGCACGCGCCCCAGCGACATCCACATCTGATCGGGCAGCATCATGCGTCTCCTCAAACTCGTCCCCGACAACACCAACCTCCCCTTCGTCTCGCTGCGCGCCTGGGCGTTCGGCCTGACGATCGCGCTGTCACTCGCCTCGATCGCGCTGGTCTTCGTCAACAAGCTCAATTTCGGCGTCGATTTCATCGGCGGCCTGATGATCGAGGAGAAGTTCCAGACGGACCCGAACCTCGACAAGCTGCGCTCGACGATCGAGCGGCTGCAGGTCGGCGAGGTCCGTCTCCAGCCGATCGGCGACAACAAGACCATCTCGATCCGCGTGCCCCTGCCCAAGAGCGATGATCCGGGCGCGACCAACGCCGTCGTCCAGCAGGTCCAGGCCGCGGTGGTCAAGGACTTCCCCGATGCCCGCTTCTCGCGGCAGGATACGGTCAGCGGCAAGGTATCGGACGAATTGCTGTGGAAGGGCGGCCTGGCCGTCGCCCTCGCCATCCTCGGCATCGGCCTGTTCGCGATCTTCCGCTTCGAATGGCAGTTCGGCGTTTCGACCGTGGTCGCGATCGTCCACGATCTGCTGATGACCCTGGGCTTCTTCGCGCTCACCCAGTTCGAGGTCGACCTGAACATCGTCGCCGCCGTGCTCACCATCATCGGCTATTCGATCAACGACAAGATCGTGATCGACGACCGCATCCGCGAGAATATGCGCCGCTATCGCAAGATGGACATGCCGCACATCATCGATCTTTCGGTCAACGAGACGCTGCCGCGCACGGTGATGACCTCGGTCACCATCCTGCTCGCGCTGTTCGCGATGCTGATCTTCGGCGGCCATGTGCTGCGCGGCTTCACCGCGGCGATGATCCTCGGCATCTTCGTCGGCACCTATTCGTCGATCTACGTCTCGTCCTCGCTGCTCATCTCGCTCGGCCTGCGCGCCGAGCCGAAGGCGGACGATACGCCAGGGTCGAAGCCGGAACGGGTCGCCTACAAGGACATGCCCTGACGTCTGTCGGGGGTACCCGTCATGCGCATGGATAAGGGCCAGCAGACCGACGGGCCGATCATCTCGGCCTTTTCGAGCGGCGGCTTCAAGGTCGATGACGGCGTCTATCGCGCGCTGCTGATCTCGCCGGTGCGCGCCGATGGCTGGGCGCCGCCGCTGCTGGCGGCGTTGCGCGCGGACGATGTCGCGCCGTTGCTCGCGCTCGATCCCTTCCCCGAATTCCTGCTGCTCGGCACCGGCCCGACGCTGGTGCGCCCGCCGCTCGCCTTTGTGCGCGCGATCGAGGCGCGCGGGCTCGGTATCGAGGCGATGGACAGCCGCGCCGCGGCCCGCGCCTGGGCGGTGCTGCGCGGCGAGGGCCGATGGATCGCGGGCGCGCTCTACCCGCTTTGACCGCCGCGGGGCGTCAGGATATCATGCCCCAAGCTTGAAGCTGGGGGGAGAGATCGCATGAAGCTGCTTGCCGGACTGGCGCTGCTCGCCATATCTTTGTTCACCGTTACCGCCGCCGCGCAGACGGCGCCCGCGCCACCCCCCGCACCCGCACCGGATTATGCTCAGGACTCGGCATGGCTCTGCCGGCCGGGCCGTGCCGATGCGTGCGCGGTCAATCAGGACGTCACCGTCATCCAGGCCAATGGCAAGAGGAAGATCGAGAAGTTCAAGCCGGCGCCCGCGCCGCAGTTCGACTGTTTCTACGTCTACCCGACCGTCTCCAACGATGCGACGCCCAACAGCGACATGACGCCCGGGCCGGAGGAACTCGCCGTGGCGGCGGCACAGGCGGCACGCTTCGCGTCGGAATGCCGGGTGTTCGCGCCGCTCTATCGCCAGGTCACGCTGACGGCGCTGCGCGCCTTCATCACCGGCCAGCCCGTGACGATGGACCGCGACATGCCGGTCAGCGACGTGACGGCGGCTTGGAACGACTATCTGGCCCGCGACAACAAGGGCCGCGGCGTGGTGCTGATCGGGCACAGCCAGGGCTCGCTCGTGCTGAAGACGCTGATCGCCAGGACGATCGAGACCTCTCCGGTCCGCCGCAATATCATCTCGGCGATGCTGATCGGCGCCAATGTCGCGGTGCCGCCGGGCAAGGATGTCGGTGGCGACTTCAAGCGGCTGCCTTTGTGCCGCAAGGACGACCAGTTCAACTGCGTGATCAGCTACGCCAGCTTCCGCGCCGATTCGCCGCCACCGGCGAACAGCCGTTTCGGCAAGGTGCCCGACGCAGGCATGGTCGCCGCCTGCACCAATCCCGCGGCGCTCGCCGGCGGCAAGGTGGTGACCGATGCGATCTTCGGCACAAAGGGCGCCGGCACGGGCAGCGCGGCGATGGGGCCATGGACGAGCGACAACCTGCCGGTCACCACCGGCTTCGTGAAGGTGCCCGGCCTGATCTCGGCCGAATGCGTGTCGAAGGACGGGTTCGACTATCTCGCCGTCACGGTGAACGCCAACCCGGCCGACCCGCGCACCGACACGATCGTCGGCGACGTCTCGGTCGGCGGGGTCATCCTGAAGGACTGGGGCCTGCACCTGATCGACATGCCGGTGGAGATGGGCAATCTCGTCGACCTCGCCGACCGCCAGGCAGCGGCGTGGCGGGGCACGCCCTACAAGCCCAGGCGGCGCTGATCAGAGGCGCTTGTCGCCGGGATAGGCGAACAGCAGGTCGCTGCCCGGCGACGCCGCGATCTCGCAGCGTCCCGCGAAGATCAGGCATTCGCCGGCCTTCCACGCCACGCCGTCAGCCACGCCCTCGCCGGCGATCGGCACGAACCAGCCCGTCACGCCCTCGGGCAGGGTCACCACGCGGTGGCCGGCGGGCCAGCGTTCGAGGACGAATTTCGGCCCCTCGGCCAGGATCACCCGGTCGCCCGTCGCTGGCGCCGGCGTCGGCAAGGGCACGAAGGGCACCGGATCGGAGACAGCGACGCCCGCATCCAGATGGAGCTCGCGATCGCTGCCATAATCATAGAGGCGATAGGTCAGATCGACATTCTGCTGGACTTCGATCAGCGTGATGCCGGCGCCGATGGCATGAACGGTGCCGGCCTCGGAATAGATGAAGTCCCCCGCCTTGACCGGCTTCCAGTCGAGCAGCTGCTCGATCGAGCCGTCGAGCGAGGCGGCGCGAAGCGCGTCCTTGGTCATCGGCGCCCTGGTGCCCAGCGCGATCGTCGCGTCGGGCTCGGCCGCGAGGATCACCCAGGCTTCGTCCTTGCCGCGCGGATAGCCCGCCGCGCGCGCCGATGCGTCGTCCGGATGGACCTGGACCGACAGCTTCTGGCTGGTGAAGAGATACTTGATCAGCAGCTCGGGCTCGCCGGCATGCGGCGTCTGGAACCACACTTCACCGATCGGGTCGGCGCCCGGCGCGGGATCGGGAAAGCCCGGCCACAGGTCGTGCCGCCCCCATGGTTTCTCAACGCGCTTGGTGGCGAGCAAAGTGGCGGTCATGCATGTCCCCTGGGAATGATGTTCGATAGCACCAACGTATCTCGCTCGCCATCCGATCCCGCCGCGCGAAAAACGTTGTTCGGGCGGGAGGGCTTGGGCTAAGGATCGCCGTGATGCGTATCCCCCTGTCCCGCTCGATCGCGCTTGCGCTTGTTGCCGCTTCGGCGTTCACCGTTTCCGGCTGTGCCGGCAAGGGCGCGAAAAGCGACATTCCCTATGTCGCCCGCGATGTGGGCACGCTCTACACGACGGGCAAGAACCGGCTCGACCGCAAGCAGTACAAGCTTGCCGCGGCGCTGTTCGACGAAGTCGAGCGCCAGCATCCCTATTCGATCTGGGCGCGCCGCGCGCAGCTGATGAGCGCCTTCTCCTATTATCTCGACCGTGACTACACCAACTCGATCCAGTCGGCGCAGCGCTTCATCTCGGTCCATCCGGGCAACCGCGATGCGCCCTATGCCTATTACCTGATCGCGCTCGGCTATTACGAGCAGATCAGCGACGTGACCCGCGACCAGAAGATCACCCAGCAGGCACTCGATTCGCTCGGCGAACTGACCCGGCGCTATCCCAACAGCCGCTATGCCGCCGATGCGCGGCTGAAGATCGATCTCGTGCGCGACCATCTCGCCGGCAAGGAGATGGAGATCGGCCGCTTCTACGAGACGCGCGGCCAGTGGCTGTCGGCGACGATGCGCTTCCGCCGCGTGGTCGACGATTATCAGACGACGACTCACGTGCCCGAGGCGCTGATGCGCCTGACCGAGACCTATCTCGCGCTCGGCGTGCCCGAGGAAGCGCAGAAGGCAGCGGCCGTGCTCGGCGCCAACTATCCGGGTACCGACTGGTATCAGCGCGCCTACAAGCTGATGCAGGAACATCCGGTGAAGGCAGCCTCCGCCGCCGTGCCGGCCAAGACGGGCGCCTGACGCGGCGCTTATGCCGCAATGCTGACATCCCTGTCGATCCGCGACGTCGTGCTGATCGAGGCGTTGGACCTCGATTTCGGCGACGGCCTGGGCGTGCTGACCGGTGAGACCGGCGCGGGCAAGTCGATCCTGCTCGATGCCCTCGGCCTTGCGCTCGGCGCACGCGGAGAGAGCGGACTGGTGCGGCAGGGCGCGTCCCAGGCCGTGGTCAGCGCGAGCTTCGACACGCCGCATGCCGATGGCCCGATCGCCTCGCTGCTCGCCCAGAACGGCCTCGACATCGACCCGGGCGAACCGCTGATCATCCGCCGCATCGTCAAGTCCGATGGCGGCAGCCGGGCGTTCGTCAACGACCAGCCTGCCTCTGCCGGGTTGCTGCGCGAACTGGCGGTGCATCTGGTCGAGATCCACGGCCAGCATGACGATCGCGGCCTGCTCAACCCGCGCGGACATCGCGCGCTGCTCGACGCGTTCGCGCGCATCGATGCCGGCCCCGCCGCCCGCGCCCACCGCGCCTGGCGCGAGGCGGAGGACGCGCTGGCGGTGGCCCGGGCAGAGCTCGACACCGTCGCACGCGACCAGGAATGGCTCGAACATGCCGTGGCCGAACTGACCAGGTTCGAGCCCGAGCCCGGCGAGGAAGAGATCCTCGCGACCCGACGCGCCGGCATGCAACGCGGCGAGAAGATCGCGGGCGACCTGCAGGCGATCGCCGACCTGCTCGAAGGATCGGAGGGCGGGCTTGCCCGGCTGCGCCAGGCGGCGCGGGTGCTCGAGCGGGTGTCCGGGGATCATGACGCGCTGGGCGAAGCGCTGGCGGCGATCGACCGCGCGCTGGTCGAGGGCGGGCTCGCGCAGGAGAAAGTCGACGAGGCAGCCGAAGCGCTCGCCTTCGACCCATCGCAGCTCGAAGCCGACGAGACCCGGCTGTTCGAGCTGCGCGCGCTGGCCCGCAAGCACCGGGTACAGCCCGACGACCTCGCCGCGCTCGCTGCCGACCTGGCCGGCAAGCTGGAGCGGATCGAAAGCGGCGGCGCGGGGATTGCGGCGCTGGAGCGTGTCGTCACCGAGGCCGCGCGCGCCTATGAGGCGGAGGCTGACGCCATCACCGCCGCCCGCACCGAAGCGGCCGCTCGGCTCGATGCCGCGGTCAAGGGCGAGCTGGCGCCGCTCAAGCTCGATGCCGCACGCTTCCGTACCATGGTCGCGCCCCTCGGCAACGATCAGTGGAGCGCCTCGGGCAAGGACCGGGTCGAGTTCGAGATCTCGACCAATCCGGGTGCGCCGTTCGGCGCATTGGCCAAGATCGCCAGCGGCGGCGAGCTGTCGCGCTTCATCCTCGCCCTCAAGGTCGCATTGGCCGAGCAGGGCAGCGCCGCAACGATGATCTTCGACGAGATCGACCGCGGCGTCGGCGGCGCGGTGGCGAGCGCGATCGGCGAGCGGCTCGCTCGGCTCGCAGCGAACACCCAGTTGCTGGTGGTGACTCACAGCCCGCAGGTCGCGGCGCGCGGGCGCCATCACCTCCTGATCGCCAAGAGCCATGACGGCTTCGTCACCCGCACCGGCGTGGTGCAACTCGACGACAGTGCCCGGCGCGAGGAGATCGCCCGGATGCTGTCGGGCGCGACGATCACCGACGAAGCGCGGGCCCAGGCCGAACGATTGCTGGAGGCAGCGTGATGATCAGCATAGTCCTCGCGCTGTCCCTGGCAGTCGCCGGCCAGGACCATGCGGGACCATGTTCGAACGCCGAATCGGCCAGCGCCGGAACAGCTGACGCAAAGGCATGCGACAGCGCGATCGCGGAGGCCAGTACGCCAAAGGCGCAAGCCAATCTGATCACCGAGCGTGCCTATTTGCGCAACGAAAACAAGGATTCGCTTGGCGCCCTGACCGATCTTGATCGCGCTCTCGCCATCGACCCCGACAACGCTTTCTCGCTGACCGAGCGAGCCTATACGCGCAACGAACTGGCCGATTATCGCGGTGCCCTGGACGATATCGACCATAAGGTACGTCTGGGGATCGATACCGTCGACGTTTACAAGGAGCGCGCCTTTTCGCGCGCCTTTATCGGGGACTTCGCAGGGGCGGTGGCCGATCGCGACCATGTGCTCAAGCTCATCCCCGACAATTCGGAAGCGTGGTCCGCGCGGGCGATCGACCTGATGTGGATGGGTCGGCTCGACGATGCGCGGTCGGATATCGACCATGCCACGACACTCGCCAATGCCCAGGCCGACTCAGCGACGTTGAAGAACCTTGCCGATCTTCGACGGCAGATCACGCTCATGACCAGCGATGCCGAAGCCAGTCCGGACAAGGTTTGCCGCGCCGCGCAGAAAAGCGGCGAGTTCGGCCGCAAGGGGCTGATCGCAACCTGTACCGCAGCCTATATCGCCGCGCCGACCAACGCCGCAAAGGCGGAATTCCTCACGACCCGCGCGGTCGCCTGGATGTTTTCGGACCACGATGTGCAGATGACGTCGGATCGCCAAAGGGCTGTGGCGCTAGACCCTGGCAACGCCGATTGGCATGCCAATCTGGGCTTCTCCTACACGCAGAACCGCCATAGCTGGGCGGGTGAACGCGAATTCGACAAGGCACTCGCGATCAACGAATCCTGGGCGGCGTATGGCGGTCGCGCCATGGCTCGGTACAATCTCAAAAAAGTCGATGGCGCGTTTGCGGACGCCAGGAAGTCCTTAGAGATCAAGCCCAACGAGATCGCGCTGACGGTGCTCGGCGACCTGTCTTTCGACCGCGACGATGCGAAGGGCGCCAGGCTGTACTGGCTGTCCGCCTATCGCATGGGTGACAATGGCGAAGACATGCTCGAGCGGTTGAAGAAGATCGGCATCACCGATCCCGCCAAAGAAGCCGCGTCGAAATAGCCCTGGTTCAGAACGGGAATTTCAGCGTCACCATGATGCGCTTGTCGGGCTTGCCGTCGGGCCCCTGAGTCCCTTGCGCATAGATGTTGCCCTGGCCTCCCCCGATCCGGAAGCCGGTGCCGGGCCCTCCGACGGGATCATAGCGATGGCTGAGCGGACGCAGGCGGAACTGTTCCTGCGGCTCGGGGCGGCCGCAGACGACGATGTCGCCGTCCTCTTCGGCGCGTTCGGGGCAGCGGGTCGGATTGCGGCGCGGGGCGGGCGGGTCCGCAACGGGGCCAGCGGCGGCCTGGAGCATCGCCAATAGTGCCGCGATCATGGCTGCCCCTTCAACCGAGAGGCCGAACAACATCATGATAAAAGGGCCGGAACATGGCCGCTTCATTACGATGCGACTTTTCCGCAAAGCTGTGCTATAGCGCTGTCATCTCGCGATTCCGCCCACAAGCATCGCGTGACTGAGAGACCTTCGCGCTCCCGCTTGCCAAGCTGTTGGATCGCTCTTCTGGTTCTCTCTCCAATCTCCATTCGCACCGCTTCCGTGTTCACGGAGTAGCGCGCTCGTCCTCGGATGCGCCGGCCGGGGCCGGACGGTGCTCCGCTCTCTCTTCTCGGCCCCAAACCGGTGCAAGGCGATGCCACCACCGGGCTACCCAAGGAAATACTTATGCCGATCGGCACCGTAAAATTCTTCAACGCCGACAAGGGCTATGGCTTCATCGCGCCGGAAGGCGGCGGGAACGACGCCTTTGTGCACATCAGCGCCGTTGAAGCGGCCGGCATGCGCACGCTCGATAAGGAGCAGCGCGTGTCGTACGAGCTCGAGCAGGACCGTCGCGGCAAGATGTCCGCGGTCAACCTCGCCAGCGCGTAAGTGACGGGCGGGCGCCGGCCATGGCCGGCGCCCCTTCCCGCCTCCCCCGACCTGCGGAGAAGTCATACGAATACCACCGCCCTGTTCTATCGCGATCGTGCCCGTCAGGCGGAAGCCGATGCGAATGCCGCAACCCTGGACAATGTCCGCTCGCGCTGGCTGCGTGCCGCAAAAGCCTGGGACGAGATGGCCAGCCGTGCCGAGAAAACGGCCGAGCGCCGCTCCGTCAACGAAGAAGCCAAGATGGTCGCGGAGATGATGGAGGACGATTGATCGTCCCCTCCAACAGCGACTCGCATTACCGCCGTTGCCGGCGTCTTATTTTCTTCCTCCGTTAAGGTGGATTTCGGGGCCGGAATCAGGCACCCTTTCAGTGGCGACCTGGCCCGGTGCCGCCGCCACACTGATGCGGATCGTTGAATCGCTCTGCCGCCTCCGCTAGCGCTTGGCCATGAGCACGACCCTGTCCGCCCCGCTCCCAGACACCGACGAGGACGCCGCTGCCGAGCTGAAACGGCTCGCCGGCGAGATCGCCCATCACAACAGGCTCTATCATACCGACGACGCGCCGGAGATTTCGGACGCCGATTATGACGCGCTGGTCCGGCGCAACAATGCGATCGAGGCGGCCTTTCCCGGCCTGATCCGCACCGATTCGCCCAATGCCCAGATCGGCGCCGCCCCATCCAGCCATCTCGCCAAGGTGGCGCATGCCAGGCCGATGATGAGCCTGGACAATGGCTTTGCCGATGAGGACGCGACCGAATTCGTCGCGCGCGTGCGGCGGTTCCTGAGCCTGGCGGAAGACACGCCCGTAGCGCTCACAGCCGAGCCGAAGATCGACGGCCTGTCCTGCTCGCTGCGCTATGAGCGCGGCAGGCTGGTGCAGGCGCTGACCCGCGGGGACGGACAGGTCGGCGAGGACGTGACCGCGAATGTGCGCACCATCGACGACATTCCGGACAAGCTGCGTGGCGACGCGCCCGACATTTTCGAGATCCGCGGCGAGGTCTATATGGCCAAGGCGGATTTCACCGCGCTCAATGCCCGGCTGCTCACCGAAGCCGAGGCGGCGGGCGATGCCGGCAAGGCGCGCCAGTTCGCCAATCCGCGCAATGCTGCAGCGGGATCGCTGCGGCAAAAGGATGCCATTGTCACCGCGAGCCGCCCCTTGCGCTTCCTTGCCCATGGCTGGGGCGAAGTGTCGGCGGTACCCGGCGAGACGCAATATGACGTGATCCGGGCGATCGAGGCCTGGGGCCTCCCGGTCAGCGACATGTTGGTGCGGGTCGAGGACATCACCGAAGCGCTGGCGCAATATCGCAAGATCGAGGCGGCGCGCGCCGATCTGCCGTTCGATATCGACGGCGTCGTCTACAAGATCGACCGGCTCGACTGGCAGGCACGGCTGGGCGCGGTCGGCAGGGCGCCGCGCTGGGCATTGGCGCACAAATTCCCCGCCGAGCGTGCCCAGACCACGCTGGAGCGGATCGACATCCAGGTCGGTCGCACCGGCAAGCTGACCCCGGTGGCACGGCTGACGCCGGTCACGGTGGGCGGCGTGGTCGTGACCAACGCGACGCTGCACAACGAGCATGAGATCGCGCGGCTGAACGTATGGCCGGGCGACCGCGTGGTGCTGCAGCGCGCCGGCGACGTGATCCCGCAGATCGTCGAGAATCTGTCGCGCGACGAGAGCCGGGGCAGCTGGCCGTTTCCGACGCTATGCCCCGAATGCCAGTCCGACGCCGTGCGCGAGGAAGGCGAAGTCGATGTGCGCTGCACCGGCGGGCTGATCTGCCCGGCGCAGCGCGTCGAGCGACTGCGGCATTTCGCGAGCCGGGGTGCGCTGGATATCGAAGGGCTCGGCGCGACCAGCATCGAATCCTTCTTCCATGACGGCCTGCTCCATGCGCCCGCCGATATTTTCCGACTGAAGGACAAGCGTGAGGAACTGATCGGGCGCGAGCGCTGGGCGGAGACATCGGTCGACAATCTGCTGGCGGCGATCGAGGCGAAGCGCAGCCCTGACCCCGCGCGCTTCCTGTTCGGGCTGGGCATCCGCCATGTCGGTAGCGTCACCGCGCGCGACCTGGTCAAGGCGTTCGGCACGGTGGAAACCGTTGCTGATGTCGCGACCCGCGCGGCGTCCGATGAAGAGGCGCGCGCCGAACTGACCGCGGTGGAGGGAATCGGTCCGGTCGTCGCCGAGGCGCTGGTCGACTTCTTCGCCGAAGAGCATAACCGCGAGGCTTGGGCCGATCTGCTGAGCGAAGTCAGCCCCGCCGCCTATGTCTCCAATGTCCGCGCGTCCGAAGTGAGCGGCATGACATTGGTCTTCACGGGATCGCTGGAGACGCTGAGCCGGGACGAGGCAAAGGCCCAGGCCGAGGCTTTGGGCGCCCGGGTATCCGGCTCCGTCTCGGCCAAAACGGACCTTGTCATCGCCGGTCCGGGTGCGGGATCGAAGCTGAAAAAGGCGGCCGAACACGGGGTTAGGGTGATCGACGAAGCAGCCTGGGGTGAGATCGTCACCGCCGCCAAGTGATGCCTTTTTGCAACGCAGCATGACCGAATGCTGCACCCCCACTTGAAGAATCCCCCGTGTCATTTATCCGAAATATTCGAGTCGCATGGGGCCAGCGACGGCGAAACCGCCGAGCGATTCTTGCGACTGACGCCTCAAAGGGGAAAATCATGCGAAATAAACTTTTTATGGGCGTTGCGTTCGCAGCGCTGATGCTGCCGGGCGCCGCGTTCGCTCAATCCGCCGGTACGGTGGATTTCGAGGGTGGTGACATCGTCGTCACCGGCGCCCGCACCGACCGTGGCGTCGCCGGCGTGCAGATTCCCGATACGAGCAAGGCCAAGGGCGTCCTGACGCAGGAATTCATCAGCAAGCAGACCCCGGGCAACACGATCCTCGATACGATCAACCAGCTCCCGGGCGTCAGCTTCCAGAACAACGATCCGTTCGGCTCCGCCGGCGGCACCCTGACGATCCGCGGCTTCGATGCGAGCCGTATCTCGCTGACGTTCGACGGCGTTCCGCTGAACGACACCGGCAACTACGCGCTGTATGCGAACCAGCAGCTCGACCCCGAGCTGATCGACCAGGTCAATGTCAGCTTCGGCTCGACGGATGTCGACAGCCCCACGGCGGCCGCTTCGGGTTCCACCGTCAACTATCGCACGATCATGCCCACCGACGAGTTCGGTGCGCGCCTGCAGGGCTCGGTTGGCGACTATAATTTCTTCCGCGTCTTCGGCCTGGTCAACACGGGCGAATTCACCTCTTTCGGCACCAAGGCCTGGCTCTCCGCCAGCCACGCCGAGAACAATGTGGTGTTCAACAATTTCGGGCGGATCGACAAGGCGCAGTATAACGGCCGCGTCTATCAGCCGATCGGCAGCAATGGCGATTTCATCTCGGTCGCGGCGAACTACAACGTCAACCGCAACAACTTCTTCGGTTCGGCCCCGCTGCGGCTCGATTCGAACGTCTACACCTCCTCCATCGTAGGCGGCGTTCCGACACTGGTCCCCGGCGCGGTCCGCACCCCGGGCACCGGCTCGAGCAATCGCTTCCCGATCAGCCGCGACGAACTGCCGTACAATGTTCCGCGCTGCCAGGTCGATACGCCTCAGGCGGGTGTCCAGGACGCCACCAATACCTGCGGCACGACGTTCGACGAGCGCTACAATCCGTCGAACACCGGCAATATCCGCGTCAGCTCGCGCTTCACCCTCACGCCTGGCCTCGTCCTCACGGTCGAGCCGAGCTTCCAGTATGTGAAGGCCAATGGCGGCGGCACCGTGACCGGGCGTGAAGGCGTTCGCACGATCGGTGGCGTTTCCTACCAGGGCTTTGTCGGCGGCAATTATTATCTCGGCCGCGATCTCAATGGCGACGGGGACGTCCTCGACACCTGCACCCCGGCCGGCGCATCGTGCAGCGGCTTCACGGGCGTGACTTTCCTTGCGCCGAGCCAGACCGTCACGCATCGGTACGGCCTGATCTCGTCGCTGCGCTACGAGATCAACGACGATCACTCGGTCCGTATCAGCTATTCGCACGATTATGGCCGCCACCGTCAGACCGGCGAGCTTGCGCCGCTCCAGCAGAACGGCTTCCCGACAGACGTCTTCCCGATCAACAGCCCGGTCCGAAGCGCCAATGGCCGCATCGTCGAAAAGCGCGATCGCCTGTCGTTCGCGATCCTCGACCAGGTCGCCGGCGAATATCGCGGCACCTTCGGCATGCTGACGGTCAATGTCGGCGTCCGCGCACCGTTCTTCAAGCGCAACCTCAACAACTTCTGCTTTACCACTGCAGCGAACGGCAATGTCGACTGCCTTGGCCGCGGCAACAGCGCGGACAATGCGACCTACGCGACCGCCAATCCCGGGTTCGCGGCGCCGCAGAAGCGCACCTACACCTATAACCGCGTGCTGCCGAACGTCGGCGCGACCGTTAAGTTCGCCGATCACTTCACCGCTTATATCAACTATTCGAAGGGCTTGCAGGTTCCGGGCACGGACAACCTGTATCAGAGCTTCTTCTATGCGCTGAGCAATCCCGCAGCGCATCCGACGCCGGAGACCAGCGACAATTTCGACGCCGGCGTCCGTTACACGTCGAGCAAGATCCAGGCGACGATCAGCCCCTGGTTCACGCGGTTCACCAATCGCCTGGCGAGCGCGTTTGACGTGCTCACCGACCAGACGATCTATCGCAACCTCGGTCGCGTGGACAAATACGGCATCGACGGCAGCTTCGCCTATCGTCCGATCCCGGAAGTCTCGCTGTACGCCTTCGGTTCGTACCTGAAGTCGGAAATCAAGAACAACGTGGTGATCGGCGAATGCACGGTCGTCACCGCGGCCTGCACCGCGATCGGTAACCCGATCTACGCCCTGACCCAGGGCAAGCGTGAGTCCGGTGCGCCGGTCTACACCTTCGGCGGCCGCATCCAGGGCAATCTGGGACCGGTCGAACTGGGCGTACAGGCGAAGCGGACCGGTTCGCGTTACCTGAACGACCAGAATCTGCCGAACCTCCAGTGCACGGCCTCGCTCGTCAACCAGGCGTGCCCGACGGCAACGGCGGTGGCTTATCAGGTCTATCCCGCCAAGACCCCGGCCTACACCCAGGTCGACCTGCAGGGTCGCCTGTCGATGGGCTGGGCCGGCCTCAACGACAAGACCTTCGTGCAGGTCAACGTGCAGAACCTGTTCAACACCTATTATGTCGGCGGCTTCACCGGCGGTTCGACGGTGCAGTACAATGTTCCGTTCGTTCAGATCGGCAGCCCGCGCGCTTTCATCCTGACGCTGAACACTCAGTTCTGATCGTCACGGGCTTCTAAAAAATCGGCCGCCGTCCCAATCGGGACGGCGGCCTTTTTTTGTCCGAAGAGATAGTCGTCGGAGCGATACCGGCCGGCCGCGTCAGGCGACGTCGGTTGCCACCGCATAGACCGAGTTGATCGGCCGCGAGAACACCCGACCCACCATCGGCTCGAAGAAGCTCAGCGGGGCGCTTTCGTACGCCGGGTCGAAGGCCGACTGATCGTATTTCTCGCAGAATTCGGCGCAGGCCTCGAAATGCGCATGGCCGCGGTAATTCTCGCGCAGATCCCGGTCCATCCCGAGATAGTGGAAGAAATAATAGCCCTGGAACACGCCGTGCGTGTTGGCGATCCAGTGCAGTTCCTCCGAGACGAAGGGCCGGAGCATCGCGGCCCCGATCTCCGGATGGTTGAAGGTGCCGAGCGTGTCGCCGATGTCGTGGAGCAGCGCCATCACGACATAGGCCTCGTCCCGGCCGTCCTGGTGCGCGCGGGTCGCGGTCTGACGCGAATGTTCGAGCCGGTCGACCGGGAAGCCGCCGAAATCGCCGTCGAGCAGCTTGAGATGGGTGAGCACGCGAGCCGGCAAGTCACGCGCATAATCGCGGAAATGGCCGCCGATGATGTTCCAGTCCTGCTGGGTGCCCCCGCTCATCGCGGTGAATTGCGCGCGGTCCTGATGCTGGTTCATGCTTCTCTCTCTCCTCGTTCCGCCGGGCCCCCTGTCCCGTTGAGCACTTCCCTTCTCCCCCTGTGGGAGAAGGTGGCGCGAAGCGCCGGATGAGGGGGAGTGAGGTTCGGAACCACAACGACGCGTGTCCCCCTCACCCTTCCCATCGCAAGAGCGATGGGCCCCTTCCCTCTCCCACAAGGGGAGAGGGAAAAGAATGCGTCGCGATATCCTATCCGACAGCCTCGCGGCACCCTACTCCACTTTGCGCATCGGTCCCAGTCGGGTTAAGACCCCCGCCCATGCCGCTGTTCACCAAGCCCGCGATCTTCTCGCGGCCCTTTTTCGAAGACAAGAGCCGTGCCTTCTGGCGGCTCCAGGCGGCGGGCTGGACCGGCTATCTGATCCTGCGCAGCGTCTCCAGCATTTCCAACGGGCTCGATCTGACCGCGACCCTGCTGGTCATCGTCGAATCGATCGTCGGCTATTGCATCACGCTGCTGCTCTCGACGCTCTACCATTATTACCGGCACCAGCCGCGCATCGCGGCGGTAATCCTGACGATCCTGACCCTGGGCGCGGCCACCGTGCTGTACGCGGTGCTCGACGCCTTTTCCTTCTCGTTCATCAAGATGGCCAATCCGGGCCTGAATTTCAGCCTGGTGCTGGGCACCGTGTTCCTGAACTTCACCGTGCTGGCGGGCTGGTCCGCGCTCTATTTCGGGATCAATTTCTACCTGATCGTCGAGGAGCAGATCGACCAGCTCGAGGCACTGGGCAACCAGGCGAGCTCGGCGCAGCTGGCGATGCTGCGCTATCAGCTCAACCCGCATTTCCTGTTCAACACGCTCAATTCGATCTCGACCCTGGTGCTGCTCAAGCAGACCGAGCGGGCCAATGCGATGCTGAGCCGGCTGTCGTCGTTCCTGCGCTACACCCTGGCCAACGAACCGACCGCGCATGTGACGATCGCGCAGGAGGTCGAGACGCTGAAGCTGTACCTGGAAATCGAGAAGATGCGCTTCGAGGACCGGCTGCGCCCGAATTTCGATGTGGATCCACGCGTCGCCAAGGCGCGTTTACCCTCTTTGCTGCTGCAGCCGCTGGTCGAAAATGCGATCAAATATGCCGTCACCCCCAAGGAGGAAGGCGCCGAAATCGCGGTCACGGCGCGGCTCGCCGGGGATCGGGTGCAGATCGCCGTATCCGACACCGGGCCGGGCTTGAATGAAATGAAAGCACGTCCAAGCCTTTCAACCGGGGTTGGGCTCGCCAATATAAGGGAGCGGCTTGCTCAAGCTTATGGGCCTGACCACCGCTTCGAGACCCGCTCCATCCCCGGGGGCGGTTTCGGGGTCGAGATCGAGATTCCGTTCCAGCTTCAGGAACCGGTTAGAGAGGTAGCATGACGATCCGTACGATATTGGTGGACGACGAACCCCTGGCGATCCAGGGGCTCGAACTTCGCCTCCAGGCGCACGAGGATGTCGAGATCATCGACAAATGCCAGAATGGCCGCGAAGCCATTCGCAGCATCAAGACTCACAAGCCCGACCTCGTCTTCCTCGACATCCAGATGCCCGGTTTCGACGGCTTCTCGGTCGTCCAGGGCCTGATGGAGGTCGAACCCCCTTTGTTCGTGTTCGTCACCGCCTATTCGGACCATGCGCTGAAGGCGTTCGAGGCCCAGGCGGTCGATTATCTGATGAAGCCGGTCGAGGAATCGCGCCTGGCCGACACGCTCGACCGGGTGCGCCAGCGCCTCGCCGAGAAGCGCGGCATCGAGGAAGTCGACCGGCTGAAGGAAGTGCTGGCCGAAGTGGCGCCGGAATCGGTCGAGAACCTGGCCGATGGCGGCGAACAGGTCTCGGCCAATCGCTTCGAGAAGCTGATCAACATCAAGGACCGCGGGCAGATCTTCCGCGTCGATGTCGACACGATCGAGCGGATCGATGCAGCAGGCGATTACATGTGCATCTATACCGGCGATAATACGCTGATCCTGCGCGAGACGATGAAGGACCTGGAGAAACGGCTCGACCCGCGCCGCTTCCAGCGCGTGCACCGCTCCACCATCGTCAACCTCGATCTGGTGAAGGAAGTGAAGCCGCACACCAATGGCGAATGCTTCCTGGTGCTCGGGTCGGGCGCGCAGGTGAAGGTGTCGCGTTCCTATCGTGACGTGGTCGCGCGCTTCGTGCATTGATTCCGCGGGGCCGCGCCGTCGCGCGGTAACGACGCGGGGGACATGGCGGGATGGCGACAGCGCAAGAGCTTGGCGCGGAGATCAGGCGACTGGGGCCGTGGCATCACAATGTCGAGATCGCGCCGGGGGTGTGGACCGGGGACCCGGCCTTTCAGCCCGAACCCGATCCGGTGATCGGCACGCCCACGCTGCTTGATCCCTATCGCGGTTTCGCCAGGGCGGTCGGGCATCTTTTTCCCGACGGGCTGGCGGGCCGGTCCTTTCTCGACTGCGCCTGCAACGCCGGCGGCTTTCTCTTCGCCGCGCGGCGGCTCGGTGCCGGGCGCTGCTTCGGTTTCGACGTGCGCGAACACTGGATCAGGCAGGCGCGGTTCCTGGCCGAGCATCTGCCGAGCGACGATATCGATACGGGCACATGCAGCCTCGAGGATCTGCCGCAGATCGGCCTGAAGCCGTTCGACGTGACCTTGTTCAGCGGCATCCTCTATCACCTGCCCGATCCGGTGGCGGGGCTGAAGATCGCGGCCGACCTGACCAGGGAGCTGATCATCGTCAACACCGCGACCTTGCCGGGCAAGCGCGAGGGGTTCGTGCTCAATCCCGAAAGCCGTACGCTGGTGATGTCGGGGGTCGACCGGCTGGCCTGGTATCCGACCAGCGACAAGGTGATCCGCGAGATGCTGGCATGGTGTGGTTTCCCGCATGCCCGGCTGCGGTTCGATCGCGTGACGGAGGGTGGCCGGCACCGGGTCGAGCTATGGGCGGCGCGGGACCTATCCGCGTTCGCGCATTTCGACGCCACCCATCCCAAGGGCGAGCCGGCGGAGCCGAGGCTCGGGCCGCTTGACCGATTGACCCACCGCCTGCGCCGCCGCAAATAGGGCCAAACAGAACCGGGTCGAGGCGTGATGGAAAAATTCAGGGCTTTCGCGGCGTTGCACGTGCCGGGCAATCCGGTGATCCTCTACAACGCCTGGGACGCGGGCAGCGCGCGCGCCGTGGCGAGCGCGGGGGCGAAGGCGATCGCGACCGGCAGTTGGTCAGTCGCCGCGGCGCAGGCTTATGGCGACGGCGAAGGACTGCCGCTGGAGATCGCGCTGGCCGGCGCGACGCGGATCGCCGGCGCGGTCGACCTGCCGGTATCGATCGATTTCGAGGGCGGCTATGCCGTCGCGCCGAAGGACATCGCGGCCAACGCGACGCGGCTCGCGGCGACTGGCGCGATCGGGTGCAATTTCGAGGATCAGGTGGTGGGCGGCGAAGGGCTGCACCCGATCGAGGTCCAGGTCGCGCGGATCGCGGCGATGCGGGGCGCGACGGGCGTGCCCTTCTTCATCAACGCGCGCACCGACATCTTCCTGCAGAACGGGCCCGACACGCACGACGACGCGAAGGTCGACGCGGCGATCGAACGCGGCCTGGCTTATGCGGCGGCGGGCGCCAGCGGCTTTTTCGTGCCCGGGCTGGTCGACCTGGACCTGCTGGGCAGGATCTGTCGCGACGTACCGTTGCCGGTCAATTTCATGGCGTTCCCGGGCGCGCCCGGCGCGCGCGAGGTCGCTGCTGTCGGCGTTTCGCGGATCAGCCATGGGCCGAACCCCTATCGCACCGCGATGGCCGCGCTGACCGCGGCCGCGCAGGCGGCGTTCGACTGGAACCAGGCGGAGGTTATTCCTCCGGTTCGTCCGCGCCGCCGGGGGCTGGATTCTCGAACCAGGCCTCGACAGGTCCGCTGAGCTTCAGGGTCAGCGGCTGGCCGTGGCGATCGACCTTCTTGCCGAGGGCGACGCGGATCCAGCCTTCGGAGATCGAATATTCCTCCACGTCGCGGCGTTCCGCGCCCTTGAAGCGGATGCCGATCCCGCGGGAGAGCTTCTCCTCGTCGAAAAAGGGGCTGCGCGGGTTGGAGGACAGGCGGTCTGGCGGTGTGTCGGTCATGGGGCGGGCTCATGACGCAAAATCGCGCGCGATGCCAGAGCATGGATACGAAAACGGCGCGGAGCGAGTCCGCGCCGTCTCGTTCAGCCGAGGGTCGCGATCAGTTGCAGACGCGGACCCGGACGCTGCGGCCATAATAGCGGTCGTAGCGGCGCTCGACCCAGCAGCGGTTATAGTTCTGACGGTAGCGATAGGCGTAATAGCCGTCGTTCGGATAATAGCCGTGGCTGCGATAATAGCCGTCGTCATAATAGGGATCGTAGCCGCGCTGGCGGTAATAACGATCCCGGTCGCTGCTGCTCGACGCAATGGCGGCGCCGATCGCGAGGCCGGCGATGCCGGCGACGATCGCGGTGCCGGTGCCGTCGTCACGGTGGTAGCGGCGATAGCGCTGCGCGTCCGCCGGCAATGCCGTGGTCAGCGCCGTCGCGGCGAGCGCCACGCCGAGGCCGGCCTTCTTCACTAGAATGTTCATCTCAACCTCCTCTACTCAGCAAGCCCGTATCCGCATCGGGGGTATAACGCGGAAGCCGTGCAGCTTGTTGCAACCTTGTGGCAGAGTCGGTCTGAACCCATGCGGAATGCGGTGTTTAGCGAGGGTTCAGCGGATCAGTCGCCGAGCGTGGGGCGCTGGACGACACGCGCCGCATCGACCGGCGCATCGCGCCAGTCGTGGCGGTGGACGGTGTCGCGGCGCTTGGGATCTGGGCCGAAGCGGTTGGCGCCGGGCGTGCCATCGAAGCACATCAGGGCGATCAGCGGGAACTGGCCGAACGGCACCAGCCCGAGCAGGATCCACCAGCCCGTCCGGCCCTGATCGTGCAGCCGCCGCACCTGGACCGCGAGGAAGGGAATCACCAGCGCGAGGAACACCGCCAGGCCGATGATCTGCACCATATCGCCGGGGCCGCCCTGGAGCGTGAAGGGCGCGTCGAGCAGCTTTTGCGCGTCGCCGCCGAGCATCACGAAGACCACCCCGACCGGCAGGAGGAGCAGCCACTGCAACAGGACGAACAGCCAGTATTCCTTGCGCTGCGACCGGCCGCGGAAATCGGCGTAGCGGCGCAGCGCCAGCAGCATATGCTCCATGGTCGGTCCCCCTCTCCCGCCATGGACGTTGAAACGCCTGTCGGCCAAAGTAAAGTTGGGTTCATCCAAGGAGGCGATGATGGCGTACTGGCTGCTGAAGTCCGAACCCGAAAGCTATAGCTGGGACGACCTGATCCGCGAGGGCGCGACGGAATGGACCGGGGTGCGCAATCCCGCCGCGGCGCTTCACCTGAAGGCGATGGCGGTGGGCGATCGCGGGCTCTTCTATCATAGCGGCAAGGAAAAGGCGGCCGTCGGGGTAATGGAGATCACCCGCACCGCGCAGCAGGACGGCGACGAACCGCGCTGGGTGTCGGTTGCTGTCAAACCGGTCGAGGCGCTGGCCAAACCCGTCACCCTGGCGGCGATGAAGGCCGAGCCGAAGCTCGCTGGCATGGAGATGCTGCGCCAGTCGCGATTGTCGGTCAGCCCCGTCAGCGACGCCCAATGGGCGGTACTGACGGGGATGGGCGCCTGATCCCGACCTGGTCAATCCTTCCAGGGATCGATCAGCGCCAGTTCGGTGACGATGAAATCGGAGCCGTTGCGGGTCGCAAGCGCGCAGCCATGCTCGCTTGCGATGGCTGCGATCTGCGCGTCCGGGACCGACATCGGCCGGCCGTTTCGCCGCGCCTTGCCGAGGATATCGCCATAGACCAGCGCCGTCGTCATGGCGAAGGCGTGGCTGCGCCCCGCGAAATGGAAACGCCACTCCGCAATCTGTTCGGCGAGACGCGCCTTGCGCGAACCGTCATCGAGCCTGGCGACGCCATACGCCAGTTCGCCGATCGCAACCGATGCCAGGACACACTCGGATTCGTTCAGCAGAAACCATCGCTCGACGGCAGGATCGGGGTTAGCCTTCATCAATTCCGACATCACATTCGTGTCGAGAAGGATCAAAGCGTGATGCCCTCATGCGGCACGCGATTCTCCGCGATCAGCGCATCGAGATCCGCGTCCTCCACCGCCAGGCTCTTCAAACGCTTGAGGAAGGCGGCTGCGCTGGGTTCCGGATGGCGCCGGGCATATTCCAGCAGCGCATCCTCGACGATCGCATGAATTGGCCGCCGCTCCTGCCGCGAGAGCTTATGCGCCAAATCGCGCGCCCGCGCGGAGCGAACCGAAAGCTGCGGTGCGTTCATGATGGCGCGATAGCATTTTGATGGCATGATGGCAACGCACCGGGGTGCGCTGCCCTTCCGCTCTTCGCGTTCGCGTCAGGCTCAGGCGGCCTGCTTGGCGCGCGATGCCTTTTTCCGCTCGTGCGGATCGAGGTAGCGCTTGCGCAGGCGGATCGACTTTGGCGTCACCTCGACCATTTCGTCGTCGTCGATATAGGCGATAGCCTGTTCCAGCGTCATCTTCTTCGGCGGGGTGAGGCGGATCGCGTCGTCCTTGCCGCCCGAGGCGCGGAAGTTGGTGAGCTGCTTCGCCTTCATCGGATTGACTTCGAGGTCATCGTTCTTGGCGTTCTCGCCGACGATCATGCCCTCGTACAGCGCCTCGCCATGCCCGACGAACAGGATGCCGCGCTCCTCGAGCGGGCCGAGCGCATAGCTGTTGGCCTCGCCCGAACCGTTCGAGATCAGCACACCGTTCTTGCGGCCTTCGATCTGGCCCTTGTGCGGACCGTATTTCTCGAACAGCCGGTTCATGATGCCGGTGCCGCGCGTGTCCGACAGGAACTCGCCATGATAGCCGATCATGCCGCGCGACGGCGCGGAGAAGGTGATGCGGGTCTTGCCGCCGCCCGAGGGACGCATGTCGGTCATCTCGGCCTTGCGCAGGTTCATCTTCTCGACGACCGTGCCCGAATATTCCTCGTCGACGTCGATGATCACGGTCTCGTACGGCTCGGTCCGGCCGCCATTCTCGTCCTCGCCGAACAGCACGCGCGGGCGGCTGATGCCGAGCTCGAACCCTTCGCGGCGCATCGTCTCGATCAGCACGCCGAGCTGAAGCTCGCCGCGACCGGCGACTTCATAGCTGTCGCGATCGGCGGCTTCGGTCACCTTGACCGCGACGTTCGATTCGGCCTCGCGGAACAGGCGGTCGCGGATCATGCGTGACGTCACCTTGGTGCCTTCGCGGCCGGCCATCGGCGAATCGTTCACCGCGAAACGCATCGACAGGGTCGGCGGATCGATCGGCTGGGCATGGAGCGGCTCGCTGACCGAGATGTCGGCGATGGTGTCGG
Organism: Sphingomonas sp. P2_B6; assembly: GCF_056404755.1. Lineage (NCBI taxonomy): Bacteria > Pseudomonadati > Pseudomonadota > Alphaproteobacteria > Sphingomonadales > Sphingomonadaceae > Sphingomonas > Sphingomonas sp. P2_B6. The sequence goes on from NZ_JBFUDK010000001.1 coordinate 78,897, forward strand.
ACACGGTCGCGACGGTCAGGCCGGCGAGCGAGATGATGTCGCCTGCCTTGGCCTCTTCGGCCGGCACGCGCTCGAGCCCGCGGAAGGTCATGATCTTCGACGCGCGGCCGGCCTCGACGATCTTGCCGTCATTGTTCAGCGCGTGGATCGGCTGGTTGAGCTTCACCGTGCCGGAATTGACGCGGCCGGTGAGGATGCGGCCGAGGAAATTGTCGCGGTCGAGCAGCGTCACCAGGAAGGTGAAGGGCGCATCGACATCGACCTCCGGTGCCGGGATATGGCTGACGATCGTCTCGAACATCGGGGTCAGCGTGCCTTCGCGCGCATTCTCGTCGGTCGAGGCATAGCCGTTGCGGCCCGAGGCGTAGAGCACCGGGAAATCGAGCTGCTCGTCGGTCGCCTCGAGCGAGACGAACAGGTCGAACACTTCGTCGAGCACTTCCTGGATGCGCGCGTCGCTGCGGTCGACCTTGTTGACCACGACGATTGGCCGAAGGCCAAGAGCAAGGGCTTTTCCGGTGACGAACTTGGTCTGCGGCATCGCGCCTTCGGCCGAATCGACCAGCAGGATCACGCCGTCGACCATCGAGAGGATGCGCTCCACCTCGCCGCCGAAATCGGCGTGGCCGGGCGTGTCGACGATGTTGATGCGGGTCGCGACGCCGGCGCCGTCGATCCATTCGATCGAGGTCGGCTTGGCGAGGATGGTGATGCCGCGCTCTTTTTCGAGGTCGTTCGAATCCATCGCGCGCTCTTCGACGCGCTGGTTGTCGCGGAAGGTGCCGGACTGGCGGAAGAGCTGGTCGACCAGGGTTGTCTTGCCGTGATCGACATGGGCGATGATCGCCACGTTGCGGAGGCTCATTGGGTCACTCGATATTTTGCAGGGAAAAGGTTGCGGGGGCCGATAGCGCAATTGCTGCGTCGCGGAAAGGGTGGATGTCACAGGAAGCGGCAGAGGCCGATTCCGGCCCGCGCGCCGCCCATGCCGAAACCGGCCTCATTCCGCCGCGCCATAGCGTGCAGGGCAGCGGGCTGAATGGGTGGAACCAACCTTCGCGGTCGGTCGGCGCGCTGATCCGGTTCTCGATACCGAGGGCAATGACATCGGCGCGATGCAATATGTGACGGTACCGCATACCTGAGCGCCCCACCCGTTACGTTCCCCGGCCTCCGCCGGGGACGCGCAAGTGGGGTCAGGGCAGCAGCCGCACCATCACCACGCCGTGCGGCTCGACCGTCGCGGAGAAACTGCCGGCCATGCGCCCGAGCGATTTGTGGGCCCACAGGTCGCGCACTTCCGCCTTCAGGCCGAGCGGATAGCCGAGTTCGGTCCAGTCGGCCCTGATCCTCGCTGGCGTCGCCCCGCGGTTGAACAGGATCACCGCGCGCCCGCCATCCGCCAGGGGCCTCGCCCAGACCTCGGTATCGCCGTCGTCGCGAACGCGATGCCCCTGGATGCCGAGCGGATCCTGGTCGATCGCGATCACGTCCTTGTTGAGCAGGATCGCGCTGGTCGCCGGGCTCATCGCGGCGATGTCGTTGCCCGCCATCAGCGGCGCGGCCATCAACGCCCAGAGGCTGAAATGGCTGCGATATTCGGTATCGGTCATGCCGCCATTGCCGATCTCCAGCATATCGGGATCGTTCCAGTGGCCGGGCCCCGCAAAGGGCCAGAGCGGCTCGTTGCGGTCGATGATGTCGAGCAGGCTGTGCGTCCACCAATGTTGCTTGTCCTCACCGGAGAAGCGGTCGCCGATATCACCGGTGGTGCGCCACAGATTGCCGATCTTCGCGCCCCATCGCCACGGATCGTTCTGGCCCCATTCGCAGATGCTGAGCACGATCTCCCGGCCGCTCGCCTTCAGCGCGTCGGCCATCAGCGCATAGGCTTCCTCGGCGTTGCGCGTGCCGGTGGAGCACCAGTCGTACTTCAGATAGTCGACGCCCCAGCGCGCATAGGTCAGCGCGTCCTGATATTCATGGCCCTGGCTGCCCGGCCGGCCGCCGCAGGTCTTCATGCCGGCGTCGGAATAGATGCCGAACTTCAGCCCCCTGGCATGGACGTAATCGGCGAGCGGCCTGATGCCCGAGGGGAATTTGACCGGATCGGCGGTGATGAATCCGTCCTTGTCGCGCGCGCCGTGCCAGCAATCGTCGATCACGACATAATGATAGCCGGCATCGCGCATGCCGCTCGACACCATCGCGTCGACGACCGCGCGGACGGTCTTTTCGCTGATGTCGCAGCCGAACTTGTTCCAGCTGTTCCAGCCCATCGGCGGGGTCCGGGCGAGCCCGTTGGCGACCCGCGCCGGATCGCGCGAGGGTGGGATACGGTTGGGATCGATCGTTTCCTGCGCGCTCGCTGCCGTGGCGAGCATCAGCACCATGACAAATGCAGCCGCCATCCGGCGCAGCCCGTGCAGCATCGACTTCTCCCCTGTCTAACGTTGGTCATTTGACGTCGCGGAGATCGCTTGCGCAACATTTTTCCGCTATCCTGCCGATACGTGACAAGTGTTATAGTTGAATGATACACTTGAAGCGCGTTCGAATCGCCGTCATCTAGGGCGGCGACTGCGTGGAGAGAGTGATGGCGACCCAGACTGACACCGCGACCACCGATCTGGTCCTGACCCCGCCCGACCCCGTGCCCGTGGTCGCGCCGGAAAAGGCCGTCGGCCTCGTGCCGGTGGACGATTCGAAGCGCACCCAGCTGCAGCAGCGGGTCGAGACCTTCGTCGAGGATCTGGTCGCGCAGGACGTGAACTCGCCCGAATTCGGCAAGCGCGTCGATGCGATCAGCGCGATGGGCCAGAAGGAGATCCGCGAGGCGGCCGGTCAGTCGAACCGCTTCCTCGACCGGCCGGTCAAGGCGATGAACCAGGAATCGGGCGTGGGCGCCGACCTGGCCGAACTGCGCCGCACGATCGAGGACCTCGATCCGGGCAAGCAGGGCAATCTGCTCGCGCCGAAGAAGCTGTTCGGGGTCATCCCGTTCGGCAACAAGATGCGCAATTATTTCGACGGCTATAAGAGCTCGCAGACTCACATCGCCTCGATCCTGAAGAGCCTGGGCAGCGGCAAGGACGAGCTGCTGATGGACAATGCGGCGATCGACGTCGAACGCGCGAACCTGTGGAACGCGATGGGCCGGCTCGAGCAGATGATCGTGCTGTCCAAGACGATGGACGAGAAGCTGGAGGACAAGGCCAACGAGCTCGACCATACCGACCCGGCCAAGGCCAAGGCGATCCGCGAGAGCGCGCTCTTCTATGTCCGCCAGCGCACCCAGGACCTGCTGACCCAGATGGCGGTGACGGTGCAGGGCTATCTCGCGCTCGACCTGGTCAAGAAGAACAATGTCGAGCTGGTGAAGGGCGTCGACCGCGCCTCCACCACCACGGTTTCCGCGCTGCGCACCGCAGTGACGGTGGCGCAGGCGCTGACCAACCAGAAGCTGGTGCTGGAGCAGATCACCGCGCTCAACACCACGACTGCCAACATCATCGATTCGACCGGCAAGCTGCTCAAGAGCCAGACCGCGACGATCCATGAGCAGGCGGCGAGTGCGACCATCCCGATCGAGACGCTGCAGCGTGCCTTCCAGAACATCTATGACACGATGGACGCGATCGACACCTTCAAGCTGAAGGCGCTGGATTCGATGAAGACCACGGTCAATGTGCTGGGCAACGAGGTCGAGAAGTCGAGGGGCTATATCGCCCGGGCGGAAGGCCAGGCGCAGAATTCGGGCAGCGGGGGCGAAACCTTCAAGCTGGAAGCCTTATGACCGATGTCGATCGCCAGATCGCCAGATCGACGCAGTTCCTCAACGAACGGCGCGACCAGGCGCTGCTGCAGCGCAAGCGGCGGCGGCGCGGCACCGGCCTGGCCAAGCGCGCCGGGCTGATCGTCACCGCCGACCTGGCGATCATCGTCGCGACGATCGTCTTCGGCTGGTTCTCGCCGATCGGCATGGGCGGGGCCCTGCTGGTTTTCGCCGCGCTGATCCTGGTGACGTTCCTGATCGCCTTCGTCTCGCTGGAAGCCCCGGTGGAGGCCGAGAAGCTGGTCGAGGTGCCGCTCAAGGCACTGCCGCGCAAGACCGAGCAATGGCTCGAGCAGCAGCGCCCGGCCCTGCCCGCCCCGGCCCAGACCCTGGTCGACGGGATCGGGGTGCAGCTCGACACGCTCGCGCCGCAGCTTGCCGCGCTCGACGAACGCGAGCCGGCGGCGGCGGAGATCCGCAAGTTGGTCGGCGAACAGCTGCCCGAGCTGATCCGCGATTATGCCAAGGTGCCGCAGCCGCTGCGCGGCGTGGAGCGCAACGGCAAGACTCCCGACACGCAACTGGCCGAAGGGCTGAAGGTGATCGAGCAGGAAATCGGCCAGATGTCGGCGCAGCTGGCCGAGGGCGATCTCAACCTGCTGGCGACACGCGGGCGGTTCCTGGAGATCAAGTACAAGGACGACGGGCTGGCGTCGTAATAGCCGACGGACCGGTTACCCGTCCCGGGCGGCCGCCACGACGCCGGGCAGTGCCCCGGCAAGGCGATCCACTTCTTCCATGCTGGTGAACAGCGCCGGCGTGACGCGCACGCACGCCCCGGCGGCGATCCCGTCGCGGTGAACCGTGAAGATGCGGTGCCGTTCGAGCAGATGCCGCGCGATGCGCATATTGCCCGCCGTATCGGTCACGCCCTTGACTCGAAAGGAAGTGATCGCCCCGTGCAGCGCGGGATCGTCGGGCGTCAGGACCTCGATGCCTGGCACGGTGCGCGCGCGGGCAACCCAGCGATTGCGTAACGCGCTCAGGCGATCGGCGCGGCGCTTGCCGCCGATCCTGGCCTGGAAAGCAAGCGCGGCGGGAACGGTGAGGCCGGCCGCGAAATCATAGGTGCCGAGATGGACCCGGCTGAAAAGATCGTCCTGTCCTTGTGCCGGATTCGCCGGATGGCGATCGATCCGGCCCAGCGCGCTTTCCCGGACATGCAGGAAAGCGACCCCGAGCGGCGCGCCGAGCCATTTGTGCCCGTTGATGCCGACAAAATCGCAATCGAGATCGGCAAGGCTGAAATCGAGCTGGCCCCAGCTGTGCGCGGCGTCGACGATCACGTCGATACCGCGCGATCGGGCAAGCGCCGCGATCTCCCGGACCGGCAGCACAAGGCCGGTGCGGTGGCTGAGATGCGTGAGCAGAATCAGCCTCAGCCGGGGATGCGCGGCCATTGCCTGCGCATAGGCATCGACCAGCGACGCGCGCGTCGCCGGTTCGGGCAGCGCTATACGCGCGACCTTGGCGCCGCGGCGGGCAGCCAGGCTTTCCATGCAGGCCTGCATGCTGTCGTAATCGAGATCGGCGTAGAGCACCGCATCGCCCGGCTGGAGACGGTTATAGCCGAGAATGAGCGTCTCCAGCGCCTCGGTCGCGTTGCGGGTGAAGACGAGTTCCTGTGGCTTCACCCCCATTGCGGCAGCGGCCTGATCCCGCGCCGCCATCATGTCGCGCGTCATTCCGCGCCGGGCATAATAGCTGGTATCCCGGTTCACCCGTGCGACCGTCTCCTGATAGGCCTGGAGCACCGGCCGCGCCATCATGCCCCAATTGCCGTTCTCGAGCTGGATCACATCCCTGGGCGGATCATATTCGGCGGCGATCGATCGCCAGAACGCGTCATCGTCCATGTCGGGCGGCACGGCGGCGCGGCCGGCGGCGACGACCGCGGGCAGCACGAGGCCACCCGCGATCACGGACCGGCGACGAATGCCGCCCATCAGAAACGCAGCCCGACCCGGGCATAATATTGCCCGCCATCCGTGTCATAGGGGGCGTTGCGCGAATAGATCAGGCCACGATTGGCCTGGTTGGTGGCTTCATCCGGATAGGTGTCGAAAATGTTCTCCGCCCCCACACGCAGCGATATGTTCCGGGTCATCTTGAACGAGATCGCGGCGTCGAACAACGCAGTCGAACCGAAGCGCTGGAACAGCTCGCCCGTGGCGTTGCCCGTGACGTCCGTCCAGGCACCGTAATAACGCCCGCGCACCATCAGCCCGACCGGGCCGATCGTATAGTTCAGCGTGCCGGTGGCGTTGTGCTGCGGCAGCCGCTCCTGAAAGATGCGCCGTTGCGTCTCGTTGGGGATCGAGGCGCTGGTGCCGCCGCGCACGCGCGTCTGATTGTAGTTGTAGGCAAGCGCCACATTGACCCGGCCGGGCCCAATATCCCGGATATAGCCCAGGACCACGTCGATGCCGCGGGTGCGCGTATCGAAATCATTGGTGAAATAGCTGACTGAAGTGAAGCGATCCGGGTTCGGGAAGGACGCCGGCACGGCAAAGGTCGCCGACTGGCCGAAGCGATCGTCCAGCTCGATCTGATAGAGGTCGATACTGGCGCTGAGACCGCCGGTCTGCGCCGTCAGGCCTGCGGTCAGCGTGCGCGATTTTTCCGGCGTGAGCGGTTTTGCCCCGAGCGCGAGCGCCAGCGGATCGTTGGGCGAAAGGCGACCCTGGTTGAACACCTGCAGCGTGCGCGTGTCGAGCCCCTGAGTCACCTGGCGGGTGTTGAGCTGCGCCGGGGTCGGCGCGCGGAAGCCAGTCGAATAGGTGATGCGCGCCGCGAGCCCGTGCATCGGCTCGATCCGCCCGGCGAGCTTGTAGGTGAAGGTATCCCCGAACGCCGAGAAATCCTCGTAACGGCCGGCTGCGCCGAGCGTCACTATCTCGACCGGCTTCCATTCGAGATCGAGATAGCCGGCATAGCTGCGCTGGCTCCATGCGCCCGACTGAGTCGGGCTGAAACCGGGAAAGCCGTTCGAGTTGGGGGCAAGCCCGGTCTGGGCGCCCGGGCCGACGGCGTAGGATGCGGGATCGCCCGGCGACACCCGATATGTCTCCACGCGGCGTTCGCCACCAAAGGCGATATTGACCGGATCGTCCGTGCCGACGGGCAGGCGATAGACGAAGTCGGCGTTGAGGTTGACCTCGCGCTGCTGGAGACGGCCGAGATAGAAGCCGGTTGGGCTGTTCGGCCCAAGCGAGGCATTCAGGCTCTCGTTGAGCGTATAGTCGATGCGGCTGCGGCCCAGCGAGGCACTCAGATCATAATGGAAGCGATCGCTCGCGTCGCCGCGAAGGCCGGCGACCGACTGATAGTCGCTATAATCGGTGCCGAAGCGCGGGGTGAAACCGGTCGGATAGATCGTGTTGAACGAAAAGCCGGGAAAGGCGGAGCTCGCGCCATAGACGCTGGCGGTGCCGACCGGGTTGCGCCAGTTGAAATCGGTCACGCCCTCGCCCTGCTGGGCGGTGCCGAAGACATAGAAGGTCGCGCCCTCGGCAAGGTCGTAATGGCCATTGACCGCCCCGCTGATCCGCTCCTGTTGCGGCTGGCCCCAGCGCTGTACCGGGTTGGGCACGTGAAGCTGGGGATTGGCTGCCTGAAAGGCGATCGCATCCGGCCGCTGGCGCGTGCGCGAGGTGGGTTCCTGCCGGTCGAACTGACCGGTGAAGGCGATGGCGCCACGATCGCCGAGCGCGATCCCGGCGTGGATGCCCCACTGATATTCATTCCCGTCCCCGGCATAATAGCGCGAGACCTGCCCGTACGCGTCCATCCCGGGGGCTTCGTCGAGGATGATGTTGATGACGCCGGCAATGGCATCCGACCCATATTGCGCCGATGCGCCATCGCGCAGCACCTCGATCCGGCCGATGCCCGCGCTGGGGATGCTGGCGAGATCGGGCGACTGAGCGCCGCGCGTGCCGAGCAGCGCGGAGCGATGATAGCGTTTGCCGTTGACCAGCACGAGCGTCTGGTCGGCGGAAAGGCCGCGCAGCGTCGCGGGACGGACAAAGGCCTGGCCATCGGCGGCGGGCAGGCGCTGGACGTTGAACGAGGGAAGCAGCTGCGCGAGCGTGTCGTTCAGATCGCCCGACACGCTTGATTCGACCGTCGCGCGGGACAGGACATCGACCGGCGCAAGGGTCGAAAACTGGCTGCGCGCGCGATCGCGCGTGCCGGTGACGACGACCTGATCCGCCTCGGCCGGGGTGTCGGCCGCCGCCGTATCGACGGATTGGGCCAGGGCGACAGGCGCGCAGACGACGTGCAGCGCGATCACCGCGCTGCCGAGCAGAAGCTTCATCAATATCCCTTTTGTTTTTTCAGCGACCCGATTGTGCCGGTGGCTGCGCCGCTAGGCGCTGGCGATGACCCGGGCGTTGCGGATCGAGGTCATGCCGATGACAGCGCAACGTCGCTTTGCAGTCATGGCGTAGGCGCGAGGGTCGTCGAGAAGACGGAGCGTAGTGCGACGCGTTACGACGCGGACGGTGCGGAGATCGCGGCCAGCCCGCCCTGTTGGATGCGGATTCCCATCAGCAGGCTTTCGCCGATCCGCCACGCCGCTTCGCGAAACCGTTCGGCGACCGCCAGGCTGGGCGCGAGGCCGTCAAGCGTTTCGCCCCAGAGCGCCTGCCAGCGCGCGAAATGCATCTCGTCGAGCCCGGCGATGGCGATGTGCTTGCGCATCGGATTGCCGCTGTAGCGCCCGGATTCGAGCATGATCGAGGCCCAGAAATCCTTCATGCGCGCGAGATGGTGGGGCCAGTCGGCGATCCGTTCGGCGAAGATCGGGCCGAGCAAGGCGTCCTCGCGGATGGCGTCATAGAAATTCTCGACCAGGCGCGAAATGAAGAGGTCGTCGATCCCGGACCGCAGCGCATCGGCCATCTTTCGCGCCCGCACCTGCTCGGCGTGGTTGGTCGTCATATCATGCGGTCCGAATTCGATGTAGTCACCAATGCGATGTAAGTGCGCCGGCGCCCCGATCCAGCGTCTGACCGGAATCAAATGCCGGATCTCCTGCTGCCTTCACGAGCCGCGCTACGCGCCCTGCTCACTTCACAAACGGATCGATCGTCCTGATCGTCCCGTCGTCATTATAGTGAAGCTCGGTCACCTTGACGTTGCGCAGTCGGGTGTCGCCGCCGGACAGCTGGCTGTCGGCATAGAAGAGCCACCAGCGGCCGTCCTTTTCGACGATCGAGTGATGAGTCGTCCAGCCGAGCACCGGCTCCAGGATGCGCCCCTGATAGGTGAAGGGGCCATAGGGCGAATCGCCGATGGCATAGACCAGATAGTGGGTGTTCCCGGTCGAATAGCTGAAATAATATTTGCCCTTGTACCTGTGCATCCACGACGCCTCGAAGAAGCGGCGGTCATGGTCGCCACCGAGCAGCGGCTTGCCCTGCTGGTCGAGGATCACGACGTCGCGCGGCGCCTCGGCGAACTCCGTCATGCCCGGCGCGAGCTTCGCGATCCGGGGGCTGAGCGCCGGCTTGTCGGGGGTGCCGGCATCGGTCTTCGAGCCGTTCGGATCATAGGTGCCGGTGGTGTTGCGCTGAAGCTGGCCGCCCCAGATACCGCCGAAATACATATAGCTCTGGCCGTCATCATCGGTGAACACGGCCGGATCGATCGAGAAACTGCCCTTGATCGGCTGCGGGTTGGCCTTGAACGGGCCGGCCGGCGATTTCGAGGTCGCGACACCGATGCGGAACGCGCCGGCTTTGTCCTTGGCCGGGAAATAGAGATAATAGGTGCCGTCCTTGTACGCCGCGTCGGGCGCCCACATCTGCTTGTCGGCCCATGGCACGTCCTTCACGTCGAGCGCGACCGGATGCACCGTCACCGGGCCGCCGACCCGGTCCATGCTCAGCACGCGATAGTCGCGCATCTCGAAATGGCTGCCGAGATCGTCCTGCGGCGTCGGGCCGTTGATGTCGTGGCTGGGATAGACATAGATCCTGCCGTTCCACACATGCGCCGACGGATCGGCGGTGTAGATGTCGCGCACCAGGGGCTGGGACAGGAAATGGCGCCCGTCCGGAGCCCTGGGCGCCTCGGGCGACTCCTGCGCCGCTGCGACCGAGCCGGTGGTGCCGGCGATCAGCAATGCTGACAAAAGGGCGTTGATCGGCAGTCCCATGGTCGTTCCTCTCCCGAAGCCGGTATCGGCGTTACCGCTAACACTAGATCGGGAGAGACGCCTCTGGCAATTCTCCAACCGCTGGTGGTCGAGCGCTGGCGCGCCTATGGGGCAAGCATGATGGAGAGCGTAGGGGCATGACCAGCGAGACGGCGACGCCCGCGCTGCTGAAGGACATTCTCGGACCCCGGGCGCTGACCGTGATCGCCGACGCCGGTGCGCAGGTTTCCCCGCGCTTCGATCGTGCGGCCTTTCTCGACGCGGCGTCGACGGGGCTGGATGCGCTGTCGATCATGGAACGGGTGCGCCATGTCGCCGATGCCCTGCGGATCGCCCTGCCGGCCGACTATGCCGAAGCGGTGACGATCGTCCGCGCCATGGCACCCCGGCTGACTCATGGATTCCAGGCGGTCGCGGTGACCGAGTTCGTCGCGCGGCACGGGCTCGGCGATGTCGCGCCTTCAATGGAAGCGCTGGCCGACCTGACCCGTTTCGGCACCGCCGAATTCGCGATTCGGCCATTCCTGGCGCAGGACAGCGCCGGGACGCTTGCCGTGATGCTGGCGTGGAGCGGCCATCAAGACGAGCATGTCCGGCGGCTCGCCAGTGAAGGCAGCCGGCCGAGGCTGCCCTGGGCGGGGCGGGTGCCGGCGCTGAAGGCCGATCCGACACTGGCCGCGCCCATTCTCGAGGCGCTGAAGCGCGATCCCAGCGCCTATGTGCGCAAGTCGGTCGCCAACCATCTGAACGACATCGCCAAGGATCGGCCGGACTGGCTGGTCGACCGGCTGGCGACATGGCCGGCGGACGACGCCCGCACCATTTGGATCATCCGCCATGCGCTGCGGACCCTGATCAAGCAGGGCGATCCGCGCGCGCTGGCGCTGATCGGGGTGGGGCATGGTGCCGCAGTCGACGTGTCGGGCTTTGCGGTTGCGCCGGGGACGGTGCGGCTTGGCGACGCGGTCACCATCGCTGCCGATGTGAGGTCGATGGCTGCCGAGGCGCAGCGGCTGGTGGTGGATTACCGCCTGCATTACGCCCGGGCGGGTGGGAAGAGCGCCGCCAAGGTGTTCAAGCTTCGCACGTTCGACCTTGGCGCCGGCGAGACGGTCGCCCTGAGCATTCGGCAGACGATCAAGGATTTCAGCACGCGGCGGCATCATCCGGGCACGCATGAGGTCGAGCTGATCGTCAACGGACGGACCATGGCACGTACGGCGTTCGAGCTGCTGGCGGGCTGAGCACAGGTGGCGAAGAAGAAATATCTGCTGACCGCGACCCTGCCCGACGGCTACGTCAAGACGATCGGGCCGACCGCGACCGAATTCACCCATTATTGGCGGATCGTCGCACGTCTGGGCAACGGCAAGACCGAGGTTTTCTGGGGCCATAGCAAGTCATTGGCCGAGGCGAAGAAGACGCGCGCCCTTGCGGCCGAGGCAGGCGCCAGTCGCGGCTGGGTGAGCCATGATGTCGACATCGTCGAGCTGGTGCGGACGCCGGGATAGCGGCGTTCGGAGCGTTTCGATTTAGGCAGCGCCATTCCACCTCCCCTGCTGGGGGATTATTTGATGGCCAGCGTCTTCGCTCGATCGGCCAGGCGGTCGACCGCGGCGGCATGGATGCCCGGAGTCGTCGCCAGCACGCCGAACGCCTGCGCGCTGGGAGTATTGAAAAACAGCGGCTTGCCGAACGCGTCGCTGACCGTGGCCCCCGCCTCGGCCGCGATCAGCACGGCGGCGGCGACATCCCATTCATAGCCCCAGCGCAAGGTCGCCACGAGATCCGCCTCGCCCGCCGCGACCATCGCGATGCGGAGCGCGATCGAATTGGGCTTGGCCACCGCGACCAGATCGCTGTCGACCTTGGGCAAGGTATCGGTCGGCACACGCGCGCCGGAGAAGACCGCCCGGTTGCCGGCGCGGATCGGGAAACCGTTGAGCGTCGCGCCCTTGCCTGCCTCGGCCCGCCAGATCTCGCCCCGCGCTGGCGCGTCGAGCACGCCGATCAGCGGCTGGCCATCCTCGACCAGCGCGATCGAGACGGCCCAGCCTTCCCGCCCGCGCACATAATCGCGGGTGCCGTCGATCGGATCGACCACCCACAGGCGCGACTGGGACAGGCGATCGGCATTGTCGACCGTCTCCTCCGACAGCCAGCCGGCATCGGGCACCAGCGCCGAGAGGCGTTGGTGCAGCAGCGCGTCGACCTCCAGATCGACCTCGCACACCGGATTGCCCGGGCTCTTTTCCCATTGCCGGAATTCGGTGCGCCACTTGGCCAGCGCCACCGCGCCGGCTTCGGCAGCGATTGCCGCAATGGCGTCGGCCAGATCCCCGGTGCCGGGACGATCAGCCACTCGCCACCGTCATGCCCTCGATGCGCAGAGTCGGCACGTTGGTGCCGTAGCGGAATTCGAGATCATTTGCGGGGGTGAGGTTGAGGAACATGTCCTTCAGATTGCCCGCGATGGTGAATTCGGCGACGGGCGTCGTGATCTCGCCGTCCTCGATCAGGAAACCGGCCGCGCCGCGGCTGTAGTCGCCGGTCACGCCATTGACGCCCATGCCGATCAACTCCGTCACGAACACGCCGCGTTTGATGTCGGCGATCAGCGTCTCGGGCGGCATCGCGCCGGCGCACATATGCATGTTGCTGGTCGACACGCCCGGGCTGCCGCCGGCACCGCGACTGGCATGGCCGGTCGGCTCCAGCCCGAGCTGGCGGGCGGAGGCGCTGTCGAGCAGCCAGGTTTCGAGCATGCCGTGCGAGACGAACTCGACGGGCGACACGGGGAGGCCCTCGCCGTCGAACGGGCGCGAGCGCAGGCCCTGCGGCCGGTGCGGGTCGTCGCAGATGGTGACGCCGCTCGAAAATATCTGGGTGCCGAGCGCGTCGAGCAGAAAGCTGGTCTTGCGCGAGATCGCCTGCCCGGAGATCGCGCCGACCAGATGGCCGAGCATGCTCGATCCGACGCGCGGATCGAACACCACCGGCATCGCGCCGCTGGCGAGCCGGCCGGGGTTGAGCCGGGCGACCGCACGCTCGCCGGCGCGCGTGCCGATCGACAGCGCGTCCTCCAGCTTGTGCCGATGGCGGGCGGAATGATGGGCATAGTCGCGGACCATGTCGCCGCCCGATCCGGCAAGCACGCTGGCCGACAGGCCATAGCCGGTCGCGGCATAGGCGCCGGCGAATCCGTGGCTGGTGGCGAGCGCCCAGACCGAACGCGACGCGCTGGCGCCGCCGCCTTCGCTGTTCGACACGCCCGCGACGGCACGCGCCGCATCCTCGGCGGCGAGCGCGGCTTCCTTCAGCGCCTCGGGCGAGACAATACCGCCATCGTCGAGATCGAGCTGCGGCGGGGCGCCGTGCAGCAGGCGATTCTCCGGCGCGAGGCCGGCCCAGGCATCCTCGGGCGCCTCGCGCGCCATGGCGACGGCGCGTTCGGCGAGCGTGGTGATCGCGGCGGACGACAGGTCCGAGGTGGAGACGCTGGCCGAACGGCGGCCGACGAACACGCGCAGCCCAAGCTCGGCATTTTCGGAACGGCCGACATCCTCGAGCGCGCCGAGGCGGATCGACACGTCGAGCGAGGTATCGTCGACGAACACGGCATCGGCGGCGTCGGCTCCGGCGGCCTTGGCGCGGGCGACGATGTCCTGAGCGCGGTCTCGCGCCTGATCTGGAGTAAGCATCGAGCGGACTTAGGGAGGACCGCCGCGAAGGTCAAAGCGCTGACGATACGCCCACGACAAAACAGGCGGCAAAGACGAGGAAACCGGCGAATCGGTTCGAGCGGAATCGCGCCAATGCGTTGTCGCCGTCATTCGCGCTGAGCGTCGCGACCTGCCAGGCGAAATGGAGCGCGACCGGGAGCAGGGCGAGCAGCGCGAGCGGATCGGGCCGGACCTGCCAGAAGGACGCCGCCCAGAAACCGAGCGCGAGCAGATAAAGGATCGCCACGCCCTCGCGCACCCGGCTGCCCATGCGGCGCGCGGACGAGCGGATGCCGACCAGCGTGTCATCCTCCTTGTCCTGGATCGCATAGATGGTGTCATAGCCGACCACCCAGGCGATGGTGCCGGCATAGAGCAGCACCATCGCGGCGACGAGATTCCACCAGTGCATCTCGAACATCGTCGGTTCGGCCGCCGCGAAGCCGACCACCGCGCCCGAGCCGAACACCAGCCCGAGCCAGAGCTGCGGCCACCAGGTGATCCGTTTCATGAAGGGATAGATTGCGACGATCGGCAGGGTCAGCAGCGCCAGCCCCTTGGCGTAGAGGTTGATATGCCACCACACCGCGAAACCGATCGCGACAAGCACCAGCAGCCAGATCCACGCCGCGCGCACCGACACGCGGCCGCTCGGTAACGGGCGGTTGCGGGTGCGCTCGACGCTCGCGTCCAGCTCGCGGTCCGTGATGTCGTTATAGACGCAGCCCGCGCCGCGCATCGCGATCGCGCCGATCAGCAGCCACAGCAGCAGCCACCAGTCGCCCAGCCGGTTGCCCGACAGCGCCACGCCCCAGGCACAGGGCCAGTAGAGCAGCCACCAGCCGATCGGCCGGTCGAACCGGGCAAGCAGCGCATAGGGGCGGGCCATGGGCGGCAGGAGCCCGACAAAGCCGCGATGCTCGGTGTCGGGGACGATCTCGGGCGCAAGGGTCATGGCCCGTCTGTAGCCCCGCGCGCGCGGGCGGCAATCCGTCTTAGCGTGATGGCGCCTCGTCGGTTTCGGCCGGAGCTGCCTCGTTCGACGCGGACGCGGGGCGATCGACGGTCTTTTCCGGGGCATGTTCGACGACGGAAATGGGCGCAGCCTGCGACTTGCCAAGTTGTCGAGTCCAGGGATTCATGCCGATGCAATATCCCGACATATTGCCACAATGGCGGAGTTCGCCGGTGTTGCTGTCGACGATCACGATGACGATCTGATCGTCCGAGACGGTCGCGGTCGCCTTGTCGGCAGGTTTGTCCGCCGCGCTCATCTTGGTCCAGGTGCGGTCGGCAGGATAAAGGCCGACGCCCGAGTATCGGCCAGACGGCGCGTGCGTGGTCCCATCGACTCGAGGCCCGCAACCGCCAAGAGCCATAACAGTGACGAGCACGGCAAACGACGACGCCTTCATGCATTCTCTCCCGCCCATTACTGAAAGCATATCATGATAGGGGATATTACAGAACACGCCCCGGGGTGACGGAAGAAGCGACGGGGGCTAGTGATGCCCATCATGCCCGCAACCCCCGCCTGGCCGCCGCAATCGACTCCGCGACTCTTCGTCGAGACGCCGCTTCGCGAGGGCGCGCAGCTGCGCGTCGAGGGTGCGCAGGCACATTATCTGCTGTCGGTGATGCGCACGAAACCGGGCGACCCGGTCAAGCTGTTCGACGGCGAGAGCGGCGAATGGCTGGGCATTGCCGCGACCGTCAGCAAGCGCGACCTGCTGCTCGACGTGACCGCGCATCTGCGCGAGCGCGAGCCAGTGCCCGATCTGTGGCTGTGCGTCGCGCCGCTGAAAAAGGGGCGGATAGACTGGATGGCGGAAAAGGCCTGCGAGCTGGGCACGGCGCGGCTGGTGCCGGTGCTGACCCGGCGCACGGTGGTCGACCGGCTCAACCTCGACCGGCTGCGCGCGCATATGATCGAGGCGGCCGAGCAATGCGGGCGAACCGCGGTACCGGACCTGGCTGAGACGGTGAAGTTGCCGGCTTTGCTGCGCGACTGGCCGGCGGGGCGGGCACTGTTCTTCGCCGACGAGACCGGCGGCGTGCCCGCGCTGGAGGCGATGCGGGCGCACCAGGGGCCGGCGGCGATCCTGATCGGGCCCGAGGGTGGCTTCGACGCGGAGGAGCGGGAGGCGATTCGGGCCATGCCCGATGCGGTCGGGATCGGGCTGGGCCCGCGCATCCTGCGGGCCGATACGGCAGCGGCGGCGGCGGTGAGCCTGTGGATGGCGGCGGCGGGGGACTGGTCCCTCTAGCGTCGGACCGTCGCCCTCGCTAAAGCGCCGCCATGAGCACGAAGACCGTTTCAAAGAGCAACGCAGCGGTCATCGAACACCGCGACCAGCTGGTCCAGAGCTTCGCCCGGGGCGAGAAGCCGGTCGATCGCTGGCGGATCGGCACCGAGCACGAGAAGTTCGTCTATTCCCTCTCCGACCATCACGCGCCGAGCTATGACGAGCCGGGCGGCATTCGCGATCTGCTCGACGGGCTGACCGAGTTCGGCTGGCGTCCGGTCGAGGAAGGCGGCAAGGTCATCGCGCTGGCCGGCCCCGACGGTGCGATCAGCCTGGAGCCCGCCGGCCAGTTCGAGCTCTCCGGCGCGCCGCTCGACAATCTGCACGAGACCTGCGCCGAGACCGGCCGCCACCTGGAACAGGTCAAGGCGATCGGCGACAAGTTCGGCATCGGCTTCCTCGGCATGGGCATGTGGCCGGACAAGACCCGCGCCGAGCTGCCGATAATGCCCAAGGGCCGCTACGCGATCATGCTGCGGCACATGCCGCGCGTCGGCACGATGGGCCTCGACATGATGCTCAGGACCTGCACCATCCAGGTCAATCTCGATTACGAAACCGAAGCCGACATGGCGAAGAAGTTCCGGGTCGGCCTCGCGCTGCAGCCGCTGGCGACGGCGTTGTTCGCCAACTCGCCCTTCACCGAGGGCAAGCCCAACGGCATGCTCTCGTACCGCAGCCATATCTGGTCGGACACCGATCCCGCGCGAACCGGCATGCTGCCTTTCGTGTTCGAGGACGGCTTCGGTTATGATCGCTACACCGAGTACGCGCTCGATGTGCCGATGTACTTTGTCTACCGCGACGGTCGCTATATCGACGCGGCGGGGTTGAGCTTTCGCGATTTCCTGAAGGGCGAGCTGTCGGTGCTGCCGGGCGAGCTGCCCACGCTCGACGACTGGAACGACCATCTCTCCACCGCCTTTCCCGAAGTGCGGCTGAAGACCTTCCTCGAGATGCGCGGCGCCGATGGCGGGCCCTGGGGCCGGATCTGCGCCCTGCCCGCTCTGTGGGTCGGGCTGCTCTATGACGGTACCGCGCTCGATGCGGCATGGGATGTGGTGAAGCATTGGACGATCGAGGAGCGCCAGGCGTTGCGCGATGCGGTGCCGAAGCTGGCGCTCGATGCGCCGATCCCCGGGGGCGGCAAGCTGCGCGATATCGCGGGCGAAGTGCTCGACATCGCCAATGGCGGCCTTGCGGCGCGCGCGCGCTTCGACGCCTCGGGCAGCAACGAGACGGGCTTCCTCGATCCGTTGCGCGAGATCGTACGCTCGGGCAAGGTGCCGGCGCAGGTGCTGCTCGACAAATATCATGGGCCCTGGGGCGGCGATGTCTCGAAGGTCTATGACGAGATGCGGTTCTAACGTACTGGAGCCGAAGTTCGTTTGATCATTATTTGAATTCCGTCATGCTGAACTTGTTTCAGCATCCAATGTGCAACAACCAATACCGCCGCTTGTGGAGCGTTGGATGCTGAAACAAGTTCAGCATGACGGCAATTTTGTAATCGTACGAACTTCGGAGTCAGGACACCAGGACGGCTTGCGCCCGCCGGCCCTTGCCGGTAATTCGCCCTCAGCGCGGGTATAGCACAATGGTAGTGCAGCAGCCTTCCAAGCTGAATACGCGGGTTCGATTCCCGCTACCCGCTCCATTTTTTCCTTGAGGGACGCGCGTCCATGGCGGTCAGCATGCTTGACGCAAGGGCTGCGATCGTCGCGGTCGGGCGCTGGCTCGACGGCAAGGGCTGGGCCCCCGCGACCGCCGGCAATTATTCGATGCGGCTGGACGATGGCAGCTTCGCGGTGACCGTGTCGGGGCGGCACAAGGGGCGGCTGACCGAGGACGATGTGATGCGCGTCGATGCGGCCGGCGCGTCGCTCGACGGCAAGAAGCCGTCGGCCGAGACCGCGCTGCACCTCGCGCTCTATCGCGACTTTCCCGATGCAGGCGCCGTGTTGCACAGCCATTCGCCCGCCGCGGTCGGGCTGAGCCGCGCCTTTCCCGATCTCCACGGCTACACCCTCGCCGGACATGAGATGCTGAAGGCGCTGCCCGGCATCCTGACGCACGAGGCGAGCATCAGCCTGCCGATCGTCGACAACAGCCAGGACATGGCCGTGATCGATGCCGCAATGGCGCCGCGATTGCTGGCGCCGGGCGCGGTGCCGGCCTATCTTATCCGCAGCCACGGCCTGTACGGCTGGGGCCGCGACATGGCCGAGGCGGAGCGGGTGATCGAGGCGGTCGAATGGATGATCGCCGCCGAGCTGGCCGAGGCGGGTTTCCGCAGAGGGAGCGAAGCATGAGCCATTTGCAGGTGTTCGACGAGCAGGACGGCACCGCCCCGCTGCTCGACACATCGGACGGCGAGACGATCGCCGCCGAGCTGGCCACGATCGGGGTGCGGTTCGAGCGCTGGCCGACGCGTCCCCTGCCCGATGCAGCGGCGATCCTCGAGGTCTATGCGCCGGAGATCGAGACGCTGAAGGCCGAGGCCGGTTACCAGTCGGTCGACGTGGTGGCGCTCGCGCCCGACCATCCCGACCGCGCAACGCTGCGCGGGAAATTCCTGTCTGAACATACCCATGGCGAGGACGAGGTACGCTTCTTCGTCGATGGCGAGGGGCTGTTCACGCTGCATGAGGGCGGGCGGGTGTTCAACATGCTGTGCACCAAAGGCGATCTGATCTCGGTGCCCGCCGGCATGAAGCACTGGTTCGACATGGGCCCTGCCCCGCGCTTCACCGCGATCCGGCTGTTCGTCAATCCGGACGGCTGGGTCGCGAGCTTCACGGGCGACAGCATCGCCGATCGCTTTCCGCGCCACGAACCTGCACTCGCCTGAATGCCGCAGGCGATCCTGACGGATATCGAGGGCACCACCTCGAGCATCGCCTTCGTGGCGGAAACGCTGTTCCCCTATGCGCGCGAGCGGTTGCCGGCGTTCGTCGCAGCGCACCCCGATGCGGCCGCGCCGATCCTCGCAGAGGTGGCGGCGGCGGAACCGGGCGATCCGGTCGCGACCCTGACGCGCTGGATCGACGAGGATCGCAAGGCGACGCCGCTCAAGACGTTGCAGGGCATGATCTGGGAGGACGGCTATCGCGAGGGCGCGTTCACCGGCCATATCTATGATGATGCAGTGGCGGCGCTACGGCGCTGGCACGCGGCGGGGATCGCCCTCTACATATTCTCGTCGGGCTCGGTCGCAGCACAGAAACTGCTGTTCGGGCATAGCGACGCCGGCGATCTGACGCCGCTCTTCTCGGGTTATTTCGACACCACCACCGGGCCGAAGCGCGAAGCAGCGTCCTATGCCGCGATCGCCGGCGCGATCGGGCTCGAACCGGGCGACATCCTGTTCCTGTCGGATACGCCGCAGGAAATCGCCGCCGCGCGCGCGGCCGGCATGCAGGCCCTGCTGATCGATCGCGACGGCGGCACGGGCGACATCGCCAATTTCGGGGACATCACGGCATGAAGCTCGACGGCGCGCACCAGCGATCGATCCGGCGCACCGGGGACGGGCGCGGCGCCTGCATCATGGATCAGCGCGAATTGCCGTGGAAGATCGTCTGGGTCGAATTGCGCAGCGCCGCCGAGGCCGAGCGCGCGATCCGCGAGATGTGGACGCGCGGCGCGCCGCTGATCGGGGCGACCGCGGCCTATGGCCTGGCGATGGCGCTGGCCGAGGACGGGTCCGACGACGCGCTCGACGCCGCCTATGCGACCCTGCTCGCCGCACGGCCGACCGCGGTCAATCTGCGCTGGGCGCTCGACAAGCTGGTCGAGACGGTGCGCCCCCTGCCCCCGGCCGAGCGCGCCGCCGCTGCCTTTGCGCGCGCCGATGCGATCTGCGACGAGGATGTCGAGCTCAACCGCGCGATCGGCGAGCATGGGCTCGAACTCTTCCGCGACCTGCACGCAAAGAATCCGGATCGTCCGCTCAACATCCTGACTCATTGCAATGCCGGCTGGCTGGCGACCGTCGATTACGGCACCGCGACAGCGCCGATCTACCTCGCGCATGACGCCGGCATTCCGGTGCATGTCTGGGTCGACGAGACGCGCCCGCGCAACCAGGGCGCCCTTCTCACCGCGTTCGAGCTGGCCGGGCACGGCGTGCCGCATACGGTAATCGCCGACAATGCCGGCGGGCATTTGATGATGCAGGGCCAGGTCGATGCCGTGATCGTCGGTACCGACCGCGTCACCGTCAATGGCGATGTGTGCAACAAGATCGGGACGTATCTGAAGGCGCTGGCGGCGAAGGACAATGACGTGCCCTTCTATGTGGCGCTGCCCTATACGACCTTCGATGCGGGGACGGCCACCGGCGCCGACATCCCGATCGAGGAACGCAGCGCCGACGAGGTGACTCATGTCACGGGCGAAGGCGGCAGCATCCGCGTGACGGCGTCAGGCGCAGCCAATCCAGCCTTCGACGTGACGCCGGCGCGGCTGGTCACCGGCTACCTCACCGAGCGTGGTCTGTTGGAAAAAGTGGACGATTAATGTCACTCTTTCCAACAGAAGGCCGATTTCCGCATCTCAGGTAATAAACTGATAAATAAGTATTTATTTATAGTCGTCACATCATGTCGGTGCGCAAAATGCGATAGGGGCATGACAAAAGTCCGCGCCGAAATGCTCACGGTCGCCTGACCATCCGCTCCAGCGCAGCATCCAGCGTCGCATCCTGCTTGGCGAAGCACAGCCGCACCACGCTCGTCACCGCATCCTTCGCGTAAAAGGCCGAGAACGGCACCGACACCACCCCGGCCTCCTCGATCAGCCAGTTGCAGAAGGTGACATCATCCATGTTCACGCCCGAGCGCGGCAGGTCGATCGCGAGGAAATAGGTCGCCGCGCTGGGCAGCACGGCGTAGCCGAGTTTCTCCAGGCCCGAGGCGAGGCGGTCGCGCGAGCGCTGATAGCCGGCGCGCATCTGGGTGAAATAGGCGGGATCCTTGCCCAGCCCGTACGCCGCGCCCGTCTGGAGGTTGGGCGGCGTGGTGAAGGTGAGGAACTGGTGCGCCTTGGCCAGCACCTGCGCGATCGGCGGCGCGGCGCACATCCAGCCGACCTTCCAGCCGGTCAGCGAGAAGATCTTGCCGGCCGACCCGATCTTGACCGTCCGCTCGCGCATGCCCGGATAGGCGATCAGCGGGCGGTGCGCGGCGCCGTCGAACACGACATGCTCCCACACCTCGTCGCAGATCGCGATCGCATCATGGCTCACGCAGAACTCGGCGAGCAGCGACAACTCCGCCTCCGTCATCATCGTGGCAGTGGGGTTGAGCGGATTGTTGAGGATCAGCAGTTTCGTGCGCGGACCTGAAACGGCCGCCAGCGCCTCGGCGGTGATGCGCCATGCGGGCGGCTCGAGCCGGACCAGCTTCGCCACGCCGCCCGCACGTTCGACCAGCGGGAGATAGGCGTCGTAGAGCGGCTGGAACATCACCACTTCGTCGCCCGGCGCGACCAGCGCGAGGATCGCGGCGGCCAGTGCCTCGGTCGCACCCGAGGTGACGATCACTTCCTGGGAAACGAGATCGAGGCCCTGATGCACGGCATAATGATCGGCAACCGCCTGGCGCAGCGCCGCGGTGCCGGGCATCGGCGGATACTGGTTCGAGTCCTCGAGCAGCGCCCGGGCCGCCTCGGCAAGGACGTCCTCCGGCCCGCGGCCATCCGGGAAGCCCTGGCCGAGATTGATCGCGCCGGTCTCCCGCGCACGGGCCGACATAGCCTCGAAGATGGTGGTGCCGAGCGACGCGTAGATCGGGTTCATCGCGCCTCCATGCCGCAGCACGCGGCGGCGCGCCAGTATTTGCCCGGCGCGACTCGGCGAAATCGCTGTCCAATGGTTGCGGCACGGGCAGCTATCGATCAGAACGCGTGCAGTGTCGCCGCGGCCATTGTCCCGCCGACGAGATGTCAGGGGTGCGCTTTTGTTTTCCTATCTGGTTTCGGGCCTTAACGTTGCCAGCGAGCTCGCCCTGCCGGGCCTGATCGCGCTGGAACCGGACACCCTCCAGGGTGCCGACGTTACGATCCGCGCCGGTGACGTGCCCTCGGCGCTCGCCGATGCCGAGACCAGCGGGGTGAACTGGCAGATCTCCGGGGACCGGTTCCTGTTCGACATTCCGGGCGTGGTGCGGATCCTGCTGACCGGCGGACGCGAGATTCTGTTCGCGCTGGCGGACGGCAGCTCGATCGAAGAAGCGACGATCTTCATCAGCAGTACGGGATTCGGCATCCTGCTGCACCAGCGCGGCCGCATCGTGCTGCATGCGAGCGCGGTGCGTGTGCGCGATTCCGCGGTGCTGTTCTGCGGCCCCTCCGGCGCGGGCAAATCGACTCTCGCGGCCGCCCTTGTCGATGCCGGATACGATCTGGTCACCGATGATTTCTGCGGCATCGCGACCGACGCCGATGGCAGGCCCTGGGTCGAACCGGACGGGCGGCAGCTGAAGCTGTGGCAGAATTCGATCGACCGGCTCTCGCTGAGCGCGCGCCGCGCCGCGCCGGTGCGCCCGGCGATCCAGAAATATTATGTCGAGCCGCGCGCCGCGACCGCCGCCGCGCTGCCGCTATCGGCCATCTATGTGCTGCGCGAAGCGCGCCCGCCGCACGTGCCCGGAATCGCGCGGCCCAACATCGTCGATGGCGGGCTGATGGTGCGCAACAATGCCTATCGCCCCGCGATGGTCCGGCGCATGGCGCAGGCCGATCTCTATTTCCAGGCAGCGGCAACCATCTCGCAACGCGCGGGCGTGTTCACGCTGACGCGCGAGATGGACTTCACTCAGATGCCGGTGGTGATGGACTGGCTCGAGGGACATTGGCGCGAGCTCGGCCTGCTGGAGCGCGCCGCTTGAAGAAGAATTTCTGGCTCGCCTCCTATCCGAAATCGGGCAACACCTGGTTCCGGTTGCTGGTCGCGAACCTGCGGCAGGATGCGCCGGTCGATATCAACGACCTGCCGCATCAGGGGGGCATCGCCAGCGCGCGCGCCTGGTTCGACAATGCGATGCTGTTCCCTTCGGGCCTGCTGACCCACGAAGAATGCGACCGGTTGCGGCCGCGGGTCTATGCGTCGATCGCACAGGGCGGCGAGGAACAAGCTGAGGACCGGGAAGCGACGATCGGCGGCGTCCGCTTCATGAAGACCCATGATGCCTGGACCTATACCAGCGACGGCGAGCCGCTGCTGGGTGGGCTGAAAGGGGCTGACGGCGCGATCCTGATCGTGCGCGATCCACGCGATGTCGCGCCGAGCCTGGCGAATCATGGTACGAAGTCGATCGACGACTCGATCCAGTTCATGAGCAAGGCCGACGCCAGTTTCGGCGGCGAGCGTGATCGGCAGCCCAGCCAGCTTCGCCAGCAATTGCCGGGCTGGAGCGGTTATAATCACAGCTGGCTCGACCAGGCCGACTTGCCGCTCCATCTCGTACGCTACGAGGATCTCCAGGCCGATGCGGGCGGCATCTTCCGCACGGCGCTCGCCTTTGCCGGTGTCGACGTATCGGCGGAGGAGGCAGCCCAGGCGGCGCGCTTCGCCGATTTCGACGAACTCAGGAAGCAGGAACTCGAACGCGGATTCCGGGAGGCGCCGCGTGCGCGACCGGGTGGCGGTTTCTTCCGGCGCGGCGTATCAGGCGCATGGCATGATGAACTCACGCCGGATCAGGTCGCCCGGATCGAGACCGACCATGCGGCGATGATGAAACGGTTGGGTTATCCATTGTCGGGTGCGGGTGAAGAAAGGATCGCGAGTTGATCGAGCGGAAGGGAGACTGGCTCAGCGCGCGCGTGGGCGACGAGATTATGATGATGAGCCCCGAGCACGGCAAATATATCGGCATGAACGAAGTCGGCGCGCGCATCTGGGAGCTGATCGAGACGCCCGCCGACATCGCCACGGTCTGTGCGGCGCTGGTGCGCGAGTTCGAGGTGTCGCCCGAGGATTGCGAGGCCGAGGTGGGCAGTTTTCTGGCGGAGATGGAGAAGCATGGCGCCGTCGCGATCGATCACGCATAAGCTCCGCACCGCGCTGACGCTCGGACCGCGGCGCCAACTGCTGGTGGCCGAAGCGTCGGCGAGCATGCTCGCGGCGCGCGTGACGCTGGCGATCTTTCCGTTCCGACGCATCGCCAGGGGGCTCGGTGCCTTTGTGCCGCCGAACGATCCGCGCGTCGCGATTCAGGCCCAGGGTGTTGGCGAGGAACAGGCGCGCATCGCCAAGGAGGTCGGCTGGGCGGTGCGGGCCAGCGCGCCGTGGATGCCGTTCCGGTCCGTCTGCCTGCAACAGGCGATGGCCGCGCATGCGATGCTGCGCCGGCGCGGCATTGCCAGCGTGATGCATTTCGGCGCGGGCAAGAGCGACGCGAAGCCGATCGACGCTCATGCCTGGCTCGATGCCGCGGGGGTGAAGGTCACCGGCTATCCGGTGGCGCCGCATTTCGCCGAATTGGGCTGCTTCGTCTGATTCTGCCAGCACAGCCAAAACGGTTGTATCGCACGTTGGGGCCGATTGCCGCCCGCTTGATTGTACTGGGCGCTTGGGGCACTCAATCATCATCACACGGCGGGGGATCGCCGGATCGAGCGGAGTGCCAGATGGCGGACATGGTTGTCGAAACGAAGGAATTTGAGGATTTCGAGCCGCATGTCGGCACGAATTTTTCGATCGTGGCAGAGGGCCTGCCGCCGCTCGAGCTCGTGCTGGAAGAGGCCAAGGCGCTGAAGGCCAGTGCGCAGGATAGCCGCCCTCCGTTTCAGCTCATGTTCCGTCGCGCCGGCGAGGTCTTGCCGCAAGGCATGTACCAGTTCCGCCATGACGACATGGGGGATCTCGTCATCTTCATCGTGCCGACGGGCGAGAACGAGACCGGCGTGGAGTATTGCGCAACATTCAACTGAGCGACGCTCGCCGGTCGTCACCGCGACCGGCGTTCACGCGACCGGTGCGTCGGCGCTCCAGCGCATTTCCAGATAGACTTCCATATCCTCGAACTCCCTGAAGCCAAGGCGGCGATACCAGGCAAGGGCGGGATTGAACTTCTCGACGAAGATATCGATGTCCTTGCCCGCGGCGCGGGCAGTGTCCATCAGCGCTTCGAGGATTGCCGTCCCGACGCCCTTGCCGCGCCATTCGGGCATCATCACGATGTCGATGATGCGGAACTGACCAGAGACTTCCTGGAGGTACAACCTGCCCGCAGCTATGCCGTTCTGTTCGATCACATCGAACCATGTATCGGCGTAATGGGTGCGATAATGCAGCCGCTGCAGCTCGAACTGCTGCGCAACGAACGCCCATTTCTGGTCCGCGGTCCACGGCGTCTGCTCGAGCTCAGCCATGCGTGTGGTAGCGAAGAGCTGCATCAGGAAGACGGTGTCGTCTTCCGTCTCCGGACGCAGACGATAGCCTTCTGCAAGCAGGGCCGCCGGCAGGACGAATGCCGACGGCCCCTTGTCCTGTGTCACCGAATCAGTCCGATCAGTTGCGCGGCGGGAAAATGCCTCGCAGCGCGACGCAGTAATTCAGCGTCAAATAGGGCTGTCGGTTTTCATGCGGCAGGTTGCCGCCGTTGAAACCGATCGCCGTTGGCGCGAAGTTTACCAGCGTCCCGGGCGTTATCGGAGGAGCCGTATAGGCGAAGCCAGGTCCCGAAGCCGAAAGAAAGGCGTTGCTCGCCGGAGTTCCCACTGTCTGCGCCTGGTTCGAAGGATTAGGCGAGGCGAACGTCACGCCATGATTGTGGGCCGGCATCTCGGTCGTCAGGAGCGTTTCCGTCGTCGTGCCGGCGACTTCGCCCAGTACATAGGGAGAGAGCCCCGGGCCGTTACCCTGGCCGACCGGCGCGATACCGATCATGTTCGGCAAGGCGAAGTTCGACGTGCCATTGCCGCCATAGGTAGTGCCAAGGAGGGAAAACAAGGCAGTGTTCTGCTGGATAGGGAGGATCTGCCCCGCCGCGAATGCCCAGCCCACCGGTGGGAAGTTGAAAGCAAAGATCCTGATCTCGCCAATATATGGTGCCGTCACGGTCTCTCTCCGAATTAGTTGCGGCTGGGGAAAACGCCTTCCAGCGCAATGATAAAGTTGATGGCCATGATCGGCATCAAATTATTGTGCGGCTGGCTGCCACCTGTCGCGCTGATGCTGTTGGGGTTCAACGCACCCTGCTTGAGCGGATTCGCCCCGGGGATCGCGTAAATCTCGGCGGTGCCGACGAGCGTGGCCGGGAACGACGTGTTGGTGGGTGCGGGCTGATTTGCCGTCGCGGTCGTCGCAGAAAGCGAGTGGCTGTGGGCGGGCATCTGCGTCACCGCCAGTGTAACGGTTTCGGTTCCCGCCATCTGACCGATGACATAGTTTGAAAGGCCTGGCCCCTGGCCCTGGTTGATCGGCAGGCGCCCGCGCATGTCGGGAAGGCCGAAGGTAGTGATGCCATCGCCGCCATAAGTCGTTCCGAGCAAGGCATAGAGCGCATCGTTCTGCGCGATAGGCAGCAGTTGCCCCGCGCAGAAAGCCCAGCCGCGCGGGTTGAAATTGCCCGCAAACATTCTGATTTCACCAAGAAAGGGATTGCTCATTTCGTCCTCCGTGCCGTTCTGCCGCGCTTCACAAACCTCAATTCCGTGACGGGAACCGCCCCTGGAGCGCGATGGAGGCATTCAGCGTGGTATAGGGCTGCAAATTGCTGTGCGGCTGACTGCCGCCCGCTGTCGCGACCGAAGCAGGATCAAGCGGTACTGGCGTGCCGCCGGACGCATAGAAATCGACGGTGTCGGACGTATCCGCCCCCAGGGTACGCCCGATCGGCGGCCGGTGCGTGGCGGTCATCGTGGTACCCACCAGGAAATGATTGTGCTGCGGAATCTGCGTTATGAGCAGGGTCACATTCTCCTGGCCGGAGATCTGACCTAGAGCATAGCTCCCAAACGGGCCGTTATTGCCCACGCCGATCGGGGTCCTGGAGCGCAGATCGGGAAGCTGGAAGGTCTGGACGCCGTTGCCGCCATACGTGGTGCCGAGCAACGAGAACAGCGCCTGGTTTTGCTGGATCGAAAGAAGCTGTCCGGCGCAGCTTGCCCATCCACGCGGCGGAAAATTGAACCCAAAGAACCTGATCTCGCCGATAAATGGTTGCGTCATGGCAGCCCCTCACGCGTTCTTCAGAGGGCGCAGCGTCAAGCAGCACCAGGCCCCCCGAGTGTTGACCCGGCGGTTGTAACCGTGCCTCCCAAAGACTCAATAGCAAATAGCAGCCAAAGTCGGCTCTGCTTCTTGTCGGCCGAAGAGTGGCTGCTAACCGCATGATCAAGCACAAGTATATATTTAGGATATCGCGACTACGCCCGAATCGGACCTTAGAATCGCACAATAGGCACGACAGCTTGGGTCCGCCCTGTTGCGCGATATTTTCGGTTCTGTCATAGTCGGATGATTAGCTGTACGGTGCAAATGCGCCATGGGGGGTATCTTTCGTCATGACGTCAATCACGCCTATCGACCTGTCGGAAGCCTCGATGGATGTTATCGAGACGGAGTCGCGCAAGCCCTGGTCGACGCCGCGCGTCATCGTATCGGTGGCCCAGAACGCCGAGGCTCATGTGGGTGATAATCCGCCGGACGGCAGCACGACCTTTTCAGGCCCCTACGGATCCTGATCTTCAGGCCATAATTCTCGGCGCGAACCGGCCGCGCGGCCTCTCCCGTCATCGGTTGCTCGAGTCAAACCAGGCGATGAAGCGCGCAAGGGCTGTCGCCCGAGCTGCAGTGTATACCGCCGCGTGTCCCGGCTTCCGAGCCTCGTCCGCCTGGGACAGCATCGTTTCGATCCTGTCGAGATCAAGATAGCGGGATATCCTCCCGTCGCGATCCAGCCGCCGCGCCTCGGCGAGCGCGGCGGGCGCGCTCTCCTTCGCCATGCGAAACATGTCGGGGTCCTCGGCATCATTGCCGGGCCCGCGCGCCACCAGTTGCGCCGGCAGGATGTCGGCGAAAACGCGGCGCGCCAGATGGCGTTCAAGGCCGTCCCGGAACTCCAGTGACTCCGGGATGGCCAGGCCAAGTTCCACCACACGCCTGTCGTGGAAGGGACGCGAGAAATCCAGACCATGCGCCGCCGCCAGGGTCGGGTGAGTCGGCTGCATCGCGGCCACCTTGCGCAGATGGTGCAGGCAGAAGGCACGCCAACGATAATGTGGTACCCGGTCATTGCGTAAGCGCGCCGGGTTGATGGCGCCGGCCGCGAACATTGCCCTGGCGAAAGTCGGATTGACCGGGCGGATACGCCAGGCCGGCGTCGGCCGGTACAGGAGTTGTCCTAAGCGAGATGCCGGTGAAAGGCGGAACGCCGGCAGGACATCGTGACGCACGACCTGCTGCCAGGTGCGCCCCGCCACCCGGACGCGCAGGCGAAACTCCTGCACGAAGCGCCCCAGCTTGCCGCGGCGCAGGATTCGCCCGAGCATCGCCTTGCCATTCGTGTTGACGGTATAGTCGCCACCATGCCCGTCGAGCACAAGCCGAGCGCCCGCGGAGGCCGCGATGCGGAGCAGACCGCGCCGGACATAGGGCGTTCCGGCATTCTCGTCGGTCATCGCGAAGCTGGTCTCGATGTCGCTGAACACCCCCTCTTCCCCCCGGACATAATAATGGAGATCGAGATAGGGATAGGGTCGGAAGGCCTCGACCGCGGCGCGGGCGTCGCTGACCAGCCGGCGCTCGCCCTGGTCCAGAACCGAAGCAATCGCGACAATGCGGCGACCCTGCGCCGCAACGATCGGGCCGGCAATCGCCGCGATGCTGCCGCTGTCGAACCCGCCGCTGAAGCAGAGCCCGGGCGCGTGAGCCAGCCGGCGGACGCGGCACGCCACTGCCTCGGTCACCACGTCTCGATACGCGTCGACATAATATGCCTCGTCGCGGCCGAGATGTTCCGGCGCGGCATGGGGTTCCCAATAACGGCGCGTCGACACGGTCCCGTCCGGGTTAAGGCGCAATGAAGTGCCCCCGCCGACGATACTGATCGATTCGTAGATCGTGCTGCCCGGGTTAGGATCGAGCGGCCCGAGCACGCGCTGGGCAATGCCCAGGTCCGAAAGTCGGCGCGGCACGCCTTCCACCGCCCAAAGCGCTTTCACTTCGCTGGCAAAGGCGAAGAAGCCCTCGCCATGGTGGAAGTACAGGCCGCGCTGACCCATCGGGTCGCGGCCGATCAACAGCGAACGCGCCCGCGCGTCCCAGATCGCGAAGACGAAGTCGCCGAGCAGGTGTTCAACGCATGCCTCGCCCCAACGCCGATAGGCGGCGAGCAGCACCTCGCTGTCGGGCATATCGCGCAGCATGTCGGCGGCGATGCCGATGCGTTCCGCCAGCACTTCGCGATTGTCGAGCCGTAAATCGGCGACGAGGGTCAGTCCGCCGTCCTGGATGGGCTGGGCCTCGGACCAGTCCTCACGGTTCACGCGAAGCAGGCAATGGCCCAGCCCGGCAGCGCCGTCGACCACCGCGCGTCTGCCGTCGGGGCCGCGATGGGCGAGGATTTTGCCCATCCGATCGAGTTCGCGCGCGGATGCGGACTCACCGTCAAAGCGGACGATGCCGAAGATCGCGCTCATTTTTCGCCGGCGTGGCGAAGCCCTTCGAGAAGGCGATAGGGCTCGTCCATATGGAGCACCGCATTGGCGCGAAGCGCGTCGTTCGCCGCCTGCTGCTTCTTGTCGCTGTCCCGCGCGAACCGTTCGGACGGCGCCTTGGCATTGCGCGTGGACGCCGCCGCCAGTGCGGCCCGTGCCTGCTCGTCGGGGACAATGCCGAAATGCGGGAGGATCCGTGTCTCGACGGCATCGGGCAGTTCGGCATAGTTGACCAGCATGCCGCCGCCCAGGCCGAGATGCTCGATCACCGCCGCGGCGGTCCGCCCGAGTGCCCGGGCGGCGTAATCGTCCGGCAGCATCTCCGCCGCGTTCTCAATGCCATAGGGTTCGAAGGGCATCGCGCCGGGGACGGTCTGCGCCCCGGCCATATGCGCGTGCGACACCAGGATCTCGACCGGATCGCGATACAGGAAGATCCAGGGCGTATCGGGAAAGGCGAGCCGGAACAGCGGCAGCGCCAACGTGTGCCAGCTGTCGAGCTTGACGACATACTGCCCGCCGCCGTCCAGCCGGTCCCGGCCGAGCGTGCCGACGATCATGCGCAGCAGGGCAACGCGCTGCTCGGTCGGCACATCGGTCCGCGCCGCCGCGAGTTGCACGATCGAATCGATCGCCGCCGCCTCCGATATGACGACGTTGCGGGGATCGGCCGCGAGCATCTGCGCGACCAGGGTCGATCCGCAGCGCGACTGGTGGAAAACGAAGCCCGCCGGCGCCCGCAGGTCCACGCCGTCCGGCGCGCCAAGCGTCTGAAGCGGCGTGCGAGGACGCACGAGCCGGTTGAGCGGAAGATAGCGCGCCCGGCGCAGCGAATCCTCGAAGAAGGAATCCGACAGCGGACGTCCGGCGAAATGGACCCAGTCCACCGCCAGCGTACCGCCGCTCGGTACGATCGCGACCGGCAACCAGTCGCCGTCGGGCGCCGTCTGGCTGGTGACCGGCGCGCCGCTGAAGCGCCAGATGCCGAGCGGATCTGGTTTCAGCGCCGCATGGGCCTCGTCCCGTTGGATCGCAATGCCCAGATCCGCAGCGGCGGCGACCAGCGCGTCGACGAACAGATTCTGGTCGCTGATCGCGCTCAGTCGTTGCTGGAGCGCGGGATCGGCCATCAACAGGGCGCGAAAGCGGTCGATCGGTGCGGCCGCGTCGAGAAGGCTGGTGTCTGTCATGAAGGACCGCGAACGACTTCTTTCCAACCGCCCCCGCGGCCGATAGGCTGATCCGGAAACGGGCGTCGCGCCCGCGCTGGATGATTTGCCTATCATGCTAATAATGCAGAGCCAATCGCCCTTGATCTACGCCGATCGGGTGCGCCTGCCCGTCACCTTCGACGGCGATCGGCTGGCCGAGGATTTGCAGCGGATCGCCGGGGCGACCTGGGTCGATCATTTCGTGACGCAGAATTACGAGGGCGACTGGAGCGTGCTGCCGCTGCGCTACTCGGCGAGCGCCACGCATCCGATCCTCCAGGCGTATTCGGACCCCTCCGTCACGGACTATGCCTATAGCCCATTGCTCGATGCGGCACCCGCCATCCGTGCCGCGATCGACTGGTTCCAGTGCGGTCTCCAGACGGTGCGATTGATGCGGCTCACCCCGGGATCGATCATCAAGGAGCATTTCGACTACGACCTGGCCGCCGAATGGGGCACCGCGCGCATCCATGTCCCGATCACCACCAACCCGCAGGTCGAATTCATGGTCAACCGGGTGCCCGTCGTGATGGAGCCGGGCAGCGCCTGGTATCTGCGCCTGTCGGACCCGCACAGCGTCGCCAATCGCGGTACGACCGACCGGGTCCATCTGGTGATCGACTGCATCACCAACGACTGGCTGGAGGAGCAGCTCGGCGCCGGAGCCTGATCCGGGCAGGCCTAGAATATCTTCAGCTCGACCAGCCGCATCGCTTCGTTCCGCGGCACCCGGAAAGAAACCCTGATCCTGTCGGTTGCAACGGACGGCCAGGCGACATGCGTCACGCCGTTCCCGCGCGGCGCCTGCTTGTCTGCGTCCAGGGCCCGCCATCCCGTTCCGGTCCACCGTTCGACGGTGTAATCAAGCGGCGCGACAACGCCATTTCCCGCGGCAAAGGCCAGTTCGGCGCGCGACACCTCCAGCGCCTTCCCGAAGTCGATAGTGAACCACGGCGTTGCGCTGTCTTTCGGCGACGTCCAGCCGTTCGGCATTTCGGGAAAATACCAGATGCGGCCATCGACCGCGTCGTGAAGCGATTCCGCATCCATGTTCCCGGACGCGCCTGGCCTGGGAAACGCACCCCTGACCAGTTGAACCGCCCGGTTGACTGGCCGATCGATCCGCGGCGGCGCCAGCCGCGCCACGGGTAGCGTGATGCGCCCGAGCGTCGGCCGGGCGGCGACCTCCCGGCCGTCGACCGCGACGCGCAAGCCCGGCCCTCTGCCAAAATGCGCGCCGTCCACGTCCCATGTCACCGACACCAGATGGCCATGATAGGGTATCCTCTCCGCGCGAAACCAGTGCAGCGCCTGGGGATCGCCGGTCGCCGGCAGCAGCGGATTGATCTCGAGCATGTCGTCGGCGCGCGGCCTGATGCCCACCACGCCGGTCAGGATCAGATCGTTGAAGCCTGAATGGAAATAATGATGGCTCCGCGCCAGCCCGACGATCGGCTTGCCCGTCGCGGGATCATAATCCTCCTCGAGATCCAGTCTGCCGTCCTGATAGTGAAGCGCGGCATATTGCCTGAGCAGGCGCAGGAAATCGCCCCGCGTCACGACCGACTGGTGATAATGATCGAGCAGATTGATCATGCCCGCGAGCACCTGCGTGGTCTGGAACGGCCAGACCGGCCCGTTCCACTGGCATTCGGGACGCGCGCCCTCGTAGCGATATTGCCGCATATAATAGTCGTAACTGGGTTCTACCGTGCGCAGGCCCGCGGGGCCGCCGAGTTCCTGCGGCGAGAGAAGGTGTCGCCATGCCGCGGCATAAGCGACATCGTCATCGGGCAGGTCGAACGCCCAGGGGACATAGCCGACCAGCTCGCGCCCACGGATGGGCTGCCAATATTTCACATACTCGTTGTCGACCTTGAAGCGATCGATGAAATGCGTGAGCGCGGGGCTCCACAGATCTTCCTGAACGCGCGTCTTGATCGCCACCGCGCGCGCGGCATAGTCGACCGAGACATCGGGGTCTCCAGCCAGCGCGGTGAGCCGCGAAAGGGCGCGGGCATTGGCGAACATATAGCTGTTGATCGAGGGGCGGAACGCATTGCCCCCGGTAAAGCCGTCCTTGCCGCCTGACGCCTCGATCGAGGCGATGGTGTATTCCGTCGCATCGAGCAGCGGCTCGATCCAGTACAGCCCCTTGCTCCGGTCGAGCCGGTCGCTCCACTGGCCATAGAGCAACCGCATCGCGCCGAGATGGCGGAGTGCCTCGGTCCGATCGCCATCGACGAGATAGCGGCTCCACACGGCGTCCGCCATATAGTCCGAAAAGTGACGGTCGTTGCCGTCCTGATACATGTAATCGATATAGTCCGCGGCAAAGCGCCGGTCGCGCAGCCACCGGCCTTCCGCCAGGTGGAAGCCGGTCGCGTCATTCAGGCTCGCATAGGGCTCGCGCTGCCAGCCGACATCATCCAGGAACTCGGTCGTGATATAGCCCGGTGCGCCGAGATCGCGCTGATGGGCGCGAAACACCGACCAGCGATAATAATAGACCGCATCGAGCATCGGGTCGGAGGTTTCGAGAAACGGAATGCGTTCCTCATACCAGGACGCATCGTTACCGAACCGCTCGACCGCGATGCGGTGCGCGTCAAGTATCGGTGCGGGTTGGGCCGGGGCCTGTATGGGCGCCATGGCGATCGCGACGGCGGCCAGCAGGGCGGCCCATTTCATGCAGCGGGACGCAACCGGTACAGTTCGGCACCGTGCGGTGCGGTCGATCATCGGCGCAACGGCCCGTTCGCGCGCGGCTGGCCGAAATCGGGCGTGCCGTCGGCGCGATAGGCGATCGGCTGGACGCGCGTATGGCGATTGGGGTCGAACAACGGGTCGCCGACGATCTTGTCGTAATCGCGCGCATGATAGACCAGCATGTCACGCCCCTGCTCATCGACAGTGAAGCTGTTGTGCCCCGGACCGTAAATATGATGTTCGGGCGAGGTGGCGAAGACCGGCACCTGGGATTTGGTCCAGGAGTCCGCGCGCATCAGGTCTGCCTTGGCGTCGGCGGTGAGCATGCCCATGCAATAGCGCGAATCCGTGGCGCTCGCCGAATAGGTCAGGAACACCCGGCCGTTGCGCGCGAGCATCGCCGGCGCTTCGTTGACCTTGAAGCCCCGGATTTCCCAGTCGAGCGTGGGCACCGACAATCGCACAGGCTGTGCCGCCAGCGTCAGCGGCGTCTTGAGCGGCGCGAGATAAAGGTTCGAATTGGTCTCGATCCCCGGTTCGCGTTGCGCCCAGCACAGATAGCGCGTGCCGCGATGGACAAAGCTCGTCGAATCCAGGTTGAAGCTGTCCCACGGCGTCTGGAGCTGGCCAAGCACTGCCCAGCCGCCGGTCATCGGGTCCTTGCCGTCGCAGGCGACCGCATAGGTGCGGATCCGGAACACGTCCTCGCCGCCGCCGCTTGGGCCCGCGGCGAAATACATGATCCATTGCCCCCCGATCAGGTGGAGTTCGGGCGCCCAGATGAAGCCGGACATCGGCCCATTGGCGAGATGCCGCCAGAGCACCCGTTCCGGAGCCGTGGCGAGTCCGGCAAGCGTTCGTGACCGGCGCAGGACGAGGCGGTCATATTCGGGTACCGAGCCGGTCATGTAGTAGAAGCCGTCGATATGGCGGAAAACCTGCGCGTCGGCGCGATTGCGCACCAGCGGGTTGGTGATCGCGCCTCGCGCAGGTCGCCGCGCGAACGCCGTGCCCGCGATCGGTGCGGCTGCGACGGCGGCCAGGAGAGTGCGGCGGGTGAGCTTCACGACCGGGTCCTTCCATCAGTCATTGGCGAACGACGGGCCAGCCATCGGCTGTCCAGGCGATCGGTGCGATGCGTAACGTCGGCACGCCCTTCTTCGTCGCGTCATAGGCGTGCCATGCGATCAGGTCGCGCCCGCCTTCGCGCAGGATCGAGACGCCACCGGGGCCGCGCCAGCGCTTCGTCGCGTCGAGCTGGCCGTGCAGCACGATCTGTCCGAAGCCCCTGGTCATCGGCTTGCCGTCCGCGTCGAGATAAGGACCGATCACGTCCTTCGACCGACCGACGACGGTGTAATAGCTGCTGGCCGCGCCGCGGCAGCAAAAGTCGTAGCTGGCGAAGAGATAATAATAGCCGCCATGGTCGATCAGGAACGGCGCCTCGACCGCACCGGGCGACGGGCGCCGTGCAAGGTCGTGGACGATCCTGTCCTCCGCTGACGGTTTGCCCGTCGCGGAGTCGAGGCGGGTCATCTTGAGCCCGGTCCAGAAGCTGCCGAATGCGAGCCACGCCTTGCCGTCGCGATCGACGAACGCGGCGGGATCGATGGCGTTGTAGTCGTCCCGGAGAGTCGAGACGAGCACCGCGCCGCGATCCTTCCAGCCATAATCCGGCCTGGCCGGATCGAGCGTCGGGCTCGTCGCGAGACCGATCGCCGAATGATTCTCGCCAAAGGACGAAATCGCATAATAGAGCCGGTATTCGCCGTTCGCGAACCGCACGTCGGGCGCCCATATGCCCCTGGCCTTGGGCACCTCTCGCTTCGCCCAGTCCGGGATCGCATCGAACACCGCGCCCGCGCGAGTCCAGGTGACGAGATCCTTTGAGGTGCGGATATGGATCAGCCCGGGCGGCTCGCCTTCCCGGCTGGTGCTGAACACATAGAAGCTGTCCCCGTCGCTGATGATCGCGGGATCGTGGACCGGGGCAAGGTCGCCCTGCATCCGGTCCGCGAACAATGCCGGTTGCTGCGCCTGCCCGGCGGCGGACATCAATGCCGCCGCGAGTAGCGACAGGAGCAGGTTGCGCACGATCAGAACTTGAAGCGGACGCCGCCGCCGAAGGTGCGATCATATTGGCGCGTATCGCGCGGTTCGTATGCCGTGGTGCCGAAATTGTCGCGATAGGTGGCGTTGGTCAGGTTGGTGGCGTCCAGGGTCAGCGTTATCGCATCGTTCACGGCATAGCTTGCCGACAGATCGAGGAAGCCGATCGGCTTCACCCTGATCTTGCCGCCCGCGAGAACCTGCGAATAGCTGTCGGTATAGCTGCTGCGCCAATTATAGGCGAGGCGCACCGAAAGCCCGTATTTCTCGTAGATGCCGATCAGATTGTAGGAATATTTGGAAACCGGCGTGATGTCCTGCTTTTGCCCGGGGTTGAACGGATCGTCGACCTTCCCTTCCGACAGGGTCCCGCTGACCTGCGCACCAAAGCCCGACAGCGCGCCCGGCAGGAAATCGGCAAAGGCGGTGGCCGCGACCTCGACCCCCTTCAGATCGCCGTTCGAGGTATTGCGCGGGCGGGTGACGAGGAAATTCTGCAGCGTGCCGTTCGCCGCGGTGAGTTGCTCGATCCCGGCATAGGTCTGAATATAGCCCTCGAGTTTCTTGTAGAAACCCGAGACGGTGATCGATCCGGTGTTGGCGAAATACCATTCGGCGGTCGCGTCGAAATTCCAGGCCCGCACATTCTCCAGATCGGCATTGCCGCCCGATCCCGTTCCGAACGTACTGGAACCCCCGGTTTGCCCGCTCTGGGTGAGGCTGATCGCGGGATTCAGCGCGGAGAATTGCGGACGCAGGATTGCGCGGCCCGCGACCAGACGCAGCACGACATCGTCCCTCGGCCGGAATTTCAGCGACAGGCTGGGCAGCAAATCGACGACGTTGCGTTTGCCGACGATCGGCGAAAGCACCGCGCCGGTCGGGGTGTTGGTCACCTGAACCGCATTCAGGTCGGTCACGGTGTTGACGATCCGCATACCGATCAAGCCATCGAACGGCAGGCCGCCATCGGACCCGAAGGCGACCTGGCCATAGGTGGCATAGACCGCTTCCCTGAGCCGGAAGACCTGCGCCGGATCGAACGCCGGCACGCCCGCCGGACGTCCGGCGAGCCCGCGCAGCACATCGATATTGTCGCGGAGCCAGCCGGTGTCGGTGAGCGCGAAATTATCGACGCCGAGCGCGCCGTCGATGATGCCGTCAGGCGCATTGGTGCCGGCACCCGCATAGCCGTTGATCGACACGAACGGGATCGGATAGCCCTGCGGATTGGTGGCAGCCGATGACCCGGTCCGCCGGGCGTACCGCGCACCGACCTTGAAGTTCTTCAGGAAGCCGCCGTCGAACGTATAAAGAAGGTCGCCATGCGCGGCATATTGGCGGCTCTTCTGGACATTGTAATTGTCGAACAGGGTCAGGAAATTGAGGTTGCCCTGCTTGGTGAAGTCAAACCCGTTGAAGTTCAGATTCGGCGTGCCGCCCTTGTCGAAATCATAATCGATGCGCGGCACGACGAATGCCGTATCGACGACATATTGCCGGTTGGTCACGGTGCTGTCGTTATAGGTGAATTCGCCTGACAAAACCGCACGGCCCGCGGTGTAGCGCCCGCCGAAATTGGCCTGATAGCCATCGGTCTTCTGGTGAAAGGTCTGCTTGCTGGTGATGGTGAAATTGTCGCGGGTGGTGATCGTCTTGGCGACCGGGCGGTTCCCGGTTTCGGACGACTGGGCGGATCCGGGCTGTACCGACGTGACCGTCACCGCGCCCGCCTTGGGCAGGCCGACAAAGAAATCGACGTCATAATCCTGGCGATAGCCAGTGAAGATGCCGTCCGCGTAAAACTCGAGATCGGGTGTCGGCTTCCACTGCAGCGAGACGTTGAACGCCGGGCGGCTGCGGTCGCCATCGGTGACAAGCCCGCCGACCGTGTCCGGGATCTGGGTCGGATCGGTGGCCGACAGCGAATTGAACCCGAAATTGAACGCGGTCTGGTCCTGATATTTGCGCTTGTTGTAGGAGGCGCCGACCAGCAGGCCGATTTCACCGATCCCCGTTTCCCAGCGATTGCTGATCAGGCCGCTGGCGATGTAGCTCGCCTTGTCGCGCTGTTCGGAATAGATGCCCCGCGCACTGCCGGCGATCTGGAAACCGGCGAAATCGAACGGCCGGCGCAAGCGAATGTCGATCGTGCCCGACACACTGCCCTCGATCTGTTCGGGCAGGTTGGTCTTGTAGACGTCGACGCCCGCGACGAGCTCGGCCGGAATGTCCTGCAGGGCGACACCACGGCCAGTGCCGGTGAACACCTCGCGACCGTTGATCAGCGTCTCGATATCGGGAAGGCCGCGCACCAGCACGGTGCCGACCTCGCCCGCCGAGCGCGACACCTGGATGCCGGTCACGCGCTGCAGCGCGTCGGATACCGTATTGTCGGGAAGCTTGCCGATATCCTCGGCCACGATCGAGTCGACGACCGCGGTGGCGTTGCGCTTGATCGATTGCGCACCCTGGATGCTGGCGCGGACGCCGGTAACGACGATGTCGTCGCTCACCGTCGCGTCGTCCGGTGTGGTCGTCTGGGCCTGCATGCCTTCATCGGTGACGGCCGCTTCAGCCGGCATGGGGACTGGTGCCCGCGGCGCCCCGCGCGCGATCGACGGTGAAGCAAATGAGATGGCCAGAACGCCGGCCGACATCATCAAAGAAGAACGCGCGATTCGCTGGCTCATGGCCCTCTCCCCTTCAAACATGGCCGCACCCATGGTGTCGGCCTTTTGTCGGAGTTATCTATATGTCGGAGTTATTCCGGTGAAAAGAGGTATTTTGACTGTTGCAACCGATTTTGATCGATGAACCCGCATGGCGATGCCGACGTTCGCGTTCCCGTCTCGACGGGTCGCCAGCAACGGCGGCAGATGCGTGATTCAATCTGCCGCCGGATGAGCACACAGATGCGGCGGCTTCCTCCGGTTGTGGCCCGCTCTTTCCTGGCTCCGATAAGGGGAAGGAATTGATGCCCGCCCAGCCTGTGTCTCAGGCTTGCCGCCCGATAACGCCAGCAACGTTCCGGGACAGCATATCCCTTGTCGTCGCACGAAGAGCGAGCGCCATGCCCGCTCCTATGCCGTAAGTGACGACACTCTATTTTCTTTTGTCCTACTTAAAATACCAGGGACATACCCTTTTGGTGCGGCGAATGGCCATGTCTTTCGGCACGCGCAACGCGCCCGGGAAGGCGCAGTGTCTGCGGGATCGGACTCGATCCCGACAATCGACGGTTGGCGGAAACCCCGGGCGGGGAGTGGTGGACAGGGCTGGATTCGAACCAGCGTACGCTTGCACGGGCAGATTTACAGTCTGCTGCCTTTAACCACTCGGCCACCTGTCCACTGGGCCGCTCAAAAGCGAGGCGGTCCCATGCCGACCCAAACCCATGCTGTCAACGCCCGAAAGACCTTTGGGCGGGGCCTTGCGCGGGGCGGCGGCGGCGAATACGCCTCGCAACAATCTTTCAACGTCTCCGGGGGTTCCAATGCGTCGTTCGCTCCTGCTCGCCACCGCCATGCTCGCCATCGCCTCCCCCGCCTTTCCCCAGGCGGTCGATCGTACCCAGGTCAATCGCATCGTCGACGAAGGCACGACTCGCAGCCAGGTGATGCTGACCGCCGAGCATCTGTCGGACGTGATCGGCGCGCGCCTGACCAATTCGCCGTCGATGCGCCAGGCCGAGGCCTGGACTCAGGCGAAGTTCAGCGAATGGGGCCTGAAGAACGTCCACAAGGAAGGCTATGAGTTCGGCCGGGGCTGGTGGATCAACAGCTCGAGCGTGCGCATGGTCGCGCCGCGCCCGATCGTGCTGACCGCGATCCCGATCGCCTGGACGCCCTCGACCAACGGCACGATCAGCGCGCCGGTGTTCGTCGCGCCGATGTCGAAGGAGCGCGATTTCGACAAATGGCGCGGCAAGCTGAAGGGCAAGATCGTCATGGTCACCCTGCCCAACACCGGCAGCGAACCGAGCGAGCCGGCGTTCAAGCGCTACACCGCCGAGGAACTGGCCAAGCTCGATCAATATCAGCAGCCGACCTATGACCCCGATACCGCCGACCGCCGGCTCAAGCGGCTCGATTATGCCAAGAAGCTCGACGCCTTTCTGAAGGCCGAGGGCGCCGTCGCCTATGCCACCATGTCGCGGCTCGACTACAAGCTGGTGCACGGCGAAGGCTATCTGTTCGGCGTCGGCGAGACTCAGGCGGTGCCGGGCGTCGAAATCGCCGCCGAGGATTATCGCCGCCTCGCCCGCCTCGCCAAGCTCGGCACCGCGCCCACCGTCGAGATCAACAGCGATGTCCGCTTCGACGACAGCGACAGCAAGGCCTACAACATCATCGCCGAAATCCCCGGCACTGACCCCAAGGCGGGCTATGTGATGGCCGGCGCGCATCTCGATTCCTGGGTCGCGGGCGACGGCGCCGCCGACAATGGCGCGGGCACGGCGATGGTCATGGAGGCCGCGCGCATCCTCTCCGCCAGCGGCATCCGGCCGAAACGCACGATCCGCTTCGCGCTGTGGACGGGCGAGGAGCAGGGCCTGCTGGGCAGCCTTGCCTATATCGAGCAGCACCTCGTCACGCGCGGCAAGCCGAGCGATCCGGTCCAGACGGGCCTTGCCCGCTATTATGGCTGGGACCGCCGCTGGCCGATCACGCCAAAGCCCGGCTGGGGCGATCTCGCCGCCTATTTCAACCTCGACAATGGCTCGGGCAAGGTCCGCGGCATCTATGTCGAGAACAACCAGGCGGTCGCGCCGATCTTCCGGGACTGGCTCGCGCCTTTCTCGGGCATGGGCGCGAAGGACGTGGTGATCCGCAAGACCGGCGGCACCGATCACGTGTTCATACAGGCGGTCGGCCTGCCCGGCTTCCAGTTCATCCAGGACCCGCTCGATTATGGCAGCCGCGTGCACCACACCAGCATCGACACCTTCGATCATCTGAAGGGCGACGATATGCGCCAGGGCTCGATTATCCTCGCCTCCTTCCTCGCCAACGCCGCCAATGCCGACAAGGCATTGCCGCGGCCGCCGCTGCCGACCGAACCGGTCGTCACCGATCCCTTCGCCTACACCGTGGACGACGACTGATGGCCCGCAAAGGACACCGCCCATCCCAGGCCCCCGCCGGCCGCCCCCGTTTCTGGGGGCGGCATGCGGTGACCGCCGCGCTCGCCAATCCCGAGCGGACCGTGCGCAAGCTATGGGCGACGCGCGAGGCGCTCGCCTCGCTCGACATCCCGCCGGTGATCCCGATCGTCTATGCCGACGTCGCCGATCTGGCGCGGCTGGTGCCGGGCGACGCGCCCCACCAGGGCCTGGTCGCGGAAGTCGATCCGCTGGAGGATATCTGGCTGGGCGACCTGCTTCAGCAGGGTGCCGACGACAAACGGCCTTTGGTCGTGCTCGACCAGGTGACCGATCCGCACAATGTCGGCGCGATCCTGCGCTCGGCGGCGGCGTTCGATGCGCTCGGCATCGTCACGCCCGACCGCCACGCCCCGCCCGAATCGGGGACGATCGCGCGCTCGGCCTCGGGCGCGCTGGAGATCGTGCCCTGGGTGCGCGTGGTGAATCTCGCCCGCGCGCTGGAGGAGATCGCCGAGGCCGGTTTCTGGCGCGTCGGCCTGACCGGCGAGGCGACCCAGACGCTGGCCGAGGCAATGGGCGAAACCCGCGTCGCGCTGGTGCTCGGCGCCGAGGGCGAAGGCATGCGCCAGAACACCGCGGCGCATTGCGACGAGCTTGCGCGCCTGCCGATCTCGCCTAAGGTCGAAAGCCTGAACGTGTCCAACGCCGCGGCGATCGCCCTTTACGCGGTGACGACACGGGGCTGACGTCAGCAGACCAAACCGGGGACGATATCATGATGGCTCGACTTTCACGGCTGATGCTCGTGTTGCTGATGCCCTTCGCGCTGGCGAGCTGCGTGCTGACGCCGGGCAAGTTCGTCTCGACCCTGCGCATCGACACCGACCGGCATTTCACCTTCACCTATGTCGGCGAAGTGCTCGCGCTCGATATCGGCGAGGATATGATGAAGGGCCTGGGTGACGGTTCGTCGGAGACGTCGACCGACCCGACCGCCGGAGACGGCGAGGCGGTGCTGCAGAAACTCGCCTTCCAGGACAAGGGCAAGGACGGGGACAAGGACGGGGACGCAAAGGACGCAGCCGCCAAGAAAGCCGCGGCCGACGCCAAGAACCGGACGATCGCGGAGACGCTGTCGAAAGAGGCGGGATACCGCAAGGTGACCTATCTCGGTAACGGCAAGTTCAGCATAGACTATGCCATCTCGGGCACGCTCGATCACGCCTTCCTGTGGCCGTACAATGTCGACGCGGAGGTGATGTTCCCCTTCATCGCGATCGAACTGCGCGCCAACGGCACGGTGCGGATGAAGGCGCCCGCCTTCGCCAATGACAGCAGCAAGGCCACCAGCAGCATGGGCATGCCAGGCATGGACAAGACGTCGAGCCAGCTCGACGGCGTCTTCACGCTCGACACAAATGCCGAGATCGTCAGCCAGAACAACGAGGAAGGCGCCGTGCCCACTGCGAGCGGGCGCAAGACGGTGACGTGGAAGGCGACCCCGCTGACCAAGGACGCGCCGAGCGCCGTGCTGCGGCTGGCGGCGGCGAAATGACCTTCAATCCCCCTCCCGCTTGCGGGAGGGGTTAGGAGAGGGCCTGTACTGGCCATTTTCGGGACGCTCGGGGAGGACAGGCCCTCCCCAGACCCCTCCCGCAAGCGGGAGGGGAGATACTCAATCCTCCGCCGCGATCGTCACCTTCAGGCCATCCAGCGCATCGGTCAGCTCGATCTGGCACGACAGGCGCGAATTCGCGTCGCGATCCGAGGTGGAATCGAGCAGGTCGTCCTCGTCGGGGCTCATCTTCGGCAGTTTGGCAGCAAATTCCGGGTCGACATGGACATGGCAGGTGGCGCAGCTGCAGCAGCCGCCGCACAGCGCCAGGATCTCGTCGATCCCGGCGTCGCGAATCGCCTCCATCACCGAAAGCCCGGTTTCGCCCATGATCTCGCGTTCTTCCCCCTCACGGGTCACGACGATAAGCTTGGGCATCCATTCCTCCTCAGGGGTTCGGCGCCGCCATGCCGCCCCCGGCGCCGCTAATCAAGGGACGAGACCATGGGCCTGAGCGCCGAACAGCTGCGCGCCGCGCTCGACATCCTGGCCGCGAGCGAGCCCGGCTTCGCCGCCGCGATCGACCGTGCCGGCTATCCCCCGCCGCGAATCCGCGCGCGCGGCTATGCCACCTTGCTGCGCACGATCATCGGACAGCAGGTCAGCACCAAGGCGGCCGAATCGGTCTGGCGCAAGCTGGAGGGGATCGTCGGCAGCCTGGACGATCCGGGCAATATCGTGCGCGCCAGCGACGAGCAGCTGCGCGAGGCCGGCCTGTCGCGGCAAAAGGCGAGCTATGCGCGCAGCCTGGCCGACGAAGTGACGAGCGGACGGCTCGATCTCGACAATCTCCCCGCCGACGATGAGGAAGCCGTCGCGGCGCTGGTCAGCATCAAGGGCATCGGCCGCTGGTCGGCCGAG
This sequence comes from Sphingomonas sp. P2_B6, assembly GCF_056404755.1. Classification (NCBI taxonomy): domain Bacteria; kingdom Pseudomonadati; phylum Pseudomonadota; class Alphaproteobacteria; order Sphingomonadales; family Sphingomonadaceae; genus Sphingomonas; species Sphingomonas sp. P2_B6. Next base: position 122,209 of record NZ_JBFUDK010000001.1, read on the forward strand.
GTCTATCTGCTGTTCGCCGAAGGGCGTCCCGACATCTGGCCGGCCGGCGACCTGGCGGTGCAGATCGAGATCGGCCGAATCCTCGGCCATGCCGAACGGCCGAGCGAGAAGCTGACGCGCGCGGTGGCGGAGGCCTGGCGCCCGCATCGCGGTGCCGCGGCGATCTTCGCCTGGCACCATTATGCCGCCGACATGAAGGTGATATGAGCGGTCGATTCAACGAAAGATACAGTTGCGGCACTATGCCGGGGCTTGTGTTCCGCGCTCTTTCTCATGACCGAAGATGATGACGACCGGGTCGCTTGCCTGGCCCTGCCGGTCGCTGTTACGGGGCAGGTCGTTCCCTGTTATGCGATGGCCGGTCCCTGTTATTCGATAACAGGGAAATCAGCTTTAACATTCTGATATTGAACGACGATTCTGAGATAAGCGACCCCGAAATCGTCAGAATAAAAAATTTTCCCTGTTTTTCCCTGTTATGGCGCCGGGAACAGCGAAAATCAGTTCGCCGCGGGCCATTTCACCGTGCGGCAGATCACCAGCCAGCAGCCCTGGACCTTCAGGCTCCGGTCGGTATCGCGGCTGATGTACGCGCGGTAGGTCTTGCCCTGGAACGGGTAATAGATCTTGCCCTGCCACTTCCCGTCGCTCTGCGCGGTGAAGTCGAACAGCACCTTCACGCCGACTAGCGAGCGGGTGCGCAGCGCCGGATCGGGATTGTTGCTGTCCGTCGTCGGGCCTTCGACCCGCGCCTTTTCGGTCAGACGGCTGATATGGCCGCACAGCGCCTTGCCGCACGGCGCGATGGTGACGACGCCCTTGCCGTCCTGCGACACCCAGTCGCCCGTGATCTGGTCGGCGGCCTGAGCGGTCGCAGGAAACGCAAAGGCAAGCAGAAGGACTAAGACAAAACGCATGTACGGCTCCCGGGCGGGAACCAATGTCCCACATCGCATCGATAAGGCGTGCATTCCGAAGGGCAAGATGATTCAGTCCGGCGCCCTCTGCGCGGTTGACGCACGCCCGATCCCATCTAGGGGGAGTCGCGATGGCCAAAGCCGACCGCCTTGCCCGCCTCGATGAGCGGCGCACCGAGACCGAAGCGGCGTATCGCGCGGCGCTGATTGCGGCCTTGCGGCTGACCGCCGGCGGGCGCTGGGGGCTGTTCGGCCACACCCAGGACAAGGCGGCCCGCGCCAGGGCGGCGCCGGTGATCGACGAGCTTGTCGAACTGGGCGACGAGATCGACGACCTGCGCGCGCAATTGTCGATCGAGCCCTTCGCCCTCCATCAGGAATTCCTTGGCGCGTGCGGCCCGGTAAAGGCGCATGCGGTCGGCGAACCGAAACAGGCCCAGGCATGGCTCGACCGCCTGGAAAAAGAGGGAAGTACCGCATGAGCGGCAAGTGGAAGATCGGGATCATCGGCGGCTCCGGCCTCTACGCGATCGACGCGCTGCAGAATCCGGAATGGGGCCGGGTCTCCACGCCATGGGGCGACCCGTCGGACGATCTGCTGTTCGGCACGATCGGCGATGTCGAGCTGGTCTTCCTGCCGCGCCACGGCCGCGGCCACCGCATCCCGCCGTCCGAGCTCAACTTCCGCGCCAACGTGGACGCGCTGAAGCGCTGCGGCTGCACCGACATCCTCGCCATCTCCTCGATCGGGTCGTTGCGCGAGGAATTGCCGCCGGGGCATTTCGTGGTGGTCGACCAGTTCATCGACCGCACCGTCGCGCGCACCTCGAGCTTCTTCGGCACGGGCATGGTCGCCCATGTCTCGATGGCCGAGCCGGTCTGCCCGCGCCTCTCCGCCTTTGCCGCCGAAGCCGTTCACGCGGCCGGCGGATCGATCGCCAAGGGCGCGACCTATCTCGCGATGGAGGGTCCGCAATTCTCCAGCCGGGCGGAGAGCCTGCTCTACCGCCAATGGGGCGCCGACGTGATCGGCATGACCGCGATGCCCGAGGCCAAGCTCGCCCGCGAGGCGGAGCTGCCCTATGCGCTGATCGGCATGGTCACCGATTATGATTGCTGGCGCGAGGAAGCCGCGTTCGTCGAGGTGAGCGAAGTCATCAGGCAGATGTCGGCCAACGGCACGATCGCGCGCAAGGCCGTGCTGGAATTCGTCGCCGCGCTGCCGGCCGAGCGCACGCCCTCCCCGCTCGATACGGTGCTCGATCACGCGCTGATCACGTCGCCCGAAGCGCGCGACCCGGCGATGCTGGCGAAACTCGATGCTGTCGCGGGCCGAGTCCTCGGCTAAGGCGCAACTGAATGCGGCTCCGGCAATTGACGGCATGGCGCGCACAGGAGAGGATATCGCATGTCGCCGCCGCCTTCAGCCACCACTGCGTCCGGATATGACGGCATGAACGACATGCGCCCGCAGCGCCCGTCGCTCTCCGAAAGCTATCGCACCATCGCGGTGCCGCTGGGCAAGGGCGGTTTCTGGCGCAAGACCGCGGCGTTCGCCGGGCCGGGCTATATGGTCGCGGTCGGCTATATGGATCCGGGCAACTGGGCGACCGACCTCGCCGGCGGATCGGCCTTCGGCTATACCCTGCTCTCGGTCATCCTGCTGTCGAACATCATGGCGATGGTGCTCCAGTCGCTCTCGGCGAAGCTCGGCATCGTCACCGGGCATGATCTCGCCCAGGCGTGCCGCGCCAATTACAACCCGGTGGTCAATGTCTGCCTGTGGGTGCTGTGCGAGCTGGCGATCATCGCCTGCGACCTGGCCGAAGTGCTCGGCACCGCGATCGCGCTGCAATTGCTGTTCGGCCTGCCGCTGGTCGCGGGCGTGTGCCTGACGGCGTTCGACGTGCTGCTGATCCTGGCGCTGCAGCGCTTCGGCTTCCGCAAGCTCGAGGCGTTCATCGTCGCGCTGCTGGTCGTGATCGCGGGCTGCTTCGCCTATGAGCTGGCAGTGGCGCAGCCGAGCGTCGCGGCGATCATGGGCGGGCTGATCCCTTCGACCCAGATCGTCACCAATCCGGCGATGCTCTACATCGCCATCGGCATCCTCGGCGCGACGGTGATGCCGCACAATCTCTACCTGCACAGCTCGATCGTGCAGACCCGCCGCTTCGGGCAGGACGAAGCCGGCAAGCGCGACGCGGTAAAGCATGCGACGATCGACAGTTCGGTCGCGCTGACGCTCGCGCTGTTCATCAACGCCTCGATCCTGATTCTCGCCGCCGCGGCCTTCCACACCGCCGGACGCACTGACGTGGCCGAGATCGGCGAGGCCTATAAGCTGCTCTCGCCGATGCTGGGCGCGGGCGCGGCGAGCGTGCTGTTCGCGGTGGCGCTGCTTGCCTCGGGGCAGAATTCGACGGTGACGGGCACGCTTGCCGGGCAGATCGTCGCGGAGGGCTTTCTCGACCTGAAGCTGCCGATCTGGCTGCGACGCATGGTGACGCGGCTGCTGGCGATCGTGCCGGCGGTGATCGTGGTCGGCATCGCCGGCGATTCGGGCGCGACCAAGCTCCTGGTGTTGAGCCAGGTGGTGCTGAGCCTGCAGCTTCCCTTCGCCATCGTGCCGCTGGTCGCCTTCACCAGCGACAAGCGCCAGATGGGCGCGCTGGCCAATCCGCTCTGGCTGAAGATCGCCGCCTGGGTGATCGCCGCGACGGTGATCGGCCTCAACGTGAAACTGCTGAGCAGCTTTTTCTTTTAACCCCACCGTTCGCCCTGAGCTTGTCGAAGGGCTGCTCTTCTACCTGGGAAGAAAAGAACAAGGCTTCGACAAGCTCAGCCCGAACGGGATGGGGTGATTCCAGCCAATCGAGGTTGCTCTAGCGTACGGCCATCGCCGCGATGCGCTGTGCCTGTTCGAGGTGCAGCAGCTCGACCATCTCGCCATCGACGCGGATGACACCCTTGCCGGCATTCTCGGGCAGCGCGAAGGCAGCGATGATGCGGTCGGCCCATGCGATAGCCTCCGCCGTTGGGCCATAGGCGCGGTTGGCGGCGGCGATCTGGGCGGGGTGGATCAGCGACTTGCCGTCGAAGCCGAACATCGCCCCCTGCGCGCATTCGGCCGCGAGTACCGGGCCGTCCTCGATGACGTTGCACACGCCGTCCAGCGCGACGAGACCCGCGGCCCGCGCGGCGGTGACGATCATCGCGAGATGGCCGAGCAGCGGGGTGCGCTCGGGCCCGGGGGTGCAGCGCATCTCCTTGGCGAGATCGTTGGTGCCGGCGAGCAGGCCCTCCAGCTTCGTCGCTGATGCCGAGGCGACGATCGCCGGCAGATCGAGCATGCCGGCACAGGTTTCGATCATCGCCCAGAGCGGCAGCCCGTCGAGCAGCGCGCTGGCGGCTTCGAGATCGGCCGGACTCGAAACCTTGGGCAGCACCACTGCCTCGAACCCGGCTCCCACCACCGCGCGGCAATCGTCGGCGCCCCAGGGGGTGTCGAGCGCATTGACGCGGACGAACAGCGAGCGGGCGCCGAACCCGCCCGCCGCCGCCGCGGCAATCGCCTGGTCGCGCGCCGCTGCCTTCAGCTCGGGCGCGACCGAATCCTCGAGGTCGAGGATCACCACATCGCAATCGAGGCTGCGTGCCTTTTCGACCGCGCGCGCATTGGAGGCGGGCATGAACAAGGCGCTGCGGCGCGGGCGAACGATCATTGGCGGCTCCTGCGAACGGGTCGTCCGCTTACAGGAAGTTCGCGCGCGGCGCGCAAGTCCTAACCGCCCCGGCAAAATGCACGCGCCTTCTCGACGGCGGCGCGCGCGCGTGGGAAAGGGGCCGCGATGACAGTCGCATCGATGAAATCCCTCTGGCGGCAGGCCGGCCTTTTCCTCGGCGCCTTTGCGCGTTTCGCCGGCATGCGTGGCTGGATCGCCGCCGGGCTGGTCGGCCTGTCGGCGATCCTCGACGGCATGGGGCTGGTGCTGCTGATCCCGATCGTCGAAGCGGTGGTCAGCCCGAACGGCGGCTATATGCCGACGCGTGTCGTCTTCGAGACGCTGGGCGTGCAAAGTCCATTGGGCAGGCTCGCGGTGCTGATCGCGGCCTTTGTCGCGCTGTCCCTGCTGCGCGCGCTGGTGCTCTATGCGCGCGACATGCAGCTTGGTCGGCTGCAGGGAGATTTCGCCCAGCACGAGCGCAATCGCATCATCCAGTCGCTCGCCGCCGCGCCGTGGAGCCGCATCGCGGCGCTCAGCCATGCCCGCGTCACCAGCCTGGTCAGCGTCGAGGTCAACCGGATCGGGGCAGGCGCGCAATTCCTGATCCAGGGCGGTATCGCAATGGTGATGCTGGTGGTGCAGGGCGCGCTCGCCTTTGCGCTGGCGCCGGGACTCGCACTCACCATCGGTGCGATCTTTCTCATCGGCGGCGGCGTGGTCCTGCTCGCCCAGGAGCGGGTCCGCGCGCTCGGCACCGGGCTGGTCGATGCCAATCACCGGATGATGGGCAGCGCGGCGGGCTTTCTCGGCGGACTCAAGGCAGCGACCGCGCAGAATGCACAGCATGGTTTCGCCGAGGAGTTCGCGACGATCCAGCACGCGGTCCGGGCGCGGCAACTGGAATTTATCCAGCGCCAGGCGCGCAGCCGCCAGCTCTTTGCGATCGGCTCCGCCCTGATGGGCGCGGTGGTCGTGCTGACTGGCTATGCCGCCGCGATCCCCCCCGCCATCCTGATCACGCTGGTGCTGATCTTCGCGCGGATGAGCGCCCCGGCGATGGTGATCCAGCAATCGGTGCAGAATTTCTTCTTCGGCCTCCCGGCCTTCGAGGCGATCCGCAAGCTCGAGCAGGAACTCGACGCGAGCGTGGCGCCCGCTCCGATCCCGGTCATGCCACCACCGGGCGCGATCGAGCTGCGGGGCGTCTCCTTCCTCCATCCGGGCGGCGGCGGGCTGCATCCAGCCGACCTCAGGATCGAGCATGGATCGTTCGTCGGGATCAGTGGGCCATCGGGCGCGGGCAAGACCACCCTCGTCGAGCTGCTCACCACCTTGCAGCAACCGCAGACCGGACAGATGCTGATCGGCGGCGAGCCGCTCGACGCGGCGCTGCAGGCGGGATGGCGCGAAAGCCTTGCCTATGTTCCGCAGGAAGGTTTCCTGTTCAACGACACCGTGCGCCGCAACCTGACCTGGGGTGCGACCGGGATCGACGATGCCCGGCTATGGGATGCGTTGCGCCTTGCGGGTGCCGCGGAGATCGTCGCGCGGCTGCCGGACGGCCTCGAGTCGATGGTCGGCGAGCGCGGCATCGCGCTGTCGGGCGGCGAGCGCCAGCGGCTGGCGATCGCCCGCGCCCTGTTGCGCGAGCCGCGCCTGCTGGTGCTCGACGAGGCCGCGAACGCGATCGATGCCGCGAGCGAGGCGGCGTTGCTGGAGCGGCTCGCCGCACTCGATCCGCGGCCGACCATCGTGATGATCTCGCACCGTGCCGAGAGCCTGGTGCGATGCGATCGGGTGCTCACGGTCGAGCTGGGGCAGCTCTCGGGCTAGGCTTGTCCGAACAGGCCCAGCGCGGCGACTTCCTGCGCCGTGAACTCGATCCCGAACATCAGGCTCAGCCTCGTGCGATAGACGCGCGGATCGACGATTTCCTCGATCGTCTCCTCGTCGCCGGCGCGGCGGCGGTACATGCGGTCGGTGAGGCCGGCGAGACCGCGCGGCAGCACGATGCTGACGACGCGGACCTGCATGAAGCGGCTCTCCGGCGCGGCCGAGGTCCAGCGGTTGCTGAGTTCCAGATCGGCATCCCAGACCTGGCCGAGGGTGAAGCTGTATTGCGGCTGGAACCCCTCGCCGGTGCCGCGCCCGTCGGTGCTGCCGGGATGGCCGTCGCGCAGCAGCATCCAGCCGTGGAGCACGTCGCGTTCGAGCCGGAAGCGTGCGCCGTCCGGGGCATCCGCCGTCGCGCCTTCGACCAGCGGCATGATCGGGGTATAGCTGCCGCCGAAACCGGGATCGGCGATCCAGTCCTGATCGTCGATCGTCACCAGGCTGAAGGTGTGGGTGAGCGGCGGCGTATCGGTCGCGGCGAGCCAGACCCGCGCGAGCAACGGCCGCGCCGCGAAACCAAGCGCTGTCAGCGCGTCGAGGAACAGCCGGTTATGCTCGAAGCAATAGCCGCCGCGCCGGGCGGTCACCAGCTTGGCGAAGACCGACGCGCTGTCGATGCGGATGCCCCGGCCGAGGATGACGTCGAGATTCTCGAACGGAATGGCGAGACGGTGCGCGCGCTGGAGCGCGGCCAGGCCCTCGGCGTCAGCGAGCGGCGCTTCCTTCAGGGCGATGCGGGCGAGATACGCGTTGAGATCGAACATGGCGCGCCGCTTACTCATTTTCTCCCCTCCCTGAAAGGGAGGGGAGAGGGTCACTTCGAATAGCCCGTCATCGAATAGGGTCGGTCCTTTTCCGCTATCGCCCAGGTGGCGTTGGGCGTCGCCTGCATCACGAAATGGAGATCGCCGCCGGCGACGATCTCGCTGTGGCGGATGAAGCCGCGGGGCAGCGCTTTGCCGTTGAGCAGGACCTGGCCGACATAGCGGTTCGTATCCGACAATCCGTCGGCGCGGATGGTGAAGCGTTTGCCATTGGGCAGGTTGAGCATCGCGCGGTCCACGAAAGGCCGGCCGATGACATATTCGCCCGTGCCCGGCGCGACCGGATAGAAACCGAGCGACGTGAAGACGAGCCAGGCCGAAATCTGGCCGAGATCGTCATTGCCCGACAGTCCGTCCGGGGTCGGCTTGTACTGGCTGTCGACGATCTGCTTCAGCCGCTCCTGGGTGCGCCATGGGCTGCCGGCATAGCTGTATAGATAGGCGACGTGATGGCTCGGCTCATTGCCATGGATATATTGGCCGATCAGCCCGGCAATGTCCTCGGCATGGCTGTAATCGACCTTCGAATTGTCGAAGTCGAACATCGCGTCGAGCTTCTTCACGGTCGCCGCATCGCCGCTGAGCATGCGGATCAGGCCGCCCTGGTCCTGCGGGGCGAACCATGAATATTGCCAGGCATTCCCCTCGGTATAATCGCTGCCATAGTTGATCGCGGTCGGGTCGAACGGTTCGCGGTAGCTGCCATCGGCCTTGCGGGCACGCAGGAAGCCGGTCTTCGCATCGAAGCTGTTGCGCCAGTTGAGCGCGCGCTTGTCGAAGCGGTCGGCCAAGTCCTTGCGCCCCATCGCCCGCGCCATCCGGGCGATCGTCCAGTCGTCATAGGCATATTCGACCGTCTTGGAGGCGGCCTCGGGCTCGCGATCGATCGGCACGTAACCAAGCTTCATATAGTCGCCGAGGCCGCCATAAGGCGCATAGTCGGCGCTCGCGACCATCGCATCGAGCGCAGCCTTGGCATCGAAACCCCTGATGCCCTTCAGATAGGCATCGGCGATGACCGGCACCGCGTGATAGCCGATCATCGTCCAGGTCTCGCGCCCGTTGAACTGCCAGACGGGGAGGATGCCGAACGGGCTGTCCTGCCGGCTGGCGATCAGCGAATTGACGAAGTCGGCGTTGCGCTTCTCCGGCTGGATCAGCGTCAGCAGCGGGTGCTCGGCGCGGAACGTGTCCCAGAGCGAGAAGGTCGAGTGATAGGTGAAGCCGGTCGCCTGATGGACCTGATCGTCGGGCCCGCGATAGCGGCCGTCCGCATCGCCATAGACGCTGGGCGCGACCAGCGTGTGGTAGAGCGCGGTATAGACCGTCTTCCTCATCGGCGCCGGTGCGTCGATGATCACCGCGCCAAGCGCCTTTTCCCAGGCGGCCCGGGTCCGGGCCCGGATCGTATCGAAGCTGCCGGGCTCGCTGGCGAGATTGGCGAGCGCGCCGGCCTCGTCGACGCCGGAGATGGAGACATGGACTTCGAGCGGTTTGGCCAGCGTGCCGAAATCGAGCCGGGCGACGAGCGCGCGTCCGGCCAGCTGCTCGACGGAATCGTCGCCGCGACCGGGGCCCTGGAAGCCCTTGTACGGCACATCCTCCTCGCGGTTGACGAACGCATGCCCGGTCAGCGGGGCGGAGAAGCGCATGGCGAAGAACAGCTTGCGCGACGGCGCCCAGCCGCGCGTCTCGCGCATGCCGGTGATCGTGCCGTCGGGCCGCACGCGCACCGACGACCAGAGGATCTTGCCGGGATAATTATAGATGCTCGACCGCAGGTCGACGACCAGATGCGCGGGCTTGCCGGTGGGAAAGCCGTAGCGATGCACGCCGACCCTGGTACCGGCGGTCAGTTCGGCGCGGACGCCGGGATCGTCGAGCGTCACCGCATAATAGCCGGGCGTCGCTATCTCGCTCGCATGGCTGAAGCGCGAGCGGTAGCCGGAGCCTGGTTTCGCCGGGTCACCGGGTTCCAGCGACACCGTGTCGCCGACGACTGGGCTGACCAGGATATCGCCGAGATCGCTGTGCCCCGCCCCGGAAAAATGCGTGTGCGAGAAGCCGAGGATCGACGAGTCCTCATGACGATAGCCCGCCGCCCATTTGTAGCTCTGCTTGAACGGCCTGATCTCCGTATCCGGGCTGAGCTGGACCATGCCGAACGGCGCCACCGCACCGGGGAAGGTGTGCCCCTCCCCGCCGGTCCCGATAAAGGGATCGACCGAATCGACCGGCGCGGGGGACGAAACCGGCGGCGTTTGCGCGGTGGCGAGGCTGGCTGCGGTGCCGAGGCACAGGGCGGCGATGACCGTGAGGCGATTCATCGGGCCGTTAGACCACAGGAGACGGGACCGGTGAAGCATGCCCGGCGCCGGAAATTGATACTAACGTTGTCATAGTTGCTGCATCTCGCAGAAAAACCCTTGTTTCGTTGCCGTTTCGGAAGGCAGTATCACGCCCGCCCGCTGTACTGCGCCTGTGGCGCAGGCTACCGCGGCCGTCATTCCCATGCTAGCGGGGCAGATATGGACCTGGGGCGTCGCGCAACCATTATCGATGTAGCCCGCGAGGCGGACGTATCGATCAAGACCGTTTCGCGCGTGTTCAACGATGCGCCCAATGTGACGCCCAAGACCCGCGACCGCGTGATGAAGGTCGCGACCGCGCTGCATTACCACCCCAATGTCGTCGCCCAGGGCCTGGTCGGACGGCGATCCTATCTGCTCGGCCTGCTCTACGAGAACCCCAGCCCCAACTATGTCGTCGAGCTGCAGCAGGGCGCGCTCGACCGGTTGCAGGGCGAGAAATACCGGCTGGTCGTGCTGCCGGTGGGCACGGTCTCGGCCATTGCCGACAAGATCGTCTCGCTCGTGCGGTCGGCCGCGCTCGACGGCGTCGTGCTGACGCCGCCCGCCTCCGACCATCCCGTGGTGCTGGAGCAACTCAAGGCGGCGCGCTTCCCGTTCGTCCGCATCGCGCCGACCCGCTCGCCCGAGCTCGGTCCCCGCACCCTGACCGACGATGTCGGCGCGGCGCGGATGATGACCGAATATCTCATCTCGCTCGGCCACAAGCGGATCGGCATGATCAAGGGCGACCCGAGCCATCCGGCAAGCGAGGCCCGCCTGCTGGGCTATTCCAATGCGCTCGCCGCAGCCGGACTGAAGATGCGGCTCGACGATATCGAGCAGGGCATGTTCAACTTCGAATCCGGGCTCCAGGCCGGCGCGCGCCTGCTCGGCCGCCGCGACCGACCGACCGCGATCTTCGCGCAGAATGACGACATGGCCGCCGGGGCGATCATGGCGGCGCACGATCTCGGCATCGACGTGCCGCGCGACCTGTCGGTTGCGGGGTTCGACGACAGCGCGATCGCGCAGATCGTCTGGCCGCGCCTGACCACCATTCACCAGCCGGTGTTCGACATGGCGCGCGACGCCACGACGATGCTCGTCGCGATGCTCGAGAAGAAGCCGCATGAGGACCTGATCGAGCATCCGGTCGCTTTGGTTCACCGTCAATCCACCGGGCCAGCGCCGGGCGCCTGACCCGATCCCGGACGATCGCGCTACAATCGCGGCCGATTGGAATTGACAACGTAGGTCATGAAATGATGTAACGGCGTTCATGACCCGATTGATCGGGCGTGTGAACCGATCGGTGGGGAGAGTGGTGTAATGCTCGGCAGGCGCAGGCTGAAGATGGCGTTCGGGGTCGCAAGCCTCGTGGCCATCGCGACAGCAACGGGAATCGGCGCGGCGCAGACGCCGACTGCCGCCTGGCCGCATGTCGGGTCGCCCTTGCCGGCCGATCCCGCGATGGAAAAGCGGATCGATTCGCTGCTCGCCAGAATGAGCGTCGAGGACAAGGTGGCGCAGGTCGTGCAGCCCGACATCGGCAGCCTGACGATGGACGAAATCCGCCAGTATAAATTCGGATCGATCCTGGCCGGCGGCAGTTCCGGCCCGAATCTCGACGACAAGGCTCCCGCCCCTGCCTGGCTGGCTTATGCCGATGCGGCGTGGGAGGCCGTGACCAGGCGCGACGACGGCCGCCCGGTGATCCCGCCAATCTGGGGCATCGACGCGGTGCATGGCCATGCCAACGTCATCGGCGCGACGATCTTTCCGCAGAATATCGGCCTGGGCGCGATGCGCGACCGCGACCTGATCCGGAAGATCGGCGAAGTGACCGCAAAGGAGATGGCGGTAACCGGAATCGACTGGGATTTCTCGCCGACGCTGGCGGTGGTGCGCGACGACCGCTGGGGCCGCAGCTATGAGGGCTTTTCCGAAGATCCGTCGGTGGTGCGCGACTATGCCGGCGCGATGATCGAGGGGCTGCAGGGCAAGGCGGGCTCGAAGGAATTCCTGCGCGACGGCAAGGTGATCGCGACCGCCAAGCACTTCGTCGGCGACGGCGGCACCGCCAATGGCATCGACCAGGGCGACAATCCCGGAACCCCCGAGCAGATCCGCGACATCCACGGCGCGGGTTATCCCCCGGCGATCGCCGCGGGCGTGCAGGCGGTGATGGCGAGCTTCTCCAGCGTGCGCGGCACCAAGCTGAGCGCGGACAAGGATTTGCTGACCGGCGCGCTGCGCGACCAGATGGGCTTTGACGGGCTGACCGTCGGCGACTGGAACGCGCATGGCCAGGTGCCGGGCTGCACCAACACCTCCTGCGCCGCCGCGATCAACGCGGGCATGGACATGGTGATGGCGCCGGACAGCTGGAAAGGCTTTTACGCCAGCACGCTCGCCCAGGTGAAATCGGGCGAGATATCGAAGGGGCGGCTCGACGAAGCGGTGCGGCGCATCCTGCGGGTGAAGATCCGCGCCGGCATGTTCGAGAAGGGCAAGCCTTCGTCGCGCCCGTTCGCCGGCAAGTTCGAGCTGCTCGGATCGCCCGAACACCGCGCGGTCGCGCGGCAGGCGGTGCGGGAGTCGCTCGTGCTGCTCAAGAACCAGGGCCATGTGCTGCCCTTGTCGCCGAGGCTCGACCTGCTGGTGGCGGGCGACGGCGCCGACAATATCCCCAAGCAGAGCGGCGGCTGGACGATCAGCTGGCAGGGCACCGGCATGACCAATGCCGACTTCCCGCATGCCCAGTCGATCTATGCCGGTATCGCCGAGGCAGCCAAGGCGGCAGGCGGCAGCGCCACGCTGAGCGTCGACGGCAGCTTCACCAAGAAGCCGGGCGCCGCGATCGTGGTGTTCGGCGAGGACCCCTATGCCGAGTTCGCGGGCGACCGGCCGACGGTCGAATATCGCCCCGGCGAGAGCCGCGACCTCGACCTGCTGAAGAAGCTGAAGGCGCAAGGCATTCCCGTGGTCGCGGTATTCCTGTCGGGCCGGCCGCTCTGGGTGAACCCGGAGCTCAACGCGGCCGACGCGTTCGTCGCGGCCTTCCTGCCCGGCGGCGAAGGTGGCGGCGTGGCCGATGTGCTGCTGGCGGGTGCGGACGGCAAACCGCGCCACGATTTCCGCGGCACGCTGTCCTTCTCCTGGCCGAAGCGCATCGACCAGACGCCGCTCAACAAGGGCGACGCCGTGTACGACCCGCTCTTCGCGTTCGGCTATGGGCTGACCTACAAGGATAAGGGCGACCTCCCGGCACTGTCCGAGGATCGGCCGGCAGCCGCCACGCGGCCCGACGGCACCGTGTTCGCGCGCGGCACCCTGCCGCCCGGCTGGCGCTTCGATCTGGCCGAGCCAGGTGGGGTCGCCGAGCCGGTGTCCGGCAATGCCGGCGCGACAGGGGCCGGCGGGGTTCGCCTGTCGAGCGTCGACCGGCGCGCGCAGGAGGATGCGCGCAGGATCGTCTGGGGAACCGCCGGGGGCACGGCGCGGATCGCCGCCGACAAGCCGATCGACATCGGCCGGGAGAGCAACGCGCAGTATAATATGGTCATCGAATATCGCGTCGATGCGGCGCCGACCGGCACCGTCAGGCTGGGCATGCAGTGCGGCGCCAATTGCGCGGGCACGGTGCCGATCACCGGCGTGCTGCGCGCGGCGCCGGTCGGGCAGTGGAGCACCCTTACCTTGCCGCTCAACTGCTTCGCCACCGCCGGGCTCGACCCGCGGCGAGTGAGCGCGCCGTTGATCCTGGCGAGCGCCGGGGCCGCGACGCTGTCGATCTCCGACATCCGCTTCGTCAGCGCGAACGGTGTCGCCGGGTGCCCGCAATGACCGCAACCGAGGGCGGCAAGGCCGCTGCCGGTGCCGGGGCCGCCTTTGCGGTGGTGACGTGCCTGTTCTTCGCCTGGGGCTTCGTCACGTCGAACACCGATCCGCTGATCGCAGCGATGCGCGGCATCTACACGCTCAACGTGGCGGAAGGCATGCTGACTCAGTTCGCCTTCTTCCTCGCCTATTTCGTGGTGTCGCTGCCGGCTGCCGCCTTGCTCGCGCGGCTCGGGCACAGCCGGACGATCATCACGGCACTGATGGTGATGATCGGCGCGTGCGGGCTGATGCTCGTCGCCTCGCACATGCACGCCTACACCATGGTGCTGGTCGCATTGTTCGTGATGGCGGGCGGCATCACCGTGCTGCAGGTCGCGGCCAACCCCCTGGCGGCGTCGCTCGGCGCGCCCGAGCGGAGCCATTTCCGCCTCACCTTCGCCCAGGCGTTCAACTCGCTCGGCGTGGTGCTGGGCGTCAGCATCGGATCGAAGCTGATGCTGCGGCCCGACGTATTCGGGAAGGGCGGGCATATCCTGCCGCACATCCCGCGCAGCACGGCGCTGGGCGCGATCGACCATGCCTTTGTGCTGATCGCCATCGCGGTCGCGGCGCTCGCGCTGCTGATCTTCGTCTTCCGCAAGCGCATCAATGCATCGGCTGCCGACATCACCATCCAGGGCGCTTCGCCGCTCAAGGCGCTGCGCTCCGGCTGGGCAGTGTTCGGCGCAATCGCGATCTTCCTCTATGTCGGCGCGGAGGTGACCATCGCCAGCGTGATGATCAACTTCCTCAACCGGCCCGACGTACTCGGCCTGACGCTCGAAGCGGCGGGCGGGGTGCTGGCTTATTATTACTGGGGCGGTGCGCTGGCCGGACGGTTCGTCGGCAGCGTGGTGCTGACCAGGGTACGGGCGAGCTGGTTGCTCACCGGCGCCGCCGCGATCGCGGCGTGCCTGACCGCGGCGGCATTCGTGTTGCACGGCCCCGCGGCGGCGTATGCGGCACTGGGCGTGGGCTTCTTCAATTCGATCATGTTCCCGACGATCTTCAGCATCACCATGGAACGGTCCAGGACGTCGAGCGCCTCGGTGTCGGGCCTGCTCTGCATGGCGATCGTGGGCGGGGCGTTGCTGCCCTTGTTCTCCGGCTGGATCGCGGACGCGACGTCGATCGGCATGACCTTCGTGCTGCCCGCCATCGCCTATGTGGTGATCGCGCTGTTCGGCGGGCTGGGCCCCAAATCTCGGCTTTCCGGCGAGGACGCGGTGGAGGCGGCGCCCGCTTTCCACTGAGGCGACACTTTGAAGGCCAGAAGCGGATGGCGCGTGCCCTGCCCGTTGTGACATGGTCGCGCGATGGAACCGGACGATATCGATAACGGCCATGCCGCCATGGCCGACGCCGCGAAGCACGCCATCGCCTATCGGCGCGACGTCGCGACGGCGGAGAATACGCCTGTCGCGAGCTATGCCGAGATGCTCGCCGCCTTCGCCGCGCCGACGCCCGAACGAGGTGCCGACCCACGGGCGATCATCGAGGAACTCGCGACCCTGGCCACGCCGGGCATCCGCGCCTCGACGGGCCCGCGCTTCTTCGGCTGGGTGATCGGCAATTCGCATCCGACGGGTGTCGCGGCGGATTGGCTGGCTGCCGCCTGGGGGCAGAATGCCGCCAACCTCCATGCCGCGCCCGCTGCCTCGGCGATCGAGGCCGTTACGGCAGGCTGGCTGCTCGATCTGCTTGGGCTGCCGGCGGGCGCTTCGGTCGGTTTCGTCACGGGCGCGACGGTCGCCAATTTCGTGTGTCTCGCCGCCGCGCGGAGCGAGGTGCTGCGGCGCGTCGGCTGGGATGTCGAGGCCGACGGGCTGTGCGGCGCGCCGCCGATCACCGTGCTGATCGGCGACGATGCGCATGCGACGGTCTATTCTGGAATCAAGTATCTCGGACTCGGCGCCCAGCGGGTGCGGCGGATCGCTTGCGATGCGAGCGGGCGGATGCTGGCCGACGAGTTCGCGCGAGCGTTGGGCGAGACCACCGGGCCAGTGATCGCGATCGCTCAGGCGGGGCAGATCAACACCGGCGCGTGCGACCCGTTCGCCGAGATCGCGCCGATGGCGCGGGAGGCCGATGCCTGGCTGCATGTCGATGGCGCGTTCGGGTTGTGGGCGCAGGCGAGCCCGGACCAGGCGCACCTGGCCGCCGGGGTCGAGCTGGCCGACAGCTGGGCGACCGACGGGCATAAGTGGCTGCAGACGCCCTATGACAGCGGCTTTGCGATCGTGCGCGATGCGGAGGCGCATCGGCGGGCGATGGCGATCACCGCGAGCTATCTGCCGCCGGCCGAAGGCGCCGAGCGCGACCCTTCCGCCTATGTGCCCGAGCTGTCGCGGCGGGCGCGGGGCTTTGCCGCCTGGGCGATGATCCGGCAGCTCGGGCGCGAAGGGATCGCGGCGATGGTCGCGGAGCATTGCGCCATCGCGACGCACATGGCGGAGCGGCTCGCGGCGGTGCCGGGGGTCGCGCTGGTCTGCCCGGTCGAGCTCAACCAGTTCATGGTGCGCTTCGGGGACGATGATGCGCTGACGCTCGCGACGGTGAAGCAGGTCCAGGAGGATGCGGTGGCGTTCATCGGATCGGCGCTGTGGCGCGGGCAGTGGGTGATGCGGGTTTCGGTCTCCTCGGTGGCGACGACGATGGCAGAGGCGGATGTCACGGTTGATGCGGTGGTGGATGCGTGGGAGCAGACCAGAGCGGGCGAGGCCTGAAAGGGTCTTCCCCGGCGAAGGCCGGGGTCCAGTTGGAGAGGTTGTAGTAACGAAGGGCACCTTCTCCAATCCAAGTCCCCCAACTGGACCCCGGCCTTCGCCGGGGAAGGAACATAATTGCTGACACCGCGCCTTACTCCCCCGGCTGGTATTTCCGCTCCACATGGCCGGTGAGGTCCTGCGGGTAGAAATAGACCGGTCGGAGATTGCCGTCGGCGTAGCGTTGGGCCTGGTCGTTGAAATGGGGTGACGCGGGGTTGCCGCTTTCGCCGCCCGCGGTGACCGCCCAGGCCTTGAGGCGCGGGCCGAATTCCACCACCGCGACGAAGCTGTTGCCGCTGGTGCCGTAATAGTTCTTCGTGTTCGGATACGCCTTCGCACCATAGCTCGCCAGCGACCCCCATTGGCCGGAGACGAATGGCACGGCGATGCTGGGTTTTGAATCATCGAACCGGGCATCGATCGAATCGTCGAGGCGCTGGAACCGGTTGATCCGGCCCCAGGCCACGCGCCAGTCGCCAAAGTCGCGGGTCAGGCGATCGACCGCCTGGACGAGCGCATCGAGCTTCGCCTCGGCCGTCACTTTCGCGGCGATATAGTCGGGCACGTTCATGCGCTCGGCACGAGCGAAGCCGCCGACATCCTTCCACAGCGCATCGCCCCAGAAGATGGCGAGCGAGGTCGGTTCGGACGCGGCGCTCCAGCGATAGTCCCAGCCCTTGAGCGCGGCGATCGGCGCGGCGAGTTTGGCGCGGCGGGCGTCGCCTGCGGGAAGCGCCTGCCAGGCGGACACCAGTTGCGGGATCAGCTTGGCGAAGGCGGGGAGATAGGAGTCATAGGCTGCGGCGCGCAGCCCTTCGGGCGTGAAGCCGGTCTTGCCGGTCAGCAGCAGATCGGAATGTGTGCCGCGCGCATTCGGCCCGGCCTGATCCATATATTTGGGATAGTCGGCCGCCTTCGGGCTGTCGGGGCCGGCCGACTGCCAGGGCCAGTCGTTCGAGTTCTTCGCCCAGCCGACCGGGGGGTTGATCGCATTGGGCAGCGTCGCGATCGCATGCAGCCCCTTCCAGTCCGTCGCGGGATCCGATCCGTCGACTGCGCGGGTATAATCGAAGCTGTCGTTGCGGATCGGCACGAATTGCGGGTGGAGATAGGCGATCTCGCCCTTGCTGTCGGCGAAGAGCGTGTCGTTCGAGCTGTTCGCCTGGCGCTCGGCGACGGCCATGTAGGAAGCGAGATCGGTCGTCTTCGTGCGCAGCCAGCTTTGTTCGAGCGCGGGGATCGGTTTCCACATCAGCGACATGGCGATCCATTTGCCGTCGCGCTTGGCGACGATCGGGCCATGGTGCGTGCGCTGCACGGTGAAGGTGCGGGTGCCCATGGTGCCGTCGGGCTGGCGATAGGAAATCGAGATGCGGCTGCGGTCGACCGGGCGGAGCTTGTCGCCATAGCGATAGGATAGCTTACCCGACTGGAACACGAAGGTCTCGGCGAACTCATCGACATTGTCGACGCCCGAGGAGGTGTGCATCCAGCCGGCATTGGCGTTGAAGCCCTGATAGATGAAGAACTGCCCCCAGGTGGAGGCGCCATAGGCGTTGAGCCCCTCCCCGCTGGTCATCTGCAGCTCGGAGCGGAAATAGAAGCTGGTGTGCGGGTTGATCAGCAGCAGGGCGTGGCCGTCAGCGCTATTCTTCGGCGCGATGGCGATGCCGTTGGAGCCGCGCGGTTCGCGCGGGATTCGGCCAAGCTCCTCGTCGGTCATCGCGACCTGGCGGGTGCCGTAGAGGCTCTCCAGTTCCGACAGCGAGATGCGCTCGATATCGCCGCCGATGCTGCCTTCGGTGAAGGACAGCGCCATCCAGGGTTCGAACCGCGTCAGCACCTTGGGGCGCGTGTCGGGATGCGTGGCGAGATAATAGTTCAGCCCATCGGCCCAGGCCTGCATCAAGGCGCGCAGCCACGCCGGGCTTGCCTTGTACTGCTTCTGGAGATCGACCGGATCGACATAGAGGCGCTGGCGCAGATCGGCCCAGATCGCCTCGTTGCCCTGCGCCTCCGCGGTGCGGCCGAGCGCGGTCAGATAGTTCGCCTCGATCCGGCCGAAATCATCCTCCGCCTGAGCGTAGATCGCGCCGAACACGGCATCGGCGTCGCTCTTGCCGACGACATGGGCGATGCCCCAATCGTCGCGCGTGATGGTGACGCGGGCGGCCTGGGCCTTCCAGCCGGCCTTCTCGTCCGGCGCGGCGTGGGCGATGCCGGGGGTCAGGAGAGCAAGCGCGAGGAGCGGGTTGCGAAGGCGGCGGCTGAGTCTATCCATGAGACAAGGGCTATCCGGCGCATCGTGGCGCGGCAAGGAGAACGGGCGATGAAGTGGTTGCTGGCGCTGACCTTGTCGATCGCCGGACCCGTGGCGGCGGCCGAACCGCCTATCCTGCTGCGCCCGGCACAGGTTTTCGACGGCGTCGATCCGAAGCCGCATGCCGGCTGGGAAGTGCTGATCGAGGGCGGCAAGATCGTCTCGGTCGGGCCGGCGCTGACCGCGCCCGCCGGCGCGCGCACGATCGAGCTGCCGGGCCAGACCCTGATGCCCGGGATGATCGAGGGCCACGGCCATCTGTTCCTGCATCCCTATAACGAGACGAGCTGGGACGATCAGGTGCTGCACGAGCCGCTGGCGCTGCGCACCGCGCGGGCGGTGGCGCAGGCGCGCGCGACCCTGATGGCGGGCTTCACCAGCGAGCGCGATCTCGGCACCGAGGGGGCGGGCTATGCCGATGTTGGGCTGCGCCAGGCGATCGAGCAGGGCATTGTACCGGGGCCGCGCCTCACGGTGGCTACGCGGGCGATCGTCGCGCTGGGGGCTTATGGCCCGAAGGGGTTCGAACCGGGCGTCGCGATCCCGCAGGGTGCGGAGGAAGTGAGCGGCGTCGACGACATGGTCCGCGCGGTGCGCAGCCAGATCGCGGCGGGCGCGGATGTGGTGAAGCTGTACGCCGATTACCGCTGGGGGCCGGGCGAACCGAGCCGGGCGACCCTGTCGCTGGCCGAGATCACCGCCGCGACCGAGGCGGCACATGATGCGGGGCGCACCGTCGCCGTCCATGCGTCGACCGCCGAGGGCATGCGCCGGGCAATCGCGGCCGGGGTCGACACGATCGAGCATGGCTATGACGGCACGACCGAGATCTTCAAGGCGATGGCGGCGAAGGGGATCGCGCTGTGCCCGACGCTGGCCGCCTCCGATGCCGTAGCGCGCTATCGCGGCTGGAACGGCGCCGATCCCGCGCCGGTCAGCGTGAGCGAGAGCCGGAAGTCCTTCGCGCTGGCTCGCGCGGCCGACGTACCGATGTGCATGGGCGGCGATGTCGGCGTGTTCACGCATGGCGAGAATGCGCGCGAAATGGAGCTGATGGCCGCGGGCGGCATGCCGGCGGCGCAGGTGATGATTGCCGCGACCTCGGGCAATGCGCGGGCCTTCCACCTCGATGCCAAGGTCGGCGCGGTGAAGCCGGGGCTGCTCGCCGATCTGATCGCGGTGAGCGGCGACCCGACCCGGGACATAGCGGTGGTGCGCGACGTGCGGCTGGTGATCAAGGGCGGCGTGGTGGTGAAGGGGCCCTGACCCCCGGCGTGGAGGCTTCAAGTAATGGTGTTGGAGTCGGATCGAAACTGGCCAGTATTCGTCGAATTTTGCGACCCACCTGCGAAGGGGGCGAATCGCGGCGCTATTGCGCGCCTGTAGAGGGTTTAGTTGGGGCGGGCGAACAGGTGTTGGAAGCGCAAGAAACGCGCCGCGAAATATGGCGCCGAGCGCACTTGACGAATAGCTGCCGAATTTCGCGAGGGGTATCGGAAATTGTTCGCGCTCTTCTTGGGGATAGTTGGGGGCTGGAATCTTGACTGGCACGTTGCGTCTCTCTCGGGCTTCGGCGTGGAGCGCCGGGCGTGAGACGATAGCGGGCAGTGCGAGAGGTTGAATCGGGGCGCTGGGCGCCCCTCACCCTCTTCCCTTCCCCGGCGAAGAGTGCCGGGTCGGATCGTCCCCCGGACGATCCTTGAACATGCGGGGCATGTTCAACCCGGTACTGGCCCAGTTGGGGGACGCACATGGCTGGCGCTGCGCATAGTTACATCAGCCTTCCCGACTGGGCCCCGGCCTCCGCCGGGGAAGAAGATAGGGGGAGTCCCCCTACTGGCCGAACGGGTACAGATGCACGGTTTCCGGCAACGTCACCTTCACCGTCGCGCCATCCCCGTCGAGCTTCGCCACGATCGCCCGGAGGATCATCGCCACAACAGCGCCATCGGGCGCATGGCCCGCATCCTTGATGACGAAGGCAGCGCCGGGCTTGTGCGCCGCGCCGGCCGCCTTGGCGAGTTGTTCCCCCATCTGCCACGGCACGGTGTCGTCCGCGGTGCCCTGGATCAGGTAGAGCGGCTCATCGAGCTTCGGGATCGCGGCCACATTGTCATACTCGTTGGGGACGGCGGCGCGGAGGAGTTTCGACACCATGTCGCGCAGGCGGGTGAAGGCGCCGATGGTGACCAGCGCATCGACATGCTGGCGCGTGGCGAGCCCGAAGGCGACGCCGCCGCCCAGGCTGTGGCCGACCAGGATCAGCTTGCCGCTGCCCGCCAGGCTGCGGGCGCGGGCGTAAAAGGCGTCGGCATCGGCGGCGAGGCCGGCTTCGCTCGCCTTGCCCGGATTGCCGCTATATTCGCGGTACTCCGCGGCGACGATGCCATAGCCTTCGGCGATCAGCGGGGCATACCATTCCACCGACCGCATCGCGCTCGAGCCGTTGCCGTGGAAAGCGAGCAGGGTCGGCTTGCCGTCACGCGGGGCGATCTCGATGCCCTTGAGCGACAGGCCATCGGCGGTTTGCACCGTATCGATCGTCGCGGTGGCAGGCAGGCCGGCGGTGCTCAGCGGCGCCTTGGGGGCGGGATAGATGCGGCCATGGACCTGCGCTGTCGCCGGGGTGGCGATGAGAAGGGCGGACAAGATTGCGGGAATCAGCGCGAAAAACAGCCTTTGGCCAGCGAGACGGGTCACTACTAATCCTCCCCAACTGGACCCCGGCCTTCGCCGGGGAAGCAGACTGATTATGATTGCGCGGTCAGCCCCGCGGCGGCGATGCCGGCCAGGGCGCAGGCCTCGTCATTGTCCGAGCTGTCGCCGGTGATCCCGACCGCGCCGATCGGCAGGCCTTCGCCGTCCACCACGATCACCCCGCCCGCCGCGGGGATGATGCCGTGCGTCGCCAGCGCGCCGAGCGACGCGACGAAGCTCGGCCGGTCGGCCGCCATCTCGCCGATCTTGCGGCTCAAGACGCCGAGGGCGAGCGCGCCGGCCGCCTTGCCCGAGGCGATCCGTTCGCGCAGGCTCGACGCGCGGTCCTGGCGCTGAAAGGCGATCATGTGGCCGCCCGCATCGAGCACCGACACGCTCAGCGGCTTGAGGCCGAGTTCGGCGCCGCGGGCCAGCGCCGCCTCGATGATCCTGTTGGCCTGTTGCAGGGTGATCCGGGACATGGGCATTCCTCATCATTGGCGCTGGGCACGCCTTTAATGGGGTCGGCCCCGGCCGTCACCAGCGGCGATGGCGATAATAGCCCCGGCCATAGCCGCGATAATGATAGGGCCGGGCATAGCCGTAGTGGCGGTAATACCAGGCGTGATAGGGATAGGGCCGATAGCTCCAGCGGCCTTCATAATAGACCCAGGGCCGGTACCAGCCCGGCGCGGCGTACGTATAAGGGCCGTCATAATAAAAGGCCGGCGCGTCGTTGCGCACGACGAAGCCGGGCGGGCAGCCGGGGCTGGTGTCGTAGCGGCTCTGGTCGCCGAGCGCGGCACCGCCGGCGGCACCCGCGACGCCGCCGATGATGGCACCCGCGCCGCGATCGTGCCGGCCGGCGATGCTCGACCCGAGCAGCGCGCCGAACACGCCGCCGATCACTGCGCCGGCAGTGGAGTTGCTGCGGGCCTGGATGCAGTTCCTCGCCGACCAGTCCTCGGCATAGGCCTCGTAGCGGCGGTCCTGGTCGTACTGCGCCGCGTCGGCCTGATCCGCCACATAGCCGGGCGGCGGCGGGGGCGGTTCGGACCCGTCATAGCCGGGCGGCGGCGCGTCATCCTGCTCGTCATAGCCCTGTTCGGGCGGCGGCGGCGGATCCCGATAACCTTGCTGCTGTGGCGGCGGGTCGCGATAGCTCGTCTGGGGCGGTGGCGGCGGATAATCCTGGGCGGAAGCCATCGAGGCGGAGATCGGGGAGATCGCCGTCACCAGAGCGACCAGGGCACAGGCAGTTCGCCGAATCGACCGGGACATTCAACCACATCCTTTTTACCACAGCGCCAGCGCCGATGCGCCTTTTCGGGTGAACGATTGCTGACCGGATGTACGCATGGCGAGGTTCGAGACGATCGCGCATTTCGCCCTTCTCCCCTCCCGCTTGCGGGAGGGGTCGGGGGAGGGCCTGTAAGAAGGAATTCACCGTTTGCGGACACGCCCTCCCCTAACCCAGCGGGCGGTCTGACGAGGTCAATCATGCCCAGCATGATTGAGGGATTGCCGGGGGCAATCCCGGCCTCGCCGGACCGCCAGCTCGCAAGCGGGAGGGGAATTGTAGATTGTGCCCGGCCGCTCAGGCGCTAAGCGGGCCGCATGTCAGCCGAGATCGATCCCTTCCACGCCATCGCCGTCAGCCGGCTGGCGCACCGCCTGTCGGCCGAGGGCCGGTCGGTGATCCATATGGAGTTCGGCCAGCCCTCGACCGGCGCGCCGGCCGCGGCGATCGCGACGGCGCACCACGTGCTCGCGACCGACGGCATGGGCTATTGGGAGAGCATGCCGCTCAAGGCGCGGATCGCGCGCCATTATAACGAGGCCTATGGCGTCGCCATCGACCCCGAACAGGTGGTGCTGACCTGCGGGGCCTCGCCCGCCTTTGTGCTGGCGCTGTCCTGCCTGTTCGCGCCGGGCGACCGGGTGGCCTTCGCGCGGCCGGGTTATGTCGCCTATCGCAACACGGTGAAGGCGCTTCACCTCGTGCCGGTCGAGATCGGCTGCGGCGAGGCGGAGCGGTTCCAGATCACCGCTACAGCGATCGAGCGGCTCGAGCCGGCGCCGCAGGGGCTGATCCTCGCCAGCCCGGCCAACCCGACCGGGACGATCATCGCGGCGGACGAACTGGCGGCGATCGTCGCGGTGTGCCGCAGGCGAGGCATCCGCATCGTCTCGGACGAGATCTATCACGGGCTGAGCTATGTCGGCCCGGCGCGGTCGGTGTTGCAGGAGGATTCCGACGCGCTGATCGTCAACAGCTTCTCCAAATATTTCAGCATGGCCGGTTGGCGGCTCGGCTGGCTGGTGGTGCCGCCGGCGCTGATCGATGCGGCGCGGGCGCGGATGGGCAATCTGTTCCTGACGCCGCCGTCGCTGGCGCAGCATGCCGGCCTGGTCGCGTTCGATTGCCGCGACGAGCTGGAGGGCTATGTCGAGAGCTATGCGCGCAACCGCGACCTGTTGCTCGCCGCGTTACCCGCGCTCGGGCTGAAGCGGATCGCGCCGCCGGACGGGGCCTTTTATATCTGGGCGGATATCGGCCACCTGACCGATGACAGCATGGACTTCTGCATGCGCCTGCTGGCCGAGACCGGGGTGGCGACGGCGCCGGGGATCGATTTCGATCCGGTGGAGGGGCGGCGGTTCATGCGGTTCAGCTTCGCGGTGTCGACCGACCGGGTGGAGGAGGCGCTGCGGCGGATCGAGCCGTGGTTCGCGGCGCAGGTGGGCGCCAGCGCTGGTGTGGCCAGCCTGAGCTAACCTATATGGAGTTGTTCGCGATGATCGGGAACGATGATGGCGGAGACGGTGAATCGACCTTCGCCGCGCCCGATCTGCGCGGCAAGGTGATCGTCGGCCCGGCCGGCTGACCATAGGGAGCAGAGCATGACCGACGAGAGGATCGCCCAGTGCATGTGCGGTGCCCTGAGCGCGACCTGCCGCGGGGAGCCGGTGCGCGTTTCCATCTGCCATTGCCTTGACTGCAAGCGGCGGAGCGGCAGCGCGTTCGCGTATACCGCGACCTATGACGCAGCCCAGGTCTCGACGCATGGAGAGCATGGCACCTATCGCCGGACCGGCGACGAGGGTCGCTGGGCGGATTTCCATTTCTGCCGCGGATGCGGGACATCGGTATTCTATGAGATCGAGGTGCGGCCGGGCATGATCTCCGTGCCGGCCGGCGGCTTTGCCGACCGGGATTTCCCCGAGCCGTTCGTCGAGGTTTTCGCAGAGCGGCGCGCGGATTGGTGCGTCATCCGCCCGACGGGGTCGCTGGCGGAAGAGTGACCATGCCCGAGGGAGAGGATGGATGGAGATCGACCCGGCGCACTTCGCGGCCGAATGGGCCGCCGCCTGGAATGCGCGCGATATCGAGGCGGTGCTTCGCCATTTCCATGAGGATGCCAGCTTCTCCTCGCCCTTTGCCGCGCTCGTCCTGCCCGGGAGCGGTGGCCGGCTGATCGGAAAACCGGCGATCAGACATTATTGGGCGATCGGCATCGCCAGGATTCCGGACCTTCGCTTTACGATAGACGCCGTGTTCGTCGGCGTGGAGTGCCTGGTCATCGCCTATACGAACCAGAAACAGGCCCGAGTATGCGAGGTACTGAAATTCGCGGGTCGCCTGGTGATCGAGGGGCATGGGACTTATGCGGAGGGTGTCGCCAATCCGACGGGAGCCCGCGACGGATAGCCTGCCCCTGCCCCCTTTCCTGCCGGATGCTGTCGCATGGTAGCGAAATCCGCTACCGGGTCGGAACGGAACAGGACCGATCACCGATGCTGAGCCAGCCCGAACAGGCCATACAGAATCTGGAAGAGGCGCGCGGCTTGCGCGCCGCCGGTACGCCTTATCGCGAGATCCGTCGCCGGCTCGGGCTCAGCGCCGGCCAGCTCGGCCATATTCGCCGGGCGCTGAAGCGCGAAAAGGGTGCGCGCACCCGGCTGCGCTCGACCAGCCCGGAGGCGACCGACCGCGATCTGCCGGTCAGCCAGTCCGTCCTGCCTCCCGGCTTGCGGCAAAGGCTGACGGCATCGGGATATCGAACGCTCGGCGACCTGGCGGACAGGCTGGCCGATCCCGACTTTCCCGGGCTGGAGACGATGCCCGGCATCGGCCCGCACCGGGCACGGCTGGTGAAGGGGCTGCTGGATCATTTCGGCCTGCTCCCTGGCCCGAGCGACTTGCAGGCCGACATCGAGCGGCTTTTCCCGGAGTTCCGATAGGGCGACCGATACAAGGGGGCTTCTCGCAACGCGCCGCCACCGCCTTTACCTCAAGCCTATCAGGCCGCTGACACCGGCCCTCCGACCGGATGTGCGCCATGACCTTGTCCCCGACCGCAACGCCAGTTCGCCTTGCCCTCGGGGACCTTCATCATGCCTGCCATATCCATTTCCCATCTTTCCTGGTCGACGCCTGACAATCGTCCGGTCCTGACCGATCTCGACCTGAGCTTCGGTGCCGAGCGCGCCGGGCTGGTCGGGCGCAACGGTGTGGGCAAGTCCACGCTGCTCAGGCTGATCGCCGGGCAAATACCGGTCCAGTCGGGCCGCATCTCGGTCAGCGGCACGATCGGTGTGCTGCGCCAGACCGTGCAGCTCTCCGGCGAGACGGTCGCCGACCTGTTCGGCGCGACCGAGGCACTCGCGCTGTTGCGCCGCGCCGAACAGGGGATCGCAAGCATCGACGAACTGGGTAAGGCCGACTGGACGCTGGAGGATCGCATCGCCGCGGCACTCGGCCGGGTCGGACTCGATGCCGGACCGGATACGGCGCTGACCGCGCTGTCCGGCGGGCAGCGCACGCGGGCGAGTCTGGCCGGCGCGATCTTTTCGGAACCCGATTTCCTGCTGCTCGACGAGCCGACCAACAATCTCGACCGGGAGGGGCGCGACGCGGTGATCGCGCTGCTTAACGGCTGGCGGGCCGGGGCGATCGTCGTCAGCCATGACCGCGCGCTGCTCGAAACGATGGACGCGATCGTCGAGATGACCGGCCTGGGCGCGACGCGCTATGGCGGCAACTGGAGCCGCTATCGCGAACGCAAGGCGATCGAGCTGGCGGCGGCGGAACGCGACCTGGCCGAGGCCGAGCGCCACGTGACCGAAGTGGCGCGGGGCGCGCAGGAGACGGCCGAGCGCAAGGCACGCAAGGACGGTGCGGGCAAACGCAAGGGCGCGAAGGGCGACATGCCGCGCATCCTGATCGGCGCGCGCAAGGACCGGGCCGAGGATAGCGGCGGCGAGAACCGGCGGCTGGCGGCGCGGCAAAGGACCCAGGCCGCCGAGGCCGCGACGGCGGCGCGCGAGCGGGTGGAGGTGCTGCAGCCCTTTTTGGTCACGCTCGCCCCGACCGGGCTGCCGGCGAACCGGATCGTGCTGGAAATCGATCGCGTGACGGCGGGATATGCGCCGGGCAACCCGGTACTGCGCGACCAGTCGCTGACGATCAGCGGGCCGGAGCGGGTCGCGCTGACCGGGCCGAACGGATCGGGCAAGACGACCCTGCTCGCGCTGATCACCGGCACGCTGCAGCCGTGGCGCGGGACGGTGCGGGTGCCGGTCGATCTGGCGATGCTCGACCAGCGGGTGAGCCTGCTCGATCCGGACAGGTCGATCCGCGACAATTATGCGCGGATCAACCGATCGACCGACGAGAATGCGTGCCGGGCGGCGCTTGCCCGGTTCATGTTCCGGGCGGAGGCGGCGTTGCAGATCGTCTCGACGCTCAGCGGCGGACAGATGCTGCGCGCCGGGCTCGCCTGTGTGCTGGGCGGTCCGAAGCCCCCTTCCCTGCTGATCCTGGACGAACCGACCAACCATCTCGACCTGGAGTCGATCGAGGCGGTGGAGGCCGGATTACGCGCTTATGACGGCGCGCTGCTGGTGGTGAGCCATGACGACGCCTTTCTCGAGGCGATCGGCATCACGCGGTGGGTCGAACCGGGCGGACCGTCCTGACGCGCGGCGGCGGCGCTATTGCTGGCCGCGCTGTTCCAGCAAGCGCTCCCAGGCGAGCGCATCCTTCACGATCGTGTCGAGATCGTCGAGCGCCGGCTTCCAGTCGAGCGTGGCGAGGATCGCGCGGTTGTCGGCGACCAGTTCCGCCGGGTCGCCGGGGCGGCGGCCTTCGAGGCGGCGCTCGATCTTCATGTTGGTGACGCGGTCGACCGCATCGAGCACCTGCTGCACCGAGAAGCCGCGGCCATAGCCGGCGTTGAGGAAATGATTGCGCCCCGGCTCGGCGATAAGCAGGTCGAGCGCGGCGACATGCGCCGCCGCAAGATCGCTGACATGGATATAATCGCGCACGCCAGTCCCATCGGGCGTGGCGAAATCGGTGCCGAACACCGAGACCCCGTCGCGCTTGCCGGTCGCCGCCTCGACCGCGACCTTGATGAGATGGGTGGCGCCCGCGGTCGACTGGCCGCTGCGGCCCTTCGGGTCCGCGCCGGCGACGTTGAAATAGCGCAGCGCCGCGAAATTGATCGGGTGCGCGGCGGCGACGTCGCGCAACATCGCCTCGGTCATCAGCTTCGACATGCCATAGGGATTGATCGGCGATTGCGGATCGCCCTCGGCGATCGGCACTTTTTCGGGTGTGCCATAGGTCGCTGCGGTCGAGGAGAAGATGAAGTGGCGCACGCCGCACACCACCGCGCTTTCGAGCAGCGCGCGGCTGGCCGCGGTGTTGTTGCGATAATATTTGAGCGGATCGCTGACCGATTCGGGCACCACGACCGAGCCGGCGAAATGCATCACGGCGCGCACGTCATGCGCGCGCATCGCCGCGCGGACCGGGCCGTCCTCCTCGATACCGGCCCGGACCAGGGTGGCGCGGGGATCGACCGCCCAGTCGAAACCGGTGACGAGATTGTCGACGACCACCACGCGGTGTCCGGCGTCGAGCAGGGCGAGGACCGCGTGGCTCCCGATATAGCCTGCTCCACCCGTTACCAGCACCGCACCGTTCAGCATCATGATCTCCCGCAAGGACGGAAAATCGTTAGGGCCTGCCTCCGACCTCCGCAACATCAGGAGGCTGGAGGCAGGCCCTTGGTGCGACCCGACTTTGTTAGTGCGCGCTCAGCAGCGGGCGAGGAAATCCTCCATCGCCTCATAGGCGGTGGTGGTCAGGCGGAGATAGGAGCGTCGGCCGTCATAAGGATCGGCCTCCCGGACGACCAGCGAGCGCTCGATCAGCAGCTTGACCCAGCGCAGGCCGGTCGACATCGGCTTGCCCGAGCCGATCGCGGCGCTCGTCACCGAAACGCGCTTGCCGCTGGCCTGAGCTATGTAGAGATCGAGCATCAGATCCCAGCCCGGATCGCCGAACAGCTCGTTGCCGAGCACTTCGTCGCGCAGACGGCGCTGGTTGTGAATGTGGCGCGCCTTTTCGATCAAACCGAATTCGGTACGCAGGCCGACCCGCATATGAGCGATCGGCAATTCCTGGATCAGCATATTGTTTTTCCCCGCTCCCCGGCGACCCGTCAACTATAAGGAACAATGCGGGAATACACGTTATGCCAAAGCCGGAACACCGTGTTCCACGGGGACATGTCATTCCCCTGGCGTGCGCCGGGCGTGAGGACGGGAAATCGGGCGCGAAAATAACGAAAATTGGCGGTAATAATCGGCGGAATTCCGCCATTTATTCAATATTGGCGCGGTAAATGCCGATACCAAGATGCGCCATCCCCGATGGTCGGGTGCGGTGGAACACCCAGGATGGAACACCTTCCGGGCAATGTGGAACACCGCGGAAGGCTGTTTGGAACACCTCCAGGTCGGGTGTTCCACGGGCCGGCGGCCTTGCCGGTCCGCCCGCGCCGGGTGCGGACGGACCGGTCCAGCCGCTTTTACTTCGCGATGCGGGTCACGCGGCCGACGCTGGTGTCGCCCGCCCACATGTTGTTCTGCTTGTCGAACACCCAATAGCTGGCTTCGATGAACTGGCCCTTGCCGATGCCCATGCCGTTGCCGGTGGCGCCGACGACCTTGCCGGTCTTGCGATCGAGCTTGAGGAACTGGCCGTCCTGGCCGCTGGCCATCCACGGTTCGCCATTGCGATCGAACTGGATCGCGCAGACCAGATTCTCGGTCGCGATCTGGCGGAGATACTCGCCTTTGCTGTTGAAGATGATGATGCGGTAATCCTCGCGGTCGCCGACCCAGACATCGCCGGTCCTGGGATCGACGCCCAGCCCGTGCGCGTTCTGGAACTTGCCGCGGCCGGTGTTGTGGCCGAACCACTGGCCGATATAATTGCCGGCCTTGTCGAGGTGAAGGACGCGGGCCGCGCCGATATTGTTGGTGGGATCGTCCGAATCCACCACGTTCGGGCTTTCGTTGCCATGGCCCTGCGCGATGTACATGTCGCCATTGGGGCCGAAGGCGATCATCACCGGCTCCCACAGCAGCCGCTGGCCCTTGCCTTCGTCCCAGTCACCCGGATGGCCGGAGGTCCCGATCGTCTGGAGCAGCTTGCCGTCCGGGCTGACCTTCTTGACCGTCGCATTGGCGGTATCGATGACATAGACATTGTCCTCGGCATCGATCGCCATGCCATGCGCCTTGTCGGCATGGCCGATCACGTCGTCACCGACCGTCATGGTCAGCTTGCCGGCGGGCGAATAGCGCATCAGCTGCGGGCTGCCGGCGGGCTTGCGCTGGAACACCCAGAGATTGTTCTTCGAATCGAGCGCGACCGCCGGCACGCCGCCAATGCCCGGCGGCAGCTGGATCGGATAGCTGAACTTGTAACCGAGCTTCTGTTCCCACTGGACACGCTGCAGCTGGCCGCGCTGCGGGCCGTTGCGGTTCTGGCACGCGGTCGAGTGCCGGCAGCCCTGGATCGTGTTGGGCCGCGCACCCGCCGCGAAGGGCGCCCCCTCCGGCCGCGGCAGCACCGTCACCACGCCGTTCGCGTCGACCGAGGTGCGGCCGCCCGGATCGGGGGCGGACCCTTGCAGGAACCAGGCCGGCGTCGCGCCGTCGGCCGGGCCCCGGGTCGGCGGCACGGTCTGCGCAAACGCACCCGTGACGAGCAGGATGGCGCCAAGCGTCGCGCTGGCGATCACGGGCAGGGTAGGTCGGATCATGTCACTCTCCTGGGTAGAAACGGGTGTTGACGAAAGATTTAGCGGCTTTGCGCGGTGCTGATCGCGCCGGGGCGGGTATCGAACTTCAGGGTGGCTCCCATATCCCGCTTCAGCGACGTGCCGTCGAAGCGATACACCTCGATCTCGCGTGCGACGGCGCCCTGCAATAGGATTGTTCGGCTATCCTTGCTCCAGGTCGCGCCCTGCCCCCATTGACCGGTCTGCGCCTGGGCGACGAGCGTCAGTATGGGGCCGCTCAGGCGATAGACCTGCAACAGGCCGAACGGGCTGAACTGCGCCGAGGTCGGGTTGGCGGAGGAGCCGTTGACCACCGTCACCTCGAGATAGCGCCCGTCAGGCGAGATCGCGACATGCTCGGGCGTCGGGCCGACCTCGACCCGGTTGACGACCTTGTCGGTCTTGAGGTCGATCACGCTGACCGTGCCGATCCGGGGCCCGCGTTGCGGCGGCGTGCCCTCGGGCGGGAGCGTGCCGAGCAGGTTGGTGCTATAGGCGTAGCGCCCGTCGCGGCTGAACACCGATCCGTACGGGTTGCCGCCGGTCGCATACATCGTGCCGGTGTCGGTGACCTTCGTGCCGTCGATCGCGAGGCGCCAGATGCCGTTGCCGCGCCGCTGCGTGACGAGCGCGGTCTTGCCGTCGGGGGAGATCGCGACGTCGACCGGCCCCGCCCTGGCATCGAGCTGCAGCTTGTCGGCGAGCGTCAGCGTCTTGTTCGCGATCGAATAGACCGAGATCGTCCCCTCACCCGTCGCCGCGACCAGCGCGAGCGTGCCCGCGCGGTTGATCGCCACGCCCGAGGCGCCGTCGCCGGCCTTGATCGTCTGGATCACCCTGGGATTGGTCGGGTCCTTCAGGTCGATGACCGAGACGGTGTCGTCGAGGATAAACTTCGAATTGTCGGCCGGATCGAACTTCTGCCCGTTGGTGACGATCGCGAAGCTCGCATCGCGGGCGACGCCGACGATGGTCGGCGGGCCGATCATGCTCACCGGCACCTCGACCTTGCCGATCACCCTGGGCGGATAGCTGCTCAGGTCGATGACGGTGACATTGTCGGGCTTCACGTCGCCCGGCTTCTGGCCGAGGCGGGGCTGCTTGCCGTCATTGGCGGAGATCGCGAGCTGCGCGCGCGCGCCGCTCGCACCAAGGCCGAGCGCGAGCCCGGCCAGAGTCAGTGCGATGGAAGGTCGTTTCATCATTTCGGCTCCATCACTTGGGCGGGGGCATGTTGGAGCGCACGGCGAGGATGCGCGCCGGTTTCGGGCTGGGCGCCTTGTCGTTGTAGAAACCGACCGTCGTATTCGCCCGGTAGTAATAAGCGTCGCCGGGTTTCGCCGGGAACTTGCCCTCGATCCCGTCCATCCCGCTGCCCGCGACCATCTGCCCCTTGCCGTCGAGCATGAGGTAGATCTCCTCCTGCGTCTCGTGATGGTGCGGGAAGTTGGTGGCGCCGGGCGCGAACTCCATGACGAACAGGCTGATCATGACATGCCCGGTCGAGAGCTTGTCGCGCGTGCTCTTGGTGTCGCCCATCATCAGCCGGTAGAGCGTGTCGAGCGGATGGCCGCCGACATTGACCAGGGGCACATCGGCGATGTTCGCGATCTTCAGCGTGTCGGGGATGGTCAGCGGCATCGCCTCGGGGATCCTGAAGCCCATGAAGGCGGCCTTCACGCCCTTTGGCCCGCCGTTCAGGCCGAACGCGACGGTCGGCGGCAGATAGAGGAAATCCTCCTTCTTCACCGGGAAGGTCTTGCCGCCGTACGAGATGGTGCCCTCGCCATCGAGGATCACGAACATATGCTCCTCGCGCGGATAGCGGACGAGGCTGCTCCTGCCGTTCGGGTCGACGCTGAGCTCGCCGAACCGGCTCATCGCCCGGAGCAGCTTGGCGTTGGCATCGCCCTCCCCGAACAGCGCCTTGTAATGCGCGGTGGGGCTGCTGATCGGCACCTGCACCGGCTTCACATCCGGCACGAAGCGGTGGAGGAAGGTCGGATCGACGGTGCGATGAGGATCGGTCTGCGAGACCGCCGGCGTCGTGCACAACAGCAATAGTGGAACCCAGAGTTTCTTCATGACTGCTTCCCGAGAATTCGGAGAAAACCGGCGCCCTCCCGCGAAGGAGGGCGCCGCGGAGGGGGCTCAATATTTCATGCGAAGGCCGATGCTGATGACCCGGCCGAGCGGGTTGGACCCGAACGGATCATAGCCATTGGCGGTGTTGGTGAAGGGCGGCGCCTTGTCGAAGATGTTGTTGACGTCGACATAGATCTCGCTGTCGCCGAGCATGCCGCCCTTCGAGAATTTATAGCCGGCGTGGCCATCGAAGGTGGTCCAGGACTTCACGATATCGCCGCCACCGGCGACGTTGCCGGCGGCGTCGAGGACCAGCGGGTTGACCGTGCCGCTCGCCCAGTTCTTGTAGGATCCGACATGGTTGGCGAAGAATTCGAGCGACGCGCCTTCATAGTTCCAGCCCATATTGAACCGCGCCTGGCGTGCGATCGACGGGAAGGTCGAATTGACGCCCACGGTGTTCAGGATGTCGAACTTCGCCCCGCCGACATAGCCCTGCTTGAACTTCAGGAACTCGGTCCACGAGCCGCCGAAGTCGAACTTGCCGATCCCGGTGTTGAATGCGTAGCTCGCCGAGATATCGAGGCCGGTGAGATCGAGATCGAGCGCATTCGATTGCGGACGGCGGAAGACATAATAGGTCGTACTGGGCAGCGCGGTGGTGATCGGCACGTTGTTGAACTGCGCCGCGAGTTGCGCCGGCGTGGCGCCGCTCGGATAGATCGTCAGCAGATAGTTCAGCGCGCCGTTGTTCAGGATGCAGCCCGGCGCGCAGGGTGAGGTGATGCCGCCGCGCAACTGGTTGTTGAACAAGGTGACCGACGCCCGGAAGCCGGGCAGGAAGGTCGGCGCCAGATCGATGCCGTACGACCAGGTCGTGCCTTTTTGCGGGCCAACATTCGGGTTGCCGGTATCGACCACCACACCCTGGATGTTGCTGCCGCCGATCGTGCAGAAGCCGTTCGAGCAGGGGATGCCCGGGATATTGGCGATCGTCGGGAAACGGGCGACCGACACCTGGGCGGTCGCGTTGGTCAGCGATACGGTCGAGTTGCTGTAGGTGCCGAACTGGTCGCCGACCGAGCGCATCGACGGTGCGACGAACGAACGGGCCCAGTTGGCGCGCAGCTTGATGCCCTGGACGATCTCCACATTGGCCGCGAATTTCGGGTTAAAGGTGCCACCGAAATCGCTGTAGTGATCGTACCGGCCAGAGGCGCTGAGATCGATCCGGTAGACGAAACTGTCCATGTCCGGCGAAACGACCGGGACCAGAAGCTCGCCGTAAACCGACTGCACCTGACGATCGAGCGGGAAATAGCGCTGAGTCGATCCCAGGCTGGCCGGTCCCGAATTGAGCGGCCGGACGACGGTCGTGTTCAGCACCCAGTTCTGCAACTCGCCGCCGACCGCGATCTTCACCGCACCGGCGGGCAGGTTGAACAGCGACCCATCGATGCCGGCGCGGAATTGCCGGATCGTGCTGACATGGCTGGTCGAGCTGCGGCTGTCGGTGAGCAAGGCGCGCACCGCCGCCGAGGTGCGGTTGGTCGCTGCGGGATTCCACACGTCGAGCGCGTTGGCGGCGGTGAGCGGCAGGTTCAGCGGGATCAGATTGGTGCCCGCCACCGGCGTCGTCATGCTGCCGTTGGTCTGCACCGTGCCGTTCAGCGCGAGCGTCGCGCAACTCGTGCACAGGCTGCCGTCCTGGGCCTGCGCCGTGCGATCCTCGCCGAACAGCGCCATGGCGGTGAAGCGGAAATTCTCGGTGAAATTCCATTCCGCATTGGCCGTCGCGATATAGGTCTTGGCGCTGTTGTCGGTATAGGCGCCCGGCCCGAGCAGATCGTCGGCATTCCAGCGGATCGTCTGGGTCGTAGCGGCGCCGGCATAGCCCGTCTGGGGGACGTAGAAGGGATTGGCCTGCGGACCCGTGCTGAACACCGTGGCCTGGATGCCGCCGCGGGCATTGTTGGTGAAAGTATCGCGATCCGAATAGACGAAGTCCCCGGACAGGGTCAGCGTGTCGGTGATGTCCTGCGACACCTTGATCATCGCATTATAGCGCCGTTCCCGGCCAAGGCGGTCGCCATAGGGCTGATTGTCGCACGGCGCGTTGGCGGTCGTGTTGGCGACCGACGTCGCCGAGCCCGGCGCGAGGTAGATATTGCCGCTGCCGCCCGGCTGGATGGTCGCGGGCGAGCAGTTGTAGCTCTGAAAATTGGTGCCACCCTCATCGATGTGGTTGGGCTGCAGATAGGGGCGGTTGTTATAGTCGTACGGCACCGCGCTCGAGCGCGAGAAGCCGAGCCCCAGCGTGATATATCCGCTGTCCCAGCTCTTCCCGCCCAGTAGGCCGAGGGCCACGGTGCGGTAACTATGGCCGAAGCCGACCTGCGCCGTGCCCATCACGCCGTCATAGCGCTTGCGGGTGATGAAATTGACCACGCCGGCGACCGCATCCGACCCGTAGGTCGCGGACGAGCCCTCGGCGAGGACCTCGACGCGCTCGATCATGATCGGCGGGACGATCGACGGATCGGGCAGGGCCAGCGAGGTATGGCCGAGCGGGATGCGATGGCCGTCGATCAGCACCAGCGTCGAGTTCGATGCCGAGGAACCGAGGCTGTGGATGGTCGGCGCATAATAGGAGTTGCCGGCATTCTGGCCGACGCCGCCACTGCCGATACCGGTGATCGCGGGCACCGTCTTGAGGATCTGCTGCACATTGATTGCGCCGGTCTGATCGATCGCCTCGCGACCGACCGAGACCAGATTGCCGCCGACCGGCGGCGCGCCGCGGATACTGGTGCCGGTGACGATGATGTCTTCCGGGTTCGAATCCGATGTGGATGGGTCTGCCGCCTGCTCGGTCTGGATGGTTTCCGGCGTGGTCGCCGGTGTCACCTGCGCCCAGGCCGTGGCGGACCACGACGTCGCTGTCAGAAGGATGAGTTTGGATGCGCCAAACAACAGGCCGCTATAGGTTTTCGCCATTTTCAGTCTCCCCTTTTAGATTTTTCCGGGCCATTTTTAGCCTCGGATTCGGTGGTAAATTCTCCGTGTTATCCGCGCTCTACCGTCGCGTATGGATGAATTCTGCCGACCCCCATCGGCAGCTCTGTCATAATGCATACAGATTGAGTTGCGTGCATGCATCTTCCCATTCGCCAAAGCTGTCAATGGGATTCCTGGGCCCGTTACGAGGTGGGAAGGGGGCGGCTCTCACCATCGGAGCGACGCGCGCTTTGGCGCCGGTAAAAGGCGTTTGTTCGATGTACGGATGCGCCCCTCAGCCCGGATAACCGCCCTTGCCGCGCTGCCTCCCGGCCCGACGCGTCCCCACAATAATCAGAACTGACCGCCGATCGCGGCGTCATTGTTCCGGCGGTCGCTCCATTTTCGCGAGCCGGGCTTTGGCGTCGGGGTTGGCCGCGTTCAGACGGAGCGCATGGCGATACATTTTGCTGGCAGGTCTGAACACTCATCCGAACGCGCGGGGATTCGGCGCCGGCCGCCCGCGTTCGAAATCGATGCAGCCCAAAAAATAGGGCCGCCCGTTACGGGCGGCCCCTTCAGGCACGTTCGAGGCCGATCGCTCAGACCGGCATTTTGCGCTTGGTGAATTCGCGGCCCATGATCGCGACGTCCTCTCCGCCCTGACCCGCCGCCACGACCATGCAGCCGTCCTTGATCTGCTGGATCACGTTGTTGTGGCCCGGCTCGGTCTCGGCGGCGTTGAGGAACATGACCTTGTTCTTCTTGCACTCGGCCAGCACCTTGGCGCGGACCGCCTCCATATTGGGGAGCGCCGAGACGTCCTCGACTACCTTGCCGGCGGCGTCGCGGACCACCGGATGGCCCGACAGGCCGCCATCCTCCACGCCGTGATAGCCGTTCAGCCAGAGATTATGGTCGCCCGGGCCCCATTCGGCCATCGCCATGCCGGGGATCGCGAGGGTCTGCGCGACGGTCTCGTCGGCATAGGTATCCTCGATCTTCACCCCGAACATGATCTCGCCGCGCGGGTTAAGCGGCCAGAGATCGGCGATATGCTGATAGGTGCCGCCCGACACGCCCCATATATCCGCGGCATAGCTGGCGCTGTTGCCGCGCAGGCCCCGCATCTTCACCTTGGGTGTGTTGGGAAAATCGGGGAAAGGATAGCGCGCGCCCATATGCATATAGGTCTCGATCGCCTTGGGGTCGCGCGCATGGCAGATGTGGATGCCCATCACGCCGCAGCACAGCAGCTGCTCGATCACCCAAGTGTTGGCGCGGGCATAGGGCTCGTCGAGGCCGATGATCGGCGGCGAGACGAAGACGGTGGGGAGGCGATGGCCGGATTTGGTGCCGCCGCCGTCCTTCAGCCCGCGCATGAATTCGCGCAGTTCCTTCAGGTCGAAACAGCCATGCTCCATCTCATAGCTGATCGCGTCCGCCCAGGTCTTGCACATCTTCTTGCCCTGTTCGTACGGATCGACGTTCGGGCCGACGCCTGAGCCGGTGTAATAGATGGGCTGGCCGTCTTCCCACAGCTCGATGCATTTGTTCAGCCGGCGCGGCTTGTAGTTCATGTCGACCGAGGAGGGCTGCTTGCCGGTGTTGATCGGGCGGGCGGCGCGCGTCTGCGCCACGGCCTGAGTGGCGGCGATGCCGACGCCGACGGCGGCACCGGCCATCAGGAGTTCGCGCTTGTTGATATCCATGAGCTTCCCCTTTGTTGCTGGAGGTGGATCGGAAAGGGCGTGTCCAGCGGCGCCGCCCCCCCGAATCTTCAGTGCATCTCTGGTCAGCGGCTGGTCGCGACCGCGATCGCGCCTGGCCGGGCATCGAACTTCAGGGTCGCGGCGGCATCCTGAGTCAGGCCGGCCTTGCCGTCGAAGCGATAGACCTCGATCGCCCGGGTCATCGCGCATTGCAGCAGCACGGTGCGGTTGTTCGCGCTGAACACCGCGCCCTGGCACCAGGCGCCGCTATGCGCCTCGGCGACCCGGGTCAGGCTGGTGCCCCGCACGCTGTAGATCTGGAGCAGGCCGTAGGGATGATAGCCCGGTGCGGTCGCCTGCGCCGCCGAACCGTTGGCCACGACGACCGCGAGATATTGGCCGTCGGCCGACAGCGCGACATGTTCGGGCGTCTGGCCGACATCGACATTGACGACCGTGCCGGTCTTCAGGTCGACCGCCGCGACGGTGCCAATCCGGGGTGATCCGTCGCGCGCGGGCGGCGCGGCGCCGGGCGCGAGCGACCGCCCGCCGAGATTGGTGTTGTAGGTGTAACGGCCATCGGGGCTGTAAACGACGCCGTAGGGCTGTTGCCCCGCGTCGATCGTCGCGCCGGCCAGCCCGACCTTTTTGCCGAGGACCGAAAGCAGGATCAGCTTGTTCGCCCCCTGGCCGACGACCATCGCGGTCTTGCCGTCGGGTGCGAAAGCGACATCGGTGGGCCGGGTCTTGGCCTCGAGCTGAAGCTTGCCTTCCGGCGTCAGCCGATTGCCGGCGATCGAGTAGATCGAGATGGTGTCGTCGCCGGTGCTCGCGACCAGGGCGAGCGTGCCGGCATGGTTGATCGTGACGCCGCTTGCGCCCGGCCCCGCCTGCACGGCCTGCACCACGCGCGGCGAGGCCGGTCTGGCGAGATCGATCACCGAGACCTGATCGTTCAGCTCGATATCGGCCGCCGCGTTCAGCCGCTGCGCCGCGGTCACCAGCGCGAAGCGGCCGCTCCGGGCGACCGCAACCGCCGCCGGCGGGCCGATCATGCTCGCCGGCACGGGGATGGTCGCCAACGTCTTCGGCGCCGTCCCGCGCAGATCGATGATCGACACCGTATCGGGCGTGCGCGTTTCCTTGCCCTCGTTCGGGCGGAGCTGCTTGCCGTCATTGGCCGAGACGGCGATCTGGGCGTGCAGTGGAGGGGAGCCCGCCAGCAACAGCGCGGCGACGATCAGGCTGGATGCGGACTTCATTGGCTCCCCTCTTCCTTTCATGACGTGGATGCGTGCTTAGAAGTTCGCGCGGAACCCGACCGAGACGAGGCGGCCGAGCAGGTTCGAGGTGAAGCCGTTGAAGCCCCAGGCGCCGACGCCGCCGGCGCCGGTGGTGTTGCCGTTGTAGAAGGGCGGATTCCGGTCGAAGAGGTTCTTCACATCGACATAGATCTGGCTGCCGTTCAGGAAGCTGCCGTTGAAATTATAGGCAGCGTGCAGATCGACCGTGAAGTCGGGCTTCACCCGGTCGCCGCCACCGGTCGGGTTTCCGTTGGAGCCGAGCGTCACCGGCTTGACCGAGGTCTGGATCCAGTTGCGATAGGCGCCGGTGTAATTGCCGAACAGATCGAGCGAGAAGGCGCCCATCTCCCAGCCGAGCTGGCCGCGCCCCTTGGTCTGGATAGACGGGAACTGGGAATTATAGCCCGAGGTGTTGAGGATGCTGAACGGCTGATCGCCGAAATCCTGCATGAAGCGGGTGAAATAGGTGATCGACCCGCCGATACTGAAGGTGCCGGCGCCCGCTGTCGGCAGGCGATAGTTGAACTGCGCGTCGATGCCCTGGACGTTGAGGTTGAGCACGTTGCCGACGTCGCGGTTGATCAGGAAATAGACCGTCGACGGCAAGGTCGCCGCGGTGGTCGCGCCGTTCGCCACATTGGTGAAGGTGCGGATCTGGTCGGCGGTGCAACTGGTCGGGCAGATCGTCAGCCGGTCGTGCAGCGCGGCCGAGTTGATGATCAGCGGCTGGGCCGGGGATGCCACGCCGCCCTTGAACACGTTCGCCCAATAGGTGACGTTCGCGGTGAAGCCGGGGATGAAATCCGGATTCAGGTCGATACCCACCGACCAGCTGCTGCCGGTCTGCGGCACGACGCCGGCAAAACCCGCGCCGAGCGAACGATCGAGACCCTCGCGCCCCGTATTGGCGCCGACCCGGCAGGTGACCGTGGCGGTCTCGCAACCCGGCAGCTGCTTGACCTCGGGATAGGCCGCGACGGGCACGTCGAGCACGGCGCTGGCGCCGGTGCCGGTCGCGCCGCGCAGATAGCCCTGGCGCGCGTCGCCGATCTGGTTGAGCGGCGGCGCGACGAAGGATTCCGCCCAGTTGCCGCGGATCTTGATCCAGTCGTTGATCTGCCAGTTGGCCGCGACCTTCGGGTTGGTGGTCGATCCGAAGTCGCTGTAATGGTCGATACGGCCGGAGATGCTGAGGTCGAACTTCTTGACCAGCGGGACGTCCATGTCCTCGCCGACCACAGGCACGTACAGCTCGATATAGCCCGACTTCACGTTGCGCGGGCCGAGGTTCATGATGAAATTGGTGTAGCCCGTGCCCGTGCTGTTCGGGTTGAGGCCGTACACGTCCTGCGTGACGTGCATGAATTCGCCGCCGGCCGCCATGCGCAGCGCGCCGCCGGGCAGATCGAACAGCTCACCCTGCGCCTCCAGCTTGAGCTGGTACATGTTGTTCTGGTGTTCGTTGTTGGTGTTGTTCGTATAGAGATATTGCCACACCGCCGCCGAGGTGCGGTTGTTGCCGAGCCCGTTCCAGACGTCGAGCGCGTTGGCGGTGGTCAGCGCCTGGCTGACCGTGGCGGCCTGGCCCGGCTGCGGCAGGACGCTCGATATCGTGCCGTTCAGCGCCGGCGATCCGTTGAGCGCCAGGGTGGCGCAGGTGCTGCAGAAGGTGTTCTTGCCGCGCTGATAGCTGTTGGACCGCGCGAGCGCGCCGCTGGCCGTGATCGACCATTTGTCGGTGACCTTATAATCGACCACGCCCGTCGTGTAGAAAGTGGTGTTCTGGTAATTGTTGGTGCCGTAATTCCCGTCGGGCGTGAGGGCGAGCCAGTTGACCAGTTCCTGGGTGAAGCCCGATCCGGCCGGCGCGCGGAAGAACGGGTTGATCTGCGTGCCCTTGCCCGACCCCGCGCCGAAGGTCTGCGCGTTCGACAGCGTGCCGGGCGTGCCGGTCGAGAAATGCTGCAGATGGTTGAACACGAACTTGCCGGTAAAGGTGATCCGGTCGCCCAGTTCCTGGTTGACCACGACGAGCACGCCCTCGCGCTGCACGCCCGGCACCGCGCTGCCATAGATCGAGGTATTGCACATGCCGTTCGCCGCCTGGTTGTTCGGCAAGGTCGTGGTGGCATCGGCGCTGGGATAGATGACGGTCGCGGCGGAGCTGCCACGGATCGTGGCGGGCGAGCAGTTATAGGTGTTGGTGTTGCTGCCGCCGATGTCGCGATAATCGCCGCGGCTCAGGAACGAGCGTTTGTCGTTGGTGATCTCCTGCTGCTTCAGGAACTGGCCGGCGATATAGACGCCGCCGGTATCCCATTTGGTGCCCCAGATGCCGTTGAGGTCATAGCTGCGATATTCATCCGCGAAGCCGACGCGGCCATTGACCTGAAGGCCCTCGAACGTCTTGCGAGTGATGAAGTTGACCACGCCGGCGACCGCGTCCGAGCCATAGATCGACGACGCACCGTCGGCAAGGACCTCGACCCGCTGCAGCGCCGGAGTCGGGATGATGTTCGGATCGGTCTGGGCATATTGCAGGCCGCCGCCGGGCATGCGCAGCCCGTCGATCAGCGCGAGCGTGGTGTTGCTGCCGGAGCCCGCGAGGCTGTGGATCTGCGGCGCGTAATAGGAATAGGAGCTCTGCGCCTGCGGCGTCGAGCCGGCGGTGGTGATCGCTGGGACCGTGTTGACTAGTTCGGTGGTCGAGGTTGCCGCGGTCTTGGCGAGCGCCTCCTGCCCGACCGAGACGAGGTTCGAGCCGACCGGCGCGACGCCGCGGATCGCCGAGCCGGTGACCACGATGTCGGCGGCCGGATCGGCGGCATCCTCGTCAGGCGTCTCCTGGCCCGAACCGGCCGAGGGCGGCACCGGTGAGTTCTGCGCCACTGCCGCCGCCGAGGCCTGTTCCTGCGCTTCGGCCACCGGACCGAACATGAACATGGCTGCAAGGGCGATCGTCGAACCGCTCAGCTTGAGCGTGGGCAACAATTTGGTCACTGTCTCTTCTCCCCGGTTAATTCTTGTGGGTCGCGATCAGGACGCTCCGGCACAGCGCGGCGCGGCAATGAGGGCGGCATGGGAGGTGTCGTGGCTGAACGGCGCAGCGTCGCGGCCTTCGGATTCCCGGCAAGCGGGCACGAGGCTCCGGCAACGGGTCGCGATGCGACTCCCGGTCAAGGCATTCTCCCCTTTTATGTCGCCGCGGCTTTTGCCGTTGACGTCGCTGGCACGGTCGTCCCGTTACCCGCCTGCCTCCCGAGTCCGGGCGGCAGTACACTTGGATACAATTCTGATCGTTGAATACAAGATGATATTTTGTGCTGCGTTGCGACACGAAAAATACGATTTATTT
This sequence comes from Sphingomonas sp. P2_B6, assembly GCF_056404755.1. Classification (NCBI taxonomy): domain Bacteria; kingdom Pseudomonadati; phylum Pseudomonadota; class Alphaproteobacteria; order Sphingomonadales; family Sphingomonadaceae; genus Sphingomonas; species Sphingomonas sp. P2_B6. The sequence goes on from NZ_JBFUDK010000001.1 coordinate 164,182, forward strand.
GGCGGCTATTGGTCTCGGCTAGTTCGACTGCGGTCCATTGCAGCTAGAGGCGCGTGAGCGATCCGACGGCATTCGCGATTTTCGCTTTAACCTTGCGCAACTTACTGGATCAGGTCTTGAGCGCTTCAATCCGCGGGCGCCGCTCGTCGGTGGCGTAGGCGACAGCCCAAATAGCCGATTCATGCGGTGATCGTTCACGCAATAAAGTACAACCGGATTCAACGGCTTATTTCAATCGACATGCTGAGCCTGAACTCGGCCTGATCGCTCACCAAATGTATTGAACTCCTGATAATTGTATGCAAATTTTGCCGGGTGCCCGAGCTGGTACGACCATCGCTCCGGGCCGAGGCAAAGGGGGAATCGAAGCAGCGGAAAATGCGTGCCCCGCCGAGCACGGACGAGCACAGCTCCGGCGAATGCGACAATCACAAGAACAAGGGAGAGATGCAGTGAGAAAGCTATTACTGGCCCTCGCGATGGGCGCGTCCGCGCTTGCGATGGCGATGCCGGCCCAGGCCCAGACCCAGGCGACGAAGGAAGAAATCCTGTTCTACACCTCGGACTGGACCGGGGAGCGTTTCCCGGACGGCCGGCCCAGGGTATCCGACGCCATCCTCAAGCGCCTGCTCGACGTGAACACGGAGGAAGCCTGGGGCATCCTGCGCCAGGCCGGGTACAACAACCAGTTCGAGGGCGGCTTCCAGATGGTGCATAACGACCGGCCGTTCGTCGGCCGGGCGCTGACCGTCCAGTATCTGCCGATGCGCCCCGACATGAACAAGGCGATCAGCGCGCTCGGCGTGAAGGAGAAGCGTTCCGGCGGCCATAACAGCTGGCCGATCGACATGCTCCAGGTCGGCGACGTCTATGTCGGTGACGGCTATGGCAAGATCGTCGACGGGACGCTGATCGGCGACAATCTGGGCAATTCGATCTACGCCAAGTCGAAGACCGGCGTAGTGTTCGATGCGGGCGTGCGGGACGTGGCCGGGCTCGCCGCGATCGACGGGTTCAACGCCTTTACCCGCGGCTACGACCCCTCGGCGATCCGCGAGATGGAGATGGTCCGGATCAACGGCCCGATCCGCATCGGCCGCGCCACCGTCCTTCCGGGCGACCTGATCCTCGCCAAGCGCGAAGGCGTGGTGTTCATCCCCGCGATCATGGCCGAGAAGGTCGTGAAGGGCGCCGAATATATCGCGATGCGCGACGGCTTCGGTCACCAGATGTTGCGCGAGCAGCGTTTCACCCCGGGGGAGATCGACCAGAAATGGACGCCGGCGATCAATGCCGCCTTCCTCAAATGGGTCGACGAGCATCCCGACCAGATGAAGATGACCAAGGCCGAACTCGCCGAGATGATGAAGGGGCGCGAATAGCCCGAACGGCATTCTGCGAAAGAAAAGGGGCGGCCTCGCGGCCGCCCCTTTTTCGTTACACTGCCGTTCGTCCTGAGTAGCCGCTGAGCTTGTCGAAGCGGCGTATCGAAGGACACGCGCGCCCGCATTCCAACATGCTTCGATACGGGCCTTCGATACGGCTTCGCCTACTCAGTCCCTACTCAGCACGAACGGACGGGTGTCGGTCCGCCCGACACCCCGCTTGGCGCCTCAGATAAACTCAACCCGGAAGATCTTCCCGCTCGATCTGCTCGCCCGGTCCGGCCAGCCGGGATGGATGCCGGCGTCGCAGCCATACATCACCCCGTCCTTGAAGGTCAGGCCGTGCGGATCGGCGCTGCCGGGCACGAACTCGGCGGTCTCGAGCAGCCGCCCGGTGGCGAGCTCATATTTGGCGAGGCCCGGCTTGAAGTTGGGATCGGTGTTCGAATCGCCGGTGACGATCCAGATCGCGTCGCCGTTCACCGCGAGCCCATGCAGGCGCGGTGCCTGGCAGGGGATGAACAGCTCGGGCGCCCAGCTCTTCGGGTCGACCCTGAGGATGCCGCGCATGCGCAGCGCGGTGATGTAGAGCTTGCCGCCGGCATAAGCGACGCCGTGGCAGCCCCCGCCATTGTCGGCCGGCCCCAGCGGGATCTGGCGATGACTGACGGTGCGCCCGTCCAGATCGGTTTCGTAGATGCCGTTGGGCGCGGCGTTGGCGCCCATCCAGAGATGCCCGCCGCCGAACGCCATGCCGCTGGTGTTCTTCGACTCGGTCTTCACCTTGCGCAGTATCTTGCCGTTCCAGTCGACCAGATAGCAGTCGTTCGACACGCCGACGCCCTCGGCGGTCAGCTGTTCGGCGACCCATAGCCCCTCGGGCTGCGAATCGATCGCATTGGGATAGCCTTCCGGGCTGGAGAACAGGTCGGTGGTGCGGACCTTGCGGTGGGGCACGGTGGGCGCCGGGCGCGTCTCGCGCGCGATGCGGGCGGCGTCCCGTTCCTTCCTCGCCTGATCATTGTCCTGTGCCGAGGCGATCCGGCCCAGCCCCAGGCCGAGCCCGACACCCAGGCCCGCCCGCAGGAATGCGCGTTTGTCCATCAATCCTCTCCCCTTTTTTCGTGTACGCACGGTGCGTACCGATCGTTCACCCCCGACTTTAGTCGTGTCTTTTTTTATCGAATTTGCATGTAAAATATAGCGTTACATACAACTTGCATGCAAGTTGCGTTAGAGCGCTGATCGGGTTAGGTTATTTGTACAACCAGAAAAAGACGAGGGGGAAGGATGACGGGATCGTCCGCAAAATCCGATCGGGAAACCGGGTCCAGGGCCGGGCACATCAGCTTGATAAGTCCGATTCCGGCCTTTAGGTAAACGCTGTCTCACGACGTTACCCCCCAAAAAATCACAATTAGGCGCTGAGATGATGAGCCGACCTGTAAAAACTGGCCCCAAGACCAAAGCCGTTCGAGCCAAGGCTCCGGCAAAGAACGCCGCCAGTGCTGGACCCCGCAAGGGCAGGCTTCGTCTTGATGCGGTGAAGACAATTCGGAAAATGATTCTGCTCGGCGAATTGCCGCCGGGCGAACGCCTGCGCGAAGTCGCGTTGAGCGAGGCGCTGGGCATGTCGCGCACCCCGATCCGTGAGGCATTCCGTACGCTCGCCGCCGAGGGGCTGATCGATCTGCTGCCCAACCGCAGCGTGGTGGTCAGCGTGCCGGACAAGTCGGAAGCCGCCGATGTGTTCACCGTGCTCGGCGTGCTCGAAGGCCTGGCCGGGCAGCTCGCCTGCCGCCGCATGACGCCCGAGCAGATCGAGATCCTCGACGAGCTTCAGGCCGATCTCGCCGCCTATTTCGAGAAGTCGGACCGGCTGAGCTATCTTGAGGCGAATCGCCTGATCCACGAACATATCGTCCAGGCGGCGGAGAGCCCGTCGCTGATGCTCGCCTGGCGCCTGCTGCTGCCCCGCGCGGAGCGCGCGCGCCACGTCACCACGCTCGACCATGACCGCTGGGCCGAGGCGTTCGCCGAGCACCAGGAAATCAACGCGGCGATCCAGGCACGCGACGAGAAGCTGCTCAAGCAGCTGCTCGAAAGCCATTTCGCCAAGGGCGTCGAGAGCATGAAGAAGAACGAGGCCCGCGAACGCGCCAGCCGCCGCGCCGAGATCTATGCGGGCGTGACGAGCTAGGCGGGTCAGGCATCGAACCACCTCCGTTCGTCCTGAGTAGCCATTGAGCCTGTCGAAATGGCGTATCGAAGGACAGGCGTCACGCGCTCCAACTGTCCTTCGATACGGGTCTTCGACAAGCTCAGCCCCTACTCAGGACGAACGGATGGGCAGGCCTCCTCAAGCCATGAGCGGCCTGACACTGGTCGGCTCGCACCGCGAACCCCGACATGCGTATAAAATCCCGCGATACCCGGTTGTCTGTATGCAAGACGCTTGATATGCATACAGGAAATCGGGCGCATTCACGCGATCCGGAGTCGGGAGAATGACGAGTGCGCGACCTGCTTCCAACAGACAGCCAGGACGCGATACTGGTCGGACGATTGGCGACCGATCAGGGCCCGATTCCCATCTCCGTCATCGACGGCCATGTCTTCGACCTGTCGGCTGACGCGAGTACCGTCTCGGGGTTGCTCGAGTCGATCGCGCCCGGCGGCGCACTGCCCGCGGGCCGCGACATGGGCCCGATCGAGGCGCTCGACCTGACAGCGGCCTGGGAAGGCGGCCCCGGCCGCCTGCTCGCACCGATCGACCTGCACTGCGTCAAGGCATCGGGCGTCACCTTCGCCGTCTCCGCGCTGGAGCGGGTGATCGAGGAGCGCGCACGCGGCGACTCGGCCGGCGCGGCGCAGTTCCGCGCGGAGATCCAGGAAAAGATCGGCGGCGACATCCAGTCGGTCCGTCCCGGCTCGCCCGAGGCGATGAACCTCAAGGAAATGCTGATCGCGAGCGGCGCCTGGTCGCAATATCTCGAGGTCGCGATCGGCCCCGATGCGGAGATCTTCACCAAGGCGCCGGTGCTCTCCGCGGTCGGATCGGGCGCCTGGGTCGGCATCCGCAGCGACTCGCACTGGAACAATCCAGAACCCGAAGTGGTGATCATCGTCGATTCCGCCGGCAATGCGCGTGGCGCGGCACTCGGCAACGACGTCAACCTGCGCGACATCGAGGGGCGCAGCGCGCTGCTGCTGGGCAAGGCCAAGGACAATAACGCGTCCTGCGCGCTGGGGCCGTTCATCCGCCTGTTCGATGACAATTTCACCATGGACGACATCCGCGGCGCCGAAGTCTCGCTGCTGATCGAAGGCGAGGACAATTACCGGCTCGAAGGGCGGTCCAACATGCGGCTGATCAGCCGCGATCCGCTCGATCTGGTCGGCCAGACGCTCAACAAAAGCCATCAATATCCCGACGGCTTCGCGCTGTTCCTCGGCACGATGTTCGCGCCGGGTGACGATCGCGGCGAGCCGGGCCGGGGTTTCACCCACAAGATCGGCGATACCGTGAAGGTGTCGACGCCGAAGCTGGGAACGCTGACCAACAAGGTGTGCCACTGCGAGGATGCGCCGCCCTGGACCTATGGCATTGCGTCGCTGATGCGCGATCTTGCCCGCCGGGGCGCCATCCGCGCCTGATCGAAGACTGACCGTCAGCACGACGCGCCCGCTTCAGACGGGACGGTCCAACAGGAGAGTGACTATGGGGAACGCCTTTTCGCCGAAAACCAACAGCGCCGCAGGGCGCGGACGCAAGGCACGGCTGACCGGCCGCCTGCTCGCCGCGACCGCCAGTGCGATCGGGCTGTTCGCCGCCCTGCCCGCGCTGGCCGAGACACTGGTGGTGAAGAACTTCACTTTGATCGACGGCCGCGGCGGCGCCGCCGAGCCCAATTCGGCAATGGTGGTCGAGGATGGCCGCATCGTCTGGGTCGGCCCGTCCGCCCAGGCGCCCGCCGCCGCCGACGCGGTCGACCTGACCGGTAAATATGTCATCCCCGGCCTGATCGACACCCATATCCATATGGGGAACGTCCATGACCTGACTCAGGACGAGCGCTTCTACACCACCGAGAATGTCGAGGCCGACCTGAAGACCTATGCGTCCTATGGCTTCACCACCGTGGCGGTGATGGGCACCGACAAGGATTCGGTCTTCGCCGTGCGCAATGCCGAACGTGCCGGCCGCCCGACCATGACCCGGCTGTTCACCGCCGGCCAGGGCATCGTTTTCCGCGGCGGCTATGGCGGCGTTCCCGGAATCAACCGGCCGGTCACCAACGCCAAGGAAGCGGCGATCGAGGTCGATGCGCAGGCAGCCAAGGGCGCGGACTATATCAAGTTCTGGCTCGACGACGAACTCGGCACCATGCCCAAGATGCCGCCCGAGATCAGCAAGGCCGTGATCGACGCGGCGCACCGCAACGGGCTGAAGGTCTTTGCCCATATCTTCTATCTCGAAGACGCCAAGCGCCTTGCCGCTCAAGGCGTCGACGGGTTCGTGCACAGCGTGCGCGACCAGCCGATCGACAAGGCACTGACCGATGCCATGAAGGAAAAAGGCATCGTGCAGGTCGCCGCGACGCTCAGCCGCGAGGCAGCGATGTTCGCGTATGGCAAACCGGCACCGCAACTTAACGATCCTTTCTTCCAGCAATCGCTGTCGCCCGAGGCGCTGCGGCTTCTGGCCAGCCCGGAACGGCAGAAGACCGTCGCCTCCGCGCCAGCCTTTCCCAAGCTGCCGAGCTTCTTCGAAACCGCGATGGTCAACCTCAAGCGCGAATCGGCGGCGGGCGTGCATTACGGGCTCGGCACCGATTCGGGCCCTCCGGGGCGCGTCGCCGGCTATTCGGGCCATTGGGAAATGGAGCTGATGGTCAAGGACGGCTTCACCCCCGGCCAGGCGATCCAGGCAGCGACTGAATATGGCGCCGAAGTTCTCGGCGCGAAGGATCTGGGCACGCTGGAACGGGCCAAATGGGCCGATTTCGTCGTGCTTGACGCCAACCCGCTTCAGGACATCAAGAACACCCGCAAGATCAATTCGGTCTATATCGCGGGCCGCAAGGTGCGCTCGGTCGCGCAATGACCATGGCCGCGAACGACACGATACCGGCGCGGCGGCGGCCGACCCGCGTCCGCCACGCCGTGCTGTGGCTGACGGTGCTCGCCTATATGATCACCTATATGGACCGGGTGGTGATCTCGACCGCGGCGCCGTCGATCCAGCAGGAGTTCGGCTTCTCGGCGATCACCATGGGCTGGATCTTCAGCACCTTCCAGATCACCTATGCCATCTTCCAAGTCCCGGGCGGCTGGCTCGGCGACCGGTTCGGGCCGCGCCGCGCACTGACCTGGATCGTGGTGTGGTGGTCGAGCTTCACGGCATTGACCGCGATGACCTGGTCGGCCGGATCGATGCTGGTCTGCCGCGCACTGTTCGGCGCGGGCGAGGCCGGCGCCTTCCCGATCGCGACCCGGTCGCTGTCGCGCTGGATGCTGCCCGCGGAGCGCGGCTTCGCGCAGGGCGTCACCCATGCCGGCGCGCGACTGGGCGGGGCGATCACCCCGGTGTTCGTCGTGCTGCTGATCGCCGATTTCGGCTGGCGCGCGCCCTTCTTCGTCTTCGCCTGTGTCGGGCTGCTCTGGGCGGCGCTATGGTTCTTCTTCTACCGCGACCTGCCGAGCGAGCATAAAAGCGTGAACGCCGCCGAGCTGGCGCTGATCACCGACGCGCTGGGTTCCGCGCCGAAACCGAGCCGCGCGGTCAAGGTGCCGTGGTCGAAACTGCTCGGCAACAGCCAGATCTGGACGCTGTCGGCGATGTATTTCTGCTACGCCTACAGCATCGGCATCTTCCTCACCTGGTTCCCGACCTACTTGAAGGAAGCGCACGAATTCAACCTGACCAAGATGGGCCTTTACGCCAGTGTGCCGCTGATGGCGGGCGTGGTGGGCGACATCGCCGGCGGCTGGATTTCGGACCGGATGGCGCACAAATCGGGCAATTTGACCCTGTCGCGGCGCCTCGTCGCGATGGTCGGCTTCCTGCTCGCCGCCGCAACGATCCCGCTGGCGGTGCTGTCGGCCGATCCGATGACCAGCGTGGCGTGGTTCGGCCTCGCCGTGTTCGGGCTCGAGCTGACGGTCGGCGTGTCCTGGGCAGTGACGCTCGACATCGGCGGCAATTATGCCGGTTCGGTGTCGGCGGTGATGAACACCTGCGGCAATATCGGCGGCGCGATCGCCTCGTTCGCGACGGGCTATATCGTCACCTATGCCGGCTGGAACCCGGCCTTTTTCGTGCTGGCGGTGCTGTGCTTCGTGGCAGCGCTGCTGTTCCTGCGGATCGACGCGTCGAAGCCGCTGTACCGGGGTGAGCCCGCGCCCGTGTGACAGCGCGGTTTCGTCTCCCAATTTGAGAGCTTTGGTCGGAATCGGAACATGAAGACCTTGACAGTTTCGGCCAATGCCTTGATGCATACAAACGGGTATTTTAGTATGCAACATGGTCGGAAATCGGATCGCAGCACAGGCCGCTGTCACCGGTATCCCGATCGAACCGCAGCGAGAGCGGTGGGCAAAACATCGGGGAAAGCGATTTCACCCGAGTGTCTGGGGAGGTCAGGCGAGGCATGAAGATCAGTGAGGAAAAATGCGTCGGGTGCGGCAATTGCACCTACGCCTGCACGATGGGGGCGATCTATGTCGACCCGAAGACGCGCAAGGCGACCGTCAACAGCGACGAGTGCGTGGAATGCTATGCCTGCTATAACGGGCTGAGCAAGGAGCATCTGCCGCCCAAGACGGTGCGCTTCACGCGCCGCATGATGTCCAAGCTGTGGCTCCGGTTCGAGCCCGATCCCGATATCTGCCCGACCGATGCGCTCGTGCCCGACGAGCTGAGCTGGCCGCGCGTCGTGCGCCGCGCTTTCTCCGATCCGCGCGTGCCGCACGAATCGACCGGCGTCACCGGTCGCGGCACCGAGGAGGTGAAGACCAATGAGATTTCCAACCGCATCGCGGTCGGCATGGTCGGCTTCACCATCGAATTCGGCCGGCCCGGCGTGGGGGTGCGCTTCTACCAGATCCAGGAAATGAGCATGGCGCTCGCGGCGCTGGGCGTGAAGATCCAGCCCAAGAACCCGGTCACCGCGATGATGAGCGATGTCGAGACCGGCAAGATCCGCGACGACATCCTGAACGAGAAAGTGCTGTCGGCGATCCTCGAGATCACCGTGCCGGTCGAGCGGACCGAGGAGATCATCCGCACCGTCTGGGCAGTCGAGAAGAAGATCGACACCATCGTGGTGCTCGGCGTCGGCACGCGCTGCGACGAGGATGGCGAGGAGCGCGTCGTCGCCCCGATCCTGGAAAGCCTCGGCTATACGCTGAAGCGCGCCAAGACCAATCTCGGTCTGGGCAAGCTGCAGATTCGCGAACTCTCCCATGAGCCCGCAGCGTCGGCCAAGGAGGCGGTGACAGCATGACCAACACCCTTCACCGCTACGGCACCGCCGAAAGCTTCAAGGACGATTATGTGATCTTCGCGCTGCCTGCCAAGGGCGGCGCGCAGAAGGGCGATCCGAAGCCTGCGCTGAAGCGCTTCCTCGAGATCGCGATGGAATATAACCCGGTGAACATCGGGGATGCGATGCATGGCGGCGCCACCCGCCCGACCGAGCACACCCATGCGCTCGAGCATTTCGCCAAGCGGCCGACCAAGCCCGATTTCCAGCAGGTGATCGACGGCGCCGGCGACCCGACGACCTTCTCTGCCGTGTTCGCCACGCGCGAGGATGCCGAAGCGTTCGTGACGCGAATCGTCGCGGAGGATCTGGGCCTCAGCATCAACATCTCCTCGTCGATCGCCAACGCGCTCGGCTGCTGCAAGGCGGCCGGCATCACGCGGCACAGCGTCGGCTATTCGCTGGGTTTCGAGGGCATTCAGGACAATGCGCCCAACCGGCACGTCCTGTCGCTCTCCACCATGTGCGGCCACGGCATGATCAGCCAGTCGCTCGCCAAGAAGATGATCGACATGGTCAAGGAGAACCGCCTCTCGCCCGACAAGGCGACGGCATCGCTCAGCCGCTTCTGTTCGTGCGGCATCTTCAACCCCGTGCGCGCCAAGCGGATCATCGAAGAGGCGCGCGGGAAGATATTCTAGCCCCACGGAGCATATGTTGTGAGCATCTCAGCAATGGACCGCCGGTCCGACACCAAATCCCCACTGGGTGAGGGCGTGATCCCCGCCGGGCGCTCGGGCCGGGCGCAGCTCTGCTACGTCCATCCCGATCTGGTCCGCAACGCCCGCGACCGGCTGCGCGCCCAGACCGCCGATTGCGTGATGGAGACCTTCGGCATCAGCGTGAACACCTGGGTCAAGATGCGCGACGGCAAGCCGATCCGCGTGTCGGTCGCCGAGCGCTTCGTACAGCGCGTGGGCGCCGCGCGCTGACCGGCCTGCTCCCGGCGGATTTGCCGGGATGGCCAGCGCGGCCTAGGCTCCCGGCATGACCTTCGACGACGTCATCGCTCCCCTGACGCGACAGGCATTCCTGTCCGATCATTGGGGCAAGGGCTTCACCCATATGAAGGGCAAAGCCGGGCGCTTCACCGGCCTGCTGACCTGGAACGATCTCAACGCGATCCTCGAACGGCACCGGCTCTCCCCGCCCCGCTTCAAGCTCGCCCAGGACGGGCGCTCGCTCGACCACAACCGCTATCTCTCGCCCGGCCTGGGTGGCACGCCGCGGCTCGATTCGGGCAAGTTCGCTGCCTGCCTGGCGGGCGGCGCCACCTTGATCCTCGATGCAGTGGAAGAGCTCGCCCCGCGCGTACGCGACCTGTCGGACTCGTTCCGCGAGGCGCTGCGATCGGGCAATTACGTCAATCTCTATGCCGGGTGGCACAGCCAGAACGGCTTCGACCTGCACTGGGACAGCCAGGATACGGTGATCCTGCAACTGTCGGGCCGGAAGCGCTGGCAGGTCTACAAGCCAACCCGGCTCCATCCGCTGCAGGAGGATATCGAGGCGCCGCCGCGCCCGACCGGCCCGCCGGTATGGGACGGGCTGCTGGAGGATGGCGACGCCCTCTATATCCCGCGCGGCTGGTGGCACATGGCCTATCCGGTCAACGAGCCCAGCCTGCACCTGACTTTCGCGACGATCCCGCCCAATGGCATGGACCTGCTGCGCTGGATGATCGCCAAGCTGCCGCGCCACGCAGCGGTGCGGCAGGACCTGCCCGCGCTCGACGATGAAGCCGGGCAGAAAGCGCATCTGGAAACGCTGCGCGCCCTGATCGCCGAGGCGATGGATGAGGACCTGATCGCTGCCTTCCGCCGCGAATGGGAGGGCGACAGCTTTCCGCGCCCGCATATCAACCTGCCGGCCGCGCCCTATGAGCAATTGGGGCCGATCACCGACAGCAGCATGATCCGGTTGACCGCCGGCCACCGCCTGGCCTTCATCGCCGCCGGCACCAATGTGGAGTTCAAGGCGAACGGCAAGCTCTATGTCCTGCCCGCCGACCTCGTTCCCGCACTGGAATTGCTGCGCGACACCGCCGCCATTCCAGTGGCCGATCTGACCGCCCGCCTTGCCGGCGAGGTCGCTGTCGCCAATCTGAAAAAGAGCCTGGCCGTGCTGGCCCGGGCGGGAATCCTGCTGCTGGAGAAGGGACGAAACGGCGACCAGCCATAATATCGTTACGCTACCGCAACTTGCAAATCGCGGCCATTACCCCCATATCCGCTACATCGCCCCGCTTCGTAACGAGCATGGGAGCGGCTGAGAGATGCTTCGTGCTCCCGCTCTGGCTGGAGCCCCGCGCCTTCCGGCGAGGGTCCGCCGCATGGGGAAGCATTTTATGTCTCGCGCAATCAACGTCGATGCCACGCACGCCGAAGTCGTTGCCATGGCCGCCAAGCATGATGCCATCATCAGCGCGATCGAGGCGCTCCAGCCCAAGGGCACGCGCGTGGTCTTCATGAACGCGGACAGCACCGCGGTCGTCGCCCGGGCCTTCGGATCGCGCGTCATCAAGGGTCCGGTGGTGCGCACGCCCTGGGCCGCCGCCCGCTTCGAGTAGATCGGGCATATCAGCGCGACGATCTCCCATATCGCTTTTTCGAAGGACCCGCATATGCAGCCAAGCGCCCTTTTTTGCCGCACGCAGGAATCGCTTCAGCGATCGCGTGTCGCCGCCGCCACTCTCGATAACGTCAAGGCAGTCGCCTCCGCCGCGGCGCTTGCCTGGGGCAAGGAAGCAGCGCTCGCCGAGCGGCGGGAATCCCGTCTGTCCCGTGTCACCGTGGAAGAAACCGGAGATGAGGCTGAGCCCATCGCATCGGACCGCGCGTTCAGCGAGAATCCCGATCGTGGCTGTGCCGCCGGCGCAGCGTCATCGGGAGCGGCAACGCCTGTATAATCGGCCATGACGACCGGTCCGGCACATCGGAGTAGCGCATGAACCGATCGATCCCGTCCGACATCGTCGAGCAATGGATGACTCACCTCCGCCTGCAGCGCACCCGCGCGCGCGACATGGTGTGGCTGATCGAGCACGGCGCCACCCTGCATGACGGGCACGAGGGCGCGGAGATGACCGACGCCACCCAGCGCTGGCTGACCGAGCAGAAGGATGTCATCACCGAGACCGACCGGCTGCTCGAGCTGTACGAAGGCATCAATGTCGAGGACCGGGCTCGCCGTTAGGCTGCTCGCCCGGCGCTACTTCCCCGTATATTCGTACCAGGTCAGGTTGTTCGGAGCCTGGCCGCTGAGGCAGATCACGTCGCGCTTCCGGCCGTCGCCCTTCAGGTCGGCGGTCACGCAGTCCTGCACGGCCATGCTGGTATCCATCAGCATCTTCTTCCAGGTCCGGCCGGTCGCGTCGGTCGCCTTGTAGAAGAAGGTATTGGCCGGGCTGCCACCGCCGCCTGCGACGATCTCGGTCACGCCGTCGCCATCCACATCGACCATGGTGATGCCGTGGCCGCGCTTCAGTTCGTTGTCGATCACGTTGCGCTGGTATCTGCCCTGTGCATCCTGGGTGTAGACCACCACGAGATTGCCGTGAAACGGCTCGATCGCGGCGAAATAGGGTCTCGCGCCAAGCTTGCCGAAGCCGACATCGCTGGCCCCGTTGTCGGGCCAGGGCGCCGGATTACCCCTGGCGATCAGGAAGCGTTTCCACTTCCCGTCCTTGCCATAGCTGTGGCCGTAAATGCCGCTCTGCCCGTCGGTGACCGCTTCCTGCCGCCCATCGCCATCCCAGTCGAACGGGCGCAGCGCATGGACTTCGCCGACATTCTCCGCGCTGACCAATTCCCGCTTCCAGTCGGGCGCATGATAGGCAAAGAGCGGCGTCGGCAGGCGATCGGGATCGTTGCTCGGCACCGCTTGCGCCCTGGCATTCAGGATCGGCGCGACGAGCAGCGCCAGCTTCCCGCTGCCGTCGAGATCGGCGAAGCGCACGCGGTGCGGCGCCGGCACCTGATCGACGACCTTCATCGTCCAGGGCGCGGTCGCATCGCCGCCACTGTTGTGCAGGATGGCGATGTTGCCGACGCTGAGCTTCGGGTCGGCGTTGAATGCATAGGTCACGGCAATCTCGGGAATGCCGTCGCCGTCCATATCGGCAGCGTCCATATTGACCATCTGTGCCAGCGGAATCGGCGTGCGGATCTCGTGCGGGGTCCAATAGGGGTTTTCGTACCAGACCAGATAATCCTCGCGCTGGCCGAGCGCGATGACGTCGGTCTTGCCGTCCTTGTTCATGTCAGCCGCGAGCACGACGTACGCGCCGCGGATATTCTGCGAGATGATGTGCCGCGCAAAGGGTGCGGTGATCTGCGGCACCGGTGGCGCGGGCGGCGCTGGAACGGCCGGCGTCGCGCTGGGTGTCGGTGACACCGAGGGCGGCGCGAAACCGACATAGGTGGCGGGGTCGGCGATCGGCGGCAAATCCCGCGGCGCGACCTGTGCCGGTAACGACGCCGTCAGCCCAAAGGCCGCCGCCATGGCGGACACGGTGGCGCACAGCAGGGTGCGCGATGCTACTCGCATGATCATCCTCCCCGGCTTTCCCAGCGGACGATTTCGGCGAGAAAAGCGGCCCGTCACTCGGCCTCACCATCGTTCCGCGTCCGCGCGGGTACCGGTCCCGTACGGGTTATCGTGGCCTGGATACACCAGCCGGCCGTGCTCCACAATAAATTGTATACATCTTGACCGATTGTGTGCAATCAAGGCGACGGCACAAAGGCGTCGGTCCGGGTGCGTCGATCTCCCGGCAACGGACGCCAGGCCAGGGGAGGATCTATGCACCGTCATTTCTGCGCGGGGATCGCGCTGCTCACGCTCGCCGCACCCGCCTTCGCGCAAACCGCGCCTGCACCCGGCAAGACGTACGTACCCGCCGGCGAGATCGCCGCGATGATCGCAAAGGCCGAGAGCGATCCGCGCGCCGCGACCACCGTCATCACGCAGCCGTTGCTGCAGCTCGCGCCGTATCGGCCGATCATCCACCGCCGCATGACGCCCGCGGGTGCCGACATCCATGAGAAGCAGGCCGAGTTCTTCTTCGTCATCCGGGGCAGCGGCACCCTGACCACCGGCGGCAAGATGGTCCGGGCCGCCGCCCCGGCCGGCGCACCGCCGCCGCCCGCGAATATCGAGGGCGGCACCGAGCAGAAGGTCGCGAAGGGCGATTTCTTCGTCGTGCCCGAAAACACGCCGCACCAGTTCACCGCGATCGACGGCGAGCTGGTGCTGATCTCGATGCACGTCCCCCGCGCACCCGCGCCCGGTCAATAGGAGCGCGGCATCCCGAGCACATGTTCGGCGAGATAGGACAGGATCAGGTTCGTCGAGACCGGCGCAACCTGGTACAGCCGCGTCTCGCGGAACTTGCGTTCCACGTCATATTCCTCGGCAAAGGCAAAGCCGCCGAATGTCTGGACACAGGCTTCGGCCGCGGCCCAGCTCGCCTCCGCCGCGAGCAGCTTGGCCATGTTCGCCTCCGCCCCGGCATTGGCACCCGACTGGTGGAGCGTGGCCGCCTCATGCACCATCAGCTCGGCCGCGCGCATCTGGGCATAGGCGCGTGCGATCGGGAACTGCACGCCCTGATTCTGCCCGATCGGCCGGCCGAATATTTCGCGCTCGCCGGCATAGGCCACCGCCTTTTCGATGAACCATTTGGCGTCGCCGACGCATTCGGCGCCGATCAGGATGCGTTCCGCGTTCATGCCCGACAAGATGTAGCGGAACCCCTGCCCTTCCTCGCCGATCAGACTCGAGGCGGGAATGGCGAGCCGGTCGAAGAAGATCTCGGTCGTGCCATGGTTCATCATCGTGCGGATCGGACGGATCGTCATGCCGTTGCCCAGCGCCTCGCGCATATCGACCAGGAAGACCGACAGCCCTTCGGTCTTCTTCGCGACCTCGTCACGCGGCGTGGTGCGGGCGAGCAGCAGCATCAGGTCGGAATGCTCCGCGCGCGACGTCCAGATCTTCTGTCCGTCGACAATGTAGCGGTCGCCCTCGCGCACCGCCTTGGTGCGCAGCGCCAGCGTGTCGGTGCCCGACTCCGGCTCGGTCACGGCGAACGCCTGGAGACGGACGTCGCCCGTCGCGATCCCGGGCAGATACGCCGCCTTCTGCGCCGCGCTGCCATGGCGCAGGATCATGCTCATCACATAGATCTGCGCGTGGCAGGCCGAACCGTTGCAGCCCGAAGCCTGGATTTCCTCCAGGATCACCGCTGCGTCAGCGAGCGTCAGCCCCGAGCCCCCGAACTCTTCGGGAATCAGCGCGGCGAGGAATCCGGCCCGGGTGAGCGCCGCGACGAACTCGGTCGGATAAGCCCGGTCGCGGTCTTTGGCGCGCCAATAGTCGCCGGGGAATCCGGCGCAGAGCCTGCGCACCGCGCGGCGGATTTCGCTCTGCTCGCGCGAATCGCGCGTGCCCCGTTCGAACAGCATCCGTCTCTCCGTTTTCCCGGTCATAGCACCGGAAGCGGCGCGGGCGATCGCCGGGCGGGATCGGTTCCGCCAGGGAATCGAAAGACCGCCGATTCCGCACCGCAAAAAAGGCGATCTACTGATTTACAACAAGGTGCGAATCATTATCACTCGCTATAATGCTGCGGCGCACATGACATAGTCGATCGGACCATGGGGGGCCGGTTGAACCGGGGGGACATTAGCATGGCCAACACGGGTCCGACACTCGACCTCAACGGCGCCGAGAGCGGCGCGAATATCACCACTTATTATGCGGCGGGCTATGCGCCGACGGTGATCGTGCCGGCCGGGCTCGTGACCGATCCGGACTCGGCCGATTTCGACACCGGAAGGTTGACGATTCAGCCCCTGAGCGGACAGACCAGCGACCAATACGGCATCCTCAACCAGGGCAATGGCCTCGGCCAGATCGGCGTGTCGGGCAACGCGGTCAGCTATGGCGGCGTCCAGATCGGCACCTTCAGCGGCGGCACCGGGCCGAGTGCGTTCACCGTCACGTTCAACGCCAGCGCGACGCCCGTCGCGGTCCAGGCGCTGTTGCACGCGATCACCTTCTTCAATCCCAACGCCGCCCCGGCGACCGTGACTCGTATTTCCCAGTGGACGCTCACCGATGGCGACGGCGGGAGCAGCGCCACGCCCAACATGACCTTGACGCTCGATCACGCGGCAGTGGCCGATCTCAATAGCGGCACGGCGGGAACGGGCGACTCGCTCGTTTTTACCGAAGGTCAGACCTCGATCCCGATCGGCACCGCGATCACGATCACGGACAGCGATGGGGGCGACAGCGTCCATGGCGCCCGGATCACCATCACGGATGCGACGGCGGACGATTCGTTGCTACTGAGCTCGCCATTGCCCCCCGGCATCACCATCGACCCGGCGAGCACCGCAACGACGATCATCCTGACCGGTACCGCCAGCGCGGCGAATTATGCCGCGGCCCTCGCCCTGATCGGCTTCACCAACAGCGGCGACAATCCGACCGAGTTCGACACGCATCTCACCCGCACGGTCACGGTCACCGTCAATGACGGCCATGTCGACGGCCCCCTGGCGACGGCGACGATCCAGATTTCGGCTGACGACGATCCGTCGTCGAACGTCGTGCCCGTGTCGGTGTCGGGCACGGAGGATACCGCGCTGGTGTTCGCCGGCGCCACCAGGATCTCGGTCCATAACGACGATCCGGGCGCGGTATCGATGACGCTGGACGTCTCGCACGGCACCTTGACGCTGTCCGGCGTTACCGGGCTCACCGTCACCGGCAACGGCACGGCAAGCGTCACGCTGGCCGGCTCCCTGACGGACGTCAATGCCGCGCTCGACGGGCTCACCTATCTCGGCGATCCCAATTATCACGGCACCGACGAGCTCTATGTCCATCATCAAAGCGGCGTCACCGCCGATACGGACGTCATCCCGATCACGCTTGCCGCCGATGGCCATGTAGATGGACGCGCGGGCGACGACATACTGACCGGCACCGGCGGGGCCGACCTGATCCTGGTCAGCCAGGGCGGGGCCGACCATGTCACCGCGGGCGGCGGCAACGACTTCATCTTCTACGGCGACGCGTTCGACGGCAACGACACCAATGACGGCGGCGCGGGCACCGACACGGTCGGGCTTCTGGGGAATTACGACCTGACCTTCGGTGCCGACAGCATGGTCGGCATCGAGCGGCTGGCGCTCTATGCCGGCAATTACAACGATCCCGCCGGGGGCCTGGTCAATTACCGGATCACCACCATCGACGCGACCGTGGAAGGCACGGACCTGCTGGCGGTGAACGCCAGATCGCTGCGCGCGGGCGAGACGTTGACCTTTATCGGGGTCGCGGAGACCACGGGGTCTTTCCATGTCGAAGGCGGCGCGGGCGACGACATCATCGCGGGCGGCGCAGGCAACGACATGCTGATCGGCGGAGCGGGCAATGACGCCCTGTACGGTCAGGGCGGCCGGGACATTCTGAACGGCGGGCTCGGGGCTGATCAGTTGCGCGGCGGCGCGGGTATCGATCAGTTCTTCTACGCGTCGGCCGCCGACTCCACCTCGTTCAACTATGATACGATCGCCGTGTTCGACGCGCGCGAGGACAAGATCGACCTTGCCGAAACCGTCAACGGGTGGAGCGGTACCATCACGCATGGCGCGCTCTCGACCGCCAGTTTCGATATCGACATGGCCAGCGCCGTCGACGCGACGTTGCAGGCGCACTCCGCGGTGTTGTTCACCGCCGATTCCGGCACGCTGGCCGGCACGACCTTCGCCATCGTCGATGCCGATGGCGACGGCGCCTATACGGCGGGCAACGACTATGTCTTCGCGATGAGCGGGCTGTTCATCGCACCGACCGGATACGACATCTTCGTCTGAGGTGACCTGCGGGCAGCGATCATGGCGGCATCGCAACTGGTAAAGCGGCGACGGGCACCCCATATCCTGTCCATCGCCCCGCTTCATCACGAGCACGGACGCGACTGAGAGATGCTTCATGCTCCCGCTCTGACCGGGAGCCCGCGTCGGTGGCGCGGCCCGTAGTGGAGAGCACATCATGTCTCGCGCCATCAATGTCGACGCAACGCACGACGAAGTCGTGGCCATGGCCGCCAAGCACGGTGCCGTCATCAGCGCGATCGAAAAGCTGCAACCGAGTGGGACTCGCGTCGTGTTCATGAACGCGGACGGAAGCGCCCTGATCGCAAAGGCGTTTGGATCGCGGGTGATCAAGGGCCCGGTGACCCGCACACCCTGGGGCAGCGCCTCGTCGCGCTGAGCCGCGCCGGTACGCGACAAGCTCTCTGAAAGGACGATATATGCAGCCCACCGCCCTGTTCTGCCGGACCCAGGAAGCGCAGCAGCATTCGCGCGCGGCCGAGGCCCGTCTCGACAATGTTCGGCATATCGCCACCAGCGCCGCGAACGCATGGGGCAAGGAAGCAGTCCTGGCCGAGCGTCGCGAGGCGCGACAGCTTGCGGGAACAGTCCCCGCCATCGACCCGGATATCGGGTCCCTTTCCTCGGATCGAACGTTGAGCGAAAACCCGGACCGGGGATTTGCGGGGCAGCCCGGTCGCGCATGATCGGTTGGTCCGCGGTGGAACTGCCGGTTGAACAGGGAGAGCGCCATGGATCGAAGCGTACCATCGGACACCGTGGAGCAATGGATGACTCATCTCCGCCTGCAGCGCACCCGCGCGCGTGACATGGTGTGGCTGATCGAGGGCGGCGCCACCTTGCATGACGGGCGTGAAGGCGATCCGATGACTGACGCCACCCAGCGGTGGCTGACCGAGCAGAAGGA
The DNA here is from genome assembly GCF_056404755.1 of Sphingomonas sp. P2_B6. NCBI lineage: Bacteria > Pseudomonadati > Pseudomonadota > Alphaproteobacteria > Sphingomonadales > Sphingomonadaceae > Sphingomonas > Sphingomonas sp. P2_B6. The sequence continues at coordinate 182,933 of NZ_JBFUDK010000001.1, forward strand.
GGTCATCACTGAAACCGACCGCCTTCTCGCGCTCTATGAGAGCATCAATCTCCGCGATCATATTATCGGCCGATAGCGCCCGGCCATCCGCTGCCTATTCGATCACCGCCTCATACCGCGCATCCAGATCGAGCGCGCGCTCCGCATCGGCATCGGCGCGGCGGGCATCGCCGCGCTGTCGAAACAACAGGCTGCGATTGTAATAAACCCGCGCCGTGCCCGGCGCATAGCGCACTGCCTTGTCGAGATCGGCCATGGCATGCGGAAGGTCACCCTTGCGCTCATGGGCAAGGCCCCGGTTGAGCCACGCGATGGCGAGTTTCGGCGCGATCCCGATCGCCTGATCGAACGCCGCGATCGCGCCGTCGGTGTCGCCCCGCCAGGCCAGGGACAGACCATCGGCGACATGCGCTGACGCGCGCCCGGTAGAGCCCGGCGCAGCGGGATCGACCAGCTTCCGGCAGGCAGCGAGGTCGCGGCCGGGGTCGTTGATGGTGCAGGCGTTCCAGTCGCCCCGTCCGCTCGCGTTGCGCGCACGTCGCAAGGCCGCGGGCGAGCGCATTGCCGTGCCCGTCACGACGATGTCGTCGCGGGCGGACGCGCGCTGCTCCGCCACTGCCGCGGGCGCGGCCATCATGGGCACCGGCTCAGGCGGCGGCGGAGGAGGTGGTGGCGGCGGTGCTGGCGCCTCGGCGCGATCGAACGATGCGACCCGGCCGGCCACGCTCCCCATCTGCTTCATCTGCATCGCCTGAGGCGACGCATCGTTCTGCGTCGATTCCGCTGCAGGAGACGCCGCGATCTCTTCCGTCCGGCCATCGGCCTTGTCGGCATTGCTCCTCGCAGCCGTGGCGGTCGCGGGGAGAGGCGCAGTCCCCGGCGTCGGCGCGACCGGCGGCAGCGATGCCGGACGCGGAGTCGCCGCCGGCTGCGGCAAGCTCGGCTGACCGGCCACCGCTCCGGGCGTCGCGGGAGCCGGCGCCTGCCGTTCGGGCGCGGCGAGACGGTCGCTGGTGGCCATCCAGACCGGCAGGCCGATCGCCGCGACCAAGGCCGCGGTGACCAGCGCGCCCATCTGCGGACGGCCGATGCGCCACGGGGCCGCCCTGGCCGCGCGAGGCCGCTCGGCGCCTGCCGGGTCAGCCGCGCCGTCGAAGCGCCGCATCGCCGCCTCGATCGCTGCCTCGCGCCGGTCGGGCCGGGGCGGCGGCGGATCGGGCAGTGATACCGAGAGGTCGCTATCGCTGGCCATTCACGGCGCCCCGTCGGCGGAGCGGATCACGCGGCAATCCGGCAGGAGCCTGAAGCAAGGGGACGAAGGGAACATCTGCCGGCCTTATAGCCTCAATTGCGGGCTGGTCGAATGCACGATCGCCCACGGCCTGGCGGGTGCGGCGGGCGTCGCCGCACCCGCCGGGTCCTAGCGGTCGAGCCGGGCGAGCGCCCCGGCCGACTTCGCCGTGCGGACCATCTGGACGAACTCGGCGCGATAGCCGAAATCATCCTCGCCGCGCGTCGCGGTGACGATGCGCAGCACATCGTCATAGGTCATCGACCCATTATTCTTGCCGCCGCGCAGCAGCTCGGCAAAGGCGGCAACGCCGGTCGCGAAGCGCGCATCGCGTGGCGCGTCCTCGAACCGCAATGCCTCGGTCGTGCGGTCGATCGGCGTCGAGATCAGCCGGCTCGTGTCCGACTTGGGCAGCTTGTAGCGGATCTTGACGAAGCCATATTCGCTGCCCCGCGACGGCGCCGCCACCGGCGCGGGACGGGCATAGCGCAGGTCGCCGATGCTGCGCGGGCCGCCGACCGGCACGATCTCGTAGATCGCGGTCACCGTCTGGCCCGATCCGACATCGCCCGCATCGACCTTGTCATTGTCGAAATCCTCGCGGGCGAGCATGCGCGTCTCGTATCCGATCAGGCGATATTCGGCGACGGTCGCCGGGTTGAACTCGACCTGGATCTTCACATCCTTGGCGATCGGGAACAGCGTCGAGCTCGCTTCGTCGACCAAAGTCTTCCGCGCTTCGCTGACCGTGTCGATATAGGCGGCGGCGCCATTGCCGTTCTGCGCCAGCGCCTGCATCAGCGCGTCGTTGTAATTGCCCATGCCGAAGCCGAGCACGGACAGGAACACGCCCTTGCCGCGCTCCCGCTCGATATAGCCCTTCAGCTCGTCCTGGTTGGTGATGCCGACATTGAAATCGCCGTCGGTCGCCAGGATGACGCGGTTGACGCCCCTGGGATCGAGATTGGCCTCGGCCAGCGCATAGGCCTGGCGGATGCCTTCCGCCCCCGCGGTGCTGCCGCCCGCGCCGAGCCGCTCGATCACCGCCAGGATCCGGCCCTTCTCGCTTGCCGGGGTCGGCTCCAGCGCGGTACCGGCCGATCCGGCATAAGTGACGATGGAGACCTTGTCGTTGGCGTCGAGTTGTTCCAGCAGCATGGCCAGCGACTGCTTGACCAGCGGCAATTTATTGGGGGCGTTCATTGATCCCGAGGTGTCGATCAGGAAGACGAGATTGGCGCGCGGCCGGGTCGCGCGCTGGATCTCATAGCCGCGGATGCCGATCCGGACGAGCTTGCGACCCTCCGTCCACGGGCTCGGGAAAACGGCGACATTGGTGCTGAACGGCTGGTCCGCGGAGCGCGCGCTCGCATAGCTATAGGGGAAATAATTGACCATCTCCTCGGTCCGCACCGCCGCCGGCTGGGGCAGGACGTTGCGATTGAGCGACGCGCGGACGAAGGAATAGGACGCGGTGTCGACGTCGATCGAGAAGGTCGAGACCGGCTCCTCGCGCACGACCTTGAAGGGATTCTCCGTCGTCGCGGTGAATTTGTCGCGGCCGACATCCTGATAATAGGAAGGCATGCGAACACGCTCCTCCGCCATCGGGGCATAAGCGCGCGCGGCCATCATCTTGCCCGCCATGAACGGCACCGGCTCGGGAGGCGGCGGCGGCGGGGCCGGCGGTGCATTCACCATGGACCGATCGGCCATCATGACCGGGCCCTGCTGGGCGAGCGAGGGGGCGTCGGAGCGCGTGCCGGTGACGACGATATCATTGGGCGGCGGCGGAGGCGGCGCTGCCGTCTCGATGCCTGACCTGGCGCAGGACGCGAGGAGCATGGCGGTCAGGCCGATGGTGGCGGCCGGGTGAAGGCGGGGCATGGAAACTCTCCCTGATGACAGCGGCACACGATCGTCCGCATGTTCCTTCGACGCCGGTCGCCGGGATATCCTTGGGAGCCGCTGAAAATATTTCTCGAGGGGGGTCAGCCGCCTTCCGCGTCGTCGGACGCGAGCAGCTGGCGGACTTCATGCATCCGCCAGGAAATGGTAGATTCCGCCACGCCCAATATCTCGGCCGCCTCGGCATGGCTGAGCTGCTGGCCGGCGACCAGCACCACGGCATCGCGGTACGCCGGTTTCAGGCGCGCGACCGCGCTCTTCACCCACATCGCATCGTGAAGGTCGCGTCCGTCCGGGCCGCGCGCCAGCCCGGTCAGCACGCCGAGCCGTTCGGTGAAACCCAGGAACGACCGCCGCCGCCGCTTCTGGTCGCGACAGGCATTGACCACGATGCCGCACAGCCAGGTGGTGAACTTCGCCTCGCCCCGGAAGCCGCCGATCTTCTCGACCAGGGTGCAGCACACATCCTGCGCGATGTCGTCGGCATCGGCGCGCGATCCGGTCAGCTGCCAGGCGAGGCCATGGATTCTGTCATAGTGGCGACGGAGCAAGGTGCCGAACGCGGCGCGGTCGCCGGCCATGGCGGCGGCGACCAGCTCATTGTCCGGATCATCCGCGATATCCGCCACGGATCAGCGCCGACCGCAGCGGGAGCGGACGCGACCGCGCGTCGCCCCTGGCCAGACTGTCGCCCTGTCTCCCACAGCGGCTATGTGCATCATTCATGCTGCGGATGCCATCGCGGAGCGGGCCGAAGCGTACCGCAATCGACCGTTTCGTGACTCAAGCCGCGGTGGACGGGATCGTCACGCCTGTGCCAGAGCGTCAGCGAGGATGTGTCGGGAAGGTGAGACAATGAAGCTCCGGTCGCTGCTGTTCGTCCCCGGTGACCGCCCCGACCGCTTCGCCAAGGCGGCGGCAAGCGGGGCCGACGCGCTGATCCTCGATCTCGAGGATTCGGTCGCGGTCGAGAAGAAGCCCGAGGCGCGAACGGCGATCGCCGCCTGGCTGAAGGACGGGCGCACCCTGCCCTGCTTCGTGCGGGTCAATCCGCTCGGTGGCAACGAGGTCCGCGCCGATCTCGACACGATCCTGCCCGCCGGACCCGACGGGATCGTGCTGCCAAAAGCCGAAGGCGCCGCTTCGGTCCGTGCGCTGATCGAGCTGGCCGGCGGCTCGATTCCGCCGATCCTGCCGATCGCCAGCGAAACCCCCGCCGCGGTGTTTCAGCTCTCCACCTATGGTGAGGTCGCGGGTCATCTGGCCGGACTGACCTGGGGCGCGGAAGACCTGCCCGCCGCGATCGGCGCGACCAGTTCGCGCAACGAGGACGGCAGTTACACGGCGCCGTACGAGATGGTCCGCGCGCTGACCCTGTTCGGCGCGCACGCCGCCGCCGTGCCGGCGATCGAGACGGTCTATCCCGACATCGCCGATACCGCTGGCCTGGCCGCCTATGTCGCGCGGGGGCGTCGCGACGGCTTCACCGGCATGATGGCGATCACCCCCGCTCAAATCACGACGATCAACACTGGCTTCAGCCCGAGCGAGGCGGAGATCGCCCATGCCCGCGCGGTAGTAGAGGCATTTGCCGCGAACCCGGGAGCGGGCGCGCTGAAGCTCGACGGCAGGATGATCGACCGCCCGCATCTCGCTCAGGCACGCAGGCTGCTTTTGCTGGCGGAGGGCTGACTCCGTCGGGACGATCGCCGGCGGCGATCCCGCCGCCGGCCATCATTTTGGCTTAGTTGCGCAGGCTGTCCGGCACGACACCGCCATTTTCGGCGAGCTTGGCCATCACTGCCTTGTGAAGCGCGATATTCTTCTCGGCGCTGCCATCCTCGCCGCTCACGCCGAGTTCCGTCGCCAGTTCCTTTCTGGCGGCAAGGCTCGAATCGAGATCGAGCAGCTTCAGCAGGTCGACGATCGATGTCTGGTAGTTGCCGCCGCCGCCCTTCATCGACGCCATCTCCGAAAGCACGGCGCCCACATCGACACTCTGCGGCGCGGCAGCGGCCGGCGCGGCCGGAGCCTGGGCCGGAGCGGCGGCGGGCGCTGCGGCGGGCGCGGCAGTCGCAGCCGGCGCGGCGGCCGGCTTGTGATGAAAGATCTTGTCCATGATGCTGCCGAAAATGCCCATAGCTCTTCTCCTGGTTGCTGTGTTTCGCCCGGCCGGATGGACGTGTCGGTAGAACGGCAGGCGGCCCGAAAAGGTCCGCCACGGTCCGTCCGATAATCGACATGGCGCGGAACGTTCGGCCTCTGCCGGCAGTTTGTGCGCGGGGCGCCTTCTGGCGCGATCAACAGGAGAGGTTTATGCGCTACACACTCATCGCGCTGCTGTCGGGAAGCGCGCTCGCGCTCGCGGCATGCGGGCCGAAGACCGAAACCACCACGACGACCAACAGCGTCACGACCGAGGAAAGTTCCACCAACGTGACCGTGCCCGCGCTGAGCCCGGGCCAGGCCTTCGCCAACGCCGCCGCATCCAGCGATGCGTTCGAGATCGCGGAATCGCAGCTTGCCCAGACCGTCTCGAAATCCGCGGCGATCAAGGCGTTCGCGCAGAAGATGATCGACGCGCATACCGGATCGACGACCAAGCTGAAGGCCGCGGCCGCCAGCGCCACGCCGGCGATCACGCCCGATGCGACCCTGACGGCCGAACAGCAGCAGAAACTCGACGCGCTCAAGCTGAAAACGGGTGCCGATTTCGACACCGGCTATGCGGCTGACCAGGTCGCGGCGCACCAGGCGACGCTGGATGCGCTGAAAAGCTATTCGGTGGCGGGCGACGTGCCCGAGCTGAAGACCTTCGCGACCGGGCTGATCCCGACCGTGACGGCCCATCTCAACATGGCCAAGGGCCTGAAGCCCTGACCGGATAGCGGGGCGGCACCGCCGCCCCGTTTTTCCGCGCCGATCAGTCGATCCACTGCCTGATCGCCCGCGCCACGTCCGCGACCGCATCCCGCGCGATCGCAACGTCGCGTGTCATCTGCAGGAAGCCGTGCACTGCCCCGGGCCACAGCGTGAGCGTCGCCGGCACTCCGGCCTGCTCCAGCCGCTCCAGCAGCAACCGGCTGTCGTCCGCCACCGGATCGGCCTCCGCGACGCCCAGGAATATCGGCCCCAGCCCTGCCAGATCGGCATGGAGCGGCGCTGCCTCAGCCGGCGGCGCTTCCCCGGCGGTGCCGAGGTATTTTTCCCAATACCAGGCCATGCGCTCGCTCGTCAGTCCCTGCGGCCCAGCGCCAAAGACCCGCGCGCTTGCGGTATCGAGCCCGGGCGCGAAGCAGCCATAGAGCAGGGCACACCCGGCCGGTGGCACGCGCCCCGCCTCGCGCAGCCGGATCGCCAGCGCCAGCGCGAGGTTCGCCCCGGCGCTGTCCCCGGCAAAGGCGAAACGGGCGGGATTGAGCGCGTATCGGCTGGCGCGGCGCTCGATCCAGTCCCATGCCGCGAGGCAATCGTCGAGCGCCGCCGGATAGGGGTGTTCCGGCGCCAGGCGATAATCGACGCCGAACAGCACCGCGCCGCTCTGCTCCGCCAGCAGCCGCATCAGGCGATCATGCGTATCGACATTGCCGGCGAACCAGCCGCCGCCGTGCAGATAAAGGATCGCGCCCCGCGCCGTCGCGGCGATCGGCGTATGGATGCGCAGCCGGATCAGGCCGTCCGCGCTCTGGATCCGGCAATCCTCCACCCCGCCCATCTCGGGCAGGCCATCGTTGAGCCAGGCCGACGCGGCGTCCATCCGCGCCCGTGCCTCGGCTGGCGGCAATGCGGTGAGGTCGAACGCCGGGAAGCGCGCGGCCTGGACCGCACGCGTGACGAGGATTTCCGGGTCGATGGGTGCCGCCATGGCGCGCGACTATCATGTGCCGCGCTCTTCGCAACAAGAACGAACTGCCCTGTGTCCCCAAACATGGCACCAACAGTCTTTTGGACCAGGCAGGCGTTGACCGTGCATCGTCGAAACGCGACGATGGCCGAATGGACGAACCGCCGGCGTTCCTGACCCGCGCGCATCTGCGCGACGATCTCAAGCGTCTCGGCCTCCGTGCCGGCGACACCGTGATGGTGCACGCCGCGATGAGCAGGGTCGGGCCGTTGCTGAACGGACCGGATGCGCTGATCCAGGCACTGACCGATGCGCTCGGCCCGGACGGTACCCTGCTGGTCTATACGAGCTGGGACAGCCGCCACGACGACCTGCTCGACGCGCATGGCCGCGTTCTGCCCGAATGGCGCGATCATGTGCCGGGGTTCGACGCGGCCCGATCGCGGGCGGTCAGGATGAACGGCATCATCGCCGAGTTCGTCCGCACCACCCCGGGCGCCCGGCGCAGCGCCAATCCCGGCGCGTCGGTCGCCGCGCTCGGCAGGCTGGCCGACTGGATCACCGCCGACCATCCGCAGGATTATGGCTATGGCGAGAATTCGCCGCTGGCCAGGCTGGTCGAGGTCGGCGGGCGGGTCCTGATGGTCGGCGCACCCTGGGACACGATGACGCTGCTGCACCTTGCCGATCATCGCGCGCGCCTGCCGGGCAAGCGCGTCCTCCGTTATGAGGTGCCGTTCGCGACGCGCGGCGCGACCGAATGGCGGTTCATCGAGGAGTTCGATACCAGCGAGCCGGTTCTCGACGCGATCCCGGACAATTACATCGAACGGATCGTGGGGGATTTCGTCGCGGCCGGCGGCGGGCGACAGGGATTGGTGGGCCGGGCGCCGTCGTTGCTGGTCGATGCCGGCCCCGTCCTCACCCATGGCATCGCATGGCTCGAGCGGGGCGGCTGGACATGACGTCGCCCCTGCCGAGGGACGATCGACCAACTCTCTGGTCGATCGGCGTGGCGGTCGCGATGGTCGCGTCGCTTGCCCATGAAGTGTTGGGGCATGGGCTCGGCTGCCTCGCCGATGGCGGCTCGATCACGCTGGTGACGTTCCTCGTCTTTCGCTGCGCCGGTGCGGGCGTGCTGGGCGATGGCGCCGGGCCCTTTGGCGCGTTGCTGATCGCCGTGGTCGCGCTGGCGCTGTTCCGGCTCTCCCGGCCGAAGGTCTCGGCGTGGCGGCTGTTCCTGCTGACCCTGGGAATCCTCATCCTGTTCTGGGTCAGCGCACAGATGGTGCGCGAGGCGCTGGACCAGAGTGACGACTGGGGCCATGTCGCGCGCGATCTCGCCTGGCCGCCGCTGTGGCGCCCGGTCGTCGGTGCGATCGGCATCGCCGGCTATATCGTTGCCTTCCGCATCGCCGCGCGCCTGACCCGGGGCTTTGCCGAGGCCAACCCGGCGCGGCTGGCGATCCCCTGGCTCGCCTGCACCGTCTCGGCGGTCTTTCTCGGCGCCCTGTGGCACGGCGACCGGGCCGGATCGGCGCTGGACGCGTTCATGACCTTCGGTCTCGCACCCTTGGGCTATCTTCCGATCATCCTCGCGCTCGGTCGTCAGCCACCGTCACGGGACCAGGAATGGATCAAACGGAGTCCCGCCTGGCTGGCCGTCACGATCGCGTTGTTCGTCCTTTTCGCCACCACCATTGCGCCCGGTATTGGTCCGCTGGCCTGACGGTTTCGGCTTCTCGTCACTTCGCCAGTTGCGCCGGCACGAACTGCTCAGCCACGGCCTTGGCTAGCAGGTCCGGCGGCAACAGGCCCTGATCGAGCAGGAAATTGTTGAACGCCAGCCGGTCGAACTTCGCGCCCAGCGCCAGTTCGGTGTCCATGCGGATACGCAGGATGCGGGTATAGCCGTAGAAATAACTGCCCGCCTGGCCCGGCGCGCGCGAGGTGTAGCGTTCGATTTCCTGCTTCGCCATCGCCGGCGAGGCGACGATCTGTTCGAGCAGGATGCGCCGCGCGTCCTCCTTCGAGATCAGGCCGAGATTGAGCATCGGATCGAGCATCGCCCGCCCGGCGCGAAGCAGCCGCGCCTGCAATGCCATCAACTGCCCGTCGAGCGGGTGATAGGGCAGCGCCTCGGCCTCGGCATACAGCGCCCAGCCCTCCACATTGACGCTGTTGAACGCGAAATAGATGCGCGCCTGCGACACGCCGCGCTCGACCAGCGCGGTGAATTGCAGCTCATGCCCCGGCCGCCCCTCATGTGCGGCGACGGTCCATTGCGCCGAGGGGAAGTTGAAATCGTCATAGGCCGAGTCCGGCCCCGAGGACGCCACGCTCAGCGGCAGCACGAAGGTGCCGCGCTCGCCCTTGTTGCCGATCAGCGGCGGCGGCTCCATGTGCGGCGCGGGCGATGCGGCGGACTCGGCCTCGCTCGCCAGCCGCATCTGCATCGGCCTGTCGGGCAGGTCGACGATATGCTCGCGCTTGATCGCGGCCTCATTGGCGCGGATCACCGCGGCATAGCTCGCCTCGAGCTTGTCGTTGGGGATCGTCGCCTGCTTGAGCTGGCGGATGACATCGGCATAGCTGCCGCCCTTCAGCCCCTTTTCCTTCGCGACCAGAGGCGCCAGCGCGGTCATCGCCGCGCGCGTCTCGGCGAACTCGATCTGGGCCTGCTGGATCAGCAGGCGCGGGTCGATATCGATGCCGAACTGCTTCAGCCGGTATGCATAGACTTCGGGCGGCAGGCGGAAATCGGTGCGCACCAGCGGCAGCACTTCGGCGCGCTCCCACGCGGTATAATCCGCGATCTGCTTGTCGAGCTTCGCGAGGGCCGCATCGGCGCCGGCGATCCCGTATTTGGCGAACAGCTTGCGGATGCCCTCGGCATAGGTCCCGGCATTGGCCAGCGCATTGTCCAGCGCGATCTTGTCCGGCCCGAGCAGCCCCGCCTTGCGCGTCTCGGCGAAGCGCGCGCGGGCGAGATCGGTCAGCGGCGTGGTGCCGGGATAATCCCCGACATAACGGCGCAGCAACTCGACTGCCTTTTGGCGCCGCTCGGGCACGACCTGATCGTCGAGCAGCCCCTTGATCCCGCCGAACATCGCGCGCGGCGCATCGCTCCAGGACAGGAAATATTTGCGCCGCAGGCGCGTCCCCTCGAGATCGGACTCGATCGACCGGATCAGTATCTCCAGGTCCTGCCGGACATTGGCGTCCTTCTCCGCCGCCAGCCGTCCACGGAGATCGACAAGAACCTTGCCCATCGCCTCGGCGGTTCGCTCGTCGAGCCTGGGCCCGAGATCGGTCGCCAGCCCGTCATAGGCGGTCATGCCGTTCTGCGAGGCCGATTCCGGATCGAATTTCGCCTGCGCCTCGGCCACCAGCTTCGCATTCCGGTCGCTGACCGCGACCCAGCTCCTGTCGGGCATGGCGGCCGACAAGGGCATGGCGGCGAACAACAGCAGGAACGAGAAGGCGAAGCGGCGCATGAGGGATCTTTCCGGAGATGGCGCCGCCGCAAGAATTCCGGGCGGCCCGCCCTTTCTTGGCCCAGCAAGGCGCCGACGGCAAGAATTGCCTAACCCCGCGCCAGCGCCGCCGTGCGCTCGAGCCCGATGTTCCTGACGAGCGGGTCCGCGTGACGATGCACATATTCCCACGCATCGCCGCGCCGGCGATAGACCTGAGTCACGCGAAGCGACCAGTCCTGGTCCGGCAGGCCGCCGACTTCGCCACGCTGCCGCTCTATTAGGACGAGGACGATCAGGTCCTCCGAGCTATAGGTCCGAACCAGTTCCTGGGTGGTCACGCCGTTCCTGAAATAATGAGCGAGATCGGCGAGATGCGCACTACTCGAATCGAAACCATGACTGGCCGGGCCCCCGAATGGCTGCATCAGGGTAAAGTCCGGCGCGATCGGACCGATCAGATAGCGCCAGCTCTCCATGTCCCCGCGCATAAACGCCGCGTTGGCCAGCGCGGCGCGGTCAGTCAGCCGTGCAGCGGCGGCAACCGGGCCCGCGGTGGCGCGCACGGCCAGCGGCATCGTCAAGCCGGCTGCCAGGGCACAGCGACGCGACAGCATTGACGGCCCGGACGGCCCTGCAGCGCAATTCTTGTCGGGCATTGAAATCTCCTCACAATGTCCTCCCTCACTCGGTGATTTTCACGTACTGAATCCAGTGATATGATTTCAGCGATATGCTGCATGAAATCGATCTCAGCCGGACGGATCTGAATCTGTTCGTGCTTTTCGAGGCAGTGATGGAAACGCGCCATGTCGGCCGTGCGTCCGCCCGGCTGAACCTGTCGCCCTCGGCCGTAAGCCATGGTCTTGGTCGGTTGCGCGCCATGCTCGATGATCCCCTTTTCCTCAGGACGCCGAAGGGCGTCACCCCCACCGCGCGCGCGGTGGAACTGGCGCCCTCGATCGCCGATCTCCTGGCAAGGGTCAGGGGCGTGGTCGCGAGCGCGAGCCCGTTCGATCCGGCGACATCGGCGCGTCGCTTCACCGTCGGCGCCCCGGACGGCGTGTCGGCGGTCATTCTCCAGCCGCTGCTGAACGCGTTGCGGAGCATCGCACCCGGAATCGACCTGGCAATCCGTCAGGTGCTTCCGAAATCCGGCGAGCCCTCCCTCGACCTTGCCTGGCGCGATGCCCTTGCCTCGGTCGAGGTCCGCGCGATGGATATGGCCATCCTGCCCTGGTCGGCCGTCCCGGCGCGATTCATCACCCGGACGCTGTACGAGGAGGATTTCGTCATCGCGGCGCGGACCGGACACCCCTTCCTCGACGACTCCAGCCTCGAAGCTTATTGCGCCGCGCGGCACCTGGTGGTGTCGGAAACGGGMGATCCGACCGGATTTGTCGACACCCTGCTTGCCGCGCGCAACCTTTCGCGGCGCGTCGCGCTGACGACGCCCAACTTCATGTTCGGGCTTTCGGTCCTCGCGGATACCGACCTGATCTCGGCACTGCCGCGCCGGTTCGTCGCGCTGTACGGGCCGCGCTTCGGGGTGGTCGGTCACGACTCACCCCTCGCGCTGCCCGGTTTCACCCTGAGCCTGGTGATGCCCAAGGTGGCGTTGAAGGACGCCGGCCTCGCATGGCTCGCGGGGATCATCGAACGATCCGCTCGCACCACCTAGCACCGCCGAGCCTCGCATGGGTGGCGTGCCTCGCGCTACGCGCTGACGGTACCGATCCGATTCAGCTCGGCAATCACCTCATCCGACAGCACCAGGTCAGCTGCGGCAAGGTTTTCGCGCAGATGCCCGGTCGAGGAAGTGCCCGGGATCAGCAGGATGTTCGGCGCCCGCTGCAGCAGCCAGGCCAGCGCCACCTGCATCGGCGTCGCGCCCAGTCGCGCCGCGACATCCGACAGCGAGGAGGATTGCAGCGGCGAGAAGCCGCCCAGCGGGAAGAAGGGCACATAGGCGATGCCCTTGGCCGCCAGCTCGTCGACCAGCGCATCGTCCTCGCGGTGGACCAGATTATACTGGTTCTGAACGCACACCACCGGCGCGATCGCCTGCGCCTCGGCGACCTGGGCCGATGTCACGTTGCTCAGGCCGAGATGCCGGATCAGCCCCTGGCGCTGCAGCTCGGCCAGCGCGCTGAACTGCTCGGCGATTGAGCCCTCGCTCGGCCCATGGATCGCCCCCATCGCGCGCAGATTGACGACATCGATCGCCTCGACGCCAAGGTTGCGCAGATTGTCGTGCACGCCCTGAGTCAGCTCGGCTGGCGACATCGCGGGCAGCCATGAGCCATCCGCGCCGCGCACCGCGCCGACCTTGGTCACGATCGTCAGCCCCTCGGGATAGGGATGCAGCGCCTCGCGGATGATCTGGTTGGTGACGTGCGGGCCGTAGAAATCGCTGGTGTCGATATGGTTCACGCCGCGCGCAATGGCTTCGCGCAGCACGGCAAGCGCTGCGTCATGGTCCCTGGGCGGGCCGAACACGCCCGGGCCGGCGAGCTGCATCGCGCCATAGCCCATGCGGTTCACGCTGCGGTCGCCGAGGTGGAAGGTCGTGGGAATCGGCATGTCGGGTCTCCGGGGTTTCAGTGCGCAGGATATGCGTCCGCCGGCATCGCGCGATAAGATATGGCAATCGGCACAGGTCGTGCGTTATTATGCACAATGGCCACGGAACTCGACGATCTCGCGACCTTCGCCGCCGTGGTCCGCGCAGGCGGCTTTCGCGACGCGGCGCGCGCGGGCAATGCCTCGGCCTCGGGCCTGAGCGAAGCGGTGCGCCGGCTCGAAACGCGTCTCGGCGTCCGCCTGCTCAACCGCACCACGCGCAGCGTCACCCCCACCGAAGCCGGCGCGCGCCTGTTCGAACGCCTCGGCCCGGCGCTGGGCGAAGTCGAGGCGGCAGTCGATGTGGTCAACGCCTTTCGCGACCGGCCCGCCGGCACCTTGAGGCTCAACGTGCCCGCCAATGTCACCCGGATCGTCCTGCCGTCGATCGTAACGCCGTTCCTCAAGGCTTATCCGGAAATCCGCCTGGAAGTGACGTCGGAGGACGGCTTCGTCGACATTCTGGCCGCCGGCTATGATGCGGGCATCCGCTACGACGAACGGCTAGAACAGGATATGATCGCGGTGCCGATCGGCCCGCGCACCCAATGCATCGCCACCGCCGCCGCACCGGCCTATCTCGAGGCATATGGCCGACCCGAACATCCGCGCGACCTGCTCGACCATGCGTGCATGCGCGGACGCTTTTCCAGCGGACGCGTCGCGGTGTGGGAATTCGAGCGCGACGCGGAGATCGTACGGATCGATCCGGCGGGGCCGTTGCTGATTCAGCCGGGTGCGTCGTGCGACCTGCTGGTGGACGCGGCCGTCGCCGGGCTTGGCGTGATCCACCTGTTCGAGGACTGGCTCAAGCCGCATCTCGACAGCGGCGCCCTGGTGCCGGTGCTCGAACCCTGGTGGCAGCGCTTTTCCGGCCCGTTCCTCTATTATCCTGGCCGCCGCTATCTTCCCGCCCCGCTCCGTGCCTTTGTGGATTTCATCAGGAGCCGGCCGGGATAGGTCGTTGCTTGCTTCGCTTCAGCGACATGATGTCGCGGTGGCGGCGATGGCCACATCGGGCTATTGCCCATTTTCAACCTGCCGCGCGGAAGCGGACATCGCGCGGGAGCGCATGAACGAGACCCGCAACGCGATGCTGAGCGAAATGGCGACCTGACATGACCACCCTGTTCCACTCCCAGGATCCCGCCACCGGTGAGGTGATATGGTCCGGCCCCGAAGCAACGGCGGAGGACTGCGCCGCCGCGGTCGCCACGGCGCGCGCCGCCTTCGACACCTGGTCGGCGACGACGGAGGAAGAGCGCATCGCCTTCGTCCACCGCTACCGCGACGCGCTGAAGCAGGATGCCGAGGCCATCGCGACGGCGATCTCGCGCGAGACCGGCAAGCCCTTCTGGGAGACGAAGACCGAGCTCGCCTCGATGGTCGGCAAGGTCGACCTGTCGATCGCGGCGCATGCCGAACGCACCGGCAGCCGCGAGCAGGAGGCCCCGTTCGGCCGCGCCGTGCTGCGCCACCGCCCGCACGGCGTGATGGTCGTGCTCGGCCCGTATAATTTCCCGGGTCACCTGCCCAACGGGCACATCGTCCCCGCGCTGCTCGCGGGCAACACGGTCCTGTTCAAGCCGTCCGAGGAAACGCCTCTGGTCGGCGAGCTGATCGGCGCGGCGATGCGCAAGGCAGGCCTGCCCGAGGGCGTGTTCACGGTCGTCCAGGGCGGCCGCGACACCGGCGCGGCGCTGCTCGCCCAGGATATCGACGGCCTGTTGTTTACCGGCTCCGCCGGCGCCGGCGCGCATTTCACGCGCATCTTTGCCGAGCGCCCCAAGGTGATCCTCGCGCTCGAGCTGGGCGGCAACAATCCGCTCGTCGCGTGGGACGGCGATCCGCACGCCATCGCCTCGATCGTGGTCGGCTCGGCCTTCATCACCACCGGCCAGCGCTGCTCCTGCGCGCGCCGCCTGATCGTGCCCCAGGGCGCGAAGGGCGACGCGATCGTCGCCGCCGTCGCCGCCCTGTCCGACCGGATCACCATCGGCGCGTGGAACGACTCGCCCGAACCGTTCATGGGCCCGCTCATCTCCCCCGCCGCGGCGGCGCGCGTGTCCCTGCAGGCCGAGGAGCTGATGACGCTCGGCGCCCAGGCGATCCGCCGGTTCGAGGCACGTCCCGGCTCTTCGACCGCGTTCGTCGGCCCGACCATCCTCGACGTGACCGGCCTCGCCGTGCCCGACCAGGAGATTTTCGGCCCCGTGCTCCAGGTGACCCGCGTCGCCGATATCGACGCCGCCATCGCCGCCGCCAACAACACGCGCTTCGGCCTGTCGGCCGGGCTGATCAGCGACGATGACGCGCTGTGGGACCAGTTCCAGCGCCGCATCCGCGCCGGCGTGGTGAACCGCAACCGCCCGACCACCGGCGCTGCCGGCTCGATGCCGTTTGGTGGTCTCGGCGCCTCGGGCAATCACCGCCCCAGCGCTTATTATGCCGCCGATTATTGCGCCTATCCGGTCGCCAGCTTCGAGGCCGACCGGGTCGCCGACCAGCTCCACGACCTGCGGGGTATCCGCGCCTGATGAGGATTGCCGCCACGTCTTTCGTGGCGGCGGCCTCCTGTTTTGCCTCCGCGGCGCGCGCCGAGGAAGAGCGCGCGCCCGTCGAACTCGGCGCGACGTACGTGACGGACGTCCTGTCGGTGGTCGATGGCGGCATCCGACGCGGCACGGCATGGCTCGGCCGCGGAGACCTGACCGCCTCGGTCGACGGTCGCGTATTCGGCATCGATGGCGCTGAATTCTTCGTCGACGTGATGGGCGTCAACCCACCCGATTTCTCCGGTCATGATGTCGGCGATGCCCAGACCGTCAGCAACGTCCAGGCCGACAGCGCGATCCGGCCCTATGAGGCGTGGCTGTCCGTGCCGCTCGGCAGGAGTTTCACGATCAAGGCGGGGCTCATCGACCTCAACACCGAGTTCGCACAGCAGGATGTCGGCCGCGCCTTCCTCAATAGTTCGTTCGGCATCGGCCCTGATTTCTCGCAGACGGGCGTCAACGGTCCCTCGATCTTCCCCGCCACTACCACTGCCGCGCTGTTCCGCTACGAGGACGAGAAATGGGTTGCGCGCGTCGGGGTGTTCGACGCGGTCGCGGGCAGCCTGTCCAACCCGCGCCGCACCGTCTTCCGCATTCCCGGCGAGCGTGGCGCGCTGCTGATCGGCGAGGTCGAGCGCAAGCTTCCCGGCGAGGGTGCGATTCAGCTCGGCATGTGGCACTACACCACCCGGTTCGACCTGATCGACCCCGTCGCCGGCGGCAAGGCAACCAGTCAGGGTGGTTACGCGCTGCTCGGGAGCACCCTCGCCAGGCGGGACAAGGGTGCCCTGCTCGGCTGGCTCCGCATCGGTGTGGCGAGCGATCGTACCAATCCGATCGGCCTCTATCTCGGCGGCGGTGCGGCGTGGCGGACCGTAAGGCACGAAATCGGCCTGGCGGTGGCGCATGCCCAGCTCGGCACGCCTGGCCGCCGCGCGCGCTTGGCCGCGGAAGGCGGCACGGACCGCGCCGAGACGACAATCGAACTTACCTATGCCCGGCCGGTAACATCCTGGCTCACCGTCCAGCCCGATCTGCAATATGTGATCAACCCAGGCTGGCGCCCCTCCCGCCAGGACGCGCTGGTCGCCGGCATACGCTTCAGCTTCTCACTGTCGACGGACTGACCCCTACGGACGTACATCATCAACCACATACGCTCATACCAATCCCTGGCACGCCGTACGCGCGGAATCGGTGCATCGATTTGAAGGAGAACCCCATGCGCTATGTCCGGATGCCGATCGAAGTCGAGTCGCCCGAGGAATTCGGTTATGGCCGCATCCGCTATAATCTTTCCGAAAGCTCGGTTGCCGACCGCAGCATCGCCGGCCTCGGTCTGACGATCCCCGACCTCACCCTGCTCTATGGCGAGCATCGCGGCGGCGCCGGGCTGCGCCGCCTGATTGCCGAGGCGAGCGGCAGCGTCGAGGCGGACGACGTGCTCGTCACCGTCGGCGCGGCCGGCGCGCTGTTCATCATCGCCACCACCCTGCTCGGCGCCGACGATCATCTCGTCGTGGTCCGCCCCAATTACGCGACCAATCTGGAGACGCCGCGCGCGATCGGCTGCGCAGTCACCCATGTCGAGCTGGATTTCGAGACCAGCTTCCGCATCGATCCGGCCGCCATCGCCACCGCGGTCACGCCGCGGACCCGGCTCATCAGCATCACCACGCCGCACAACCCGACGGGCACGATGTTGGCCGAGGCCGAACTGCGCGCCCTGGTCGATCTGGCGAAGCAGCGCGGCTGCGTGCTGCTGGTCGACGAGACCTATCGCGACCTGTCGCTCGACGGCACGCTGCCGCTCGCCGCGTCGCTCGGCGACCATGTCATCAGTGTCGCCTCCCTGTCCAAGGCCTATGGCGTGCCCGGCATCCGCATCGGCTGGATCATCAGCAGGGACAAGGCGCTGCAGGTGCGCTTCCTCGCCGCCAAGGAGCAGATCAGCATATGCGGCAGCGTGATCGACGAATGGGTCGGCGAGCAGATCCTGTCACGCCGCGACGAGATCCTTCAGCCCGTCCTCGACGAGATGCGCCGCCGCCGCGCCCGGATCACGGCCTGGATGGCGGACGAGGAGCTGCTCGAATGGGTGGCCCCGATGGGCGGCGTCGTGTGTTTCCCCCGCATGCGCCGGGAGCCGCCGGGCGGTACCCAGGCCTTCTACAAGCGCCTGATCGAGGACCATGGCTGCTATGTCGGGCCTGGCCACTGGTTCGAGTTGCCCGACAGCTATTTCCGGCTGGGTTATGGCTGGCCCACCGCCGAGGAACTCGAGGGTGGGCTCAAGGCCATTTCGGCGGCGCTGCGCGGCTGAAGCGTTTTTGAGCTGGATTGATATCCCCCGTTCGGCTCCGGACTTGATCCGGGGTTGTCGAAGCCCTGCCCTTCTCTTCTCGGAAGAAAGAACAGCCCTTCGACAAGCTCAGGGCGAACGGGGAGAGGTAATTTCAGCCAACTAAGCTTCGCCCTGGCACCTCCCCGCGCCTTGGCGGCGAGGACGACCGCCAGGCCGGCCAGTCACGCGTCGGCCAGCTCCCGCACGGCGGGGATTTCGGGAAACGCGACGACATGGTCGGCCGAATCGCCCGCCTCGAACCGATGGCCGCTCGGGTCCAGCGTCAGCCGGGCGAGGCTGGCCAGCCGGTTTCCGCCGGCGTCCGTGTCCGTATCCGCTTCGACCGACGCGATCGACGGCAGCCAGTCGATGCCGGTGTCGTCACCGAGGCGATCATGAACCTGATGGACATGGCCCTGCGCGACGAAGCGCAGATCATGACCATCGAACAACGCCTCGAGCGCGCGCCGCGTATCGCGGGATACGGCGCTGTCGGTCGCCTTGAACCAGGGCTTGTGGAGGAACAGGCCGACCGGGCCCGTGCAGCCGTCGAGCATGTCGCGCAGCCAGGCGACCTGCGGGCCGTCCGGATCGGTGTCGAACGACGCCGGGTTCACGCCGATCAGCCTCCAGCCGCTGGTGCGATGCGCCCAATGGTCCTGCCCGAAGGTGGCATGGAACCGGGCCAGCATATCGGTCCGGTCAGCCGTCATTTCGCCGAGGTGAATCATGCGCTCGCTCCCGTACAGGTGATCGCGGCTTCGCACCTGACGAAGCGCTTGCGATCGACCCGGCGAGCGTACCGGCGGTCGGTGCAGCTTTGATGACGCTGATGTTGCGGTTCGGTGTCAGGCCGACCAGGCGGCGATATCGTCCTGCTGCCCGATCAGCGCGAGGCCGTGCGCGATCGAGGTGAGTTCGCCGCCCGAGCTGATCGCCGCCTCGCCGAAGCGGCGCGAGAAGAGCGCGCGCACCGCGGGGATCAGCGAGGAGCCGCCGGTCAGGAACACCCGGTCGATCCCGTCCGGTCCGAGCCCCGCGACCGACAGCGCGCGATCGACCGTCGCGTCGATCCGGCGCAGATCCTCCGCGATCCACGTCTCGAACGCGCTCCGCGCGACCTCCGCCTCGATCTCGAGCCCCGCGCCCGAGAACTGGAAAGGCGCCTGCTCCCCGCTCGACAGCGCCCGCTTCAGGCGCCCGACCGCGTCATAGAGCGGGAAGCCCAACTCATTCTCGATCAGCGCGATCATCCGCCCGATCGCGACGGGGTCGATCGCCGAGCGCTGCAGCCGGTGCAGCTCCTCCAGCGTCCGGCGGTTGCGCATCAGCGCCAGTCGCGACCAGTCGGCGAAATCGGCGAAATAGCCGCCGGGAATATCGAGAATCTTGTCGAACGAGCGATAGCTGCCGCCCTTGCCGAGCATCGGCAGCACCAGTCGGTCGACGATGCGCTGGTCGAAACGATCCCCGGCAATGCCGATACCGGCATGGCCAAGCGGCACGCAGCGCTTCGCCGCACCCGGTTCGGCGACACGCACCACCGAGAAGTCGCTGGTGCCGCCGCCGAAGTCGGCGACCAGGATGGTGGCGGGCTCTTCCAGCCGCGTCGCATAGCTGAACGCGGCGCCCAGCGGCTCATAGACATAATGAATCTCGGCGCCGAAGCTCGCGAACATCGCGTCGTAGCGCTGGCGCGCCAAAGCGGCGTCAGGCCGCGCGCCGGCATATTCGACCGGCCGCCCGACGACGACCCGCTTCGGCCGCGCCTTCAGGCCGTCCCCGGCATGGGCCGAGAGCTTGTCGAGGAACAGCCGGCCGAGATCCTCGAAGCGGTACCGCTTCTCGAACACCGAGGCATGCTCGAACACCGGGCTGGCCGCGACTGACTTGAACGACTGGATGAACCGCGTGTCCTGCGGATAATCGAGATATTCGGCGATCGCCCAGGGCCCCGCCTCGACCGCCATGCCGCCGCGCACATCCTCGTCGTGCCAGAAGCACAGCGCCGACCGGAACACCGCGCCGCGTTCCTCCGGCCCGTCGAACTCGACCAGGGTCGCGCCGCCGTCCGCACCGGTGCGCGCAAGGACGCTGTTGGTGGTGCCGAAGTCGAGGCCGATCGCGGTGCCTGCGGCAACATCTTCCATTGCCGACCTCCGACGCAGCTCAAGGGCGCGCGCTATGCCGCCTCGCGCCGCATCAGCGCAAGCCCTGTTCTCCGGGTTCTCCGGCGGCCTGGTTCGTTGGAGCCATGACTTCCTCGCCGACACCGGCGTATCGCCCGTTCATCGCGTTGCAATTGCGAATCGTTTGCGTTATCGCGAATCATTCTCACTTCTACCGGGGCCTTCCGCCAGCGATGACTAACCAGGCCGCGCGGCAAAAGCCTCGGCGCAAGACCTTCTGGCTCAAGCAGCTCCATACCTGGCACTGGATAAGCTCAGCGGTGAGCCTTGTCGGGCTGGTGCTGTTCGCCGTCACCGGCTTCACCCTGAACCATGCCGCCGACATCGAAGCCAAGCCCGCCGTCACGTCGAAAGCGGCGACGCTTCCCGCACCCCTGCTGAAGACGGTCGCGCCCGACGAGGCACCCGATACCAAGAAGCCCCTGCCGCCGCGGATCGCGACCTGGGTCGAGGCCAATTTCCCCGCCAGCGCGCGCGGCGATGCCGAATGGTCCGCCGACGAGATCTATCTGCCCCTGCCCCGCCCCGGCGGCGACGGCTGGGTCTCGATCGATCGCGCCTCCGGGGCGGTCACCTCGGAATTCACCGATCGCGGCTGGATCTCCTACCTCAACGATCTCCACAAGGGCCGCAATTCGGGCGCCGTGTGGAAATGGTTCATCGACGTCTTTGCCTTTGCCTGCCTCGTCTTCGCGCTGACCGGGCTGTTCCTGCTCTGGCTCCATTCGGCCAAGCGCCCGACCACCTGGCCCATCGTCGCCCTCGGCCTCGCCATCCCGGCGGGGCTCGCCATCTTCTTCATCCATTGATCCACCGGGAGCCTAATCCATGCAGCTCAATCACCGCCTGATCCTCACCGGCCTGCCCATCGCCGGCCTGGCCGCGGGCACGCCCGCCTTTGCCCAGACGATGGACGTCGCGGTCACCGTGCCGCGCCTGTCGGTCGCCGAATATCACCGGCCCTATGTCGCGATCTTCGTCGAGGGCAATGGCGCGCCGGCCAGGACGCTGTCGGTCTGGTACGATGTGAAAAAGGCCAAGAACGAAGGCCGCAAATGGCTGAACGAAGTGCGGTCCTGGTGGCGCGCCTCGGGCCGGACCAATGCCTTTGTCGCCGACGGCACCTCGGGCGCGACGCGTGCGCCGGGCGTCCAGTCGCTGAGCTTCAGCAGCGCGAAGCTCGGGCTCAAGCCCGGCCAATATACGCTGGTCGTCGAGGCCGCGCGCGAGACCGGCGGGCGCGAAGTGCTCCGCGTGCCCTTCACCTGGCCGGCCAAACCCGGCCAGAGCGCCCGCGCCGCCGGCAAGACCGAGCTCGGCGCGGTCGTCGTCACCTTCAAGCCCTGATCATTTTGCGCGAGAGGATCCGCCCCATGAAGACCCTTCACAAGCTGCTCGCCGCCGCGGTCTGCACCGCCGCTATCGCCGCTCCGCTCCAGGCGCACCGACTGTGGATGCTGCCCTCGACCACCATCGTGTCGGGCGATGACGACTGGATCACCTTCGACGCCGCCGCGTCGAACGACCTGTTCTTCCCCGACCACCAGCCGCTGCGCGCCGAGCCCGCCGTGGTCCAGCCCGACGGCACGCCGGGCAAGGTCGAGCATATGAACATCGGCCAGTACCGGGCGAACTTCGACCTGCACATGACGCAGAAGGGCACCTACAAGATCGTCATCCGCAATGGCGGCGTGATGGGCAGCTTCAAGGTGGGCGGCGTCGAGCAGCGCCTGCCGCGCGGCACCACCGCGGACAAGCTGGCGACCGCGATCCCCGCCGGCGCCACCGATGTGAAGCTGGGCGAGATGCTCAACCGCAACGAAGTGTTCGTCACCTCCGGCGCGCCGACCGACACGGTGTTCAAGCCGACCGGCGAGGGCCTGGAGCTGTTGCCGGTCACCCACCCGAACGATCTGGTCGCGGGCGAAGCCGCGACCTTCAAGCTGATCGCCGACGGCAAGCCCGCCGCCAATATCGAGGTCACCGTGATCCCGGGCGGCAGCCGCTACCGCACCTCGGTCAACGAAATCGCGCTGAAGACCGATGCCCAGGGCCAGGTCTCGATCAAATGGCCCGCCGCCGGCATGTACTGGATGTCGGCCACGACCAGCGCGCCGAGCACGACCATCCCCAACGCCGAGAAGCGGATGAGCTACACCACCGTGCTGGAAGTCCTGCAGCCCTGATGCCCGGGGCGCCTCGCGTCGCGGTGCCGCTGCACGTCTCGGTGGAATCGTTCCGGCGGCGTGACGCCGGGGCGACGGTCGAGCTGTTCGGCGGCGAGACGATGGGCACGAGCTGGTCGGCGCGGATCGTCTCCGCCCGGCCGGCGGCTGAGGTGCGCTCGGCGATCAGGCGCGCGCTCGACGGCGTGATCGCCGAGATGAGCAACTGGGAGGCGGAATCCGATCTCTCCCGGTTCAATCGCGCCCCGCTGGGCGCGTGGCAGGACCTGCCCGCCGATCTTGCGCAGGTGCTGGACGCCGGGCTGGGTGTCGCGCGCGCCAGCGGTGGCGCGTTCGATCCGACGGCGGGCTCGCTGGTCGATCTCTGGGGCTTCGGCCCTTCCGGCCGCGGCGACCTGCCGGCTGAAGCCGATCTGACTGCCGCACCGGTTGGATGGGCGAAGATCGAACGGTCCGGAACGCGCGCACGCCGCACCGCCGATGTGCGGCTCGACCTGTCGGGTATCGCCAAGGGCTTCGGCGTCGACGCGGTGGCCCGCGCGCTGCGCGGCCTTGGCATCGACGACTTTCTCTCCGAAATCGGCGGCGAGCTGGTCGGCTCCGGGGTCAAGCCCGGCGGCGAACCCTGGTGGGTCGAGCTGGAGCCGCCGCCCGGCGCCCGGATCGCGCCGTTGCGGGTCGCCTTGCACGACCTCGCCGTCGCGACCTCGGGCGACTATCGCCGCTTCTTCGAAACGGGCGGTCGTCGCTACGCCCATACCATCGATCCGCGGACGCGCCGGCCCGTGGCCAACGGCATCGCCGCCGTCACCGTGCTGCATCCGAGCTGCATGCTGGCCGACGCCTGGGCGACCGCGCTGACCGTGCTCGGGCCGGAAGAAGGTCTGGCGCTCGCCGCCGATAAAGGCCTTGCCGCGCGCTTGGTCGTGCGCGACCGGTTCGGCTATCGCGAGATCCTGTCCCCCGCGCTGACCGGGATGCTCGGCTAGGATTCTTTTCCAGCCGGAACGTGCCGCCTTCGATTCAACAAAACGTCGAAACGCCTTAGGTCGCCCGGCGCGGAATCAGTGACGCTGTTTGACATTGTCGAGGATCGGTTCGCCCGGACAATTCCCTGTTCCGTCGGAAAACTTCGCTGTTATCGAAGAACAGGGAAACGCCATTAACAAATTGATATTAAACGATTAATTCAAGAACTCGAGGCAATTCGGGCTCAATAAAAAATATCTTCCCTGTTCTTCCCTGTTATCGCGACGGAACAGCGAAAAGCGCGACCGCTCATGGCCATCCTCTCCGTCACCGAAGCGATGGCAGATCGAGCCCCTTCTCGCGCGCGCAGTCGACCGCGATGTCATAGCCCGCATCGGCGTGGCGCATCACGCCGGTCGCCGGATCGTTCCACAGCACGCGTTCCAGCCGCCGCGCCGCCTCGTCGGTGCCGTCGGCGACGATCACCATGCCGGCATGCTGCGAATAGCCCATGCCCACCCCCCCGCCATGGTGCAGCGACACCCAGGTCGCGCCCGACGCGGTGTTGAGCAGGGCGTTGAGCAGCGGCCAGTCGGATACCGCATCCGACCCGTCCCGCATCGCTTCGGTCTCGCGGTTTGGGCTGGCCACCGAGCCGGAATCGAGATGGTCGCGGCCGATGACGATCGGCGCCTTGAGCTCGCCGCTCGCCACCATTTCGTTGAACGCCATGCCGAGCCGGTGGCGGTCGCCGAGCCCGACCCAGCAGATCCGCGCGGGCAGGCCCTGGAAGTGGATTCGCTCGCGCGCCATGTCGAGCCAGGTGTGGAGCGCCTTGTTGTCGGGCAGCAGCTCCTTCACCTTGACGTCGGTCCTGTAGATGTCCTCCGGATCGCCCGACAAAGCGACCCAGCGGAACGGGCCGATGCCGCGGCAGAAAAGCGGGCGGATATAGGCCGGGACGAAGCCGGGGAAATCGAACGCGTTGGCCACGCCTTCGTCCTTGGCGACCTGGCGGATATTGTTGCCGTAATCGACCGTCGGCACGCCCGCGGCCTGGAAATCGAGCATCGATCGCACATGCACCGCCATCGACGCTTTGGCCGCATCGATCACGGCCTGCGGATCGCGCTCGCGGCCCTGCGCCCACTCCTCCAGCGACCAGCCTTTGGGGAGGTATCCGTTGAGCGGGTCGTGCGCCGAGGTCTGGTCGGTGAGCAGATCGGGGCGCACGCCGCGCGCGAACAGCTCCGGCAGGATGTCGGCTGCGTTGCCGAGCAGGCCGACCGAGACCGGCTTTCCGTCGGCCTTGGCCTGATCGATGATCGCCAGAGCTTCGTCGATCGTCTCCGCGGATCGATCCAGATAACCGGTGCGCAGCCGCATCTCGATCCGGCTCGGCTGGCATTCGATCGCGAGGCAGGAGGCGCCCGCCATGACCGCGGCGAGCGGCTGCGCGCCGCCCATGCCGCCGAGCCCGGCGGTCAGCAGCCAGCGGCCTTTCAGGTCGCCGCCATAATGCTGGCGGCCCATTTCGACGAAGGTCTCGTAGGTGCCCTGAACGATGCCCTGGGTGCCGATATAGATCCACGAACCGGCGGTCATCTGGCCGTACATCGCCAGGCCCTTGCGATCGAGCTCGTTGAAATGCTCCCAGGTCGCCCAGTGCGGCACGAGGTTGGAATTGGCGAGCAGCACGCGCGGCGCATCGCGGTGCGTGCGGAATATGCCGACCGGCTTGCCCGACTGGATCAGCAAAGTCTCGTCATCCTCCAGCCGGGTCAGGGCGGCGACGATGCGGTCATAGCTTTCCCAGTCGCGCGCGGCGCGGCCGATGCCGCCATAGACGACCAGCTCCTCGGGCCGCTCGGCGACGTCGGGATGGAGGTTGTTCATCAGCATGCGCAGCGGCGCTTCGGTCAGCCAGCTCTTCGCAGTGAGCGTCGTGCCGGTGGCGGGGCGGATGATGCGGCTGTTGTCGAGGCGAGTCATGGGTTGCGTCCTTGAGGGTGCGGTCGAGGATCCACCCTCCTTCCGTCGTCATGCTGAACTTGTTTCAGCATCCATGCGCGGTCGTCTGACTCAGGAGCGCGGCTCCTGCGGGTCCTGACCGCGCATGGACCCTGAAACGAGTTCAGGGTGACGGATTGGGAAGGGTGGCGTTACAAATCTCCAATCGTTCAGGTTGATTCGGCGAAGGCGAGGCACGCCTTCAGGATGCGAGCGAGCGGCACGCGGAGCGGCGCGGCGCGGTCGAGCGCGGTGGGCCAGTTGTCGGGCGTCGGCGCCTCGGGCTCGGCCATGTAACCACGCATCGCCAGTTCCATCTGGATCGCATGCACGCCGCCCGATGGGCGGCCATAATGGCGGGTGGTCCAGCCGCCCTTGAAGCGTCCGTCGCGGACATGGCTCAGGCCGGAGGCGGCGCACTCCGCCTCGACCGCGTCGGCTAGCGCGGGGTCGCAGCTCGCGCCGGAGAAGGTACCGATGTTGAACTGCGGCAGCTCGCCCTCGAACAATCGGGGGATGCTGCTGCGGATCGAATGCGCGTCGTAGAGCACGACCCTGGGATGCGCTGCACGCAGCCGGTCGAGTTCAGCCGCCAGCGCCTGGTGATAGGGATCGAACCACAGCGACCGGCGGCGGGCGATCTCCTCACTGTCAGGTTCCCGGCCTTCGCAGTACAGCGGCTCGCCATCGAAGGTCGTGGTCGGGCACAACTCGGTCGTCGCCTGCCCAGGATAGAGCGACGCACCCGAAGGGTCGCGGTTCACATCGATCGCACTGCGCGAGATGGTGGTGCGCACGGTGGTCGCGCCGAGATCGGTCGCGAAGTCGTAGAGCCGGTCGATCCACCAATCGGCATCGCGCCGCGCCAGCCAGGGGGAGACGAAGCCCGCGATCTCCGCCGGGACGTCGGTGCCGGTATGGGGGAAACTCACCACCAACGGTGCGGTACCGCGCCGGACTTCTACGCTCATGCGCGCCCTCTCCATCCGTCATGCCGGACTTGTTCCGGCATCCATCGTGCAGCAGGCGACGACAGCGCATGTGGAGAAATGGACCCCGGAACAAGTCCGGGGTGACGGCAGGTGGTGGGCGCGGCACTCATGTCGCGACGCCTGGAAGAGCGACGTTCACAGCCTCGACCAAAGCCCCCGATCGGATGACCGCGTTCGCTGCCTCCATGTCAGGGTGCATATGGCGGTCATGGTCCAGCCAGGGCACCTCCTGCCGCAACCGCGCGCGCGCCGCCTCCAGCGCATCGGACGAGGTGAGCGGCGCGTGGAAGTCGCAGCCCTGCACCGCGGCGAGCAGTTCGATGCCGATCACTGCGCCGAGATTCTCCGCCATGTCGAGCAGGCGGCGGGCGCCGTGCGCGGCCATCGACACATGGTCTTCCTGATTGGCCGAGGTAGGGATCGAATCCACGCTCGCAGGATAAGCGCGCTGTTTGTTCTCCGAGACCAGCGCGGCCGCCGTCACCTGCGGGATCATGAAGCCCGAATTCAGCCCGGGCTGCGGGGTCAGGAAGGCCGGAAGACCGGACAGCGCTGGATCGACCAGCATGGCGATGCGACGTTCGGCGATCGAGCCGATCTCGCAGAGTGCCAGCGCGATCATGTCGGCGGCGAAGGCGACGGGCTCGGCGTGGAAATTCCCGCCCGACAACGCTTCGTCGGTGTCGGGGAAGATCAGCGGATTGTCGGAGACGCCGTTCGCTTCGTCCTCCAGCGTTACGGCGGCCTGGCGCAGCAGGTCGAGCACCGCGCCCATCACCTGGGGCTGGCAGCGCAGGCAATAGGGATCCTGCACGCGCTCGTCGCCCGTCGCATGCGAGGCGCGGATCGCCGAGCCCGCCATCAGATTACGGAGCGCCGCCGCCGTCTCGATCTGACCGGCATGGCGGCGAAGCGCATGGATGCGCGGATCGAACGGCGTATCCGAACCCTTGGCCGCCTCGGTCGACAGCGCGCCGGTGACAAGGGCCGACTGGTGCAGCCGCTCCGCCTCGAACAGCCCGGCCAGGGCATTGGCCGTCGAGAACTGCGTGCCGTTGAGCAGCGCCAGCCCTTCCTTCGGCCCGAGCGTCAGCGGGACGAGGCCGGCTACGGCGAGCGCGTCGGCCGCGGGCAAGCGCCGGCCATCGACGAGCATGTCGCCGACACCGATCATCGTCGCGGCCATGTGCGCGAGCGGGGCGAGATCGCCCGAGGCGCCGACCGAGCCTTGTCCAGGGATCACTGGCGTGAGCCCCTTCACCAGCATGGCCTCGAGCAGGGCGACCGTTTCCGGCCGCACGCCCGAAGCGCCCTGGGCGAGGCTGGCGAGCTTCAGCGCCAGCATCAGCCGGACGACCGGCTCGGGAGACGGCCCACCCGTCCCGGCGGCATGGCTCAGCACGATGTTGCGCTGGAGCGTGGCGAGGTCGCATGCCTCGATCCGCACGCTGGCGAGCTTTCCGAAGCCGGTGTTGATGCCATAGACCGGCTCGCCCCGGGCCAGGATGCGCTCCACTGCGGCGGCGCTCGCGGCGATCGCGCCGGCGGAGGCGGGATCGAGCCGAACGTCCGCGCCGCGATAGATGGCGCGCCACTCAGCCAGCGGCACGGCCCCAGGTTTCAAGGGGCCGGGCTTCAGGATGATCGCGCTCATTGGCCGCTCCAGATACGGGCATGGAGCGGGTTGAAGCCCATGCGATAGACGAGTTCCGACGGGTGCCCCACATCCCAGATGGCGAGGTCGCAGGCCTTGCCCGCCTCGAGCGTGCCGATCTCGCCCTGCAGGCCGAGCGCGCGGGCGGCGTTGATCGTGACGCCGCGCAGGCATTCAGTGACGGTGAGGCGGAACAGCGTCGCGCCCATGTTCATGACCAGCAGCAGCGAGGTGAGCGGCGAGGTGCCGGGGTTGCAGTCGGTCGCCAGCGCGATCGGCACGCCGGCGGCACGGAGCGCCGCGATCGGCGGCAGCTTCGTCTCGCGCACGAAGTAGAAGGCGCCGGGCAACAGGGTCGCGATGGTACCGCTCTGCGCCATCGCCGCGATGCCGGCCTCGTCGAGATATTCGAGATGATCCGCGGACAAGGCACCATAGCGCGCGGCGAGCGCGGCGCCGTGGAGGTTGGACAATTGTTCGGCATGGAGCTTGACCGGCAGGCCGTGGGCGGCCGCGGCGGCGAAGACGCGCTCGGTCTGCGCGGCGGTGAAACCGATGCCTTCGCAAAAGGCGTCGACTGCGTCGGCATTGCCGGCGACGGCCGGGATCATCGCATCGCAGATGAGGTCGATATAGCCATCGGGGTCGTCGGCATATTCGGGCGGAAGCGCATGGGCGCCGAGGAAGGTGGTGCGGATGCGAACCCGGCGGGCCTCGCCGAGTGCCTTTGCCGCACGCAGCATCTTGAGTTCGTCGTCGAGCGTCAGGCCGTAGCCCGACTTGACCTCGACCGTCGTGGCACCCTCGGCGATCAGCGCATCCAGGCGGGGAAGCGCGGTGGCGACGAGACCGGCCTCGCTCGCGGCGCGGGTCGCCGCCATGGTCGATCGGATACCGCCACCGGCCCGGGCGATCTCCTCATAGGTCGCGCCGTCGAGCCGCATCTCGAATTCGCGCGCGCGGTCGCCGGCATGGACCAGATGGGTGTGGCAATCGATCAGGCCCGGGGTGATCCAACGACCCGCGCAGTCGTCCGTCTCGGCCGCGTCGAAGGCCAGGGCTCCGCTGGCGGGCCCGGCATAGGTGATCCGACCATCGCGCGCCGCGACCACGCCGTCCTCAACGATGCCGAGGCCCCCGTCGGCGCACGTCATCAGTCGGGCATTGTGCCACAGCCGATCGCAGCGGGGATGGTCCGGAGTCGTCATGCGATACAGACTTGGCCAAAGCGGTGAATATGTCTAGACATATTCGCAGGAGGTGCCGATGTCCGCTTTGTGGTTCGAGACCGCGCTGGTCGGCACCGACTGGGCCGATCATGTCCGGCTGGAGATAGTCGACGGGCTGGTCTCCGCCATCGCGACCGACGTCGACCCCGCGTCGGGCGACGAGCGCCACCGGATCGGCCTGCCCGGCCTGCCCAATCTCCACAGCCACGCGTTCCAGCGCGGCATGGCCGGCCTGGCGGAACAGCGCGGCACGACCGGCGACGATTTCTGGTCGTGGCGCGACCTGATGTACCGCTTCCTCGACCGGCTCGGCCCGGAGGATGTCGAGGCGATCGCCGCGCTCGCCTATGTCGAGATGCTCGAGGCCGGGTTCACGCGCGTCGGCGAGTTCCATTATCTCCATCATGATGTCGACGGCCGGCCCTATGCCGACCCGGCCGAGATGGCGGCGCGGATCGCCGCGGCGGCCGAGGCGAGCGGGATCGCCCTCACGCTGTTGCCGGTCTTCTATGCCCATGGCGGTTTTGGCGGTGCGGCGCCGGGCGCGGCGCAGCGACGTTTCCTGAGCGACCCCGACAGTTTTGCGCGGCTGGTCGAGGGCGTGCGGACCGTCGTTGGTCCTGATGCAGTGGTCGGTATCGCGCCGCACAGCCTGCGTGCGGCGACGCCCGAGGAGATCGAGGCGATCCTGCCACTGGCGGCGGGCGGCCCGGTTCATATCCATATCGCCGAGCAGCGTAAGGAAGTGGCCGATTGCCTCGCCTGGAGCGGCAAGCGCCCGGTCGACTGGCTGTTCGACGCAATGCCGGTCGATGAGCGCTGGTGCCTGGTCCATGCGACTCATGTCACCGATGCCGAACGCGCGGCCATCGCCGGGAGCGGCGCGGTCGCGGGCCTGTGCCCGATCACCGAGGCCAATCTCGGCGACGGGATCTTCCCGGCCGCCGCCTATCTTGCCGAAGGCGGCGCGTTCGGCGTCGGCAGCGATTCCAACATACTGGTCTCGGCAACCGAGGAACTGCGCCTGCTCGAATATGGCCAGCGGCTGAGCCGGCACGAGCGTTGCGTGCTGGCGGCTGCGCGGGCCTCGATCGGCGCGACGCTGTTCAACGGAGCATTGGCTGGCGGATCGCGCGCGCTGGGCGTCGAGGGCGGGATCGCGGTCGGCCATCCCGCCGACCTCGTGTCGCTCGACGCTAACGACCCCGCCTTTGCCGCGCGATCGGACGACCGGCTGCTGGACAGCTGGATCTTTGCGGCGCGAGACGGGATAGACTGTGTCTGGCGCCGGGGCATCCGGCTGGTGGAGGGCGGCAGGCATGTGCGGGGCGATGAGATCAGACGGCGCTATACGGCGGTGCTCGCCCGCCTGATCGGATGACGATCGAGGCGCGCATCCGGCGCGATATCGAGGAGCGCATCCGCTCCGGCGAATGGGCGCCCGGCACGCGCATCCCGTTCGAGCATGAGCTGGTCGTGACCTATGGCTGCGCCCGCGCGACCGCGAACAAGGCACTGAGCCACCTCGCGCGCGAAGGCCTGATCGAGCGGCGGCGACGCGCCGGATCGTTCGTCGCGCATCCGCGCATCCGCTCCGCCGTGGTCGGCGTGCCCGATATCGGCGCGCTGATCGCGGCGCGCGGCGAGGCCTATCGCTGGGCGCTGGTGTCGCGGAGCGTCGACACCAGCCCGCCGGACGAGGTCGAGACGCGCACCGCCGGGCGATGGCTGCGGCTGGGCGGCGTGCATCATGCCGGCGCGGATCCCTTTGGCTGGGAGGAGCGCTGGCTCGACCTCGGCACCGTACCCGAAGCGGAGGAGGTGGATTTCAGTGCGGTGGCGCCGGGCACCTGGCTGCTCGGCCATGTGCCGTGGACCGACGCGCGCCACCGGATCAGCGCGGTCACCGCTACCCCCGCCGTCGCGCGGCAACTCCACATCGCGACGCAGGCGCCGTGCCTGCAGATCGAGCGCTGGACCTGGCGCAACGGCCCGCCCGTGACCTTTGCGCGGCAGGTCTTCCCCGGCGACCGTTACGACCTGGTCGAGGATTTCACACCGCGGTGACAAAGCCGGCGCCGCGCCCTATCCCGGCACGATGACCGACCGCCCCACGCCGCCAGCCATCCTGTTCGTCTGCCTCGGCAATATCTGCCGTTCCCCTCTCGCCGAAGCCGCGTTTCGTGCGGAAGCCGAGCGTACCGGGCTCGACGCGGCGGCGGATTCGGCCGGAACCGGCGACTGGCATATCGGCCATGCCCCGGACCGGCGCGCGCTGGCCACGGCGAAGCGCCACGGCATCGACATTTCCGGCTATCGCGGGCGGCAGGTGGAGGCGGAAGACTTTCGCCGGTTCAGCCATATCTTCGCGCTCGACGCCCAGAACCTCCGGGATTTGCGCGCGATCGCCCCGCATGATGCGACCGCCGAGCTCGACCTGTTGCTGAACCTGGTGAGCGGGCGCGAGGGCGAGGCGGTACAGGATCCCTATTACGGGACGGACGAGGGGTTCGAGACGACCTGGGCTGACGTTACCGCCGCAGCGCGTGCGTTGGTCGAGCGGCTGCGGTAGAGTCGGGGCTCCCGCCTTCGCGGGAGCACAAGGAAGCGCGAGGCGAGGCCGAGAGCGCTACTATTCCAGGTCGTTCTCGCTGATCACGATCAGGTCCTGATCACTGTTGCGCGCGAGCGCGACCAGGCCCGCCTCGGCGATCGTGTCGCTGAAGCGGTTGAACATGTCGATCGCGTCGTCGTCCGGCGCGTCGCCGCTCAGGGCCTCGAGCACGGCATATTGCACCGCGAATTCGTAATCGTCGCCGTCCACTTCGCCGGTGAACTCGACCTGCTGCTCGTGTTCATTGTCGAGAAGCGTCGACAGGTCGATGTCCATCTTGTCAGCCGCCACGTCGATTCCCTCTTTGCCGTTACGCTCTGCACCCGCCTATCCGTAACGCACCGAGTTCGGTCAAGCTCCCTGTCAGAGATTGAGGAGCGCCGGGTCGCCGCCCTGGGCCGTAATGTTGACCGAGACCGCCCGTTCCAGCGCATAACGCAGCAGCGCGTGCGGGCCGCCGGCCTTGGGGCCGGTGCCCGACAGGCCCTCCCCGCCGAACGGCTGGACGCCGACCACCGCGCCGATGATCGAACGGTTCACATAGACGTTGCCGGCCGGCACTGCCGCGCGCACTTCCTCGGCGAACCGGTCGATCCGGCTGTGCACGCCGAGCGTGAGGCCATAGCCGCGCGCCGCCAGCTTGCCCGCGACGGCGTCGAGATCGTTCGGGTCGTAGCGATAGATGTGGAGGATCGGGCCGAACACCTCGCGTTCGAGGAAATCGGGGGTCGGCACCTCGGCGATGACCGGGCCGAAAAAGCTGCCGCTTCTGCCCAACGCGCCCGGATCGAGGCGGGCGAGAATACGCGCCTCCTTCTCCAGCCGGACGACATGCTTGTCGAGCGCGGTGCGCGCTTCCTCGTCGATCACCGGGCCGATATCGGTCGCCGGGTCGCTGGGGTTGGCGAGGATCTGCGCCTCCAGCGCGCCGATCAGGGTGGCGATCGTCTCCTCGGCGGTGTCGTTGGGCAGATAGAGCAGGCGCAGCGCCGAGCAGCGCTGCCCGGCCGAGCCGAAAGCGGAGAGGATGACGTCGTCGACCACCTGCTCACGCAAGGCGGTCGAATCGACGAACATGCCGTTGAGCCCGCCGGTCTCGGCAATGAACGGCACGATCGGGCCGGGGCGTGCGGCGAGCGTGCGGTTGATCGATCCGGCGGTGTCAGTGCCGCCGGTGAAGGCGACGCCGTCGATGCCCGGATGCGCGACCAGTGCCGCGCCGACCACGGCGCCATCACCCGGCACCAGAGCAAGCAGCGCCGGATCGAGCCCCGCCTTGTGGTAGATCCGCACGGCCTCGGCCGCGATCAGCGGAGTCTGTTCGGCGGGCTTGGCCAGCACGGCATTGCCGGCGGCGAGCGCGGCGGCGATCTGGCCGGTGAAGATCGCCAGCGGGAAATTCCACGGCGAGATACAGGCGAACACGCCGCGACCATGCAGTTCGAGGCTGTTCACTTCGCCGACCGGGCCGTCGAGGATCACGGCTGCGCCGAACTGGCGTTCCGCGAGCATCGCGTAATAGCGGCAGAAATCGACCGCCTCGCGCACTTCGGCGACGCCGTCGTTGAGCGTCTTGCCCGCCTCCAGCGAAAGCAGGGCGACGAGCCGGTCCTCCTCGGCCTCCAGCGCGTCGGCCATGGCGCGCAGCACGATAGCGCGGCCAGTGCCGGCCAGCGCGTTCCAGCCTGGCTGGGCTTTGCGCGCGAGCTTGATCGCCGCATCGATATCGGCGGGCACGGCGCTGCCGACCTGGCCGATCGTCATGCTGCGGTCGGCGGGGTTGGTGACGGGTTCGACCGGGCGCTTGACCAGCTTGCCGCCGACGATCGGACCGGCGCTGAGCTTCTCGGCGCGCACCATGGCGAGCGCCTTGCCCGCCGTGTCGCGCGCGGCGACCAGCGAGAAGTCGCGCCCCTGCGAGTTGCGCCGGGCAGCGCCGTAGAGCCGCGACGGTACCGGGATCTTGGCATGCGCATTGGGGTGCGCCTCGACGATCGCGATCGGATCGCGGACGACGTCGGCGGCCGGAATCTCCTCGTCGAGCAAAGCATGGACGAAGCTGGTGTTTGCGCCATTCTCCAGCAGGCGGCGGACGAGATAGGGCAAAAGCTCCTCATGCCCGCCGACCGGGGCATAGGCACGCAGGATGATGCCGCCATAACGCTGGTCGGCGCCGGCATAGAGCGCCTCGCCCATGCCGTGCAGCCGCTGATGCTCAATGCGGACGCCCGCCGCATCGGCCATGTGGCGCACCGCGGCGAGGGTATGCGCGTTGTGCGAGGCGAATTGCGGATAGAGCGCGGGCGACGCGTCGATCAGTGCTTTCGCGCACACCAGATAGCTGAGATCGGTCGCGGCCTTGGTGGTGTAGACCGGGTAATCGGGGCGGGCGGCGACCTGGGCACGCTTGATCTCGCTGTCCCAATAGGCGCCCTTGACCAGCCGGATCATGATCCGGCGCCCGCTGTCCTTCGCCAGATCGGCGAGCGCGGCGATCACCAGCGGGGCGCGCTTCTGATAGGCCTGGACGACGACGCCGAGGCCCTGCCAGTCGCCGAGCTCGGGTTCGCGCACCAGCCGTTCGACCAGCTTCAATGAGAGGACGAGGCGGTCCGCCTCCTCGGCATCGATCGCGAAGTTCAGGTCATGCCGCGCGGCGATCAGCGCGAGGCGCTTTACGCGCGGGTAGAGCTCGTCCCACACGCGCTTTTCCTGCACGGCCTCATAGCGCGGATGGAGCGCGGAGAGCTTGACCGAGACGCCATGGCCAAGCTCCGGACCGGCGCCGGCCGCGGCCTTGCCCACCGTCTCGATCGCCTCGGCGTAGATCTGCTCGAAGCGGGCGGCGTCGATTTCGGTCCGGGCGCCCTCGCCCAGCATGTCGAACGAGCAGAGCGTGTCTTCCTTCTTCGCCCGGGCGAGCGCTGCCTCGATGGTGCGGCCGAGCACGAACTGCTCACCCATGATGCGCA
Source organism: Sphingomonas sp. P2_B6 (assembly GCF_056404755.1). NCBI lineage: Bacteria > Pseudomonadati > Pseudomonadota > Alphaproteobacteria > Sphingomonadales > Sphingomonadaceae > Sphingomonas > Sphingomonas sp. P2_B6. Next base: position 217,788 of record NZ_JBFUDK010000001.1, read on the forward strand.
CCGCGGCGGCCACGGCCTGGCGGATCACCGGCTCGCCGATGCGCGCGGCGATGCGCTTGATATAGCCACCGATATCCTTCTTCGCGGTCTCGTCCGCCTCGACCAGCTTGCCGGTGAGGAGCAGGCCCCAGGTCGAGGCGTTGACGAACAGGCTGTCGGACTTGCCGACATGACTGGCCCAGTCGGCCGAGCCGATCTTCTCGGCGATCAGCCGGTCGCGCGTCTCGGCATCGGGCACGCGCAGCAGCGCCTCGGCGAGGCACATCAGCGCGAGGCCTTCGCGCGTGCCGAGCGAGAATTGCTGGAGGAAATCCTCGACCACGCCCTGCTTCTTCGCCGCCGACCGCGCCGATTCCACCAGCGCGATCGCCTCGGCCACGACGGCCTTGCGCTCGGGGAAGGACAAGGGCTGGTGCGCGAGCAGATCGGCGATGGTCTCCGCCTCGTCGCGATATTTGGCGTCGTCGATCATGTCCCAGGGCGAGCGTGGCATCGGGTTTCCTTGGCGGGTTGGCGGAGAGGAGTGGACATCTTCGTCATACCGCTTTCGCCACTGAACGTGCTTCGTTATATCGGCATCGATGCCGAAGGAATTTTGCGCATGAGTGTCCGTGTCGTGGAATCTTCGGCCGATGCCGTCGACCTCCGCATCCTGCGCATCCTGCAGGAGGACGGACGCATCACCAACCAGGAGCTGGCGAGCCGCGCCGGCCTGTCCCCGGCGGCCTGTTTCGACCGGGTGAAGCGGCTGCGGGCGAACGGCGTGATCGCGGGCTACACCGCGTTGCTCGATCCGGCGAAGCTGGGCCAGGCGCTGCTGATCTTCGTCGAGGTGGTGCTCGACCGTACCACCGACGACGTGTTCACGGCGTTCGCGGCGCAGGTCGGCGACATCCCCGAAGTGCTCGAATGCCATATGGTCGCGGGCGGGTTCGACTATCTGCTCAAGGTGCGGGTGGCGGACATGGCGGCCTATCGCCGTTTCCTGGGGGAGATCCTGACCAGCATCCCCGGCGTGCGCGAGACGCGAACCTATGCAGTGCTGGAAGAAGTGAAGGCGACGACACGGCTGCCGATCTGAGGGGGCTATTCGGTTCGGGCTGCATCAGATCACGAATGCCTGTTGGTGCCAGCTAACGGACCTACCGATATCGTGCCCGCATGATCGCAGCTTCTTCCGGACCCAACTCGCCAATCCCTGGCGCGTTGGTAGAAATGATATCGAAGCAATGCCTCTCGGCATTCAAGAACCAATGGGTCAGAGGGCCGGGATATTCATCATCGGCAAATGTTGAAGCGGCAACATAGGCTCGAAAATGCGAGTGAGCCTTTATCCCGAGGCCATATCCGATGGGCGCCCCCTCTTCCGGGAGGGCGAAGCTCTCGTTTCTCACCGCGAATGCAACATAATCGCTCCACGTCACCGTGAATACCGCACTGCTGTCGTCCGGGTAGATCGGATGCGCTGGGCCAACTTCAGTGTGCACGAGCTCGGAGGAGACTTTGGCCTCGATGAGGATGATCGTCAGCTCATTTTCGTCGGTCTCGCCATATTCGACGACCCATAGCGCGTGCTCGGTTGGAAGGTGAAGCATGGCGCCACGAGTGCCAGTGATGGAAAGACGCCGCAATGCCCGCAAAATGGGCCAGCAGCGAATCTAGGCCCTCCCCCGCGAAAGAAACGTCGACAATTCCCTCAAACCGGCGGGCGCATCCTTCCAGAACCCCGATAGCTGGCCTGGAACCCGCTCCCTCAAATCTGCCAGGACTGGCGCCGCGAAGGGCTCTTGCAAACGGACGAGCCATCGATCGAGGGAAAAGCCTGCTCGTGCAGCTCCGCAGAGCACGCTTTCAACCTCACCACCGATCCAATAGTCGTCACCGCCCGCCAGATCCTGCGACAGCGCCCGTTCGAACCATGCGTCAACGAGCCCTTCGATCGCCCGCCGCTCGCGGGAGGACCATGTCTGCCAGTTTGCCAGCCCCAGCTTTCCCAGCACGATCTCGGGGCCGTTGGCGTTTCCCGGATCGTTGACCGATATGTCCAGAATACGCGGCAGGAAATACCGGAAATCCTGCACGCTACCTACCGTGTAGAACACGCCTGAGACGTACCGCCAAAGCGCCTGGCCGGTAAGGTCGCGCAACGGCGTCGTCAGCAAAATATCGACGCCGCGTGTAGCGATGCAGCAGGGGCACCCTTCGATCGTTGACGGCACCGGAACCTCGAAAGCGTGGTAGACGGCCTCAAGCGCGTTGACGATGCTCACGTCGGTGGGGGCTGGTGACGCGTCGACCATCTTCCACTCAGCGCTGAAGCCCGCCTTCGTCCCCGCCCCGCTTCAGGCGCGGTAGCACCGGCCGCCGCGCTTCCCGGATCGCGACCCCGGTGACGACCGCGCCGGCCAGGACGATGGCAGCTATCGACAACAGGCCGGCGGGCGAGATCTGCACCCGCAGTTCCACCACCGCGTTCCGGTTCAGGACAGGACCGACTTCGTTCGACATTGCCCACTCCCCAAAACGCCAGCGATGGCCGGATGCTGCCGGGACGAAAGGCGGCTGGCAAGGCGTCGCAGCGGCTGGCCGCCATCAGCGGCAAATATAACCGCGCCCGCCGTCGCCGCACACCATGTAGGTACCGTCATCATCGCGGCGAAGATGGAAGCGCAGTTCGCTGTCTTCCGGCAAATTGGTGTGCGCGATATAGCGGATCATCAGAACCGGCGACGAGACGTGTCCGCGAACCACGCGCGTTACGCGAAGACGGGCTGTCATCCGGCCATTGAGGCCGAACTCGTCGAGCGCCTGATAGTCCAGGTTTTCCAGCTTGCCGAACAGGACAAGGTCACCCGTCTTGCCGCCGTCGCGCCGCGCGCTCGCGGCAGGGGCAAGCCCCAGGGCGAGGATCAGTGCCAGCAAGCTCAGCATGGGTCTCATGCCACCGATTCATAACCTCAAGCCGGAGGTCCGCAACCTATGCCTCGAACCGCCCCACGCCTCGATCACGCTCATATCCCCTTAGCGGAAAGGCCGGCAGCCAGGCCTCGCGGCGGACAGTCCAGAGTTCATAGCTCGGCATCAGCTGGTCGGGGGCATCCAGCGCGCCCAGATTCACCCCGATCTCGTCCTCGCTCCGCGCGAAGACGGGAGAGCCGCAGCGGGGGCAGAAGCATCGCCCGCCATAGTCGCGCGTCTCGCCTTCGATCGTCACCGCGTCCTCGGGAAATATCGCGGATGCGTGGAACAGGGCGCCGTGATGTTTGCGGCAGTCGAGACAATGACAAAGCCCGACCCGATAGGGTCGCCCCGACGCCTCGATCCGAACATCGCCACACAGGCATCCGCCAGTATATCGGTCCATGCGGCATCTCCTCCAGCGTCAGGTGACCTGCACTGCGCGATGTGCAGGGTCGGAGCGCAGATGTCACGATCCATCGGCCGCCTTCAGGCAGGCGCCAGGACCGGGCCGTCATCGGGCGCCTCCTTCCGCCGCCGGCGCTTCGTCAGCACCAGCACAAGGGTCGGCAGGATCGTCAGGACCAAAGGCGCGCCGATGGCGAGACCGAAGATGATCGCAGTCGCCAGCGGTTTCTGCAGGCCCGATCCCCGGCCGATGCCGAGTGCCAGCGGCAACAGCGTCAGGATCGCGATCAGCGCCGACATCACGATCGGGCGAAGCCGCGCCTTGCCCGCTTCGAGCAGGCTCGTCGCGTCGACCGGCGCATCGGGCACCAACTCGGCCAGGTAGAAGATCGCCAGCTCGGTGATCATGCCGATCACCATGGTCAGTCCCATCAGCGCGGAGATGTCGAGCTCGGTCCCGGTCAGCCACAGGCCGAAAAACACCGCCGCGGTCGACAGCAGAACCGTCCCGATCACCGCCGCGGTAAAGGCCCATTGTTCGTAGAGCAGGGTCAGCAACAGCGCGGAGAGCAGCAGGGCGGCGACGAACACCGTGGTCAGATCGCTGAACGACTGTTTCTGCTGGGCATAGAGCCCGCCATAATCGACCCGGATGGTCGAGGGCAGGTGAAGCGCGGCGACCGCCGCCTGCACTTCCTTGATCCCCGTTCCGAGATCCTTGCCCTCGAGCCGTGCGGTGACGGGGATGAAGGGCGCGAGATCCTCGCGGGTGATCTGGCGCTGGCCGGCGGCGATGCTGACCTGCGCGATGGCCCGCAGTGCCACCGCCCGGCCGTCGGCGGCGCGCACCGTGAGCGCGTTCAGCGCATCGGCGCGCTGGCGCAGTTCCTGCGGCAGGCGGACACGCACGTCGATGACCTGCTCGCCCGACAGGATCTGAGTGGCGACGGTGCCGCCGATCTGAGTCTCGACCTGCTTCGCCACCGCATCGGGATCCAGCCCCGCCAGCGCCGCCGCGGCCCGGTCGACCTTGATGATGATCGCGTCGCCGGCGACGCGCAGGCCGTCCTGCACCTCGACCACGCCGCCGATCTTGCCGATCGTCTCGGCGACCTTGCCCGCTGCGTCCGCGAGCTGCGCCTGGTCGTCGCCGAACAGCTTGACCTCGATCGGCTGGGGCACGGCGGTGAGATCGCCGATCAGATCCTCCATCAACTGCACCGTCTCGATCTGAAGCCCCGGCACGCTTGCCTGCGCCTTGTCGCGGATCTCGGTCATCACTTCGTCGATCGGCCGGCGCGATCCGGATTTCAGGCGGATGAAGAAATCGCCCTCATCGGCCTCGGTCAGGCCGCCGCCGAGCTGCACGCCGGTCCGCCTGGAATAGCCGGTAACCTCGGGTGTCTCGCGGATGATCTTTTCGAGCTGGCGGAGCAGCCGGTCGGTGTCGGACAGCGCCGCGCCCGACTTCGCCTTGTAGTCGAGCACGAAGCCGCCTTCATCCATCACTGGCATGAAGCCCGATTGCAGGTGAGTCCAGGCGAAGGCGCCGATCACGATCAGCGCGGCGACGCCGATCCCGGTGAACAGGCCGGGACGGGCAAAGGCGCGGGTCGCGACCTTCTCGTACCGGCTGCCGAGCGCGCCGGTGAAGCGATCCGCCTTCTCGGCTGCCTCGGCATCCTTTTCGGTGAGCCAGCGATCGGCGATGATCGGCAGCACGAAGCGGGCATAAAGGAGCGAGACGACCAAAGCCGCGGTCATCGTCACCGCCAGCGCCTTGAAGAAGCCGCCGGTGACGCCCGAGATGAAGGCGAGCGGCAGGAACACGACGATCGTCGCCGCGGTCGAGCCGAACAGCGGCTTGGCCATTTCGCGCGCCGCCGCCAGCATCGACGGGCGCTCGTCCCTGTTCTCCGCTTCCTGCAGGCGCCGCATGAGATGCTCCAGCATCACCACCGCGTCGTCGACCACCAGGCCGACCGCCGCGGCCATGCCGCCGAGCGTCATCATGTTGAAGCTCATGTGCAGCGCGTAGAGCGCGAGGCAGGTCGCCGCGAGCACCGCCGGCAGCAGCGCCGCGGTGATGACCATCAGGCGCCAGCTGCGCAGGAACAGGAACAGCACCACGCCGGCCAGCACCGCACCGAGCAGGATGGCGTCGCGCACGGCATTGGCAGCACCCGTCACCAGTTCCGACTGGTCGTAGAAGACGCTGACCTTCACATCGGCGGGCAGCGACGCGCCCTTCAGCCGTTCATCGACCTGTTGCACCAGCTTCACCGCGTCGGCGGTGGGCGTCTGGCGGATATTGACCAGCACGGCGTCAGTGCCGTTCGAGGTGACCTTGGTCCAGGCGGGCGCGGGCGCGCGGCGGATCGTCGCGATCTGACCGAGCGTGGCGACGCCCGCGCCGGGGGTCGTGCCGGCCTTGACCGGGATCGCGGCGATATCGGCTTCGTTGACCAGCCGGTCCTCGACCAGAGCGAGGTAGAGCCGGTGGCGATCCTCGATCTTGCCGACCGCGGCCACGCTGTTCGCGCTGCCAAGCGCGGTGGTGACGTCGGTTATGGTCAGGCCGAGCGTCTGGAGCCGCGCCGGATCGACCTCGACCTCGACCTCGGGGGTCGAGCCGCCCAGCACGTCCACGCCCGCCACGCCGGGCACGGTCGACAGGATGGGCCGAAGCTTGAGCTGGGCGAGCTGCTCGAGCGACACGCCGTCGCGCTTGCTCGACGTCAGCGAGATGCCGAGCACGGGAAAGATCGTGGGGTCCGATCGGCGCACGCTGAAGCGCGTGCCCGCCGGCAGATCGGGCGCGATCGTCGCGAGCGCACCCTGCGTGGCGAGCGTCGCCGCGACCATGTCGTCGCCCCAGCCGAAGCTGATCGCGACCTCGGCCGAGCCGCGGCTGGTGGTCGATCGGATCTGGGTGACGCCGGGGATCGCGCGCAGCGCGATCTCGGCAGGACGGGTGATGTCGGCCGCCATCTGCGCCGCGTCGCGCTCGCCGGCATCGATCGAGACGACGACGCGCGGATAATCGATATGCGGGAACAGGGTGACGGGCAGCCGCGTCGCCGCGACCAGGCCGGCAAGCGTGACCAGGAAGACGCAGAGCCAGATCGACCGGCGATGGCGGTTCAGGACCTCTCTCACTTTGCCGCTCCGCCCTGTTCGGTGACTTTCATGCCGTCCTCGAGCGCGGTGCCGCCCTCCGTCACGACCTTCTCGCCGGGCTGAAGGCCCTTCAGGATCTGGATGCGATCGCCCGCCGAATTGCCGGGCGAAACGTCGCGGCTCTTCGCCACGCCGTTCTTCACGACGAACACATAGCTGCGGCCGCCGTCATCGAGCAGCGCCGCATAGGGGATGGTGATGCCGGTGCTGCTTGCACCGACCTGAAGCGTCGCGCGGAGCGGCTCGCCCGCGCCGAGATGCAGCGCGGCGGGAATGCGGACATAGACCGAGGCGAGTCGGGTGGTCGGATCGATTTGCGGATCGACGCCGACCACGGCCACCCTGGCGGGTGCGCTGCCGTTGATCGTATCGATGCTGATCGGCTGCCCGGGATGGACGCGCTGGGCAAGCACCGGATCCATGCCGAAACGCGCGCGCAGATCACCCTGCGCGGCGACGGTTGCGACGGTCGCGCCTGCCGCAAGCTGGTCGCCCGGCTTGGCGGTCAGGTTGCGCACGGTGCCGGCGATCGGCGCGCGCAGCGCCAGTGCGCCGCCCTTGATGCCCAGATTGGCGCGCGTCGCATTGGCGGTCGCGGCCGCTGCCCGGGCGGTCTCGACATCGGCGTCGCTGACCAGGCCGTCGGCGCGCAGCCGCCGTGCACGGGCATAGGCAGCCCCGGCCGCCGCCGCGTCGCTGCTTGCCTTGGCGATGTCGAGCCGGGTGGTCGGGCTCGGCCGCAGCAGCGCGATGGTCTGCCCGGCGCCTACCGCCGTGCCGGTCGGCGCGACGATCGAGGCGATGATCGCCTCGGCCGGTACCACGACCGACTGTTCGCCGCCGGGGCCGGCCTCGGTCGCGCCATAGACGCTGACGGTGTCGCTCGACGCGCCGGACTCGGCAATGCCGGTGCGGACCTGGGCGACGGCGTCGGGCGCGGCCGCTTCGGGCGCGGCGCCCCCGCCGCAACCGGCGAGCAGGATCAGGGGAATGAGCGGTGCGTAGAACTTCATTTGGTCCATCCTTCGGCGGGGCCGCCCGAGAGCAATTCGAGCGCGATGGTCTGCTCGGCGATCTGCTGGTCGAGCTGGCGGAGGGTGAGGCGACGGTCGCGCAGCGCCTGCGCGGCGGTATCGGCGGTGGCGGGGGCAAGGTCGCCGCGTTTCGCGGCACGCTCGGTGCTGGCGACGAAACGTTCCAGCGCGGGCATCTGCGCGATCAGTTCGGCCTGTTGCCGGCGCATGGTGACGAGCGCACCGATCGCGGCGTCGATCTCGGCGCGGGTCTGGAACAGCCGCGCGTCATATTCGGCACGGAGCTGCTCGCGGGTCGCCCTGGCGATGGCGATGCCGCCGCGATTGCGGTTCCACAGCGGCAAGGTGAAACCGACCGCCGGGCCGACGGTATAATTGTCCGCCGTGTCGCGCGCGCCCGCCACGGTGAGTGAGAGGTTGGGAAACTGGTCGAGCACGGCCTTGTGCAGATCGGCCTCGGCCACACCATAGCCGGCGCGCAGGGCCTGGAGATCGAGCCGGCGTCCGATCGCCTGGGCGACGAGCGCGGCACTATTGGGCGGCACGACCGGATCGGCGGGCGCGGCGAGGCGCAGCTCGGTCTCGGGTGGCAGGCCGAGCATCCTGTTGAGATCGCCCTTCGCCGCGGCGAGATCGCGCTCGGCGACGCGCAGCTTGTCGGTCATATCGAGCAATGCCTGGCGCCGGCTGTCCAGGTCGCTCGCGGCGATATCGCCGCGGCCGGTGGCGCGCTGAGTCGCCTGGAACAGCTTCTCCGCCGCGGCGGCGCTGGTCCGGGCGATGGCGAGCTGGTCGGTCAGCGCAAGCACGCGCACGCCCTGCAATCGCGCCTGCCCCGCCGTCTGCCATTCGGCCCAGGCGAGATCGAGCCGCACCTGGCGCTTGCTCGCCTCACCCGCTTCGCGCGTGACCCGCGCCGTGCGGAGCTGGCCAATGTCGAGCGCGAGCTGCCCGCCGAACGCGTTGAACACGTCCGGCCCCGACAGGATCTTGTCGAAATTCGCCTGGAAGCTCGGATCGGGCAGCAGCCGGGCGGCAAAGGCCTGGGCGTCGGTCACGCCAGATTTGGCCCGCTGCGCCTTGAGATCGGGATTCTCCAGCACTGCGATCACCGCCAGCGCGTTGGGCGTCAGGGGTTGCGACAGGTCGATCGGTTGCGGCGTCAGGAAGGGCCGGTCGATTGTCGCGGCATCGGCCGAGAGGATCGCGGGGTCGGGTGGCGCAAGCACGTCGGACGGCGCAGACAGCGGCGCGGCCCGATAGGTCTGGCAGCCCGAGAGCAGGCTACCCGCCAACAACAGACCAAGCGAGGCACGCTTCATCGCAGCCTCCGCGGCAGGGTCACCATGAATGTCACTCCGGGATGATTGTCCTCGAGACGCACGGTGCCGCCGTGCGCCCTGGCAATGGCCGCCACCAGGCTGAGGCCCAGGCCGTGGCCGGGCGTGGTGCGGCTGCTCTCCAGCCGCGCGAACCGGGCGAATACGCGCTCGCGTTCCGTTTCGGGAATACCGGGCCCATGATCGCTGACCGCCAGACGCACGCTGTCCTGGTCGGCGGACAGCGCGATGCCGATCGCGGTGCCGGGCGGCGTGTGGCGCAGGGCATTGTCGAGCAGGTTCACGACCAGCTGCGCGATCAGTTCGCGATTGGCCTCGAGGGTGATGTCGGGCGCGATATCGCGCGAAAAGGGCCGCCCGGCATCCTCGGCCGAAAACTGATAGGAATCGGCGAGATCAACCATCAGCCCGCTCAGGTCCAGCGGCGCCATGCGCACGACCGCGCCGCCCGCCTCGACCTCCGAAATGCTGAGGATCGCGGCGAACAGGTCGAGCATGTCCTCGCTCTGCTCGATCGCCTGCCGCATCGCGGTGCGCAGCGCAGGTGCATCGGCATTGCCGGTCAGCGCGATGTCGAGCTTCTGGCGCAGTCGCGCGAGCGGGGTCCGCAGGTCGTGCGCGATATCGCCCGAGACCTGGCGCAGATTGTCGAGCAGCCCGGCGATCCGGTCGAGCATCTGGTTGAGCGTCTCGGAGAGGCGGTCGAACTCGTCGCCGGTGCCCGACAGCCGCATGCGCTGCGAAAGATCACCACCGATGATCGCATCGGCCGTCCGGTTGATCGCACCGAGCCGGCGGCCGAGCGCACCGCTCAGCAGGAAAGCGCCGAGCACGCCGATCGCCGTGATCAGGCCGAAGGCGACCGCGAACAGCGGGATGATCCGGCCGTCCAGCTCCTCGATCGCCTCGGGATCGGCGCCGACGATCAGCGTGCCGCCATCGGCGGTGCGCGAGGTATAAGCGCGGGTATCGTCGAGCTCGCCGTGCCAGAAGAACGTCATGTTGGACCAGCCCGGGGCGGGGATCGCGGTGACTCTCCACCCGGCCCGCAGCCGGCCGGCCCGGTCGAGCAGGGCGTAGCGCATGTCGCCCCGTTCCCGCGCGGTGCGATCGGCGATGACATCGATCAACCCGCCGGCTCCGGGCGTGGCGGCCTCGCGCAGCACCGCGATGCGTTCCGTAACCACGCGCTGCTCGAGCTCATAGCGCAGCTCCTGCCGGATCGCCCAGTACATCGCCGTGCCCAGCGCCAGGATCAGGATGGTGAAGGCGAGGCTGTAAAAGGCCGCGAACCGGAAGGCGGTCGAGGAGGGCCTAAGCATCGGCGTCGAACAGATAGCCGGCGCCGCGCACCGTAAGGATCCGGTCGCGGTCCGACCCGGCATTCAGTTTCGAGCGGAGCCGGCTGATATGGGTTTCGACGATGTTGGTCTTGGGATCGAAGTGAAAGCTCCAGACTCGTTCGAGCAGCATGGTGCGCGTCACCACCCGGCCGGCATTGCGGATCAGTTCCTCGAGCAACGCGAATTCGCGCGCCTGGACATCGATGCGCTGGCCGCCGCGTCGCACTTCGCGCTTCAGCAGGTCCATCTCGACATCGCCCGCGCGCAGCACCGTCTCCGCCGCGACCGCCGCGGGCCGGCGCGCCAGCGCGTTCAGGCGCGCGGTCAGCTCGGTAAAGGCGAAGGGCTTGACCAGATAATCGTCGGCACCGGCCTCGAGCCCTTCGACTCGATCCTCGACCCGGGCCAGCGCCGTCAGCAGCAGCACCGGCGTGGAGATGCCGGCGGAACGCATCGACCGCAGGATCGTCATGCCGTCGATCACCGGCAGCATGCGATCGAGGATGATCGCGTCGAACGGTTCCCCGGTCGCCAGGAACATCGCGTCACGGCCATCGGCCGCCACGGTCACGACATGGCCAAGCTCGCGCAGGCCACGCTTGATATAGGCGCGCGTATCGTCGTCATCTTCCGCGACCAGGATCTTCAGCACTGGCTCCTCCTGCTTCGGCCATCGCCCTTTTGCACCGTGCGGGATTGGTCGCCCTTTTCCCAAACTATACAATGAGCCAATGTTCGGGCGCGGCGGAGGAAAGTCTATTTTTCCGCGACCACCATCAGCCGGAACGTGCCCGGCTTCGGCGTGGGTGAAGGCTTGCCGCCGGCGACGGCCGCCGGCCAGACCAGATCGGCGGTCGAGCTGAAGGCGCGGTGAGTCCTGGGGTCGACCGCCACCGTCTTGGCGTAGTCGTCGATCGGGAGGGTCTGGTCGAGCGCGTAATGCGTCTTGTCGATCTGGTCGAGGATGGTCCAGCCGCCCTTGCGGTTGGCGACGAAGATCCGGTCCTTTGCGTCGTCATAGGCAATGCCGTCGGGGTCTTCGCCGACCTTCGCCGTCGCGACGATCTTGCCGCTGTCGGCATCGACCACCGCGAGGACCGAATTGCCGGCGCAGCCGCTGAACAGCAGCCGATCGGTCGGGTCGAACGCCAGCGGACCGGGGCCCTCGCACCCGTCAAGCTTGATCGTCCGCGTCAGCGTCAGGGTTCTCGTATCGATCTCGGCGATGGCATTGCCCTCCTCGAGATTGACCCAGACCTTGCCCTGGCCGTCGGCCTGGGAGAATTCGGGTCCGTTGGGCAGCTTGATCGTCTTGATGACGACTGCCTTGGCGGGATCGATCACGCTGACGTCAGCCGAGTCGCCGTTAAAGGCGAAGATCATGCCCGATGCCGTATCGTGCACGATCGAATCCGGCTTCTGGCCGGCGGGGATGGCCTTGATCGCCTTGCCGGTGGCGAGATCGAACATGATCACCGCATTCTGCCCGCCATCGGTAACGAAGCCATGGCCACGTGCCGGATCGAGCGCGACGCCGTGCGCCGTCTTCAGCCCGCTCACCGCGAACAGCGGCTTCAGCGTGGCGAGATCGAGCACATGCACCGCGGCCGAATGCGTGACGTAGAGGCGGTTCGCGTCGCTATCAACCAGCAGATAATCGCCGCGACCGTCGCCGGGCAGCGGCACCTTGTCGATCTTGAACGCGGTAGGGGCAGCCGGCGTCGCCGCATTGCCCGCCGGCGCGGAATCGTTGCCGACCGGTGGGTGACAGCCGGCAAGGGCGATCGCAGCGAGCGAACAAGCAAGTAAACTACGCATCAAACCTCCAGATTCCAGTATAGATACCTTGTCCGACGAATGATTACTGCGCCCCGAAACAATAGAAGCAAGACACGTTGATCACTTTGCCCAATGCTACCTCCATCATCTCGTATTCCACGAAATGCCGTCGCCTTTTCGGCTCATCCCGGGGAATATCAAGTTACATATATGTAATGTTTTTTTCTGTAATCTGGCTGTCATCTGAAGGCAGCACGGCCCAGCGCCGTCGCGATGGAACGCCTTCCAGACACGGTGATGGTCACGCCACCTCTCGCCTGTTGAGCGAGGCGAATTGGGATCCGGAAACGACGCGCTATCATCCGCCGCGACAAAGGGAGGATGACGTGCAAGGGCTGAAGACCGGAGCCATCATGGCGATTGCGGCGCTCTGCGGCAGCGCGAGCCCTGCCGCGCGCCAATCCGGAGCCCCCTTGCGGATGGTGCTGATCGACATGGAGGGCGGCGGCGGCGCGCTCTACGTCACGCCAGAGGGCAAATCGCTGCTGATCGATGCCGGCTGGACCGCCGGCATGCCCGACGAAGCCCCGGCATCGCCGACCAGCGCGGCGCGCGTGGTGAAGGCGGCGCGGGCGCTGGGCGTGCGCAGGATCGACATGCTGATCGTCAGCCATTTCCATGCCGACCATGTCGGCGGCGTTGCCGAATTGCTGCGCAGCATGCCGGTCGGCACGATCATCGATTATGGCGCCAGCGTGGAGCCGAAACGCCCCGGCAGCAATCCGCGCGTCACGCCGGACGACCTGTTCAAGGCCTATCTCCCGGTGGTCGCCGGGCGAAGGCGTGTGCTGGCGAAACCCGGCGATCATTTCCAGCTCGGCAGCCTGCGGATCGACATCGTCAACGCCGCGGGACGGGTGATGGCCGGGGCGCTCCCGGGTGGCGGCCAATCCGTGCCGGGCTGCGCGACGATGCCCGATCGCGGCGGCCCGGCCACCAACGAGAATGACGCCTCGATCGGCGTGGTGGCGAGCTTCGGCAAGGCGCGCATCCTCAACCTGTCCGACTCGACCTGGAAGATCGAGAAACGGCTCGTCTGCCCCGTCAACAGGCTTGGCCGTATCGACCTGATGCTGGTGTCGCACCACGGATCGTCGCTCAGCAACAGCCCGCAACTCTACGAGGCGGTGCGGCCGCGCGTGGCGCTGCTCGGCAATGGCGAGACCAAGGGCGGCGACCGCCAGGTGCTGGAGACGCTCGCCGCCGCGCCCTCGCGACCGGCAGTGTGGCAGCTGCATAGCGCGACGCGCTCGCCCGAGCTGGACGTTCCGGCGGCGCGGATCGCCAATCCCGCGGGGCGCCCGGATGGCGCTTATGGCCTGGAGGCGCGCATTTCGGCGAACGGCACGATCCGGATGACGAACCAGGGGTCCGGGTTCAGCGTTACGTACGGACCGAGGCGGTAGCTTTCCTCACTTCGTCATGCTGAACTTGTTTCAGCATCCATGCGCGGTCAGTTGATCCAGGAGCGGCGTCCCTGTGATTCCTGGCCGCGCATGGACCCTGAAACAAGTTCAGGGTGACGGCTATTCGCCTACCAGTTGGTATAAGACCCGTCCGTCCGCTCGCGCACCGGGATCGGTGTGTAGCGTTCCTTATATTCGGCCATCATCTCCAGCTTGGTGAAATCCGCCTCGCAGCCATGGCCGGGCCGGTCGTTGATCAGCATGCGCCCCTTGTCGAAGTCGTAATGGCTTTTGAGATAGGGCCAGCCGCGCCGCCCGGCCGCGCTCATCTCCATCAGCGCCGGCACCGACAGCGCGGCGTTGCAATGCACCAGAGTCGCGGTGGCGATCGGGCCGGTGAAATGCGGGATCATGCCGATATGGTGCGTCTCGCACATCGCGGCGATCTTCATATATTCGGTCACGCCGCCGACATTGGGGATGGTCACCCGGCCATAATCGATCAGGTCGCCCTCGATCAGATGCGCCCAGTCCCATTTGTTGCCGAGCACCTCGCCCACTGCGACCGGCACGTTCACCTTCTGGCGGATGAGCCGGTAGGTATCGAGATTGTCGCTGCGGACCAGATCCTCGACGAAATAGGGGCGCAGCGGCTCGATCATGTTGGCCAGCGCGATCGCGTCGTTCTGGTCGAACTCGCCGTGAAAATCGATCGCCCAGCCGCCGTCGCGGCCACAGCCCTCGCGCGCCTCGCGGCACAGCCCGGCCATGCGCGGGACCTGCTCGAACCGGTCGAACACCGGGCCCTGCGCCGGATCATGGATGCGATAGGTGTGGAAACCCGCTTCCATGCAGGCGCGGGCGCGTTCCCTGTTGCTCGCATTGGGCTGGCCGGGAATGGTGAAACCGGTCGCATAGCATTCGATATGGTCGCGCGATCGGCCGCCGAGCAGCTGGTAGAGCGGCACGCCCAGCGCTTTGGCCTTGATGTCCCACAAGGCCATGTCGAGCGCGCCCAGCGCATGAGTCTTTTCACGGCCGGCGGGGTAGAAATAGGCGCGGTGCATGGTCTGCCAGAGGCGCTCGGTGCGGAACGGATCCTCGCCGATCAGCTGCCCGGCGAGCTGCTCCATCACGTCGGGCGCACCGCCCTCGCCGATGCCGGTGATGCCGGCATCGGTCTCGATCTGTACGATATGCGTGCTCTGGTTGAAGGTCGGCTGATGGACGTTTGGGCGCCCCGCCGCGTCGGTCGGCGTGCGGAAATAGCGGATGCGGGTGATCTTCGCCTTGGGCAGCGCCGCGAGCGCGGGAATGGGAAAGGCCGCCGCGCCGATCGCCCCGGCCGCCGCCATGATGAATTGCCGCCTGTCCACACCATCCTCCGGAACCGCTTGTTATCGGCAAGGTGATGCCCCCAAGGGCGCGCGGGCACAAATGGGCGCGTTGCCTGCCGCCGCGCGATGCTCAACAGGTGAGACCTGCCGCCTCCCGTCTCATTTCCTGAGAGCCATCACCGGGGCTCGTTTGACACCGGGAGGCCATGTTTCCCATTCGTGAGAGGCCAAGAACAAACAGGCCGTCCAGGAAAAAAGCGGGTTCGCCACGGGTGAGCGCCCCTCTGAGGCGGTCATGGGGGACCGGAATAGACCGCAAGACGCGGCCGACATTTGGGGAGGATTTATGTCTAGAAGTTCCACTGCCACGACGCGTTTCGCCGTCTCGCTGCTGTCAGGCGCCGCCCTGCTGGCCTTGGCGACGCCTGCATTCGCCCAGACCGTAGCGGCACCCGCCGATACGTCGCCCGAGGCGGGCGCGCAGGATGACAGCCTGCCCGAGGACATCGTCGTCACCGGCTCCAGCATCCGCGGCGTGCCGCCGACGGGGTCCAACCTGATCCAGGTCGGCGCCGAGGAAGTCGTCAACACCGGCGCCTCGACCACGCAGGAGCTGCTCGCGACCATTCCGCAGCTCAGCACCTTCAACACCGCGCCGCGCCCCGACCAGCGCTCGAACGGCATCATCTCGACCGCGCCGAACATCCGCGGCATCGGCCAGGCGCAGACTCTGGTGCTGATCAACGGCCACCGCCTGGTCGGCGTCGGCCATCTGCAGAACATCCCCGACCCCTCGATCATCCCGCCCTCGGCGATCCAGCGCGTCGAGGTCGTCGCTGACGGCGCCTCCTCGGTCTATGGCTCGGACGGCATCGCCGGCGTGGTCAACGTCATCACCCGCAAGGATTATGACGGGCTCGAAGGCACGTTCCGCGTCGGCTATGGCGACAGCTACAACACGATGAACGCCAATGCGGTCGCCGGCACCAAATGGGATGGCGGCGGCGTGATGATCGCGGGCGAATATTCCAAGACCAGCCGGCTGCGCGCGGTCGACCGCGATTATCTGACGCAGGATTTCACGTCGACCGGCGGCCGCGACAACCGCGCGACCGGCAATGCCTGCCTCTCGCCGACCTACCGCGTCAACACCACGGCGACCGGCGGTCCGACCGGCAACTTCATCCAGCCGGCGACCGGCGCGGTCAGCCCGCGCTGCGACAATATCCGCGATCTCGATCTCTATCCGAGCCAGGAGCGGCTGAGCTTCCTCGCGGCGGGCCATCACCAGGCGGCCGACAATATCGAGCTGTTCTTCGACGCCTTCTATTCGCGCACCCAGACCGACGCCTATCGCGAGTCGCTCTACACCACCAATGTGATGACGCGGAACAACCCCTATTTCCCGACCTTCGTCGCGGCGAACGTGCCGTCGATCAGCGTGACCTATAACGTCAACGCGCTGGACGGCGTGCGCGAGCGCGATACCCAGGACCTGAGCGTCTATGGCGGCACCGTCGGCGCGGGCGTGGATTTCGGCCGGTTCAAATGGACCACCTATGTCACCGGTTCGCGGTCCTCGACCGATCTGCGCGAAGGCAGCTTCAGCCCGGTCGCGGCCGGTGCGCTGATCCAGTCGAGCGACCCGAATACAGCGATCGACCCGTTCGGCGGCCGCACCAGCCAGCAGACCAAGATCACCCTGGCCGACTGGGAGCAGAGCTACCGCTCCAAGCAATATATCTGGGAGGTCAACACCAAGGTCGACGGCCCGCTGTTCCACCTGCCCGGCGGCGACGTGAAGATCGCGGTCGGCGGCGTGCACCGCCAGGAATGGTTCGACGGCCTGTTCACCAACGGCCGCATCAACGCGCTCGAGGGCGTCGGCGCGCAGACCGGCCTGCGCAAGGTCTGGTCGGGCTTCGGCGAATTGTTCGTGCCGATCTTCAGCGGCGACAATGCAATGGGCGGCTTCCAGCGGCTCGATCTCTCGCTGTCGGCGCGTCACGACAGCTATAGCGACTTCGGCAGCACCACCAATCCGAAGGTCGGCGTGAACTGGGAACCGCTCAAGGGCTTCACCCTGCGCGGCAGCTTCGGCACCTCGTTCCACGCCCCGGCCCTGCCCGATCTCTATGGTCCGGATACGCGCGCGGGCTA
Organism: Sphingomonas sp. P2_B6; assembly: GCF_056404755.1. Lineage (NCBI taxonomy): Bacteria > Pseudomonadati > Pseudomonadota > Alphaproteobacteria > Sphingomonadales > Sphingomonadaceae > Sphingomonas > Sphingomonas sp. P2_B6. The sequence continues at coordinate 234,793 of NZ_JBFUDK010000001.1, forward strand.
TCTCAGCAATGGCCTCGCCCCTCCCGGCTTCCAGTCGGCCGACGTCCCGGGCGGCATCTTCATCGCCGGCGGCAACCCCAATCTCGACGCCGAAAAGGCGACCACCTGGTCGCTCGGCGTGGATTTCCAGCCGACCTTCCTGCCCGGCTTCAAGGCGAGCGGCACCTATTACAATGTGAAGTTCAAGGGCCGCGTCGCCTTCCCGTCCTCGTCCTTCTTCTACCGGGATCCGGCGTTCAACCAGTTCTTCGTGTCGAACAATGTCTGCACCACCGGCACCTACAACCCCGCCGCGCCCGACACGGTCAATTGCCGGCCGCAGCCGATCCCCTCGGCGCAGGTCTGGTCGATCGTCAAGGACCTGCCGCTGCAGAACTTCCCGACCACGGTGACCGGCCCGAACGACCTGCCGCCGATCTACAGCATCACCATCCTGCGGCGCGCCAACCTGGCCGAGATCGATACCGACGGCATCGATTTCGACATGAGCTATCGCTGGAGCATGTCGGACGTTCAGCTGAGCGCCTCGGTTTCGGGCAATTATGTCCTCAGCTACGACCAGAAGGCGATCGAGGGCGCCGTGCCGATCGACCAGTTCCCGTTCGGCCAGGCCAAGTTCCGCGTCCGCGGCCAGCTCGGCGCGGTGACGGGCCCGGTCACCGCCGTCGCGATGCTCAACTATAGCGACAAGTACAAGAACCAGTATTTCCTGCCGACCAACGTGCAGGCGACCGAGACGATCGACGCCTACACCACGCTCGACCTGCACTTCGGCTACAAGCTGCCGGCGGTGAGCGTGCTGGAGGGGACCGAGCTGGTGCTCGACATCGACAATCTGTTCGATGCCGATCCGCCCTTCGCCCGCGCCGGCAACGGTTATGGCAACGGCAATGTGCTCGGCCGGGTGTTCACCTTCGGCGTGCGCAAGAAGTTCTGATCCCGCCCGCTCCCTCTTCCCGGGGAGCGGCCCCTCGGCCGGCGGGACGATCGCACCCTGCGATCCTCCCGCCGGCCTTTTATCCTTGTTGCACCATGCCGCCACCGGCATGGTGATGGGCGGAGAGTGACATGGGTCCTACGGCGTTGCGGCGTTTCTTCGGGCCCTCGGCAGTGTTTGCCGCCGCCCTGCTGGTTGCCTCCGCGTCGATCGGGGCGCGCATCGCGGCGCCGACCGCGTCACCCGCTCCGGCTGGCTCGACCAACCCCTCCCCGTTCGCCCTGAGCTTGTCGAAGGGCTGTTCTTTCTTCTGCGGAAGCGAAGAGCAGGGCTTCGACAAGCTCAGCCCGAACGGTGGTGGGGGGACGGCTCAGCCCGAGAGCGCCTCGGCCCAGGCCGCGCCACCTGCGGACCTGACCGCGACCGCCGCGAAATTCGAACAGACCTGTGCCGGCTGCCACGGCGCCGGCGGCATCAGCGGCGACCGCGCACCCGCGCTGGCCAACAGCGCCAGGCTGCGCGCGCTGAGCGATGCCGAGATCGGTGCGATCATCCGCAACGGCACCCCGGGCGGCATGCCGCCCTTCGGCTTCGACGATGCCGAGCTCGGCCGCTTCGTCGCGCTGATTCGATCGAAGAACCAGGTCGCCAAATCCGACGCGACCGCTGAGCAGATCGCAGCAGGCGAGGCCCTGTTCCACGGCGAGGGCGATTGCGCGAGCTGCCACATGGTACGGGGGCAAGGCGGCAGCACCGGCCCCGATCTCAGCATGGTCGCTGATCGCTCGACCGTCGCCGACATGGGCCGGATGCTCGACGATCCCAGCGCGATGATGGGCGCGCGCACCACCGCCTCCTGCCCCGGCTGGGCCTTTTGCCCCGATTTCCAATGGTCCGTCGTCAACGTGACGATGAGGGACGGCTCCACCCTGCGCGGCTTCGCCCGCAACGAGGCCGAGCACAGCCTTCAGCTCCAGACGCTCGACGGCCGGATGCTCGCGCTGAGCGATGCGCAATATGCGTCCTACGCCCGCGAGCCACGCTCCTTCATGCCGGCGTTCAAGGGCAGCGCGGCGCAGCGCACCGCGTTGCTCGCCTATCTCTCGACCCTGAAGGGCCAGCGCCTCGGCCCGATCGCGCGCCCGACCATGCCGGCCCCCTCCCCGGCCGAGATCGCCGCGGTGCTGCAGCCGGCACGCGGCGAATGGCCGTCCTATAACGGCACGCCGACCAGCAACCGCCACAGCCCGATCGACCAGATCGACACGGCCAATGTCGGCCAGCTCAAGCTCGCCTGGAGCTTCGCGCCGGGCGGCGTCGGGCTGGAGACCACGCCGGTGGTGATGGACGGCGTGATGTACGTGACCGGCGCCAAGCTGGTCTGCGCGCTCGATGCGAAGACCGGCCGCAGCTTCTGGTGCGCCGCGCGCAACGCGCGCCAGCCCTTGCCCGCGGGCGGCATCGCCGAGCAGCAGCGGTCCGGCACCAACGAGCCCTCCGCCGCGGTCGGCCCGGCCAATGCCGCCCGCCCCTCGGCCGGCGTGGCGAGCGGCAACGGCCCCAATCGCGGCGTCGCGGTGGTCGGCAACCGCGTGATCTTCACCTCGGACGACGGCTATCTCATCGCGGTCAACCGGCTGACCGGCGGGGTGATGTGGACGGTACCGCTGACCGACCCCAAATTCGGCGGGCGCTATTATGCCACGCCGGCGACTCTGGTCATCGGCGACCTGGTCATCTCCGGCGTGTCGGGCGGCGATTCCCCGACGCGCGGCTTCCTGGCCGCGTTCAAGGTCACCACCGGCGAGCTTGCCTGGCGCTTCTGGACCGTGCCCGCGCCCGGCGATGCAGCGGCCAAGACCTGGCAGGGCCCCGACATGGCCACCGGCGGCGCCGCGACCTGGATGACCGGTTCCTATGACAAGGAAACAGACACGGTCTATTGGGGCGTCGGCAATCCCTATCCCTCGACCGACGGATCGGGCCGGCTCGGCGACAATCTCTACGCCAATTCGATGATTGCGCTCGACGCGAAGACGGGCAAGTTGCGCTGGCATTACCAGTTCACCCCGCATGACGTGCATGACTGGGATGCGACCGCGCCGCTGCTGCTGGTCGACGAGGTGTATCAGGGCAAGCCGCGCAAGCTGGTGATGCAGGCCAATCGCAACGGCTTCTTCTATGTGCTCGATCGCACCAACGGCCAGTTCCTGTTCGCCAGGCCCTTCGTCGAGAAGATGAACTGGGCGAGCGGCATCGACGCCAAGGGCCGCCCGATCCTGATCCCGGGCCGCGAGCCGACCGAAGCGGGCGTGTTCGCCTGCCCGGCGGTGCGTGGTGCTACCAACTGGTTCTCGACCGCGTACAGCCCGCAGACCAAGCTGTTCTACCTGATGGCGGCCGAGGATTGCGGCGTGTTCCGCACCAAGGGGCGGATCTACGGCGCCAATGTCGATGTGAAGAGCCCCGGCCAGCGCTTCCTCCGCGCGATCGACCCGCAGACCGGCCGGATCGTGTGGGAAAAGCCGCTGACCGGATCGCATGAAGCCAATTATTCGGGCGTGCTATCGACCGCGGGCGGGCTCGTCTTCCACGGCGAGACCGCGGGCGGTTTTGCGGCGGTCGATGCGAAGACGGGCAAGACGCTGTGGTATTTCCCGACCAACGATGCGTGGCGCGCCTCGCCGATGACCTACATGGTGGAGGGGCGGCAATATGTCGCGGTGGCGGCGGGGTCGAACATCATCTCGCTGACCCTGCCGGAGCGCGCGCCGCAATGAGCCAGGACCTTAGCCGCCGCACCCTGTTGGGAGGCGCCCTCGCCGCCGCTGCTGCATCCAGCCTGGAGGCCGCGGCAGCTCCGTCAGGGCGGGGGGCAATGCCGATGGTGGACACGCATATCCACCTGTTCGACCCCAACCGCCCCCAGGGCGCGCCCTATCGCGGGCCGAAGACCAGCCCGGTGTCGAAGACCGGATCCTTCCCCGCGACCTATCGCAAGGCGCTGCACCGCCACCCGATCGTCGCCGCGATCCATGTCGATGCCAGCCCCTGGATCGAGGACAATCTCTGGGCGCTGCAGACCGCCGAGAGCGACCCGATCATGGTCGGCGTGATCGGCAATTTCCGGATCGAATCCCCCGACTTCCCGGAGATCTTCGCCCGCCACGCGAAGAACCCGCTGCTGCGCGGCCTGCGCTACGGCAATCTGTGGCGCTACGACATCGTCGCGCAATCCCAGCGGCCGGAATTCATCGCCGGGCTGAAGCTGGTATCGGATGCCGGGCTGGCGCTCGACACCGCCAATCCGCGGGTCGACCTGCTCCAGGCAGTGCTGCGGATCAGCGACCGGCTGCCCGATCTGCGCATCGTGATCGACCATCTCTGCAAGCTCGACCCGAAGCCGGAGGAACAGGCGGCCTATGACACGGTGCTACGCGAGATTGCGGGGCGGCCGAATATTTTCGTGAAGCTCTCCTCGAGCCTGCACGAAGGCAATGTCAGCCCCCGCCTGGCCGACCACAAGGCGCGGCTCGATACGCTGTTCGGGACGTTCGGGGCGGACCGGGTGCTGTTCGCGAGCGACTGGCCGAATGTGGAGGGCGATGGGCCGGTGGATGTCGCGGTGGCGATTCTGCAAGAGTATTTTGCGGGGAAGACGCTGGTGGAGCGGGAGAAGTTCTTCTGGCGGAATTCGATTGCGGCTTATCGCTGGGTGGCACGGACGGCGGGGCAGCGGGTGTTGGTGGGATGACCGGGCACAATGTCGGGCTCTGCGGCATGCCGGGCGCTGCGGCGGTCTTGGGCCATTAGCAGAATGGCTGGTTAGGAAGCCGGCGGCAATTGCGGTCGTTAGACCGAGCGATCTCGTTCATTTAACTGGAACTAATGGCCCAGGACGGTTCACATCAGGTGGGTTATTTCGAGCCCCCACCGACTGTTCGACCCGCGGTGCTTGCTATCGTTGATTTGTCCCGATGGGCTCTCGACTAGACCCGGGAGCGTGGTGCTTCTCCCACCCTTCAGCGATGCCGCATTGGCGAGTTAGACGTACCGAAAGAACCTGCTCAATCGGGGGAGCTTGGTTTGTTCGGGTCCGCGCCTGCACCCACGCCGGATGAAAAAGTGACGTTGCCCAACGCACGTTTGGTGTGTGCACAATGGCTCATCGCCGCAGCCAAGTCGCCCTCATCAAAAGGTCGACCATCGAGCGGGAGAAAAAACGAATTACGGTGACAGTGCATTAATTTCAATCTGCTCTGCGCCTCCACCCTTCTAGAATTACGGTGACAGTGCATTAATTTCAATCTGCTCTGCGCCTCCACCCTTCTAGATGTCAGGATTGAATGCCCTGTTACGCAGTCGCTATATGATGCCGCTGATACCCGCCGAGGTGGAAAGCAGAAATTAGCCTCTTGCCGCTACCACATCGCCCATGCGGCTCTCAAAATCGGTCTTCGCACAGGGCATGGCGCTGGTACTCAGCCTGGTTGGCGGCCTGTTATTCTTTCAGCATGTCTGGCCGAGGGCGCCTTGGGGGCAGGCGCATCTGCTGACTGCGGGAACGCCGGCCTTCGCCTGGCTGCCCCCGTTCATCGTCTATATCTCCTGGTCAAATTGCAGGAAACCGCGCCTATTGTGCTCGCTTGGAAATGCCCTGCTGCTTGTCATCTATTTTTTGGCGTTGAACCGCCTGCGTCACGCACAGGAACAACGGTTCTGGAGCCATGCGGATGCGTGCCGGCGTAGCACCGCCTCGGCCTGTCCTGCCGGCTCGTTGATCGCCGACCCGCCGCAACCGCCCGTACATTGGGAGTGGGCCGCGGCCGCCTATTTCATCGCACTTTTTGGATTATATGTCCTCTTGCTCTTCTTGAAGCGAGCACCGGAGCGACAATCGGCCCGTTACTGACGCGCAGGACGAATGAAGGTGGCCAGCCCTACGCCCTCAAAAGCCATCTACCATTAAGCACCACCTCAAGCACATCCTCGGACCCGTTCCTCACCCGGCGAGTTGAATGCCCGTCACCGCACGACGCGACAAGGAGCACCCCATGAGAGTCCGCAAATTCGCCACCGCAGACGCCTCATTCGAGCGCTCGCCCGGACAGGACGCAGACGTGTTCGCCGGCAATGTGGTCGATCAGCGCCATGGCGGGCCGATTACCATCGGCTATGGCAAATACGGGCCGGACCAGAGCCTCGCGGAGACGCTCGCGGTCGACGACGTCATGATCGTGCTGGAGGGGCGGCTATCTGTGTCGAGCGACGCCTGCACCGTCACGGCCGGTCCGGGCGAGATCGTCTATATGCCCAAGGGCGACAAGGTCACCATCCGCTCGCACGATCAGGGCGCGGTCACTGCCTATGTAACTACCCGCACTGGCAGGAGGCGCTTGACTGAGCGCCGCCGCTGCCGATCGGCGCGAACGGTCCTACCGACGCGACCGCGCGTCCGGCGCCTCGGCCGGCGCGTCCGCCGCCAGCTTGCGGAAATCGACGTCGCTATAAGCCGTCGCGTGCAGGAACGCCGCCCAGATCGCCACATTCTGGTTCAGCTTTAGCGGGTCCACCTTGTCCAGCGTGTCGTCGGCCGAATGGTGCAGGTCCATATAGCGCAGCACGCTGTTGCGGAACTCGACCACCGGGGCGCCCGCGCGCACCATCGCCGAGACGTCCGATCCGCCCTGCGTCGCCGGGGTCAGGTCGCTGACCACGCCGAGCGGCGCCAGCGCCAGGCGGAACGCGGCCATCGCCGGATGCGCGTCGGCGCCCTTGGGCAAAGCGGCGTTGTAGACGGTGTCGGCGCCGTCGTCGCTCTCGCCGACCACGACGATCTTCGGCAGTTCGTCCTTGTGCGCGGCGGCATAGGCGGCGCTCGATCCGCCCTGTTCCTCCGATCCCCACAGGACGACGCGGATGGTGCGGCGCGGCTTGCCCTGGCCCGCGGTCGCCAGCTTCGCCGCCGCCATGGTGATGGCGATGCCCGCGCCGTCGTCGATCGCGCCCGTGCCCGGATCCCAGCTGTCGAGATGGCCGCCGAGGATGATCAGCTCGTCGGTCGTGCCGGGGATCTCGCCCGAGATATTATAGGCGGTGGAGGCCGGGTTGGTGGTGGACTGGGTATCGATCCGCACCGTCACCGGCTTGCCGCGCGCCGCCATCCGCTCCAGCAGGTCGGCATCGGGCTTGGACAGCGCGACCGAGGGGATGCCGCCGTCCGCGCCGCCGCCGGTGTGCGGCAGGCGGGTGTCGTCGGTCGACAGCGATCGCATCATATAGCCGATCGCGCCGCGCTTCGCTGCCTCCGCCGCGCCCCGGCTGCGCTGGGCGTTGATATTGGCATAGCCCGAAATGTCCTGGGTCTTCGCCATCACCTGCGTGACGACGGCGATCTTGCCCTTCAGCGATCCTTCCGGCTGGTTGAGGAACGCCTGGTAGCTCCTGAACAGCGCGATCTCGCCGGTGAGCCCGCCCGGCGGCGTCGAGGCCGACCGCCCCAGCGCCAGGATGTGCAGGGGCTGCGGATAGGGGCTGATCACTTCGGCGGTGTCGATCCCGGTCCGGGTCCAGGTCGGCGTGGTGAAGGTCTCGACCTTCACCTTCTGGAAGCCCAGCGCCTTGAGCTTGGCCACGCCCCAGTCGCGCGCGCGGTCCATCGCCGGCGTTCCGACCGGCCGCGGGCCGACTTCGGTGGTCAGCGATTCCAGCACGTCCCAGGCAGTACCGTCGCTCAACGCCCGGTCGCGCACCGCCGCTGCGCCCGCCACCAGATCCTGGGCCTGGGCGGCGCCCGCGAGCGCAAGGACCGCCGCGGCGGCCAGAATGGCTTTGACTGTCACGAGCGCCCCCTCGGAAAAATGCATGGATCGAGCATCGCTCGATATCAAAACCGGAGGCGCTGTCCACCAAATGGGGCGCTACGACGGGGCTTTATCGATACGGTGATCGCCTACGGCTCTGTCTGGCGCCGGCACACCTCTCCCCGTTCGCCCTGAGCTTGTCGGGCCGAAGGCGAGCGAAGCTCAACGGCTGTCTTTCTTCCGAGGAAGAGAAGAGCAGGACTTCGACAAGCTCAGTCCGAACGGAGGTAGTGGATCAATCCAGCTCAAAAACACGCTATGTCATCCGCTCACGCCACCTTTCGCGACGCATCCACCTTGAGACACAGGAGTGCCCCAACCACCGCCAGCCCGGAGATCACGAAGAACGCGCTGTTCCACCCGCTATGCGCGACGATATACCCGGTCGCCACCGCAGTGATCGCCCCCATCGTTCGGGCTGAGCCTGTCGAAGCCTTGTCCTTCTCTTCGGCAGAAGAAAACAACAGCCGTCGGTCTGCGCGCCACGCCCCGACAGGCGTCGACCGGATGTGCCTTTCCGCGCGGCTTGATTCAAACCTGCCTGAAGCGCCGCTACCGTCCACCATGGCCATGCTGAACATAACGCGTCTCGCCCGCCCGGAAACGGCTCGGAGTACCACGCCCGCCGCCCGCGCGCGATCGAGGCGATTTCCCTGTTCCGCTCGACCCAATTCCCTGTTCCGCGCCGCGAAATTCCCTGTTCCGAGGTATCAGGGAATCGATCTACAAGCTGTTGATTTCCAGCCGAAAAATCGCACGAAAAACGCTCATGAGCTCCCGAAAAAAGTAAAATTCCCTGTTAATTCGCTGTTATTACCGCAGGAACAGGGAAATTCGGTCGCTCACGCCACCTTCCGCGACGCATCCACCTTGAGACACAGGAGCGCGCCAACCACCGCCAGCCCGGAGATCACGAAGAACGCGCTGTTCCACCCGCTATGCGCGACGATATACCCCGTCGCCACCGCGGCGATCGCGCCGGCCAGGTTGCCGAAGGTGTTCATCACCGCCGAGACCGAGCCGGCATATTCGCCGCCGATGTCGAGCGTGATCGCCCAGGCGACGCCGACCACCAGTTCCAGCCCGAACACCGCCAGCCCGAACCAGGCGATCGCGACGATCGGGTCCGCGCTGAGCGCGGCGAGCGGCACCGCCACCGCGGCGATGGTGAAACCCACGAAGATCACCACCCGCCGTGCCCAGGCGATCTTGCCGCTGCGGTGGAGCAGCCGATCCGAGATCCAGCCGCCGGCCAGGTCGCCCGCCACGCCGGCGATCAGCGGCATGCTGGCGCCCAGGCCCATCGCCGCCAGCTCGAAGCCGCGCGCGTCGTGCAGATAGGTCGGGAACCATTGGAGGAAGGTGACGATGCCCCAGCCGTAACAAAAATACATCAGCGACAGCAGCCACATCTGCGGCGAGCGCAGGATCCCGGCCCAGGGCACCGCGCCGCGCTCGCGCTTCGCCGCGCCGACCGCGCCTTCGATCAGCGCCAGCTCGGCGGCGTTGACGCCCTGATGCTCGCTCGGCGAATTGCGGTAGAACAGCCACCACGCGGCGGCCCAGCCGAGGCCGACCAGCGCGAACAGCAGGAACGGCGCGCGCCAGCCGAAGCTCGCGATCAGCAGCGCGACGAGCACGGGCGTGACCGCCCCGCCGAACCGCGATCCGGCATGGGTGACGCCCTGCGCCCAGCCGCGCTCCGAAGGGAGGATCCAGCGCGACAGCGATCGCGTCGCGATCGGGAAGGCGCCCGCCTCGCCCATGCCGAACAGGAAGCGGCAGACGATCAGCGACCCGGCATTCCAGGTCAGCACCGTGGCGGCGGTGAAGGCCGACCACCAGGCGACTACCCCGGTCAGCGCCGCGCGCGGCCCGAACTTGTCGCCCAGCCACCCGCCGGGAATCTGGAACAGCGCATAGGAGATCTGGAAGGCACCGAGGATCCAGCCCATCGTCTCCTTGCTCAGGTCGAACTCGGCGCGGATCGAGGGCGCCGCGGTGGAGATGACCACCCGGTCCATATAGGTGATCATGTACGCGAGCACGGTCATCCACAGCACGGCATGGCGAACCCGGGTGGGGCGCTGCGCCGTCGCCGTCGTCATTCCGGATGTCGCCATGTCGTCATGCACCGTTCGATCGAGCTTCGGGAAAATCCCGCCCTGGCCCCGGTTGGAGGGGCAGGGCGGTGGCAGGCCAGTGTCGGATCAGTGCGCGCGGCTGCTGCCCACGACCTCGTAATATTTGCGCGCGCGCGGCGGCGTCACCGCCGCCGGCCCGGCCGCGGGAAGGCGAAAGGGCGACGGGCCGCTGGTGCGGAACACCTGGGTGCCGATCGCCTCGGCGGCGAAGGTCAGCGCCTCGCGGATCTCGGCGACGCGCTCCTCGCTCATCAGGCCGGCGCAGTCGGACGAGGAGATCGCGGCAATCGTGCGGCCGGTGGAATCGCGCACCGGCACCGCGACGCAGCGCAGGTCGCTGTCGATCTCGCAATTGTCGATCGCCCAGCCCCGCCGCCGCACGCGCTCGATCTCGGCGCGGAAGGCATTGGGCTCGGTGATGGTGTTCGGGGTCAGCGCGACCAGATCGCCCTCGACGATGAACGCCTCCAGCTCGCGCAGCGGCAGCGAGGCGAGCAGCACCTTGCCGAGCCCCGAGCAATAGGCCTCGAGCTGCGTGCCGACCTTGGTATGCACGTTGAAGCGCTCGTTGCGCCCGGCCTTGGCGACATAGGTCACCATGCCGTCCTCCAGCACGCCCATATGGACGATCAGGTCGAGCTCGGCGGCGAGATCCTCCAGGATCGCGCTCGCGGCGCTCTGCAGCAGCCGGTCATGCGCGACATAGCGCGAGAGCGAGATCAGCAGCATGCCCGGGCCGTAGCGCCCCCGCCCGTCCTGGATCACCGCGCCGATCTCCAGCAGGGTCTGGATCAGGCGATAGCCCGACGCCTCGGGAAAGCCCGCGCGGCGGCTGAGTTCCGCGCTGGTGAGCCATTCGTCAGGCTCGTGAAAGGCCCTGAGCATCTTGAAGGCCTTTTGCACCGACTTGTTCTTTGGCGTTGCCATAATCTCTCTCCTAGGGGCGCCGAGGGGCCTCTGGCGGGCCCCTTCGGCAGGCACTCAGAACCGCACGCGATTCATCCACCCGACATCGTCGCACATGTACATATACCCATTATGGAGCTTCGCGCCGTGAATGATCGGAGAGCCCGCGGGAAGGTTGACGCGCTCCAGGATCCGGCCCGTCGCCGCATCGTGCAGGAAAAAGGCGTTGAGGTTGGAATCGGAGCACCACAGCTTCGTCTTTTCCGCATTCGCCCATGCCATGTCGTGCGGCCGGTCGCCGGCCGTCGGGAAACTCAGCTGCACTTCCCATGTCGTCTTGTCGATGGCGAAGATCGCGCGGGCGGGCGGCACGTCGACATACAGCAGATTGCCCTTGGGCAGCGGGCAATGCGCGCCGGTGCCGACCGGGCCTTCGGTCGCGGTGATATCCTGCTTGCCGGCGCCGCGACGGCCCGACGGGCCCGCCGGCGGGGGCGGCGGCCAGGCGGGCTTGAGCGGGGTGCGCGCGCCCTTAACGTCACCCTTTTGCGAGTAGATCTGGCCCGCGCCGGGCGTGCTGTATTTGGCGATCGCCTTGCCCGTCTTCGCGTCGCAGGCGACGATCAGGCGATTATAGGTCGATCCGATCCACATCACGCCTTCATCGTCGATACAGATGCCGCTGGAGCGGAACACGCCCTCGCACTGGATCTCGCGCAGCACCTTGCCGGTGTCGACATCGATCAGGGTCGCGTAATTCTCGTCGATCTGATGGATGATCCACATGCCTTCCGGGCTCATCCACAGGCCGTTGGGGCCGTAATGCGGCGCCTTGTAGATCATCGCCTCGACCGGCCCGGTGGTGCGCGTCTTGACCTTCGACAGGTCAGGCGCGGGCATCGCCATCAGGTCGCGCGGCAGCGCGGCCATCGCCGCCATCAGCGCGGCGCCGCCCAGCATCTGCCGGCGCCCCAACATCATGTGATTCATCAGACCTCTCCTGTCTTTATCGTTGAATCGGGCGCCAGGCCGGCGCGTTTCTGCAGATCGAGCGCGACATCGACGATCATGTCCTCCTGCCCGCCGACCATCTTGCGGCGGCCGAGCTCCATCAGGATGTCGCGCGTGTCGATGCCGTAGTCGCGCGAGGCGCGCTCGGCATGGCGCAGGAAGGACGAATAGACCCCGGCAAAGCCGAGCATCAGCGTCTCGCGGTCGACCTGGACCGGGCGGTCCTGCAGCGGACGGACCAGCGTCTCGGCCGCGTCCATCAGCTTGAACAGGTCGGTGCCGTGCTGCCAGCCCTTGCGCTCGGCCGCGGCGATGAACACCTCGAGCGGTGCATTGCCCGCCCCTGCCCCCATGCCGGCCAGGCTCGCATCGACGCGCAGCGCGCCGGTCTGCACCGCGACGATCGAATTGGCCACGCCGAGCGAGAGATTGTGATGCGCATGCACCCCGCGCTCGGTCTCGGGCTTGAGCACGCGGTCATAGGCCAGCAGCCGCTCGCGATAGCCGTCCATGTCGAGCGCGCCGCCGCTGTCGGTGACGTACACGCAGTGCGCGCCATAATCCTCCATCAGCTTGGCTTGCGCGGCGAGCGCATCGGGCTCGCTCATATGGCTCATCATCAGGAAGCCGGACACGTCCATGCCCATGTCGCGCGCCGCCATGATATGCTGGCGGGAGATATCCGCCTCGGTGCAATGCGTGGCGATCCGCACCGAGGTCACGCCGAGCTTGTGCGCGTGGCGCAGCTCCTCGATCGTGCCGATGCCGGGGATCAGCAGGGTGGTCAGCCGCGCATGTCTGACCACATCGGCCGCCGCCTCGATCCATTCCCAGTCGGTATGCGCGCCGAGACCATAGTTGAAGCTCGAGCCGTTGAGGCCGTCGCCATGCGCGACCTCGATCGCGTCGACCTTCGCATCCTCGAGCGCGGCGGCGATCGCGCGGACATGGTCGATGCTGTAGCGGTGACGGATGGCATGCATGCCGTCGCGCAGGGTGACGTCCTGGATGTAGAGCTTCTTGCCGCCCGGGGTCATGCCGCCACTCCCGTCAGGCGCCGCTCGGCGATCTTCTCGGCGGTGCGCAGCGCGGCCGAGGTCATGATGTCCAGATTGCCGGCATAGGCAGGCAGGTAATGCGCCGCGCCCTCCACCTCGATGAAGATCGAGGTCTTCAGCCCCTCGAAACTGCCATAGCCGGGGATGACCACCGGGTTGTTCGACCCGAACCGTTCGAACTGGACCTTCTGCTTCAGCCGGTAGCCCGGCACATAGGATTGCACCTTCGCGACCATCGCTTCGACCGCCTCGGTGATCTCCGCCTCGGTCCCGCCGCTCGACAGGGTGAAAATCGTGTCGCGCATGATCATCGGCGGTTCGGCGGGATTGAGGATGATGATCGCCTTGCCGCGCGCCGCGCCGCCGACCTGTTCGATGCCGCTCGACGTCGTCTCGGTGAATTCGTCGATATTGGCGCGCGTGCCGGGGCCGGCCGATTTGGAGGCAATCGACGCGACGATCTCGGCATAATGGACCGTCGCGACCGAAGAGACCGCCGCGACCATCGGGATCGTCGCCTGCCCGCCGCAGGTCACCATGTTGACGTTGGGCGCGTCGAGATGATCCTCGCCGTTGACGACCGGGATGACATAGGGGCCGATCGCCGCCGGGGTCAGATCGACCATCACCTTGCCCGCGGCACCGGTGATCTCGTTGTGGCGCTGGTGCGCGCCCGCCGAGGTGGCGTCGAACACGATCCCGATCTCGGGCCAGACCGGCAATTGCGTCAGGCCGTCCATGCCTTCATGCGTGATCGCCACGCCCATGCGCTCGGCGCGCTTGAGGCCGTCCGATTCCGGATCGATCCCGACAAACGCACCCATTTCCAATATGTCCGATGTTCGCATGATCTTGATCATCAGATCGGTGCCGATATTGCCCGATCCGATGATGGCCACTTTCATTTTCGGTCTGCTTGAAGCCATCGTCCTCAGTTCCTGGTGCCGCCGACGGTGCCGGCGCGATTTCGGTTATCCGGGCAGGCGATACGCCACGAGTTCGCCCGGCTCGCCCGGGTTGGTCGTCGCGATCACGAGATATTGCTTGCTGCCCATCGAATAGGTCATCGGCGATCCGGTCGCCCGCTTCGCCATGCGAACGCGGCCGACCTCGGCACCGGTCTTCTTGTCATAGGCCTTGAGCCAGGCGCCCTTGACGCCGTTCAGCGTCGTCGCCGTGCCGTCGCCGGCGATCACCAGCGTCTTGGTCACCAGCGTGCCGACCTTGCCGATGCTGCCCGTGGTCGGGATCGTCAGGCCCTTGAGGTCGGGATGGTTGCGCACCTCGTCGGGCGTCTCGCCATGCGGCACCTGCCAGGCGATCTCCCCCTTGTTGAGGTCGATCGCGGTGATCCGGCCATAAGGCGGCTTGAGCAGCGGCAGGCCCCTTATGGTGAGCCGGGTCGGCCGCCGCCCCGCTTCGTCGGGGGCGGAGACCATGCCCGGCACCATCGCCTGGTCGGTCACCTTGGGGTCGGCCGGCTTGTTGGCCAGGCCGCCATAGGACAGGTTGGAAAAGACGTAGAGCATGTTGGTTTCGGGATCGAGCGCCCCGCCCGGCCATTGCCCCGCCCCGTCGCCGTACGGCGTGACGAGCGACGCGCGCGGTCGCGGCCACTGGCTGAAGGTCGGCGGCAGGAACGGCCCGCCCTCGCCATAGCGGTAATCCTGGATCAGCTTGGTCGCCTCGGCGCGCAGCTCGGGCGTGAAGTCGATCAGCTCGTCCACCGTCACCGTCTGGCGATCGAACGCCGGCGGCTTCGTCACATGGGGCTGAGTCGGCGCATACCATTCGGTCGGGACGTCGCCCTTGGGCACCTTGCGCTCGGGGATCGGCCAGACCGGCTTGCCGGTCACCCGGTCGAGCACATAGACCCAGGCCTGTTTGCTCGGCTGGGCGATCGCCTTGATCTTGCGGCCGTTGACAGTGATGTCGGCCAGGATCGACGCGCAGGGCACGTCATAATCCCACATGCCGTGATGGACGAACTGGAAGTGCCAGCGGCGCACGCCGGTCTTCACATCGAGCGCGACCAGGCTTTCGCCGAACAGGCCCGCGCCGGGCCGCGACCCGCCATACCAGTCGCCGGTCGGCAGCTCGACGCCGACATAGACCAGCCCGAGTTCGGGATCGGCGCTCATCTGCGCCCAGCTGCCGGCATTGCCGGTATAGACTTCCGACCCGTTCAGCCAGGTGTCGTTGCCGAACTCGCCCTTTTGCGGGATGGTGTGGAAGATCCACAGCCGCTTGCCGGTGCGGACGTCATAGCCGCGGATCGCGCCCTTGATATGCTTCTTCATCGGCGTCGAGGACGGCAGATGCGCCGCGCCGACGACGATGATGTCGCCCACCACCAAAGGCGTGGCGTGAAGCCCGATATCGGCGCCGACCAGATCGACATCGTCCTGGTCGAGCCCGGTCTTCAGGTCGACGACGCCCTGGTCGCCAAAGCCCGGTATGGGATCGCCGGTCGCGGCGTCGAGCGCGATCAGCCGGTATCCCGGCGTCACGTACAGGATCCGCTTCTCCCTGCCGTCGGTCCAGTAGCTGAGGCCGCGGCCGCTGCCCGGGCGCACGGCCTTCTCGCCGCGGGCGCCCTCGTCGATATTATATTTCCACAGCATCTCGCCCGTCCGCGCATTGAGCGCGACCGCCGCGCGGCGCGATCCGGCGGTGAGGTACAGCACGCCGTCCACCATCAGCGGCGTCGCCTGGAGATTGGGGTCGGGCGATGGGCCGAGATTGTCCGGGCGGAAGCGCCAGGCGACTTCGAGCTTCGAGAAATTGGCCGCACTGATCTGGTCGAGCGGCGCATAGCGCGTGCTCGACAGGCCACCGCCATAGGTGCGCCATTCGCCCTTGTCGGTACCGGCGGACAGATCGGGGTTGCCGGGTACCAGCGGCGCGCCGAGACCCTGCGCCAGCACGGCCGGCGCCCGCGCCGCCAGGACGAGCGCGATCCCGGTCTGGCAAAGCTGGCGGCGGGTGAACCCCTGCGTCATGCGATCCGTCTCTCCTCGGCCCCAGGCCGTTTTTTCGTTCTTCACGGGTGAATGAACCTGTCGTCAGCACGGCTTCGCCTCGCCGACATCATGCCCCCGGGGCGCTGCTTCACGCCGTCGTCATGCCCCCAAGCGTCCGGTCGAGCGCCCAAAGTGTCAACGCAACCATGGCATATCCTCTCATGTATTGAGAGCAGGTGGAGCCCGTTCATTGGAGCGCCAGCGGGGCTGGGATAGCTGCCGGATCGCAAATGCCGTTCAGCCCTGATGCACCCGCCCGAGGCCAGAAGAGGCGAAGAACCAGTGAATAGGAAGAGTTGGATGCAGGGTATCGGTCGCAAGACATTCACGGTTTCAGCCGGCCTGCTGGCGTTCGCCGTGCTCGGCACCGGTGCGCTGGCCCAGGCCGATCCCGCACCGGCGGCAGAACCGGCGATCAAGCCCGTGGTCGAGCAGACCTGTGCGAGCTGCCATGTCTTCACTCAGGTGAGCGCGCAGCGGAAGACGCCCGATCAATGGGCTCTCACGGTCGATCAGATGATCGGTTACGGCGCAACGGTGTCGGACGAGGATTACCCGAAGTTCGTCGACTATCTGAGCAAGACCTATCCCGCCCAAAGCGGTGGCGATAAGCCCGCGGGACGCTGACGCTCAACAGTTGAGAGGCAATTGATCGCCCTTCTCATTGCTTGAGAAGCCGGGCGCCACTGACTTTGACGCGTAGAGCTCAATACTATCCTCTCCCCCTCATAACAAAAAGGGGAGCGGATCATGGCGACTTCGCGAATCATGGTGTCATGGCGGGCCTGTCTATTGGCGCTTGCCACCGGCCTTTCGATTATTTCAATACCGGCTCTTGCCCAACAGGCCGCGCCGCCGGCATCGCTTCCCGTCGAGACTGCCGATGCGGCCGAGCAGGAAGACATCGTCGTCACCGGCACCAGCATCCGCGGTGCCGCGCCGGTCGGGTCGAACGTCGTCGCGGTCGGCCGCAAGGAGATCGAATCGACCTCCGCCCAGACCGTGCAGCAGATCCTGCGCACCATCCCCTCGATCACTGGCTCCGGCGCGACGCCGCAGGGCGGCAATCCGGGCAATTCCTTTTACGCGCCGACCATCCACAGCCTCGGGTCGAGCTCGTCCAACTCCACCCTGGTGCTGATCGACGGGCATCGCATCTCGCCGGGCAGCCAGCAGCAGACGCTGACCGATCCCAACATCGTGCCGCCGATCGCGCTGGAACGAGTCGAAGTGCTCGCGGAAGGGGCGTCCTCGGTCTATGGCTCCGACGCAGTCGCCGGCGTGGTCAACTTCATCACCCGGCGCAACTACAAGGGCTTCGAAGTCACCGGCCAGGCCGGCTTCGGCGATGGCTATCGCACCTATAATGCCGGGGCGCTGTGGGGCACGCGCTGGGACGGCGGCTGGGCGATGCTCGCCTATAACTACTCCAACCGCAGCGCCCTCCAGTTCGCCGACCGCGATTTCCTCAACCGCGACCATCGCCCACAGGGCGGCACCAATTTCGGCTCCTTCTTCTGCTCGCCGGCATCGATCCAGCCGGCCGGCGTGTCGGGCATCTATGTCTCGCCGACCGCGACCGCCGCGATCGCCAACACCGCGGCCAACTCGCCCTGCCAGCTCACCGCGCTCGGCGACATCTTCCCGCGCGAGGAACGCCATAATGCGATGGTCAAGTTCAACCAGGAGATCGGCGACAAGCTGACGGTCGGGCTGGATATGGTCTATTCGCGCGTCACCAACCGGCAGCAGACCTCGCGCGGGACGATCACCTCGACCGTGTCGCGCACCGGCGCCCAGGCCAATCCCTTCTATGTGAACCCGCCGGGCGTGCTGCCGGGCACGGCCGCCGGCGACAAGCAGACCATCCGCTTCAACGCCGACGACCTGCTCGGCCCGGGCGCCTATAACGACAATAACGCGACCGATTATTACGGCGCGCTCAACCTGGAATATAAGCTCGACGGCAATTTCCGGATCACCGCGCTCGGCCTGTACGGCCGCGAGGACAGCTTTGTCGGCAACAAGGGCCAGATCTGCGCGAGCTGCGCCAATCTCGCGCTCAACGGCACCACCAACAGCAGCGGCAGCCTGACCACGCCGTCCATCCCCGGCACCAATATCATCGTCACGGAGCTGCCGCTGACCGCGGACAACGCGCTCGACGTCTGGAATGTCGGTTCGGCCAACCGCACTTCGGCGGCGGTGCGGGCGCGGCTGATCGACAACGAGACTCGCTCGATGTGGTATTATTCGCTCGCCCAGGCGCGGCTCGGCATCGACGGCACGCTCTTCTCGATCGGCGGCGGCGACGTGCGCATGGCGATCGGCGGCGAGTTCGCGCGCTACGGGCTGGAGATGAACCGCAACCGGCCGAACAATACCGGCCCCTCGTCACGTGGCTCGGAAGCCTTTTACCTGTTCCTCAAGCGCAACGTGAAATCGGCCTATGCCGAACTCAACATCCCGCTGGTCGGTGCGGGCAACGAGATGCCCTTTGTCCGCCGCTTCGACATCAGCCTGTCGGGCCGGGTCGACGATTACAGCGAGATCGGCACCACGACCAATCCGCGCGTCGCGCTGGGCTGGGAACCGACCCAGGGCATCCGCTTTCGCGGCAATTACTCCCGCTCCTTCGTCGCCCCGCAGCTGACCAGCGTCGGCGACGTGACCCGCAACGGCCTGACCAGCTTTTCGGGTTATGGCGGGTCGAACCAGTCGCTGATCAACATCCCGGTGTCGCGTTTCCCGCAGGTCGCGCTGGTGCCCGGCGTCACCTGCTCCGGCGGCTTCTGCACCGTGCCGAGCACGGTCAACGGCATCACCGTCAATGGCGGCCCGCCCAATCCGGAACCAGGCCGCGGCATCAGCTGGTCGATCGGCTTCGACCTCACGCCGCCCTGGCTGCCGGGTTTCCGGGCGGGCTTCACCCTGTTCAACACCAAGCTGATCAACCAGATCACCGGCACCAGCGCCTCGAACGCGATCAGCAGCGACGCGCTGGCCGACCGGCTGCAATTCTTCCCGAACGGCGCGACTCAGGCGGATATCACGGGCGTGGTCGGCGATTTCCCGCTGTCCGCGCCGGTCAACACACCGACCTATTACATCTTGTCGGTGCGCCAGGGGAATGTGCTCAACCTCGACATCCAGGGCATCGACGCGAATATCGATTACCGGATCGAGGCGGGATCGGCCGGCGCCTTCCGGGTGGGCGGATCGATCTCCTATTTCACCCGGTTCGACCAGAAGCTGCGCGGCGGCAAGACCTTCAGCGTGCTCAACACCACCGGCTTCAACAACACCTTTCCGTCGATCCAGACTCAGGCGCGCGCCAATCTCGGCTGGGATATCGGGCCGGTCTCGACCACGATCTTCGCCAATCATGTCGGCAGCTATCGCAACTGGTCGGGCTCGACCGTCGCGCCGATCGTTACGGTGGACGGCCTGCCCTCCAGCGGCGGCGACAAGGTGCGCTCGAACACGACCTTCGACCTCAACCTTACCTATACTCTGCCCGGCTCGGGATCGCTCGGCGGCAGCCAGATCTTCGTCGACGCAACCAATCTCTTCGATCGCGAACCGGCCTTCTACAATGGCGCCAATGGCTATGACCAATATTCGGGCAACCCGATCGGCCGGGTGATCACGATCGGGCTCCGCGCGAAATTCTGACCCCCCGAGCCGGGTATCCGACCTGGCCCGTGGCGGCGACGGCATCCCCCGTCGCCGCTTTTTTTGGGCTCAGGAGCCGGCGACGACATTGCTTATCGACCAATTGGGTCTCCCCAAATGTCCCACGTCAGGCACCGCGGGGTTCGTATGCAGAAAATTAAATAGCTGATATATAATGACTTATTTCACACTGTCGCCGTGACGGCCAGAGATATGGGACATGCTGGTGTCCCATATCTCCGGGCACTGGCGGGCGTCGATTCAACCGTGAGATTGGATCTGGCAGATCATCCCTTGCCGGGCGTGGACCGGCTCGCTCCTTCTTATCGTCGAAAGCAGGATTGTCGGAGGACGAGCGCGAAGGCGTCGGCTTAGCTTCCAATCGCTCGCCTCTTCTCCCTTTCGAACCACTCTTCTGTCCCCGCGAAGGAGTGACCCAGACTGGGCTCCCGCCTTTGCGGGAGCACAAGGAGTCGTACAGCGCTTCGACAATTGCTTATTCGAAAGGGCCGTTCACGCCCCTCAGCGCTTCAACCGATAGGCGATGACATAATCCCCCGGCCGGTCGCGCAGCGATCCGCCGCCCGCCGCGATCACGACATATTGATGCCCGTCGCGCCCGCGATAGCTCATCGGGGTGGCGTGGCCAGATACCGGCAGCTTGTCCTGCCATAATATCTTGCCCGTACCCGTATCGACCGCGCGGAACATCTCGTCCTGGGTCGCGGCGATGAAGATCAGCCCGCTCGCCGTCGCGATCGATCCGCCGATGTTCGGCGCGCCGAGCGGCAGCGGCAGGCCGAGGCCGAAGCCCCAGGGCCCGCTATTGCGGGAATCGCCGAGCGTGCGCATCCACAGGATCTTGCGCGTCTTCAGGTCGATCGCGGTCAGATAGCCATAAGGCGGGCGCTGGCACGGCACCTGAAGGCCGGATACGAACGGCCCCCAGTGAATCGCATAGGGCGTGCCCTCCATCGGTGCGCCCGGCGCCGAATGGGTCCTTGGGTCGCTCTTCACCACCAGCCCCTCGGCCTTCGCCTGGGCGCGCGTGATCAGTTCGTCGCGGTCGGCCATATGATTGGAATTGACGATCAGCAGCCCGCGGCTCTCGTCCACCGAGACGCTGCCCCAGTCGATCCCGCCCAGCTCGCCGGGATAGCGCAAGGTTGGCCCAAGCCGGGGCGGGGTGAACATCCCCTCATAATGCGCGCGGCGGAACTGGACACGGCACCAGAGCTGATCGAACGGGGTGAGGCCCCACATGTCCAGCTCCTCGAGCGGCTTGCCCGCGACATCGGGCATGCCGACGGCAAAGGGCTGGGTCGGCGAACCGCGCTCGCCCGGCAGGGTCGATCTGGGGACCTGGCGCTCCTCCACCTTGATCAGCGGCGTGCCGGTGCGGCGGTCGAGCACGAACAGCTGGCCGGTCTTGGTCGGCAGGATCAACCCGGGTGTGGTGCCGTTGCCGGTCGGAAAGTCCACCAGCACCGGCTGGGCGGCTAGGTCATAATCCCACAGATCGTGCCGCACTGCCTGGAAGGTCCAGCGCACCGCGCCGGTCGCCGCGTCGAGCGCCACCAGCGACGAGGTGACCCGCTCGGTCTCCGGGCTGCGCTGGCCGCCGACGAAATCGGGGCTGCCATTGCCCATCGGCACATAGACGAGGCCGAGCGCATCGTCGCCGCTGAACAGGGTCCAGCTATTGGGGGTCGAGGGCGTGTAGCTCTGCCCCGGCGGCAGCGGCCTCGTGTCGTTGGGCCGGCCCGGGTCGAACGCCCAGCGGATCTTGCCCGTCACCGCATCATAGCCGCGGATCACGCCCGGCGGCACCTTGGTCGCCTGGTTGTCCGCGACATAGGCGCCGATCACCGCGACGCCGCCCACGATGGTCGGCGGCGAGGTCGGGTGCGACCAGCGTTTCGGGAAATCGCCGATGCCGTCCTGCAGGCTGGTCGCGCCGCCCTCGCCGAAGCTGGTGCAGGGCCTGCCGGTCTTCGCATCGAGCGCGATCAGGCGGTTGTCGATCGTGCCGAGGATCAGCCGTGTCGGGCATTCCGCCACGCCCGCCGGCGCGCGGAAAAAGGCGATGCCGCGGCAGGCCGGATGCCCGCCCGAATTCTCGGCGAGCCTGGGGTCATGACGCCATAATTGCTTGCCGGTGATCGGATCGAGCGCGAACACGCTGCTGAACGCGGTGCAGCCATAGAATATGCCGTCGACCATCAGCGGCGTGACCTGCAACCCGCCCTTGCGCTTGCCGCCGGGCATGGTCAGGCCCGACCGGAAGGTCCACGCCCGCTCTAGCCCGGTGACATTGGCGGGCGTGATCTCGGCCAGCGGTGAGAAGCGCGTGCCGCCCAGCGAATTGCCGTAATGCGCCCAGTCGCCGTTCGCGGTGACCGCGCGCGGCTGGCCGCTCCACTGCGCCGGCCCCGCCTCGAACGGCGAATGGAGAGCCCAGGCGAGGAGGAAGATGGCCGTCGCCGATCCGATGCATATCCATAGCACCCGGCGCTCCGCTCGCGACGAGGCGCAGATCAGCGCCACCACCACGCCGCCGACGATCCAGAAGACCAGCCGCGGCATCAGCGCCCAGGGATCGAGCCCGACTTCCCACAGCCCCCAGAAAGTCGTGCCGAGCAGGATGACGGCATAGAGAAGCGCGACCGCTGGTTTGCGCAGCGCCGCGAGTATGGCCGTGCCGATCGCCGCCAGCCCGGCGATCGCATAATAAGCCGAGCCGCCGATGCCCAGCAGCGCGAGCCCCGGCACCAGCAGCGCCAGACCGGCGGCCAGCAGGATCAGCGCGACGGGATAGCTGAGCCAGCGCGATCCAAGCTTGCGCGCCCCGTTCGATGCTCCGGCCATCTCCATCCCCTCAACGCGTCTTGTTTGCGTGAGAGCATAGCGCAAGCCCGCCGCCCGCGATGACCATCAGCGTTCGGGCGCTCATGTGTTGAGAGGCAGCAGGATGTCGGGCGAAAGATCGGCGATGCTGGTCTGGCCGGTCAGCGCCATCGCCACCGCCATCTCGTGCCGCAACAGGTCGAGCATCGCCGCCACACCCGCCTCGCCCCGCGCCGCCAGCGCAAACGCCCAGGGCCGGCCGAGCAGCACGCCCTTCGCGCCGAGCGCCAGCGCGCGCAGCACATCCACGCCGGAGCGGATGCCGCCGTCCATCAATATCTCGGCCCGTCCGCCTACTGCCTTCGCCACCGCCGGCAGCGCCGCGATCGTCGACGGTGCGCCATCGAGCTGGCGGCCGCCATGGTTGGAGACGATGATGCTATCGGCGCCAGCATCGCAGGCCGCCAGCGCATCGTCGGGGTCGAGCACGCCCTTGATCACCAGCCGCCCGCTCCAGTGCTGGCGGATCCAGTCCAGATCCTTCCAGGTGATCGAGGCATCGAAATTGCGCCCGACCCAGGCGAGGAACTGGCTCAGCCCCGCGCCCTCCTTCATCACCGGCGCGAAATTGCCGAGCGTATGCGGCCGGCCGCGCACGCCGACATCCCAGGCCCAGCCCGGCCGGAGCGCGATCTGCGAAAAGCGGCGTAGCTGCGTGTCGAGGCCCTGCACCCCGGCCAGCCCCGACCGCACGTCGCGATAGCGCGCGCTCTGCACCGCCAGGTCGACCGTCAGCACCAGCGCATCCACCCCCAGCGCTGCGGCGCGGCCCAGCAGGTCGCGCATGAAATCCCGGTCGCGGATCATGTAGAGCTGGAGCATCACCGGCCCGGTCACCGCGCCCGTCACTTCTTCCAGGCTGCAGCACGACACCGCCGACAGCACGAACGGCACGCCCTTCGCCTCGGCCGCGCGCGCCGCCTGCACTTCGCCGCGCCGCGCATTGAGCCCCGCCAGCCCGACCGGCCCTAGCGCGATCGGCAACGCGACCTCGCGGCCCATCATCCTGGTGGAAAGGTCGATCGCGGAGACGTCCCGCATCACCTGCTGGCGCAACTTCAGCGCCTGCATGTCGGCGACGTTGCTGCGCATCGTCGCCTCGGAATAGGACCCGCCATCGATATAGTCGAACAGGAAGCGCGGCAGGCGCGCCTTTGCCAGCACGCAGAAATCGTCAAGGCACGCGKCGATCAAAATACGCTCCTATCCGGCAAGGGGCGCAACCTGATCGCGAAACGGCTGCGGGGTAAAGCGGATATCCCGCCGATCCCCTCATCTTCTGAGAGGGCCGGCGAGATCGGGCGCGAGCTTATGCCTCTTCGGGCCAGTAGAGCCGCATCGGATTGGCCACGAGCAGCTTGTGCTGAAGCCCCGCGGTCGGGGCGATGCGCGGAATCACGTCGACCAGCCCGCCATCGTCGGGGATGCGATGCTCCATGTTCGGGTGCGGCCAGTCAGTGCCCCACAGCACCCGGTCCTGATAGTCCTCGACCAGTGGCCGCACCGCCGCGACGAAATCGTCATAGGGTTCGCCCATTAGCGACAGCCGGTCGGGGCACGTCACCTTGGTCCAGATATCGTCGCGGCTGTCGAGCAGCGCGCGAAAGGCGCGCATGTCCGCGCCGTCGGGTCCCTGGGTAACGTCCGGCCGGCCCATATGGTCGATCACGATCGGCACCGGGATGGCGGCGAGGAACGGCTTCATTTCCTCCAGGATATCCGCCTCGAAATAGACCACGACATGCCAGCCCTTGGGCAGGCGGGCCGCCACGTCGAGGAACTTGTCCTTGGGCGCGTTGTCGACCAGCCGCTTGAGGAAGTTGAAGCGCACGCCGCGCATGCCGCCGTCATGCAGCGCCTGCAGCTCGGCGTCGGAGATCGCCGGATCGACCACCGCCACACCCCGCGCCTTGCCGTTCGACCTGGCGATAGCGTTCAGCGTGGCGGCATTGTCGGTGCCGTGACAGCTCGCCTGGACGATCACGTTGCGCGCGAAACCGAGACGGTCGCGCAAGGCGAACAGCATGTCCGGCCCGGCATCCTGGGGCTGATATTTGGCAAGCGGGCTGAACGGGAAGTCGGCCGCCGGACCGAACACATGGCAATGCGCATCGACCGCGCCGGGCGGCGGCACGAATTGCGGCGTCGAGGGATGCTCGGTCCAGCTGCGGATACGGCCCTGTTCGTCCGTGCTCATGCGAACACCACTCCGTCCATCAATTTGCGCGCGGTACGCAGCAAGGCCGCAGTCGCGACCTGCCCGTCGGCGTCCAGGTCGAGCACGCAGCTCATCTCGCCGGTCGGATGCTCGACCGACAGGGTCTTGCGCTTGCCCTCGGGAATCTCGGCGACCTCGGCCGCCGGCGAACCCGCGATCAGACAGGCCGTCGCGACGCTGACCGCGCCGAGCACGCCGATCGTGGCGTGCGCGCGGTGCGGGATGAAACTGCGCACCGTCACCGCCCCGCCATGCGCGGGCGGGGCGACGAGCATCATCTTGGGTACGGACTTTTCGGTGACGTCGCCCAGGTTCATCATCGGCCCGGCCTTCAGCCGGATCGCCTCGATCCGCGCCTTGAGCTCGGTCGCTGCGTCGAGCGTGTCGCGATCCTCATAGCCGGTCGCGCCGACATCCTCGGCCTTGAACACCACGCAGGGCATGCCGTTGTCGATCAGGGTGCAGGCAACCCCGTCGATCATGTCGACCGCATTGCCGGTGGGCAGCAGCGCGCCGCACGACGATCCGGCGGTGTCGCGAAATTCGAGCGGAATCGGCGCCGCGGTGCCGGGCACCCCGTCGATCCGCGCCTCGCCTTCATAGATCGGCACGCCCCCGGGCGTCCGCACCGTGGCAACCGCGACCTGACCGGTATTGACCATGAAGATCGCCACGCGCGTTTCGTCGCCTGTCGCAGGAAACAGCCCGCGCTCGATCGCGAAGGGGCCAACGCCGGCGAGCATGTTGCCGCAATTCTGCGCATCGGTGACGATGGCCTGATCGACGAACACCTGGAGGAAGAGATAGTCGACATCCACGCCCGCGCGGACGGATTTCGAGACGATGGCGACCTTGGAGGTCAACGGATCGGCCCCGCCCATGCCGTCGATCTGGTTCGGATCGGGCGATCCCATCACGCGGAGCAGGAACGCGTCGCGTTCGGCTGTGTCGGCGGGCAGATCGTCGGCGAGGAAGAACCCGCCCTTCGACGTGCCGCCCCGCATCCACATGCAGCGAGCCTTCATAATTCCTCCCCCAGGAACTGGGGGAGGGGGACCATTTGCCTCTTCCGGCAAATGGTGGAGGGGGCCTTGCCCCGAACGCTGCGTCTGCGGCGAGGCCCCCTCCACCACGCGCTGAAGAAGCGCGCGGTCCCCCCCCCCCGCTGCGCGAGGGAGGAATGAAGAACGTCACTCATAACTCAACCCCAGCTCCGCCAGCTTCCCGCGCATGTCATAGATGTCGAGCCCCAGTTCCCCCGCCGCCAGCCGCTGTCGTTTCGACTCCTCCGCCGCTTCGCGCGCCTGCGCCTTTTGCAGCACCGCCGCCGCATCCGCGCGCTTGACCACGCATACCCCGTCGTCATCGGCAACGATCACGTCGCCCGCCTCGATAGACGCGCCCGCGCAGACGATCGGGACATTGACCGAGCCGAGCGTCGCCTTGATCGTGCCTTGCGCGAACACTGCCTTCGACCACACCGAAAAGCCCATCTGGGTCAGGTCGCGCACGTCGCGCACCCCGGCATCGATCACCAGCCCGCGACAGCCCCGCGCCATCGCCGAGGTCGCGAGCAGGTCGCCGAAATAGCCGTCCTCGCATGGTGAGGTGGGCGCCAGCACCAGGATATCGCCCTCGCGCAATTGCTCGATCGCGACATGGATCATCCAGTTGTCGCCCGGCGGCGCCGAGATGGTGACCGCTGAACCGGCGATGCGGGCGCCAGGATAGATTGGCCGCAGCCGGCTGGCGAGCAGCCCGATCCGCCCCTGCGCTTCATGCACCGTCGCGACACCAGCGGCACCAAGTCCGTCGATCACCGCCATCTCGGCGCGCTCGATTGAACGAATGACTCGACCCGCCATGCTGACCTCCTGCGTGAAGCGCCCGCCCTAGGCAGCGCGTGCGCGCCGCCCCAATCACAATTGCACGCGCCCGATAAGTTTTTGCTATAGGTGCGTTGATGGTCACCCCCTTCGACATGAACCTGCGTCATCTCCGGTCGCTCTCGGCGATCGCCGCGCATCGCAGCATGAATGCCGCGGCACACGCCGTGAACCTGTCTCAGCCGGCGCTCACCCAGGGCCTCGCCAAGCTCGAACGGCAGCTCGGCACAGCCCTGTTCGATCGCCATCCCGACGGCGTCACCCCGACCGAGGCCGGTGTGCTGATGGCGGATCGGGCGAGGACCGCTTTCGACTATCTGACGGTCGCGACCAGGCCGGCGCTGCGGCGCGGCGGGCGGGGATTCGCCCGGCCGGAACAGCTCATGACGGCGAGCCAGCTTCACGCCTTTCTCGCGCTGGCCGATGCCGGCAGCTTCGTCGCCGCCGCGACGGCGACCGGCCTGTCCCAGCCCGCGCTCCACCGCGCGGTCCGCGATCTGGAGCAGATCTGCGGCGTGGCGCTGGCCGAGCGGCGCGGGCGCGGTGTGGTCCTGACGACGATGGGACGGCGGCTCGCGCGGGGGGTAAGGCTGGCCGCGACTGAGCTGGCGGCCGGCATCGCTGAAGTGGCCGGCGCGCAGGACAGCGGGCGGATCGCGATCGGGGCGATGCCGCTGTCGCGCGCGCTGATCCTGCCCGCCGCGATCGCCGCCTTCGTCCAGGGATCGCCGCGCGCGCTGGTCGATGTCGCCGAAGGATCGTGGCGCGAGCTGGTCGAGCCGCTGCGCGACGGCGTGATCGACCTGATGATCGGCGCGCTGCGTGACGAGACGCCGCCCGGTCTCGATCAGCGCGCCCTGTTCACTGACCGGCTGGCGGTGATCGGCCGCGCGGAGCACCCGCTTGCCGCCAGGGTCGAGGTGACGCTCGACGACCTGTCGCATTATGGCTGGATCGTCGGCCAGGCCGAAACGCCGCTGCGGGGCCATTGGGACACCCTGTTCGCCGGGCGCACGGCGCCCGAGGCGCCGATCGAGTGCGGGTCAGTGATGGTGATCCGCGGCATATTGCGCGCCAGCGACCTGCTGACCCTGTTGTCGCCCGATCAGGTGGCGATGGAGATTCAGGGCGGTATCCTTGCCCAGGTCGGTCGGCCGCTCGACCAGGGTGTCCGCACCATCGGCATCACCACCCGCACCGGCTGGCGCCCCACCGCCGCCCAGCGCCGCTTCATCGCGTTGCTGGAAATCGCGGTCGCCGACACAAGAATTCGGGAAAACCAATAAGCCGGTCGACAATTGGATTGGCACAGGGCTGCGCGCGTCACCTACCCCGGCCTCATGGATGCGGCATTCGCCTTTATCGGGTTTGGGGAAGCGGGCGCGGCCTTTGCCGGCGGCGCCCCGGCGCGCGGCTATGATCGCAAGACCGACCAGCCCGGCCTGCGCGCCGCCAAACTCGACGATTTCGCCCGAGCCGGCGTCATCGCCTGCACGGATGCCGCCGAAGCGACCGGGCACGCACGCGCGATCTTCTCGCTGGTTACTGCCGACCAGGCGCTGGCTGCCGCCCGGACCGGTGCCGGGTCGATCGAGGCAGGCGCCTTCTGGTTCGACATGAACAGCGTCGCCCCGGACACCAAGCGCGACGCCGCGACGCTGATCGCGGCCGCCGGCGGCCGCTATGTCGATGTCGCGGTGATGTCGCCGGTCCACCCCGCCCGGCGCGCCGTGCCGTTGCTGCTCAGCGGACCGCATGCCGAGGCCGGCGCGGCGGCGCTGGCCGAGTTCGGGTTCACCAATGTCACGATCGTGGCGGGCCCGGTCGGCGCGGCCTCCTCGATCAAGATGATCCGTTCGGTGATGGTGAAGGGGCTTGAGGCGCTGACCGCCGAATGCTTCCTCGCGGCGGACAAGGCCGGCGTTTCGGCGGAGGTCGCCGCCTCGCTCAACGCGAGCTGGCCCGGCATCGATTGGGCCGACAAGGCCGATTACAATCTCGACCGCATGATGGTCCATGGCCTGCGCCGCGCGGCAGAGATGGAAGAGGTAGTGAAGACGCTCGATGCGCTCGGCACTGGCTCCGCGATGACGCGCGGCACCGTGGAACGCCAGCGCGCGATCGGGGCGTTCGGGCTGGCGCCACCGCAAGGTCTCGCAGCCAAAATCGCTACCCTCTCCCCGTTCGTTTCGAGCGCAGTCGAGAAACAGGCGTCGGGCGCAGGTTTCTCGACTGCGCTCGAAACGAACGGAGATTCCACAATCCCAGACCGACAGGCGGACGCCGCATGACCCTGATCATCGATTGTCACGGCCATTACACCACCGCGCCGCCGCAGCACGATGCGTGGCGCGACGCGCAAAAGGCGGCGTTCAAGGCCGGCGAGACGCCGCCGCCCTACCCCGCCATCTCCGACGACGAGATCCGCGAGACGATCGAGGCGAACCAGCTCAAGCTCCTCAAGGAGCGCGGCGCCGACATGACGATCTTCAGCCCGCGCGCCTCGACCATGGGCCATCATATCGGCGACGAGGCCGTGTCCAAGGCCTGGGCACGCGTCTCGAACGACCTGATCGCCCGCGTCGTCGGCCTCTATCCCGAGACCTTCGCCGGCGTGTGCATGCTGCCGCAATCGCCCAAGGCCGATTTGCAGGGCTCGATCGAGGAGCTCGAGCGCTGCGTCACCGAGCTCGGCTTCATCGGCTGCAACCTCAATCCCGATCCGGGCGGCGGGCACTTCGCCTTCCCCGCGCTGACCGACCGCTACTGGTATCCCTTCTACGAAAAGATGGTCGAGCTGGACGTCCCGGCGATGATCCACGTCTCGGGCTCGTGCAACCCGGCGCTCCACGCGACCGGCGCCTTCTACATCGCCGCCGACACCATCGCCTTCATGCAGCTGATCCAGGGCAATCTGTTCAGGGACTTCCCCGCCCTGCGCTTCATCATCCCGCATGGCGGGGGTGCCGTGCCCTATCATTGGGGGCGCTATCGCGGTCTGGCCGATATGCTCAAGCAGCCGGACCTCGACACGCATGTGATGAACAATGTGTATTTCGACACGTGCGTCTATCACCAGCCCGGTATCGATCTGCTCGCCGAAGTGATCGACACCAGGAACATCCTGTTCGGCAGCGAGATGGTCGGCGCGGTGCGGGGCATCGACCCGCAGACCGGGCATTATTTCGACGACACCAAACGCTATGTCGACGCACTGCCCGTGAGCGCCGAGCGGAAACATGCCATCTTCGAGGGCAATGCGCGGCGCGTCTTCCCGCGCCTCGACGCCAGACTGAAGGAAAGAGGCCTGTGACCGAGCCCCGCGACATCCACGCCTATCTCGCCGAATTCGACGACATCCCCGGCACGCGCGTCTTCACCGCCGCGCGGGCGCGCCAGGGTTATCACCTCAACCAGTTCGCGATGAGCCTGATGAAGGCGGAGAATCGCGAGCGGTGGAAAGCCGACGAGCGCGCCTATCTCGACGAATGGAAGCTCACCGACGCGCAGAAACAGGCAGTGCTCGATCGCGATTACAACCGCCTGCTCGATCTCGGCGGCAACATCTATTTCCTCGCCAAGGTCTTCTCGACGGACGGCCAGAGCTTCCTCCAGGCGGTCAGCACGATGAGCGGGATGAGCCTCGACGACTATTCCGCGATGATGATCGCCGGCGGCCGGTCCCCCGACGGCGTCCGCTCGATCAAAAAGGGTAATTGAGATGGCGCGCATCACTGCCGGCGTGGCGACCAGCCACATTCCCGCGCTCGGCGCCGCGATCGATCTCGGCAAGACCGGCGAGGACTATTGGAAGCCTGCCTTTGCCGGTTACGACTGGACCAGGGCGTGGGAGAAGGAGGCGAAGCCCGATGTCGTGATCCTGGTCTACAACGACCATGCCTCCGCCTTCGACATGAAGATCATCCCGACCTTCGCGATCGGCTGCGCCGAGGAATTCCAGCCCGCCGACGAAGGCTGGGGGCCGCGCAAGGTGCCGGTGGTCGAGGGCCATCCCGATCTCGCCTGGCACATCGCGCAGAGCCTGATCCTCGACGAATTCGACATGACCATCGTCAACGAGATGGACGTCGATCACGGCCTGACCGTGCCGCTGTCGATGATGTTCGGCCAGCCCGATGCCTGGCCGGTCAAGGTCATCCCGCTCGCGGTCAACGTCGTCACCTACCCGCCGCCCTCCGGCAATCGCTGCTGGGCGCTGGGCGAGGCGATCGCGCGCGCGGTCGAGAGTTTCCCGGAGGACCTCAACGTGCAGGTCTGGGGCACCGGCGGCATGAGCCACCAGCTCCAGGGCCCGCGCGCCGGCCTGATCAATCCGGCATGGGACAATGACTTCCTCGACGGGCTGATCGGCGACAGCGATCGCCTGCGCCACATCCCGCACATCGAATATCTGCGCGAGACGGGCAGCGAGGGCATCGAGATGGTGATGTGGCTGGTGATGCGCGGCGCGCTCGGCGAGGCGACGCGAGTCCTGCACCGGCATTATCATGTGCCCGCTAGCAATACGGCGGTCGGGCATATCGTGCTGGAGCCTGCTTAGTTTCTCCCCTCCCGCTTGCGGGAGGGGCGGGGGTGGGCTCGCGCTCTCCTCCATCGACACCGCCCGCGGTGAGCGGGCGCCCACCCCTGCCCCTCCCGCAAGCGGGAGGGGGTGAAGAAGGATCTGGACATGAAAATCGCCCTGGCCGGAGCCGGCGCCTTCGGTGAAAAACATCTCGACGGCCTCAGGCTGATCCAGGGTGTCGAGGTCGTCTCGCTGGTCGGCCGCCGCCTCGAGCCGACCCAGGCGATCGCCGACAAATACGGCATCGGCCACGCCACCACCGATCTCGCGGACAGCCTCGCGCGCGACGATGTCGACGCCGTGATCCTCTGCACCCCCACGCAAATGCATGCCGACCAGGCGATCCAGTGCATGAATGCGGGCAAGCATGTCCAGGTCGAGATCCCGCTCGCCGATAGCCTCGCCGATGCCGAGGCGGTGCTGGCGAAGCAGCAGGAAACCGGTCTGACCTGCATGGTCGGCCACACCCGCCGCTTCAATCCGAGCCACCAGTTCATCCACAACCGGATCGTGGCGGGCGACTTCAACATCCAGCAGATGGACGTCCAGACCTATTTTTTCCGCCGCAAGAACATGAACGCCAAGGGCGAGGCGCGCAGCTGGACCGACCATCTGCTCTGGCATCACGCCGCGCATACCGTCGATCTGTTCGCTTATCAGGCCGGCCCGATCGTCAAGGCCAACGCGATCGAAGGGCCGATCCATCCCGAGCTCGGCATCGCGATGGACATGTCGATCCAGCTCAAGGCGGAAAGTGGTGCGATCTGCACGCTGTCGCTCAGCTTCAACAATGACGGGCCGCTCGGCACCTTCTTCCGCTATATCGGCGACACCGCGACCTATCTCGCCCGTTACGACGATCTCTTCACCGGCAAGGACGAGCAGATCGACGTGTCCGCAGTCGATGTCTCGATGAACGGCATCGAGCTGCAGGACCGCGAGTTCATCGCCGCGATCCGTGAGGGCCGCGAGCCCAACAGCTCGGTCGCCCAGGTCCTGCCCTGTTACCGCGTGCTCGACGCGCTCGAACAGCAGCTGGCAGCGTGACATGCCCGATTTCACCCCCCTTTCCCGCGAACTGACCGCGCTCGAGGCGATCCAGGCCGAACTGGCCAGCATCGCTGACCGGACCGACGACGCACGGCGCCACGACCTGATCCGCTTGCGCCGCGATCTCTCGCTCCGGATCGCCGAGGTCGGCAAGATCGCCGAGCCGATCTTCGGCGCGGCGGAGGCCGGCATGGCCCAGGAATATCGCGGCAAATTCTCGCGGATGCGCTCGGCCGCGGCGCTCCATCAGGCCAATTGGCCCGCCGTGCGGCTGGGCGAGGACGTCGAGCAATATCGGGCGTCCGCCCAAGGGGTACGCCAGGCCAACAAGGAGTTCGTCGCCTGGGTGCGCGGCGCGCTCGATCAACTTCGGAAAGACTGACCTTATGCGAGCACGGACATGAAGACCGGCGTTGCGATCATCGGCGCCGGCCCCGCCGGGCTGTTGCTCGGCCATCTGCTGCGCGCCGAGGGGATCGACTGTGTCATCCTCGAGCGCCAGACCCAGG
Organism: Sphingomonas sp. P2_B6; assembly: GCF_056404755.1. Lineage (NCBI taxonomy): Bacteria > Pseudomonadati > Pseudomonadota > Alphaproteobacteria > Sphingomonadales > Sphingomonadaceae > Sphingomonas > Sphingomonas sp. P2_B6. The sequence continues at coordinate 267,565 of NZ_JBFUDK010000001.1, forward strand.
CCTATGTCGAGAGCCGCATCCGCGCGGGCGTGCTGGAGACGGTGACGACCGATCTGATGAGCCGCCTTGGCGTGGACGCGCGGATGAAGGCCGAAGGGCTGATCGAGGAGGGCTTCAACCTCGCCGATGGCGAGCGGCTGATCCGCATCGACATCACCCGCCTCACCGGCAAGCATGTCATGGTCTATGGCCAGACCGAGCTGACCCGCGACCTGTTCGCCGCCGCGCCGGAGCGCGGGCTGGACATCGTGTTCGAGGCGAAGGACCTCGCGCTGCACGATGTCGACAGCGATCATCCCTCGATCAGCTACACCAGGGATGGAGAGACGGTCACGATCCAGGCCGACTTCATCGCCGGCTGCGACGGTTTCCACGGCCCCTCGCGCAAGGCCTTCCCGGCCAGCGTCGCCCGCGACTTCGAGCGCGAATATCCGTTCGGCTGGCTCGGCATCCTCGCCGATGTGCCGCCCTGCCATCACGAGCTGATCTATTCCAACGGCCCGCGCGGCTTCGCGCTCGCCTCGATGCGCTCGGCGACGCGCAGCCGCTATTATGTCCAGGTGCCGCTGACCGACACGGTAGAGGACTGGCCCGAGGACCGGCTATGGGACGAGCTCGCGCTGCGCTTCGACTCCATTTCGAGCCGCGGCGTCACGCGCGGCCCGGCGCTGGAGATGTCGATCGCTCCCTTGCGCTCCTATGTGTTCGAGCCGATGCGCCACGGCCGCCTGTTCCTCGCCGGCGATTCCGCGCATATCGTGCCACCGACCGGCGCCAAGGGCCTGAACCTCGCCGCCTCGGACGTCGCCTATCTCGCCGACGCGCTGATCGCGCACTACCAGCGAAGCGACGAGGCCGGCCTGGCCGGCTACCAGGCCAAGGCGCTCGCCCGCATCTGGAAGGCGGAACGGTTCAGCTGGTACCTGACCAAGCTGATGCATCGTTTCCCCGAGGACGGTCCGTTCGAGCATCGCATGCAGATCGCGGAGCTGGACTATGTCGCCTCGTCCGAGGCAATGCAGACCGCGATCGCCGAAAACTATGTGGGATTGCCGCTCTAGCCATGCCCCTGCCCGTCCGCCGCATCGGCCCGTTTTCCGTCTCCGCCATCGGCCTCGGCGCGATGGGGCTCAGCCACGCCTATGACGTGGCGCCCTCGGCGGAAGACGGCGCGCGCCTGCTCAACCGCGCGCTCGATCTCGGCGTCACGCTGATCGATACCGCCGCGCTCTATGGCGGCGGCCGCAACGAAACGCTGATTGCCGGTGCGATCATGCACCGCAAGGCCGAGTTCACCCTGGCGAGCAAATGCGTGCTCGACATGATCGACGGCAAGCGCACCCTCGACGGCTCGCCCGACGCGATCACCCGCTCGGTCGACCGTTCGCTCGGCCGCCTCGGCACTGACCATATCGACCTTCTCTATCTGCATCGCCCCGACCCCGATGTGCCTGTCGAGGACTCGGTCGGCGCGCTCGTCCGGCTGAAGGAAGCGGGCAAGATCGGCACGATCGGCCTGTCCGAAATGGGCGCCGAAACCATCCGCCGAGCCCAGGCGGTCCACCCGATCGCCGCGGTCCAGACCGAATATTCGCCGATCGTGCGCAACCCCGAAGTCGCGGTGCTCGACACCTGCCGCGAGCTCGGCATCGCCTTCGTCGCCTTCTCGCCGGTCGCGCGCGGCATGCTCGCCGGCGCGATCCGTGACGATCGCTACCCGGCGGGCGATATCCGCGCCCATATGCCGCGCTTCGTCGAGCCCCATCTCTCGCACAACCTCCAGGCGGTCGCTGCCTTCGACACGCTGGCGGCCGAAATCGGGCTGACCCCGGCCCAGCTCGCCCTTGCCTGGGTGCTGGCGCAGGGCGACCATATCGTGCCGATCCCGGGCACGCGCGATTCGGCGCATCTGGAAGAGGATGTGAAGGCGGCGACCGTCACGCTCGGCACCGACACGATCGCCCGGGTCGACTCGATCTTCGCGCCCGGCGCGATCCGCGGCGCCCGCTATGCCGCGCCATTGCAGGCCCAGGTCAGCACCGAGCTGCTGCCCGGCGAGGAGCTCGCCTGATTCAGTCCGCCAGCCGGACCAGCTCATGCCCGAAGGTCAGCTCGACCCGCACGCCGTTCGGGTCGTGCAGGTTGAACTGCACCAGCCCCGGCACCCGGGTCTCGATCTCGGTATGGGGAATGCCCTCGCGCTCGAGCAACGCGGCCATCGCGCCGCGATCGGGGCAGTTGAACGCGATATGGTCGAGGCAGGTGCCGCCGCCCGCGACCACGGACTCGCCCGGCCGGAACACGTTGACGTGAACGCTCGGATGGCCTGCCGCATCGGCCAGCCAGAGATTGCGCGAAGGATCGGGATTGGTCGCCGCGGTCACGCGCCGGAAACCAAGGATCTTCTCGTAAAAGGCGCAGGTCTCGTCGAGGCGGGTGGTGCGGATATTGACATGGCCGAGCGTGATCATCGCCTCAGGCCGCACGCACCGCCGGGGCACTGACGAAATCGACGAAGCTCTTCAGCATGCGCTCGCGATCGGCGGTCACCCCGGTGAAGATGTCGAACGCCGCCGCCGCCTGGAACACCACCATGCCGCTGCCGTCCAGCGTGCGGCACCCGCGCCGCCGCGCTTCGCTCAACAGCATCGTCTCGAGCGGGAAATAGACGATGTCGGCAACCCAGTGACTCGGCCGCAGCAACTCGACCGGGATCGAGGTGCCCGGATAATTCACCATGCCGATCGGCGTCGCATTGACGATACCGTCCGCGCCGGCGATCGCCGTCTCCAGGTCGGTCCCCTCGACCGCGCGCCCGTCGCCGAAATCGCGCCCCAGCTTCTCGACCAGCGCCCGGCGTCGCGCGCTGTCGACATCGAAGATCTGCAGCTGCGCCACGCCGAGATCGAGCAATGCATGCGCCGTCGCGAAGCCGGCGCCGCCGGCGCCCATCTGCACCACGGACTCGATCGCCGCATCGGGCAGGCCGTGGCGGAAGCTCTCGCCGAACCCGGTCACGTCGGTATTATGGCCGATGCGCTTGCCGTCGACGAAATGCACCGTGTTGACCGCACCGATTCGCCGCGCCCCTTCGGACAGGCCGTCGAGATAGTGCACGACTGCCTGTTTGTAGGGGTGAGTCACGTTGAGGCCGGAAACCCCGACCATTGCCGCTGCGTCGAGCAATGTCGGCAGGTCGCTCTCGTCCCACCCGCGCGCGGCGAAATCATAGAGCGAATAGACCAGCCGCAACCCCTGCGCATCGGCTTCGCGCTCGTGAAGCCAGGGCGAGCGTGATGCCAATATGTCGCGGCCAAGCAACCCCGTCAGGAAGGACCGTCGCTGTTCCGGAAAAGGGGAAGCTTCACTCGTCAAATCACACGCTCCGTACGCGCCACGCGGTCCTGGTCGAGACCACCGGCAAAAAGGGCCCGCCCACGATCGGCACGCGGGCCCCGGTCATCAGAATTTGGTCCTCAGGCCGATCGTGGCCACGCGCCCGATCGGACTGGCATTGATGTTATCGTAGCCCGCCGAGACATTGTAGAAAGGCGGGTCGCGATCGAACAGATTGGTCACGTCGACGAAGATCTGCGCTTCCTTCAGGAACACGTCCTTGATCTTGTACGACAGGTTGAGGTCGACCGTGGTGTTCGGCTTCACCCGCGCCCCGCCGCCGGTCGGGAAACCATTGGTGCGGGTGATCGGCACCTGGCTCGATCCGCTCCAGTTCCGATAGGCACCCAGATAGTTCAGATAGACATTGGCGCTGAAGCCCGCGAGCGACCAGCCGATGTTCGCGCGGCTCTCGAACTTCACTGACGGGAAGGTCGTGTTGAAGCCCGCCGTGCCGAGCACGCTGAACTTGGTGCCGTTGGTGCCGAAGAACTGGTCGAACTTGGTCTTCAGCGTACCGCTGGCGCCGAAATTGAAGTCGCCGAAGCTGGTGCTGGTCGCATAATTCACGCTGGCATCGATACCGGCCACATCGAGGTTGAGCACATTGCGCTGGCGATAATCATAGATGAAATAGGTCGTCGCGTTGAGCGCACCGGTCTGCGGCAGGCCGGCGGTCGCAGTGCCGATCTGCGCCGGCGTGGCGCCGGCCGGATAGAGCTGGAGCAGATAGGCGAGGTCGGCCGCGCCCAAAGCGAGCGAGGGGACCGGCGAGGTGATGCCGCCGCGCAGCTTGTTGTTCCAATAGGTCACGCTGACCCGCAGGCCCGGCGCGAAGGTCGGGGTCAGGTCGATACCGATGCTGAACGCCTTGCCCGTCTGCGGCTTGAGGTCGGCATTGCCGCCGGTCAGCAACAGGCCGGTCACGCCGCTCCCGATCGTGCAGGTGGTCGATCCCGCCGGACAGCCCGGCAGGCCGATCGCCCCGGGAAAGGCCGAGGTGGAGACGGTGAAGGTACCGCCCGGCACGCTGCTGCCATTGGCGCCGGCAAAGCCGGATTCGCCGGTCAGGCCGACCGCGTTGGTGCCGAAGCTGGTCAGTGCCGGGGCGACGAAGGATTCGGCCCAGTTGCCGCGGATCTTCACGCCCTCGACGATTTCCCAGTTCGCCGCGATCTTCGGATTCTTCGTCTCGCCGAAATCGCTATATTTGTCGTAGCGGCCCGACACGATGACGTCGAACTTGCGCACGCCCGGAATGCCGGTGTCCGGCCCGACCAGCGGCAACAGCACCTCGACATAAGCCGATTTCACATCGCGGTCGTAACGCAGGTTGAGCGTCGACGATCCGGTCGAGGCCGGGCCGGTCGCATTGGGCCGGGTGATGTCCTGGTCGATATGATATTTGGTATATTCGCCGCCCAGCGCGACGCGCACCGCGCCGCCCGGCAGGTCGAACAACGCCCCGTCGACCTTGGCATAGATGTTCGTCAGCGTCTGGCGCGTCGCCAGGGTCTGGTTGTTGTCGATCAGCTTGGCGAGCGTGGCGGCGGACGAGCGGTTGCCCGGGACCCGATAGGGGTCGAACGCGTTCGCCGTCGTCAGCGGTGTGTTGAGGATGATCGTCGTCGAGCCCGGGATCGACGGCGCGGTGGCGTTGCCCCCGCCATTGGTCGTGCCGTTGACCGCGAGGTTATAGGCGCTGGCGTTGAGCTGGCCCGAATTGAACTGCCGCGACGAGTCGCGCCCCGCCACGGCACCGACATTCAGGTTCCACGTATCGGTGATGCGATACACGCCGTCAGCCGCGACGTAGAAATTCTCCGCGCCCGAATCGATATAGGCGCCCGGGCCGAACAGGGCGTCGGCGTCGAAATTGACCGTCTCGGAGGTCGCGACGACGCCGGTCGGCAGCGTGAAGAACGGATTGATCTGCGCGGCATTGGCCGAACCCGGCCCGAAGATCGTGGCGCTGGCCGATCCACGCGCGACCGTCTGATGGTTCTTGCGGTTCGAATAGACGACGTCGACCGTGCCGGTGAACTTGTCGCCGATCTCCTGGCGGATCGTCGCGATCACGCTGTGGCGCTTCTCCGACGGGATCAGGTCGGTCAGGCCGGTGAAGTCGCACACGCCGTTGGCCGCCGCATTGTTGGGCAGGCCGGCGGCGGTATAGGGTGAATAATAGATCAGGCCGTTGGCGGTCACCGTCGCGGGCGAGCAGCCATAGCCGGCGAAGTTGGTGCCGCCCTGCGGCCGGTGATCCGCCTTGGTGAAGGCACGGTCGCCCGCCAGCAGGTTCGACCGGTCGGAATAATTGTAGGAGACCAGCGCGGAGCCGCTATCCCATTTGGTGCCCGCGAGGATACCGGCGTTGAAGGTGCGATATTCGTCGCCGAAGCCGGCCTGGGCCGTCGCCTCGATGCCGCTATAGCTGCGGCGGGTGATGAAGTTGATGACGCCCGCGACCGCATCCGAGCCATAGACCGAGGACGCACCGTCGGCGAGCACCTCGACGCGCTCGACCGCCAGCGGCGCGATGATGTTGGGATCGCCCAGCGCATGGTTCAGGCCGGTCAGCGGGAAACGATGGCCGTTGATCAGCACCAGGGTGCTGTTCGAGGCGGAGGCGCCCAGGCCGTGGATCGTCGGGGCGTTGGTGCCGGCGCCGTCGAAGCTGCCATAGGCGCCCTGCCCGGCGCTCTGCGATCCGACGACCGAGGGCACCGTCTTGAGCAGCTGCTGCGCGGTCTGCGGCGCGATGTCCTCGATCTGCTCGCGCCCGACCGTGACGAGATTGGAGCCGACCGGCGCGACGCCGCGCAGGCTCGATCCGGTGACGATGATGTCCTCGATGCGCTCGCCATTGTCATCCTCGACCTGAGTCGCCTCGGCCGGCGACGGTGTCGCCGGCACGGCCTGGCCGAAGGCGGATTGAGCAGTTGCGAGCATCAGGAATGGAATGGCGGAAACACTCAATGTCAGACGTGCGCTCTTCATGGCATCTTCCCCTTTTTATATGTCGTGCTTTTTGCACTAACTGTTTCGTTACTTAATGAACGGACTGGTACATGTCAAAACATTCGAACCGGATCGACTCAATCGATCGAGACGCGCTCGACCGGTCCCAGAATGACGATATAGGCGGCCGCGCCGACCAGCCCGAGCGCGCCGATATAGACCAGCGCACCGTAGAAACTGCCGGTCCCGCCGACCACGAAACCGACTACCAAAGGCGTCACGATCCCGGCCAGATTGGCGCAAAGATTGAACAGCCCGCCGGTCAGCCCGATCATCGGCTTGGGCGCGACGTCGGACAGCAGGGTCCAGCCCAGCCCCGCCATGCCCTGGCCGAAAAAGGCGATCGACATGATCACGATGACGAAGGCATTCGAGTCGACGAAATTGGCGGTGACCATCGTCGCGCAGAGCAGCAGCCCGGCGACGATCGGCAGCTTGCGGCCGATGCTCGGCGAACCGGTGCGGCGGATCAGCCAGTCGGAGACGACCCCGCCCAGCATCACCCCGACCGAGGCCGCGATATAGGGCAGGGACACGGCGAAGCCGGTCTTGATGAAGTCCATGCCGCGTTCCTCGGCGAGATAGCTCGGGAACCAGGTGAGGAAAAAGACCAGGGTCGAATTGCTGCAGAACTGGCCGATCGACGCGCCCAATATCTGGCGCTTGCGCATCAGCTTGCCGACATTGGCCCAGGTGAAGGGGATCGCGGCGCCCGCCGCGGCCAGCCCGCCGCCGGCGGCGATCAAATCCAGCTCGGCCTGATTGACTCGCACGCTATGCTCGGGGTCGCGGTAGAGCCGGTACCAGACCAGGGCAAAGACGATGCCCAGGGCGCCGACGATGAAGAACAGCGAGCGCCAGCCCCAGGTCGCGACGATCCAGGCGAGCACCGGGATGAGCAGCCCGAGACCGATATATTCGCCGACGGTATAGACGCCGGTCGCTCGGGCGCGCTCCGATTGGGGGAACCAGGTGCTGAGGATTCGGCTGTTGGCCGGGAAGCACGGCGCCTCGGCAATGCCCAACGCCATACGCGCCGTCACCAGCCCCATGACGCTGGTCATGAAGCCATGGACCAGGGTCGCCAGCGACCACAGGCCGAGCGAAAAGGCATAGGTGACGCGCGTGCCGAGCTTGTCGAGCACGATACCGCCCGGGATCTGGGCAATGGCATAGGTCCAGGAAAAGGCCGAGAAGATCAGGCCCATCACTTCGGGCGAGATATGCAGATCCTTGACCAGCTCGGGCTTGGCCACGCCCATCGCCGAGCGGTCGAGATAATTGATCGCGGTGGCGATCGTGATCAGCACCAGCACGCCCATACGCGCGCGGGTCGCACGGGGCGCACCCATCGCGCCGCTCATTGCTCGCGGCTCCGCAGCCAGGCGATATGCCGGATGGCCAGCGGATAGCCGTTGACGCCGAGCCCCGAGATGATCCCGGTCACGACCTGAGTCATGATCGATTTCGACCGCCACTCGGCCTCGCGTCGGTGGATGTTGCTGATATGCACTTCGACGATCGGGCAGTCGCACAGCTTCAGTGCATCGAGCACCGGATAGGCGGCATACGTGAACGCCGCGGGATTGATCACCAGCCCGGCCGACCCCTTGCGTGCGGCCTGGATCCACTCGACCATCTCATGCTCGGCATGAGTCTGGCGGAACACCAGGTCGAAACCCGCCGCATCCGCCTCGACGCGACACATCGCCTCGACATCGGCCAGCGTGTCATGGCCGTAGATATGCGGCTCGCGCTCGCCCAGCAGGTTGAGATTCGGTCCGTTCAGGACATGGACTGCGCGTGCCAATCATTCTCTCCCGGGCATGCCGATGTCCGCCATGCGGCATCGATTTCGTCCCCGATACCGAAAGCGTCTTGCGTTGAAAAGGGAAATGTACGAACCAGTTCATATATAAGCGCCCAGCCAGAAAGTGACCGGCGCGGAGCAAGGGGTTGGATGATGAGGCTAGGTGCTGCGGCGCTCCTGTGTTCGGTGCTTTCGTCGGCGGCCATGGCGGCCACGGATGGCGACTGGGCCACCTATGGCCATGACAAGGGCGGCCAGCGCTTCTCCCCGCTGACCGAGATCACCCCGGCCAATGTGAAGGACCTCGCGCCCGCCTGGGTCTATCATATGAAACCTGCGGCCGACCCGTCGCTCACGCCGGAAGCGGCCGATGCGGCACAGCGCGCGGCCGAGGCAGTCGGCCCGCCACGGGCGCAACGCTCGCGCTTCGCCGGATCGCAGGTCACGCCGCTCGTGATCGGCGGGCGCATGTACATCACCACCCCTTATGGCCGCATCGTCGCGCTCGATCCGGCGACCGGCAAGGAGATCTGGGTCTCGCTGCTCGACCGCGGCCAGCCTTCGGTCCGGGGCCTCGACTATTGGCCGGGCGACACGGCCACGGCGGCGCGCCTGTTCTTCGGCACGCGCGACGGGCGGCTGCTCGCGCTTGACGCCGCGACGGGCAAACCGTCCGCCGGCTTCGGCACCAACGGCGCGGTCGAGATGAAGACGCCCGAGATCATCGGCACCGGCAATGCCCGCTTCTACGGCATGACCTCGCCGCCGCTCGTCTATGGCGACCTGATCATCACCGGCGCCGCCGTGCAGGAATTCCCCGCGATCGGCGCGGCGGGTGACGTCCGCGCCTGGGATGCGCGCAGCGGCAGGCTGGTCTGGACCTTCCATTCAGTGCCGCGCAAGGGCGAGCCCGGCTATGCGACATGGGCGCCCGGCAGCGCCGAGGGCCGCTCGGGCGTCAACGCCTGGGGTTTCCTCACCGTCGATGAGGCGCGCGGCATCGTCTATATGCCGTTCGGCGCCCCCGCCTTCGATCGCTATGGCGGCGACCGCAAGGGCGACAATCTCTACGGCACGTCGCTCGTCGCGGCGGACGCGAAGACGGGCAGATATCTCTGGCATTTCCAGGTCGTGCATCACGACATCTGGGACAATGATCTCCAGGCGCCGCCCTTGCTGTTCGACGCCAAGGTCGGCGGCAAGACGGTTCCGGCGGTCGCCATCACCTCGAAGAACGGCCTGCTCTTCATCCTCGACCGGGCGACCGGCAAGCCGATCCTGCCGGTCAGGGAGAAGCCTTTCCCGGCAAGCGACGTGCCCGGCGAGGCCGCCTCGCCGACTCAACCGATCCCGACCGCGACGCCCCCGCTCGCCCGCACCAGCTTCACCATGGCCGATGTCGCCGACGTGACGCCCGAGCTGAAAAGCTGGTGCGCGAACTGGATCACCAGCAACAGGATGGTGTCCGGCGGGCTCTATGTGCCGGTGCGCCTCGAACAACCGACGATCAGCTTCCCCGGCCTGCAGGGCGGCGGCAACTGGAGCGGCAGTGCCTATGATCCGCGCTCCGGCCTGCTCTTCACCAACACCAGCGACCTCGGCCAGGTCACCTCGCTCGTCCCGTCGAAAGGGCCGCTGCCCTATGAACGTGGCACCTTGAGCGCCCGCTTCCAGCAACCCGACACGAAGATGATGTGCCAGAAGACGCCCTGGGGCCGGCTGAGCGCGGTCGACACCAGGACCGGCAGGATCGCCTGGCAGGTGCCGCTCGGCATCACCGACAGCCTGCCCGAGGACAAGCAGCGCACCGGCCGTCCCAATATCGGCGGCGCGATCGCCACGGCCTCCGGCCTCGTGTTCATCGGCGCGAGCGACGATGCCCGCTTCCGCGCTTTCGACTCCGCCACCGGCAAGGAGCTCTGGACGGTGAAGCTCGACGCCGCCGCGCACGCCACCCCGGTCAGCTATCTCGCCGGCGGCCGCCAGTTCGTCGCGGTCTCCGCCACTGGCGGCAGCTTCCTCGACAGCCCGCTCACCGGCGATACCATCACTGCCTTCGCCCTGCCGCCCAAGGGAACCGCCCAATGAAGATCCACCTCCGCACTGCCCTCTCGATCGCCGCGCTCGCCTTGGCCGCCACCTCTTCCGCGCAGGTCACGCCCCCGCCCGCCGACCGGCGTCCGCCGCCGGGCTACGAGGATGCCTATGCCGGCAAGAAGCGCCTGCTGGTCATCGCCGACATCTCGACCGGCAACCAGACCGCGCACAGCGCGCTGTCGCATGCCGCCTCGGTGATCGAGCAGATCGGGCGCGAGTCCGGCGCGTACGTCACCTTCATCCGCACCGACACCGACCTGATCACCAAGGGGGAGGTCTGGGGCAAGTTCGATTATGCCAAGGGCGGCAAGAAACAATCGCGCGGCCGCAACCTCGATTATTACGACGCCGTGCTGTTCTACACCAATGGCGAAACCAGCATGTCGCCGCAGCAGAAGCAGGACCTGCTCGATTTCATCGCGAAGGACGGCAAGGGTTTCATCGGCGTCCACACCGCCACCGCGACCGGCTATACCTGGCCCGAATATGGCGAGATGATCGGCGCCTATTTCGACAATCACCCCTGGATGATCACGGATGCGAAGATCATCGTCGAGCGCCCCGGCTTCCCCGCGATGAAAGCGTTCAAAACCGGCATGATGGTCAAGGACGAACATTATGAGATGACCGCGACGCCCTATGCGCGCGACAAGCTCGACGTGCTCGCGCGGATCGACCCGGCCAGCGTCGACCTGACCAACCCCAATGTCCACCGTACCGACAAGGACTTTCCGCTCGCCTGGATCAAATCTTACGGCAAGGGCCGCGTCTTTTATTCCGACCTCGGCCACACCGACGCCAGCTGGGACGATCCCCGGGTGCGGACCATGTATCTCGAGGGGATCAGATGGGCGCTGGGCGGCGGGACGGACCAGCCGAAACCGCATCCGATGGTCGCGGGGAAATAGCGGAGGCCTATCCACCCACTCCCGTCACCCCGGACTTGTTCCGGGGTCCATGCCTCCGCAAACGCAGCGCCCGATTATTGCCGCTGCACCCAGCCGCAGAATGGATGCCGGAACAAGTCCGGCATGACGCAAGAGGAGGGGCTCACCGCCCCTTCAACTGCACCCCGAAAAAATCGAACGTCGCATTCACCGCCCTGAGCGTCGCGACCCGCGTCTCGACCGGCGTCTTGCCGATGAAACTATGGTCGATCCCCGGCATCAATATCTCGTCGACCTTCACCCCCGCCGCATTCATCTTCGCGAACGCCTCCTTCGACTGCGTCACCGAAACGGTATGATCGTCCTCGCCATGGATCAGCAAAAACGGTGGATCGCTCGGGTCGAGATAGGTCAGCGGGCTCACCGCCCTGATCCGGTCGACCGGGCACGACGCCGCATCGGCACATCCGATCAGCGCGATCGGTGACCCTTCCGCCCGCGCCACGATCGGCGCGAAGTCGAACACCCCGTACCAGATCGCCGCCGCCTGCACGCATTCCGACCCCGCCGGCTGCGGCTTGGCATCGAGCCCCGGCGCCCCGCAGGACAGGGCAGCAAGCGCCGCGAGATGCCCGCCCGCCGACGCGCCCCAGATACCCACCCGGCCCGGATCGATCCCGTATTTCCCGGCATTGCCCTTCAGAAAGCGGATCGCCGCGCGCACATCGTCGAGCTGTGCCGGAAACCGCGCTTCGCCCGACAGCCGATATTCGACCGAGGCGACCACGAACCCCTCCGCCGCCAGCGACGCCAGCGCCTTGGGGAAATCGGCCAGCGCCCCGCCGGCGCGGGTATGCCCGCCGACCCAGCCGCCGCCATGGACATAGATCACCAGCGGCTTCGGCGCTGCCGCCTTGCCGTTGGGCGGCATATAGATGTCGAGGATCATCGGGCGATATCCCGGGATCACGGAGTAGACGACGTCCGCCAGACTGGTCACGCCGCCCAAAAAAGCCGTCACGCGATCGGGATAGGGATCGGCCGATGGCGGCCGCTCCGCCGTCGGAAACACCCGCTGCCCCGGCGCCGCGGCACCTGCGGACCCCGCCAGTGCCAGCGCCAGACACACGCCCGCGATGCGCCCCGTCGAGCCGATCATCCACCCCTCCATCTTTTATCTAACTATTTAGTACATAACCGGAGAGAGGGTCCACCGCAAGCGTGCTGCGGCTTGATACGAGGCCTGCTATTATGAGGTTCGCTCGATCACATACTGCTCCCCGGCGAAGGCCGGGGCCCAGTCGGGGGACGCCCATGACTCGCGTCGCACACCCCAATATCAGCCTTCCCACCTGGGCCCCGGCCTTCGCCGGGGAGCGGCCATGCTGTAGATGGGGCGATAAGGCCGCCGAGTTTCGACAGCAGGAACATTGTACAACTTCTCGTACAACGTTCCGCAAAAACGTCAGTGACCCTCATGACATTTTGCGGGCGACGGCCGCGCTCGATTCAACCGCGCCGCACCTCGCGCTATCCGCCAACCGCCACGGGAAACCGCCGCATCTTTCTCATCGCCGGCTAAATAGGATCAACGCCGCGCCTCAGCGCCGGACATAAGCCAGGATCGCTTCGACCACCTGCTCGCGCCGCTTGGTGCGCGTCTTGGCCACCGAGGTGTCGATGCCGAAGATCGCGCGCAGCGTGTAGCGGTTGGAGACATTGTAGAAGCACAGCGCACTGATCGTCATGTGCAGCCCGAGCGGATCGACGCCCTCGCGGAACACCCCCTCCGCAACGCCGCGATCCAGCATCCGCTTCATCGCGTTCAGCACGCTGCGGTTGCGGTTCTTGATCCCTTCGACGCCCTCGATATGCGCGCCGTGCAGGATGTTCTCGTTCATCACCAGCCGCACGAAATCGGGGTGCGCCATGTGATAGTCGAACGTGTGCACGACCATTTCGCGCAGCGCGTCCTCGGCCGACATCGCGTCGAAATTCTGCGCCTCTTCGCGCTCGCGGATACCGCCATAGGATTGTTCGAGAACGGCCTGGTACAGGCCCTCCTTCCCGCCGAAATAATAATAGATCATCCGCTTCGACGAATTGGTCTTCTCGGCGATCTCGTCGATCCGCGCGCCGGCAAAGCCCTTGTCGGAGAATTCGCGGGTCGCGACGTCGATGATGTTGGCGCGGGTGTTCTCGGCCAATGCGGCGCGGAGGCTGGCCTTGGATTGCTGGACGGTCACGCTTCCCCCGCTGGTAAATCGATCAATACGCGACCTCGGCCTTGAAGCGGGATTGCGCCGCGAGGCGGATACCGGCGTTGGCCGCGCCATATCCTCCATAGCCGCGCCGTTCGACGATTTCAAAGAAGACGCGCTTTTCGAAGGCGCGGCTGTAGAACTGGAAATATTCGGCCTCCCCGTCGCGGTCGTACAGGATGCCGAGCGATGCCATCCGGTCGATCAGATCGGCGCCCAGCCCGAAGCGCGCGTCGAGATCGTCATAATAGTTGCGCGAGATCTCGAGCATCTCCAGCCCGTTCGCCCGCGCCCGTTCCGCCGCGGCGAACACGTCCGGGCAGGAAAAGGCGATATGCTGCACCCCCGCGCCCATATATTTGGTCAGGAAGCGCGAGGAGAGGGTCTGCTGCGCGACCGAGCTGTTGAGCGTGATGCGCAAGGACTTGTCGCGCGACTCCACCGCCTGGCTCTGCACCAGCCCGAGCGGATCGGGAATCTGCAGCTGCACCGTCTTGGTCACGTCGAACAGGGTGACGTAATAGAGGATCCAGCTCAGGAACTCCTCATAAAAGGTCGTCTGGGCGATATGGTCGATCGTCTCCAGCCCGATGCCCGCCCTGGCACTGTCCAGCGCCTCGAACTCGGTCGCCCAGACATCCTCCTCGCTGCCCTGCTCGATGAAATAGATCAGGCTGCCGCCGACGCCGCGCACCGAGGGGATCTGCATCTCGCCCGGCCCGACCGACTGTTCGAAGCGCGGGATCGACAATACCTCCGCCCGGGCCAGCGCCGCGGGTACATCGGGCACGCTCAGCCCGATCGCGCAGACCGACGCGCCGTGGACCATGTCGAAGCTGTGCGCGAACCCCTCCTGCTCGCGGTTGATGACGATGTTGATCGCACCCTGCCCCCAGCGCTCGACGGCCTTGCGGCGATGCCTGCCGACACAGGCGAACCCCAATGCGGTCAGGGTCCCGCGCAGCATCGCCGCTTCGGCCTCGTCAGCCGCGAACTCGATAAAGCTGACCCGGGTCGGCGACACGCGCGGTGGCATGGTCGGCGCGACGGGGGTCCGCGGCCGCCGGCCTACCTCGTCCTCCAGCGCGATCAGCGAGCGATAGCCGTCGAGCGCCACGACATGCGCCGACCCCGATCGGAACCGGTCGTTGAAGATCTCCAGCGACCAATAGCCCTGATAGCCGATCCGTAACAGCTCGGCGGCATATTCGCCGATCGGGAAGTCGCCCTGCCCGGGCATGTTGCGCAGGTGCCGCGCCCAGGACAGATAATCCATCTCGACGAACGGCGCGTCGGCGACCTGGACGATGAACAGCTTCGCCGGGTCGATATCGCCGATGCTCGACGAGGGGATGCGCCGGGCGAGCGAATGGAAGCTGTCGAGGATCAGCCCGAGCGCCGGATGGTTCACATCGCGCACCACGCTCCACGCGTCGCGGTGGTCGTTGACATGCCGCCCCCAGGCCAGCGCCTCATAGCCCACCCGCAACTGCCGCGCCGCCGCCCGCTCGGCCAGTTCGGCGAAGTCGTCGAGGATGCGGTCGCGGTCGGGCAGCGAGAGCGGCGAGCAGTTGGAGCAGACCAGGATCAGGTCGGTGCCCAGTTCGTGCATCAGGTCGAACTTGCGCTCGGCCCTGTCGAAAGTGCGGTCGCGCAATTCTGTCGGCATGCCCTCGAAATCGCGGAACGGCTGGAACAGCGTACAGGCCAGCCCGAGGTCGCGCAGCATCGCCCCGATCTCGCGCGGCGACGAGGCCGCGGCGAGCAGGTCGTTCTCGAAGATCTCGACCCCGTCATAGCCGGCATCGGCAATCGCGCGCAGCTTGTCCTCGAGCGTACCGCTGATCGAGACCGTGGCAATCGAGGTAAGCAAAGGGCGGCTCCGATGTTGTGTACTAACTGGTTACCACCAATGCGGGCCGGGTGTCGATAGCGCCGCCATCGACACCCTAGGCATCAGTCGCGCGGCGAGCCGGAACGCGGCGGCGCGGGCTGAGTCGCGACATTATGCGCCATCAGCCAGTCCTGCCGTTTGGGATCGAGCTTCACCAGCGACACCTGGTCGCCGAACATGATCTTGCGCTCGTCGCCCGGCTTCCAGGCCGGCCAGGGCATCGCCGGCGTGCTCGGGTTGCCGGTCGCGGCAAAGGCGATCAGCGCGCCCATCATCTGCTGCGACAGGGTGCGGTCCCATGCCGTCCAGTTCCGCGTCGGCCGCTGCCAATTGTATTTGTCCTGCGTGCCGAACCAGTAAGGGATGTCGGCGGTGTGATAGGCGCCGACCGTGGCGGTGTCCTGATCGGCAATGCGCACGCCCGGCACATAAGGATGAACGCGCGTATATTCGTCGATATAAGCCGGCTGCCCCACCGCGGCCTGCGCCCTCGCGCAGAAGCGCGCGCTGGATTGCAGTCCCGCCTCGGTCGCCGCGACCCGGGCCACGCCCGGCACTTCGGCATCGGTCTTCACCGGGTAGAATTTCAGGAAGGCATCGGCATCCGCCCCATAAAGCTTGCGCGCGCCTTCCTGGAATTCGGCGATCGTCTTTGCCGACAGGATCGGCTCCAGCCCGAAGCTCAGATCATTGGCATTATAGCTCGCGATGATCGGCACCTGGTTGAAATTGCCCGCCGCCAGCATCGTCGCCTTGGGCGCGGGCAGCACATAGCCGTCGACGATCGGCCCGCCGACCCGCACGCCCTCGACGCGCACGCCGAGTTGGTTCTCCGACTGAGTCGCCAGGATGCGGTCGGCCGGGATCTGGCGTAAAGCGTCGACGCTCGTGACCTTGAGCCGCTCCTGCAATTGCAGCCCGACCTTCTCGGCATCGGCGAGCGACGGGCCGTCGCCGCGGAAATTGCACCCGCTCGACATCACCGCCGCGCGGAACAGCCCCTTGGCCTGCGGGCTGAAGATCTGCGCGATGACGGAGCCGGCACCGGCGGACTGGCCCATGATCAGCACCTTGTCCGGATCGCCGCCGAACCGGGCGACATTGTCGCGGATCCAGCGCAGCGCCAGCGTCTGGTCCATGATGCCATAATTGCCCGAATGCCCGCCCTGCTCGCGCGTCAGTTCGGGGTGCGCGAGGAAGCCGAACGCGCCGACGCGGTAGTTGAAGTTGATGAACACCGCCCCGGCCCTGGCCATCGCCTCGCCGTCATAATTGGCCATGCCCGACGATCCGATGGTGAAGCCGCCGCCATAGAGGAACACGATTACCGGCAGTTTCGACGCCGGCGTCGCCTGGGCCGGCGTCCACAGGTTCATGTAGAGGCAGTCCTCGGACGAAGGCTCCTCCCCGAAATAATGGTTGATGTCGTGCGGGCGCAGCACCTGGATGCATTCGGGGCCCTTGCGGTCGGCATTCCACACGCCCTTCCAGGTCGCGGGCTGCGGCGGCGCCCAGCGCAGCGGCCCGACCGGCGGCGCGGCAAAGGGAATGCCGAGATAGGCACGGACACCCGAATCGAGCTGCGTGCCGGCGATGCGCCCGCTCGCCGTGACAACCGGATCGCTCGCAATCGGCGTCATCGAGCGGTCGACCGGCGCCATCCCCATCAGCGCCGACGCGCCCAGCAGCATGCCCAGAATCCTGTGTTTCGACCCGATCATCCATCCATCTCCCACTGAGCGCCTGTCGCGCCTGCTTGTTTATATGTACTAGTTCGTTACATAGCTGGCGGTCGCCGGCTTTGCAAACGGGATGTTCGAGATCCTGAGACTGCACGACGAGAGGATGAGGGCGGGAATGACGATCGGACGCACGAGCTTCTGGCTGACGATCGGCGGGCCGCTGGCCCTGCTCGCACCCGCCCCCGCGCCCGCCCAGCCGAAGGCCGAGCTGCTGCTGTGGCGGCTCGATTGCGGCTCGGTCGACGTACCCGATCTCGACTTCCTGTCGGACAGTTTCGCCTTTTCCGGCATGTCGAAGACAGTGTCGGTCAGCTGCTATCTGATCCGCGACGGCGACCGCTATCTGCTGTGGGACACCGGCCTGCCCTTGTCCCGGCTCGGTGCGGGACAGACCAGCGTCGGCGGCGGCCGCGCGCGGCTCGCCCGCTCGATCACTGACCAGTTGCGCGACATCGGCGTGCGCCCCGACCAGATCGGCCTCGTCGCGCTGAGCCATTACCATGCGGACCATGCCGGCCAGGTGGCGAGCTTCCCCAAGGCGACCTTGCTGATCGGTGCCGAGGACATGACCGTGGTGCGCGGCACGGGCAAGACCTTCAATCTCGACCGCGACCAGTTTGGGCCCTGGACCGGGGGCAGCGCGCCGATCGACCAGGTCTCGGGCGATCGCGACCTGTTCGGCGACGGACGGGTGATGATGCTGGCGACGCCCGGGCACACGCCCGGCCATCATTCGCTGCTGGTGCGCCTCGCCGGCGGCCCGGTCATCCTGACCGGCGACCTGTGGCATTTCGCCGAGCAAAAGGCCGCCAATGGCGTGCCGAAGATCAACACCGGCCGCGCGGATACCCTCGCCTCGATGGATCGCATAAACCGGGTGGCCGAGGTGCTGCATGCCCGTATCATCATCGGCCACGAGCCAGCGGATATCGGCCTGTTGCCGGCTTTTCCGCAGTCCGCCCGCTAACGGTATCCTCCCCGGAGCAACGCCATGACTGAAGCCCCGATCCTCACCCGCCGACAGGCAGCGCTTGGTGCCGTGCTGGCGGCGGCGCTGCCGCGATCCGCGTTTGCCGCGGCCGATAAGACCCCGGCAGCGCCGACGCTCGAATTCGTCTTCGAGGCCGTGATCCTGCTCGCGCCGCCGGTCGAGCTGGGCGTGGTCGACGGCTCCCGGCGGCGGCTGGTGCCGATCACCGGCGGCACGGTCAACGGCCCCCGGCTCAACGGCACGGTGTTGCCCGGCGGCGGCGACTGGCAGGCGATCGGCAAGGACCGTACCGTCATCCATGCGAAATACACGCTGGAGGCATCGGACGGCACGCGCATCGCCATCGACAACCCGGGCGTCAGGGTCGCCGCGCCCGACATCATCACCCGGCTGACCGCCGGCGAGGATCTCGACCCGGCGCTCTATTATTTCCGGACCACGCCGGTCTTCGAAGTCCAGGCCGGGCCGCATGACTGGATGACCCGCAGCGTCTTCGTCGGACAGGGCATCCGTCATCCGAGCAACGTCGTCATGCGCGTCTTCCGCGTCACGTGACGCTAGGCTGAGGCGTCAGGCCCGGCCGAAAACGCAATCGTCAGGATCATGGTCAGCAGCGCCAGCAGCGCGATCGCCACGGCGACCGGCAACGGGCTGTGCGGCGCGAGCGCGGCGACCAGCGAACTGACCGCGGCGTTGCCCAGCATCTGCAGCGCGCCAAAGGCGCTGACCGCAGTGCCGACCCGGTCGGGACTCCCGGCCAGCGCGGCGACGAACGCGTTGGGCACGACCAGCCCGCCGCCGAACGAGAAGACCGCCATCGGCACGATCATCGCGACGATCTCATGCCGCCCGAGCGCCGCGCCGACCAGGAATCCGATCGCTCCGGCCGCGGCGAGCGACGCTCCCAGCCGCATCAGGCTGCGCGAACCAAGGCGCCCCGCCAGCCGGTTCACCGACAGCGCGCCCGCCCCCGCGCCAAGCGCAACGGCGCCGTAATAGATGCCGAGCCCGTGCGGATCGGCCCCGTAGAAATCGACCAGCAGGAAGGGCGACGCACCAAGAAAGACATAGAGCCCGGCAGTGAACGAGGTGCCGAGCAGCAAATTGCGCAGGAAGACCCTGTTCGTCAGCACCTGCGCCCAGTTCGTCAACAGGCTCGTCCCGCCGGCGGGACGCGGAACGAAGGTCTCGGGCAGCCAGCGCATCGCGGCGATCCCGCACGCCAGACCGAGCAAGGTCAGCACCGCGAAGATCGCGCGCCATCCGCCGCTATCGGCCAGGACGCTGCCGAGCAGCGGCGCAATCATCGGCGACAGCATGACGATCGCGGTGAGCAGCGCCATGTCGCGCGCGCCGCGCCCCTCCGCCGTATCGCCGGTCATCGCGCGCCCGACGACCAGCCCCGCCGATGCGCCGAGCGCCTGGATCAGCCGCCCGGCGAGCAGCAGCCACACCGATCCCGCGGCCCAGCAGATCGCCGAGCCGAGCACGAAGATCGCGATCCCGCCGAGCAGCACCGGCCGGCGTCCGACATGATCGGCCAGCGGTCCGCTGACGATCTGGCCGGTACCCACGCCGACCAGATACAGCGTCAGGGTGAGCTGCATGACCGAGGGCGAGGCCTGCAGCATGACCGCAGCAATCGGCATGGCCGGCACGAACATATGGATCGCGAGCGAGCCGAGCGCGGTAATCGCGCCGAGCAGCATGACCTGCCGGTGCGGCGATGCTGAAGTCGCTGGTGGCAAGCCGGTCAGGGCCGGACGAGAATGTCGACGCGCCGCCGCGACGGCTCGGCCAGCCCATCCGCCGTATCGACATCGATCGCAGCCGCCTTGCCCTCCGCCCGCACGGTGATGATGTGCCGGTCCACCCCGAGCCTCACCAGCGATTCAGCGATCCGGTCGGCGCGGGCGCGGGCGATCGCCGGATCTTCGGCGATGCTGCGCCCCGAAACCGTCACCGGATCGGTCGCCGCGCGTCCCGTCACGACGATCGACCTGGGCTTTGCCGCGCGAATCCAAGTGATCGCCTGATCGAGCAGGTAATCGTCATATTGATAGATCAGGAAATCCCGATCGAAGTCATAATAGAGGTGGAACGTCGTCGGCGCATAGGGCCCCGGCGGGACGGCGCGCTCCGCCGACATCGGCGCGACGTTACGCTTGGGCAGCACGAACGGACGCCCTTTGTAGCTCTCGGCCGGCAGCATGTGCCGTGTGCACGCACCCGGCAGGATCGACGTACGCACTGGCTCCAGCACCACCCCACCGCACGGATCGCCCGGCGCAGCGCTTACCCTGCCCTCGACCAGCACTTCATGGTTCCAGTCGGGCTTGGACGGTGCCTGGCTGACGTCGAAGCGGCGCCCGTCCGCGTGATCGTCCGCCAGCCAGCAGCCGGATTTCTTGCCGCTGTCCGTATCGCGATAGACCGGGCAGGCAATGAAGCGGACCGTCTCGGGCGCGCTGCCCCCGGTCACCGCGGCCATGGCGAGCAGGGCAGCGACCGTCTTCACAGCGCGCTCATCAGGTTGACCAGGTCCTGCTTCTCCTGCTCGGTATAACCGATGGAATAGCGCCGCTCGTAGAAGTCGACGATGCCGCGCAGATCCTTCGCCAGCCCATTGGAGAAATAGGGCGCCCGCGCCGACAGGCCGCGCAGCGACTGCAGGGTGATCTTGCCCACATCGGCGCAGCGCCCGGTGGTCAGCGCATAGCCCGGATCATTGGTCAGGATGACGCGGCCATAATGCGGATGCGGCGGCCCCTTGCAGGTCACGCGGAACAGCGGCAGCCACGGCATCGGATCGGCAAAGGGCTGGTTGGTCGTGCCGAGATCGACCTGGCCCGGCGCGACATCATTCCCCATCTGCGACATGTTGTGGCAGAACGCACAGCCGTTGCGCACCGGGTTACCGAAGCCGACCGGCGAGTTGATCCCCGCGCTGTCGGTGATCAGGAACGTCTTGTCGCGAAAGATCTTCGCGCCGCGTGCGACCGACGCGCGGA
Organism: Sphingomonas sp. P2_B6; assembly: GCF_056404755.1. NCBI lineage: Bacteria > Pseudomonadati > Pseudomonadota > Alphaproteobacteria > Sphingomonadales > Sphingomonadaceae > Sphingomonas > Sphingomonas sp. P2_B6. The sequence goes on from NZ_JBFUDK010000001.1 coordinate 288,675, forward strand.
ACGCCGCCTGTTCCGGGCTGAGGCCCGGCGCCGGCTTCTCCCAGGCCTCGAACTCGCTCCACACCGGCTTGCCGATGCTGCCGAGCTGCCCCGGCTTCGACATGGCGAGCTTCTCCGCGCCGCCCTCGGCGCCCGCGACGTTCAGCGCGCCGCCCGTCCTGTCGACCTGCTGCGCGGTATAGACCCGGCTCTCGAAGTCGACGATCCGCGCCATGTCGACCGCGTCCATATGCTTGAGCAATTCTAGATGAGTCGCCGACGCGTCGGTCATCTGCGCGTTCAAGGTGCTCGCGCGGCCATCGGCCATCAGATTGCCCGACAGCGGCTTGCCAGTTTCGGGATCGAGCGGCAGCGGCATGCCCTGTTTGGGATCGTGGTAGAAACCGACCGCCAGCAGATATTTGAGGTTCGCGACCGGCCGCGGGCGGCGGTAGACCGAGACGCTGTCCTTCGCCGCATTGCACCCCGTCGGATCGCGCACGACCTCGAGCGTGAAATCGGGGGTCATCGCCTTGCCCGCCACATCCCTGGGTGGCCAGGGGCGCTGGATGCGGATCAGCCCATGGTCGAGCAGCAGCGAATGCGACGCGCGCTCACCCTGCGGAAGGGTCGGGCAGTTCGACCCGTCATAGGCAGCGAACAGCGGGTCCTTGCCCCCCGTCGCGTCCCAGCGCGCCTGTGCGGTCGCAGCGGACAGGCTCATCGCATCGGCCGGCTGATGGCAGGTGACGCAGGCGCGACCATGCGGCCCGGTCGCGGTGAAGAAGGGATGGCCCTTCGTCTCCATCGGCCCGCCGGTCAGCAGCACGCGCAGGCTGCCCGTGCTGTCGGCATAATCGACCTGCGCGGGGAAGGTCCGCCCGCTGTCCGGCGCCCACCAGGCATCGCCATAGTCGGCCTGCGCCGCGACGCCCGAGGCGAACGCGGCGAGGGAGAGGCACAGTGCGATCGGAGCGGCGCGGAGCTTCATCCGAACGTGTACCTGTTTTCAGCCCTTGTCCCTTCCCCGGCGAAGGCCGGGGTCCAGTTGGGATGGCCGGAGCAACTACGCGCAGCAGACATTTCCTTCTGCACTCCAACTGGACCCCGGCCTTCGCGGGGGAGGAAGGATGAGCAGTTGCCAATCATCCTCAGAACTTCGCCACCGCGCGGATGCCGTACGTCCGCGGCGCGCCATAGATGCTGCCGCCATCGGCGCTCGAGGAGTTCTGGATCTGCGAGGCGATGTACCGCGTGTCGGTGAAGTTCGCGACATAGCCTTCGAGCTTGTAGTTGCGGTTGATCTGCAGGGTAAGCCGCGCATCGAACACGTCGCGCTTCGGTACGATCGTGTTGAAGCTCGGGAACGGCGTCGCGACCTGTTCCGACAGATGCGACCATTGCACGCGCGGCGTCAGCGAGCGCTCGTCGCCGCCCAGCGGGATTTCGTACTGGACACCGGCATTGATCGTCCATTCGGGCGAGAAGGGCAGCACCCGGCCGTCCGGCACAAGCCGCAAATTGGTCGGGCAGCCGGCATCGGTGCCCGCCGAATTGGTGTCGGTGATGCAGGTGCTGCCGTCGAACCGGGCATGGAGATAGCCGCCGCCCGCGTTGAAGCTCAGCCCGCCGAACTGGCCGGTGACCTCGAGCTCCGCGCCATAGGATTTGCCGGCGGCCGCGTTCTGCGTGACCGGCAGGCCGTTCAGCAGGCTCGACAGCTGGATGTCGCTATATTCGGAATAGAAGACGTCGCCGTTCACGCGCAGGTGATTGTCGAGGAACTGAGTCTTGAATCCGGCCTCGTACACGCGGTTGGTTTCCGGCCCGAAATTGGGCGTGCCGATGGTCAGGTTGACGCCGCCCGCCTTGTAGCCCTGCGACGCCGTCACATAGAGCAGGTTGCGGCCGAGATGGTAGTTGATGCCGACCTTGCCGGTCACCTTGGTCGAATGCTGCGTCGCGACCAGGCTCGCCCCGGCCGGCACAGCGCCCGCCGGGATGAGGCGGTTGTAGATCTGGGTATCGTCGGAATAGCGCGCACCGGCGACGATCTCGAGCGGCGACGTCACGAACCAGTTGACCTGGCCGAACACCGATTTGGTGATGTTGTTCGCGCTCGTCTTGAAGGTCGAGGTCGACGAGATGAAGTCGGTCGTGTGGTTGTTGTCGCGCTGCGAGAAGGTGTCGACCGTCTCGTCGAGATAGAAGCCGCCGACCACCCAGTTGAAATTGCCCTTGCCGGTCGACAGCAGGTTCACTTCGCCGATGAAGGTATTGATATCGGTCGAGACCAGGCTGACGCGACCGACCGCATTGGCCGGTGGGCGCGGCAGAGCGGTCGCGGTGCGATCGCCGTCGGTCTGGTCGATCGTATGGAGATCCTGGTACGACACCATGGTGCGCAGATCGACGCCGTCGAGGATCTTGATCTTCACTTCGCCCGACAGCTTGCCGCCATGCTGGTTCTGGAAGGACCGCGCATCCTCCTCGATCACGAACGGGTTGGACGAGACCAGATCGTTGCGGCGCTTCACCGCATTATTGTCGGACTTGGAATCGAAATAGTCGACGCGAAGATTGGCACGCAGCACCTCGTCGGGCGAGCGCACCGCGAGGTTGAAGCGCCCGGCATAGAGGCTGCTATTGCCCGGGGTGCTCGGGCTCGGCCCGATATTGTCGGTGAAGCTGCCGCGCTCGTCATGAGTCGCCGCAACGCGGAACGCCACCTCGTCGCTGATCGGCACGTTGATCGCGCCGACCAGCTTGAACGTGTCGTAATTGCCATAGGTCGCATCGACGAAACCGGAATAGGCATCGAATTCGGGCTCGGGCGTGCGCACATAGATCGCGCCGCCGGTCGAATTCTGCCCGGTCAAGGTGCCCTGCGGGCCGCGCAGCACTTCGATCGACGCGATGTCGAAGAAGCTCTGCCCGATGAACTGCTCATGCGGGATCAGCTGGCCGTCGATATAGAAAGCGACGCCCGGGTTGGAGGTCGGCGCTGACTGCGCGATGCCGACGCCGCGGATGTTGATGAAGGTCGACCGGTTGAAGGTGTTGATCGCGATCGACGGCGCGACCTGCTGGATGTCGGCGAGGTTGTTGACGCCCTTGCGCGAGATATCGGCGGCGTTGAGCACGGTGGCCGAGATCGGCACGTCCTGCAGGCTCTGCGTCCGGCGCTCGGCGGTGACGACGATATCCTCGAGCCCGCCATTATCCTCCGCCTGGGGCTGGAGATCGGCGGCGGGTGCCGACGGGCTGGCAACCTGGTCCTGCGCGGCGGCGCTCTGCGCCTCGGCCGGCATCGCGGCCAGTGCGACGGCAAGGCTGGTCACGCTGGTGAGAAGAATCGCCTTTGAAAATGGGGTCACGGACATCCTCCTCGCTTGACCGCCGGCGCCCTTGCGTCGCCCTGGCTAAGGCCGCTTACTACCATTGTGGTGCGAAGCTGCAAGCGTTTTCATTATGGCATATAACTAATAGCGGACAGGGCCTTTGCGGCGTCGGGCGCCGTGTCGAGCGACCAGATCGCCGCCGCCAATGCCGACGCCGCGTCCGCCGTCAGCGCCTGGTGCGCCCGGCCCGCGCAATCGACGAACTTCGCCTCGAGCGCGGCATCGTCGATCGGGCGCGTGACATGGCCCGCAGCCATCTCGACCCAATGCTCCAGCCGGGTCCCGTCGTTCAGGATGATCGCCAGCCCGCCCGACGCGGCGCGCTCGCGGCCCCAGTCGGGATGCCGTTCGAAGCTCACCTTGGCTGCTTCGGCAAGCTTGCGCGGATCGGCGAGCGACGCGGCGCCATAGCTGTCGAGCGTGACCTCGTCGTCGATCAGCGCGGCGGCGATGGTGAAGGGAATCGAGAATTTCGCGTCGATCGCCGTCGCCGGCGCGCGCTTGCTGGCGGCGGGCTCGGCCAGCATCACCTGCACCTCGCCGCCCGTCGCCACGATCGAAGCGACATCCCCCGGCGCAAAGCCATGCGCGGCGCGCAGCGCTTGTACTGCCTCGATATAGGCATGCGTGCCCCGACAGGCCGGCCATTTCTTGAAGCTCAACTGCTCGATCCAGAACCGCTCGCCCAGCCCGTCAAGGAGATCCGACGGCTCATACAGTCCATCGGCGTAAAGGCGGAAGAACCCACCCTTGCCCTCGAACGGCGCGTCGAAACCGCGCACGCCGAGTGCCGCAAGCGCGGTCGCCCGCACCGCCGCCTCGGCCGGCAATGCCTCGCGCACCGCACGGATCACGGTGTCGCGGCTATATTTGATCTCGCCCGGGCAGCTTGCCTGGCACAAAGCCAGCGACAAGGCATCGAGCGTCTGGCGCGCGGACAATCCCCGCAACCGCGCCGCGGCCGCGGTCGCGCCGAACACACCGAGGATCGGCGGCGGATACCAGCCGCCCGCCTCCATCTCGCGGCGCAGGCTCAACCCCAGCCGGCAGACCAGGTCGCACCCGATCGCGATCGCGCCAAGCAGGTCGCGGCCGGACACCGGCGCGCCGGTCTGCAACACCGCGAGCACCGCCGGCAGCAGCGACGCATTGGGATGGCTCGGCGCCGCGTCGAACGCATCCTCGAAATCCAGCGCATGCGCCATCGCGCCATTGGCCAGCGCAGCGAGCGACGCATTGGTCGTCATCCCCCGCCCCAGGATACTCGCCGCGCCCGGCCCGCCGGCGCTGGCATAGCTGATGAAGGGCTCGACTTCTTGGCTTGTCCCGCTCGCCGCGAGCATCACACCAAGACCGTCGAGCAGCGCGCGCTTCGCTGCGTGAAGCGTCGCGTCGCTCAGCCGTCCGGCATCGAAGCCGGCGATGTGATCGGCGAGTCTTTCGCTCAGTGAGCCGGCCTGATCCACGGAAATCCTCCAATGTAAGCGCTTGCGTCGCCTTGCCGCATCGGCAATGAGCCTGTCGAGCACATAATGGCGATTCTGGCGGGAGCGGGACATATGGAAGCTGGATTGCAGGCGATGGCGGGCAAGATCCGGTGGCGGCTGATCCTGCCGACGATCCTGTTCATGCTGCTCAGCTCGATCGACCGAGTGAATGTCAGCTTCGCCGCGCTGCAGATGAATGCCGATCTCGGCTTCACCCCCAGCCAATATGGTTTCGGCGCGGGCATCCTGTTCGTCGGCTTCCTCGCCGGCCAATATCCCAGCGTGTTGCTGCAACAGCGTATCGGCATGCGGCGCTGGATGGCGGCCTGTGCCCTGTTGTGGGGCGCCTGTGCCGGCGGCATGGCCTTTATCGAGACTCATTGGCAATTCTACACGCTGCGCGTGCTGCTCGGCCTGGCCGAGGGCGGCCTCGCGCCCGGCATCGTGCTCTATCTCAGCCAGTTCGCCACGGAGCGCGAGCGCGCGACGACCTTCGCCATGCCGATGATCGCCATTCCCCTCTCGATCGTGATCGGCGGGCCCTTGTCGGGCTGGCTGATGAGCATGGACCCGCCCTTCGGTCTGGCTGGCTGGCGCTGGATGTTCCTGGGCGAGGCACTCCCGACCCTGGTGTTCGGTATCGCCGCCTATTTCTATTTCCCCGACCGCCCGGGCGACGCCACCTGGCTCGATGCGAAGGAAAAGGACTGGCTGTCGCGCAACGCCGCCAATCGCCGCGACACGGCGCAGGCGAACGACTGGAGCGTGCTGCGCAAGCCGCTGGTCTGGGCCTCGGCGCTGTTGTGGTTCTGCCTGTTGTCGGGTTCCTATGGCGTCATCTTCTGGCTGCCGCAGATCGTGAAGCAGATGACCAGCCTGACGCCGTTCGAGATCGGCCTGGTCAATGCTCTGCCCTGGATCGGCAATGTGCTGGGCATCTATTTCAACTCGAAACATTCGGACCGCACCGGGGAGCGTTTCTGGCACATCGCCATCCCGGCGACAGTGGCCGCGCTCGCGATTCTCAGCGCTGCCGCGGCGGGCGCGACGCCGCTCGGCCTGGTCGCGCTGTTTGTGGCGGGGACCGCGCTCGGCGCGGCGCAGGGCGCCTTCTGGGCATTGCCGACGCGGATGTTCACGCCCGCGACCTTTGCGGTAGGGGCGGTCGCGATCAACATCGCCGGCAGCTCGGGCGGGTTGATCGTGCCGCATCTGGTCGGGCTGGTGCGCGAGAAGACCGGCGCGTTCACCGCGCCGATCTGGCTGATCGCCGGCATATTGCTGCTCGCCGCGACGATCGTCCTGATCCTGCGCCGTTCGGCCGGCAATGAGGCAAAGGCCGCCGCGTGATGTCCGGTTTCGCCATCCTCGCGGTCGGTGATGTCGGGGCGAAGCGCGACGATCTCGCCTCGATGTTCGCGCCCCTTGCTGGCTTGCTCGAACAAGCACCGGTGGTGTTCGGCCAGCTAGAGACGACCGTGTCGGATCGCGGCGCGATCGTGCCCAATGCGAAGCTTGCGATGCGCGCGCCCTCGGTCCTCGCCCCCGCCCTGGCCGAAGCCGGCTTCACCATGATGTCCTTCGCCGGCAATCATTGCCTCGACTGGGGCTATGACGCGTTCGACGACACGCTGCGACACATGGCGGATGCCGGCGTACTGCTGGCCGGTGCCGGCGCCAGCCTGACCGAGGCGCGCGCGGCGGTGATCCAGGAGCATGACGGCGTCCGCATCGCGATGATCGCGGCCAGCTCGATCCTGCCGGAGGGGTATGCCGCCCGCACCGACAAACCCGGCTGCGCGCCGTTGCGCGCCCACACCTTCTACGAGCAGATCGAGCATGATCAGCCCGGCACCCCCGCCCGCATCCGCAGCCATGCCGACCGCGCCGATCTCGCCGCCCTGCTCGCCGCGATCCGGTCGGCCCGGGCCCGGGCCGATATCGTGCTGGTCTCGCTGCACTGGGGCATCCACATGGTGCGCGGCAGCCTCGCCGAATATCAGATCGAGGTCGCGCATGCCGCGATCGAGGCCGGCGCCGATGCGATTCTCGGCCATCACCCGCATCTGATGAAGGGCGTGGGCTTCCACCGCGGCAAGCCGATCTTCTACAGCCTGGGCAATTTCGCGATCGAGCAGCCGCATGTGTGGGACCCGGCGATCGTCGACACCGACTCCTTCCGCCACCTCGTCAGCCTCAATCCAAGCTGGACGATGGACGCGACATACATGCTGCCGGCGGAGACTCGGATCACAGGCATCGTCCGGCTGGTGGTGCGGGATCGGAGCGTGTCGGAAGTACGCTTTCGGCCATGCTGGATCGGAGACGACAGTGCGCCGCGGCCGCTAGCGGCGAGCGATCCCTTGTTTGCGCGGGTGTTTGACTATCTGGTGGAGGTGACGGCGGCCGAGGATTTGGCTACGAGCATCGCGATTGATGGCGACGAACTGTTGCTGGCGTGTCAGGATATTCCAGAGTGCGTGAAATCATTCCCCGCCGTTCGTCCTGAGTAGGGGCTGAGCGAAGTCGAAGCCCCGTATCGAAGGACATGGGTGAGGCCTGTCCTTCGATACGCCATTTCGACAAGCTCAATGGCTACTCAGGACGAACGGAGTGGCTCATGTACGTACACCCTACTTAAACGTCAACGGCACGCTCAGCGCCCCGATCTCCGGAAAGCGCGTCGGCACCACCTCGCCCGCCAGATCGAACCTCGGCAGCCGCGCCATCATCTCCTCCAGCGCCACGACCAGTTCCAGCCGCGCCAGCGCCGCACCGACGCACATATGCGTGCCGCGCCCGAAATGGACCGAATCCTTCATGTTCGGCCGGTCGATCCGGAAGCTCTCGGCGTCCTCGAAAACATCCTCGTCGCGATTGGCCGAGGCATAGACGAGCGCGATCGGCTCGCCCTCGGGAATGACACGCCCATGCAGCTCGATGTCGCGCGTCGCCGTCCGGGCAAAGCCACGATAGGGCGTGTAGAGCCGCAGGAACTCGTCCACCGCCGCCGGGATCAGCGCCGGCTCCGCGCGAAGCTTTGCCTGCAATGCCTGGTCGCGCGACAGATGCACCGCGATCGAGCCGATCATCACCGTCGGCGCGATGATGCCGACCACCAGCACCTGGCGGATCGTGCCGACGATCATTTCGTCGGGCAGCGGCTCGCCATCGACCCGCGTCGCCAGCAAGGCACTGGTCGCGTCGTCGGCCGGATCGAGCGGCGCGGCCTTGCGATCGGCGACGAGCTTGCGCGCCATCTCGTAGAGCAGCAGGCTGGTTTCCTTGGTCGCAATCATGTCGTTCGACTGGACCGCGATATTGTAGCGCCGGCCGACTTCGGCGAGCGAATCGATCTGCTCCTGCGGCAGGTTCATCCAGGTGGCGAACACCCGGATCGGCATGCGCGCGGAGAATTCCTCGCAGATATCGCCACCACCCTTCGCCGCCATCGCGTCGAGCAGGCTGATGCAGATCTCGCGGATCACCGGCTCGAGCGGCGCGACCTTGCGCTCGGTCAGCAACGGGCTGAGCGCGCGGCGATAGGGCGTGTGCTCGGGCGGATCGAGATGGAGCGGCGGCCGGCGGCCGGTAAAGGCGACCGCGGGCACGACATTCTGCTTCGAGGTGATGAAGGTGGCGCTGTCGGCCGCCGCCGCCGCGACATCGGCATGCTTCATCAGCGCCCAGAAGCCGCCCCAGGCGTCGCTGTGCGCCACGGGGCAGCGGTCGCGCAGGTCGCGATACACGGCCTGGGCGCTGTCGAACGTCTCGGGAAGCAGGGGATCGAAGTCTTGCATGGCTTCGCTTAAGCGATGATGAAAGCGCTTGCAACGGCTTTCGGCGCCAGTCTTTCCCGGTTAGCGTAGGAAAATGACCGACAGCCCCAAGATTCCGAAACTGGAGGATGTCGCGCAGATCGCCGGTGTTTCGTCGGCGACCGTATCCCGCTTCTTCAACAACCCGGCGATGGTCGCGACCGCGACCGCGGATCGCATCCGCGAAGCCGTCGCCGCCACCCATTATGTTCCGAACCTGATGGCCGGCGGCCTCGCATCGAGCCGCAGCCGGCTGGTCGCCCTGCTGGTGCCCGATGTCGCCCAGTCGATCTTCAACGCGACGGTCGAGGCAATGGTCGACGAATTGTCCGCCAGCGGCGACATCGTCATGCTCGGGCTGACCGGGGTCGACAATGTGCGCATGCCGAGCCTCATTTCGGCCGCGCTCGCGCGCCGCGCCGATGCGATCATCCTGACCGGCATCGTCTCCGATCCCGCCACGCGTGATCTGATGCGCCGGCGCGAGGCGACGGTGATCGAGACCTGGGGCCTGCCGACCGACCCGATCGACGTCGCGGTCGGTTTCTCACACCGCGCGGTCGGGCAGGATATCGCGCGCTTCGTCCATGGCCGCGGCTATCGCCGGCCGCATCTGCTGACCGCTTCGGGCACGCGCGCGATGGAGCGCCGCCAGGGTTTCATCGACGACTGGGCCTCCGCCGGCGGCGATACCCCGACCGAACAGATGTTCGCCAGCCAGACGCGCTTCGGCCATGGCCGCGCCGCCTTCCGCGCCCTGCGCGAGCTGGACAATCGCCCCGATGTCGTCGTGTGCAGCTCGGACTGGCTCGCCCAGGGGCTGCTGGTCGAGGCGATGGCGGCGGGCGTGCGCGTGCCGGACGAACTGGCCGTGGTCGGCTTCGGCAACCTCGCCGTCGCCGCCGAGATGCGCCCGACCATCACCACCATCGATATCGACGGCGCGCGCATCGGCCGCGAAGCGGTCAGCCTGCTCCGCCGCCGCACCGCCGGCGAGAAGATCGAGAACCGCCTCATCGATGTCGGCTTCCGCCTGATCGTCCGCGAAAGCGCCTGACAATGTTCAGGCGAGCCTGGACTCAACCGTCAGATACTCGGGGGTGAGAGCCCGGAGCAGATCCGGTGCATCGAAGGCAGCGCCCGGCGCCAGCACCCCGGCACCCTCGAACCGCCCGTCGAGGAGGCGCTCCACCGCTTCGCAGATCTGCGGCGCGAACGCGGTGAGGCGACGCCACTGCTACGACAGACGGCGCACAGCCTGATCGCTGGCGACCTGACGCCACCACCCCCAACCGTTCGTTTCGAGCGAAGTCGAGAAACCTTGCTCAGCACTTGAGGCCTGTTTCTCGACTTCGCTGGAAACGAACGGGGTATTGAGTGCAGGCTAAGGACCCGTCAGCCCTCCGCCCGGGCCTCGACCTTCGCGCGCGAGAAACGCGGCGCCACCGACAGCAATATGATCGCCGCCACCAGGATCGCCGCCCCGATCGTCTCGGCCGCGGTCGGTGCCTTCAGGCCCCAGAACCATGCCAGCAGATAGGCGGCGGCAATGCCCGCGAGCAGGCTCGATGCCCGCTCGAGCGGCACGCAATAACTGTTCTCCCGCGCATCGAGCAGGATCACCGCGGCAAAGATCGAAATGATCGTCAGCGTGGTGCCGATGCCGATCAGCCACCACACCACCGGATCGCCCCACACCGCGATGAAGCCCCAGCTCAGCTGCCCGGCCTGTGCGCCGATCCCGCTCCACGACAGAATGGCGAGCGCCGCCACCGACAGCGGCAGCGCGACCAGCTTCTCCTCGACGAAATAGCGCCGCACCAGCGCCGGATCGCCGCTCTTCGCCGTGCTCGTCATCACCGCGAGGCGGATGAAGTAACCGACCGTGTAGAGAATGACCGTCAGGATCGCGAGCGGCGGCAGATGGAATCCGCCGCGCTGCTGCACCACGAACGCGAGCGACACCGCGACCATGAACAGCGCGACCCAGCTCCACCAGCGCACCCGCCGCCCGAACATCAGGTCGACCAACGGCGCGATGATCAGGATGTCGCCGCGCATCAGCAGCTGAATGAACGGGATGCTCACCCCTTCGAAGGTGAAGGACAGGGGCACGGTGAACAGCACCAGCGCCGTGCCGATGCCCGACAGGAAGGTCGACCGCGTCCACACCGGCACGCGCAGCCCGCCGATCGCTTTGCCATGCGCATCGCGGTGCCAGCCCGACACGAAGATGAAGATATAGGTCAGCACCAGGCTGACGATCAGCGACGCGGGCAAGGTCTCCAGCCCCGTGGGCGGCTGCCCCAGCCCGGCATTGGGCGCGGTCGTGACCAGCTTGGTCATGATGATGTTGGGCAGATAGCTCAGGAAATAGAGCAGGGTGATCAGCTCGATCGGCAGGCGGCGGCTCATTGCGCCGGACCCGCGATGACGACATGGTCGCCAGCGGTCTCGTACCGCGCGTTGAGCCCGGCCTCGGCCGTGATTGCGGTCATGTAATCGATCACCTCGCCGAAGCGCGGATCCTCCGGCGGCACGATACGCGGCACCGCGTCGCGGTCGATCCACAAAGGCAGGAATCCCGTCTCCACGACCTTGCCTTCCCTCACCTCGATCCGCGCGATCATCGACATGCGCGCGGCGGGCGGGAAATTATACAGGCTGTCGAAATCGGGCACCCAGTCCTCGGCCAGCGCCTGGATCTCCTTGAAGCTCTTGCTCGCGGCATGTGCCGGATCCATGCGCAGGTCGCAGGCGAAATTGCACAGGCTGTAATAGACCGGCTTGCCCTGGATGAACTCGATGCCCTTCAGGATATGCGCGTGCCCGCCCAGGATCACATCGGCGCCGGCCGCGATCGCCGCCCTCGCCACGTCGCGCTGATAATCCGCGATCGAGGCGCGCACGAAATGAATGCCCCAATGCTGCGACACGATGACCACATCGGCCTGCTGCTTCGCGGCCCGGATATCGGCCTCCATCGCCGCGAGATCGTCGCGGTGCGGATAGCTGTGCACGCGCGGCGGGGTACCCGGCTGGTCATGCTCGATCTGCTCGTAAATGGTGTGCGCCCGCATCGGCGCGCAGCCGGGCCGCCGCTCATCGGCCCAGTATGACATGGGCAGGATCGAACAATAAGCCAGCGTCGCGATCCGCGTGCCATCGCTCAGGGTCGAGAAAACGGGCTTGCGCGCTTCGGCGATAGTGGCGCCGGCGCCCACCACCGTGATGCCCGCCGCGGCGAGGTTGCCCATCGTCTCGAACAGCGCCTCATTGCCCCAGTCGAGCACATGATTGCCCGCCATCGAGATGATATCGAAGCCGGCGCGCCCAACGGAGGCTGCAGCGTCCGGCCTGGTCAGCACGGCGTGCCGTGCCTGGGGCAAACGGGTGCCGCGCTCGGCAAAGCTGGTCTCCAGCTGGCCGAACACCAGGTCCGCCTCGCGCAGCACGTCGCGTGTCGCCGCGAAGCATTCGTCCGCATCGTCCCGGTCTGGGGCAATGTCACCGGTCGCCAGAATCAGGGGCATGCAGGATCCTCTCGCCTCCGCCGCTAAGGGATTATGCAAGCGCTTGCAATATCTCGTCGCCAGGCCATGAAATTTCGTTTCGTAATATAACCGTTGAACATATCCACTAAATATGGTCTTTGCTGCTCAGGCAGCGACGAGTCTCTCGGCAGAAGAGGCGTGGAATGCCGCGATGGAGGAGATGCCGGTGATCGGACAAGGCCCTGTGTCGGGACGTGCGCGGATCACCGCAGCGCTTGCTTGTATCTCCCTTCTGGCCACGCCGATGAGCGCGATCGCCGCATCCGAACCCGCCGCTGCAATGGCTTACAGCGATGTGACCCGCAGCTCGCTCTACGTGCCGGTGCGCGACGGCACGCGCCTCGCGGTCAATATCTATCGCCCGGTGGTCGACGGGAAGCCGGTCGAGACGCCGCTGCCGATCGTCTTCGCCTTCACCCCCTATCGCGCGCGTTATTTCGACAAGGACCACAAGCCGGTCGAGCTGGTCGATTCGCCGATCTTCGGCCTGCGCACGCTGGTGAAATCGGGCTATGTCGTCGCCACCGCCGACGTGCGGGGCAAGGGTGCCTCGTTCGGCGCGCGGCGCGGCTTCCTCGACCAGACCGAGGCGCATGACGGTTACGACCTGATTCAGTGGCTCGCGGGCAAGTCCTGGTCCACCGGCAAGGTCGGCATCACCGGCTGCTCCTATCTCGGTGGCACCTCGATGCTCGTGGCGGGCGCTTCGCCACCGGCGCTCCGTGCGGTGTTCGCCGCCGCGACCGACATCGACAAATACAGCTTCGTGCGCAACGGCGGCATCACCGGCCAGTTTAACACCCGCCCCGACGAGCCGCTCGATGTCGATCTCGCCAGCGTGCCGGTCGACGCGGACAGCGACGGCACAATGCTCAAGACCGCGGTCGCCGAGCACGCGGGCAACACGCCGATGGCGAAATTATGGGAGACCATGCCCTATCGCGACAGCGTGTCGCCGCTGACCGGCAACCGCTATTGGGAAGAGGTCGGGCCTTATACCCATCTCAAGGCGCTCAAGGACCCGAAGCTCGCCTGGCTGCTGTGGAGCAACTGGGAGGACGAGCCGACCGAGCAGATGATCCTCAACGCCGTCAACATCCCGTCGCGCATGCTGATCGGGCCGGGCAGCCATTGCGTCGGCCCGAAGCAGTTCGACATCGCCGGCGAGCAGCGCCGCTTCTTCGACCATTATCTCAAGGGCATCGACAACGGCTTCGAACGGGGCCCGCGCTACAGCTGGTATCACGAGGCCCCGGGCGGGACCGGCGCGATGGTCGCGTCGGCGACGGCACCCGGCATCGGCGTGGCCCGTTCACCGCTCTACCTCTCCGCGACGACGCAGGGCGACCTGTCGCCCGCCAGGCCAGGCAACGGCAAGCGCATCTTCACCGTCGATTACGATGTAGCGAAGGGCGAATATTTCGCCTTCTGGCCGCCCTCGCCCTTCGGCAAGGGCCCGAGCTTCACCAGTCCGCCGCTCGCCGCCGACGCCGCGATGACCGGCTATCCGATCGCGACCATCACCACCGCGCTCGACCGCCCGGACGCGAACCTGTTCGTCTATCTCGAGGACGTCGATCCGGCGGGCAAGGCCTATATGGTCTCATTCGGCCGGCTCGCCGCCTCGCACCGCAAGCTGTCCAGGGCGCCGTACGACCGGCTCGACCTGCCCTATCATTCGGGGCTGAAGGCGGACGCCTTGCCAATGGTGCCGGGCAAGCCGGCGACCCTGACCTTCTCGATGGTGCCGCGCGCCTATACCTTCGCCGCGGGCCACCGGCTGCGCGTCACCCTGGCCGGCGCCGATCCGCGCCAGCGTAATCTGGCCCAGATCCGCCAGGATCCGCCGCCGGTCTTCACCATCGTCAGCGGCGGCACGGACGCCTCGCGCATCGACATTCCATTCACGACGAAACCGACGTTCCGCTGAGCAAGGCGGGCGCACCAAGGGGAGAGACAGAATGAAGGCTCACACCGCTAAGATCTTTGCCCGATCGGGCGTCGCCCTGCTCGCACTGGCCTGGGCAACCGGCGTACAGGCACAGGAGGCGCCGACCACCGGCCAGCAGGAAGCCGCCGGCCCGACGACCACCACCGCCGAGGACGAAGTCGCCGGCGAAGTCGTCGTCACCGGCAGCCGCCTGCGCGGCGCGGCGCCGGTCGGCTCCTCGGTCATCGCGCTTGGCCGCGAGGACGTGATCGCTTCGGGCGCGGTCACCACCGACCGGCTGATCAAGCAGATCCCGCAGGTCTTCGATCTCGGGGTCAGCGAGAATTCGCGCGGCCAGTCGGGCGGCAATGGCAACATCACCTATGGCAACAGCGTCAATCTGCGCGGCATCGGCCCTTATGCGACCCTGATCCTGGTCGACGGCCACCGCGCGGTGAACAACAGCCGCGCCTTCGATCCCTCGGCCATCCCGACGCTCGGCCTGGAACGCGTCGAAGTCGTCGCCGACGGCGCGTCGGCGATCTACGGATCCGACGCGGTCGCCGGCGTGGTCAACCTCATCCCGCGCCGCACCCTCGACGGCGTCGAGGCAAGCGCGCGCTACGGCGTCGGCGGGCGCGGCGATTTCTCCGAATATCAGCTCGGCATCGCGGCCGGAAAGGTCTGGGACACGGGCCAGGCAATGCTCGCTTATGAGCATGTCTATCGCTCCGCCCTCAACGGCGACGACCGTGATTTCTTCCGCTCGGACCAGCGCGCCTTCGGCGGCAACGACTATAGCGTCACGCGGTGCGCGCCCGGCACCATCACCGCCGGCGGCGTCAACTATGCGATCCCCAAGGCCGGCGTGACCCAGGCGAGCGCGGCCAGTCTCGTCGCGGGCACCACCAACCGTTGCGACGACCTGATCGGGCAGGATCTGTTCCCGCAACAGACCTATGACTCGGTCAACGGCACCTTCACGCAGGAGATCACTCCCTGGCTGACGGTCTTCGCCGACGGCTTCTATTCGAAGCGCAAATTCCTGCGCTATCCGGCGGAGTCGAGCGCGACGCTGACGGTCCCCCAAACCAATGCCTTTTTCGTGCGCCCGGCCGGCTTCGCCGGCACCAGCTACACCATCGCCTATAATTTCATGAACGACCTGCCGCGCAACGCCAATCCGGGGTCGGCCGAGAATTGGGAGATCACGCCGGGTGTCCGCATCAAGCTGCCCGGTGACTGGCAGGTGGAAGGCATCTTCACCTATGGCCGCGGCAACGACCAGGCGGACCAGACGCGCGGCCTGAACAACGCGGCCCTGAACGCGGCACTCGCCAGCAGCAATCCCGCCACGGCCTTCGACCCCTATGGTCTCGGCCGCACCAGCGAGGCGACGTTGCTGGCCATCAGCAACTTCGTGTCCTTCTCCCCCACGCTCAACAAGTTCAACGGCTATGAGGCGCGGGTGAACGGCACGCTGTTCCGCCTACCCGGCGGCGGGGTGAAGGTCGCGGCGGGCTATGAAGGACAGGAGATCACCGTCGATCTCGGCTCGGCGCGCGGCGTGCCCACCACGCCCATCGTCTTCCGGCATTTCACCCGCCGCGTGGACTCGGGTTATGCCGAACTGCTCGTGCCGATATTCGGTGCGGACAATGCGATCCCGTTCTTCCGCAAGCTCGAGATCGACGCCGCCATCCGCTACGACAAATATAGCGATGTCGGGTCGACCACCAATCCGAAGTTCGGCGTCAACTGGTCGCCGGTTACCGGCCTCACCCTGCGCGGCAGCTACGGCACCTCGTTCCGCGCCCCGCTGATCTCGCAGATCTACGGCAACAGCAACGCGCTGTTCATTCAGAACTACCAGAACCCGGCCGGCGGCGCGCCGCTGGTCGGCGTGGCCTATTCCGGCCCCAATCTCAATCTGCAGCCGGAAGAAGCGACCACCTGGTCGGTCGGCGGCGACTGGGACATCACGCCGGGCCTCCGGCTCAGCGCCACCTATTTCAACGTCGAATATATCAACCAGGTCGACACCTATCTCTCCGATCTGGCGATCCTGACGCGCGAGGCGCAGTTTGCGGGGACCGGCATCATCCTGCGCGGAACCCAGGCGCGCGACCGCGTGCTCGCCCTGCTCGCGCAGGGCGTGGGCATCGGCGGCGGCGTCTTCCCCGGCGGCGATCCCAACAACGTCACCCTGTTCGTCGACGGACGGAACAACAATCTCGGCCGCTCCAACACCGAGGGCATCGACGTGACCGCCAACTGGCGGCTGGCGACGGCATCCGCCGGCACGTTCAATGTCAACGCCAGCGGGACCTATCTGACCCGGTTCGAGGCAGCGATCTCGCCCGCGGGCACGCCGATCAACCGGCTCAACACCATCTTCTTCCCGCTGAAGTTCAAGGCCCGCGGCAGCGTCGCCTGGGACATCGATCCGTTCCGGGTGCAGCTCACCGCGACTCATGTCGGGGGGTACACCAACAACGCGGTCACCCCGAACCAGAAGGTGGCGAGCTACACGCCCGTCGATCTCAGCCTCGCCTGGACGGTCGGCGGCGCGGACAAGGGCCCGTTCGGCGGCAAACTCACCGTCGGCCTGGAGGTCCGCAACCTGTTCGACGCCGATCCGCCTTATGTGAACCTGACGCCGTCGGGCAATGGCAGCGGCGGTTATGACGCCTCCGCGTCGAACCCGATCGGCCGGCTGTTCGCGGCATCGGCCCGCATGAAGTTCTGAGGTCAAAGGGGGCGGAGCGCGCGCTTCCGCAAGGGAGCGCGCGCTCTGGTTACTCCTTCGCGCGGTAATAGGCCGCGAGCACGTCGAACGCCTGTTTGCGCTGCCCGGTCTCGGAGATCAGCCCCTTGCGGTTCCAGCCCTGCTGGAAGTCGGGATTCTGCCGGCGCGGCGAGCGGAAGTCCTTGAGGATCCAAGGCGACATGCCGCGCAAGGTCGGCACCGAATCCGCCATCTTGAGCGTCGCGCGGTAATAATCCGCCTGATATTCCTCGGAGAATTTCTGCGGACCGGTCAGGTCGTGGAACCCGGCCCGCGCGTCGGCGCCGAATTCGGAGAAGACCAGCGGCTTGTCGGCGGGCACTTTCCAGACGCTGCCGGGCAGGTCGGTCAGCCGGTCGTTGGTGTACCAGCCATTATAGGTGTTGATCGCCAGCACATCCAGGACCTCGGCGAGCGGATCGGCCATGGTCATGGTCGGCGTCTTCGCGTCCTTCGAGCGCTCGACCAGCAAGGCCGCGCTGACCAGCCGCGTATCGTCGAGGCCGCGGACATCGCCGACCAGCGTGCGCAGGAAGATGTTGCGCGCCTCGCTGACGGGCGTCTCGTTGGCGACGCTCCAGATCGCGATCGAGGCGCGGTTGCGGTCGCGCAGGATATTCTCGGCCAGCATGTTGCGCGCGGTCGCCAGGGTATCCGGGTTGGACCAGGCCACCAGCCAATAGACCGGCACTTCGCTCCACACGAGCAGGCCGAGCTCGTCGGCGGTGCGCGTCATCATTTCGGAATGCGGGTAATGCGCCAGGCGGACGAAATTGCCGTGCAGCCCGTGCTTGATCTCGCCGAGCAGGGCGCGCGCCGCCGCCGGGCTGATCGCGCGGGTCGGCTCGCTGCCCAGCTCCTCCTCGTGCAGCGAGATGCCGCGCAGGAAGATCGGCTTGCCGTTGAGCAGGATGTCGGCCCCATGCACCTCGATGGTGCGGAAACCGATGCGGTCGCGCCACTGGTCGTCGCCGCTCGCGATCGTCACCTCATAGAGTTTGGGACGCTCGGGCGACCAGCGGTCCAGCGCGCGCGGCGCGGCCATGGTCGCGCGCCAGTTGCCGGCGGCGTCGGTCGTGCCCGCCTGGTCGAGGCCGAGCTCGGCGACGCGCAGCCGGACCGCGCGATTGGCCGCCTGCGGCCCGTCCAGATGCACGTCGACCGCCATGCGCCCGTCGCGGGTCAGGCGGACCCAGGCATCGTCGACATAGGTGTCGGGCGTCGAGATCAGCCGTACCGGCCGGGTGATGCCGCCATAATTCTCCCAGTCGGTGACGGGCGGCGGCACGGTCGCCGCGGTCGCCTGCGAATCCACGCCGACGGTGATCTGGTTGTCGCCGTCACGCAACAGGCGCGTCACCTCGAAGGCGAAGGGGGTGAAGCCGCCTTCGTGGCGCCCGACCGGCTGGCCGTTGAGATAGACGACGGTGGCGTAGTTGGCCGCGCCGAAGCGCAGGAACATCCGCCCCTTGCGCTGCGCGGGGACCGGGAAGCTGCGCTGATACCACATCAGCCCCTGATAATAACGCAGCTCGGGCGCCTCGGTCAGCCAGGACGACGGCAGGGTCGTGACCGGCGACCGGGCAAGGTCGAACTCGTACAGGACCCGGCTGTCCTGCGCCATTTCCTTGCGCACATCGACATCGCGGTAACGCTGCTGGCCCTTGTCGGGCGTCTCGCCATGGAAGCCGGCCAGGCCGGAGCGGTACGGATCGATCGAATAATGCCAGGCGCCGGACAGATCGGTGCCCTGCCGCATGTCGGCGGAAACCAGCAATGGTGAGGTCTGGGCCGTCGCCTTCGGCAGGGCGGGGGCGGCGGCTTGCTGCGCGGCGCCCGGAGCGGCCCATAACATGGCGGCGGTGAGCCATGCTGCCTTCATTCGGTTAAGCACATCCGTCTCCCATCGCCGTTCGTCATGATATTCCGGAGGTCGCGTGCGCGATCCCGCGTTCGAGCCCGCGCAGTTCCGCCAACCCGCGCATGCGGCCGAGCAGCGAATAGCCGGGGTTGGTGACCTTGGTCAGGTCGTCGAGCATCTGATGGCCATGGTCCGGGCGCATCGGGATCGAGCGGCCGCTTCGCTGCTGCAGGCGGTGGACCGCCGCCACGATGTCGACCATCCCGGCATCACCCTCGAGATGCGCTGCCTCGTGAAAGGCGGTGTTCGGTTCGCGCTGCACGGAGCGCAGGTGGAAGAAGCCGATCCGGTCGCCCAACCGATCGACCATGCCGGGCAGATCGTTGTCGGCGCGCACGCCGAACGATCCGGCGCAGAAGCACAGGCCGTTGGAGGGGTTGGGCACGCGCGCGAACAGCAAGGCGACATCGGCCTCGGTGCTCACCACGCGCGGCAGGCCGAAGATCGGGAAGGGCGGATCGTCGGGGTGGACGACCAGCCGCAGGCCCAGCGCATCGGCGACGGGGCAGACCGCGGCCAGGAAGTCGGCATGGTTCGCGCGCAGGCGCTCCGCATCCACATCGGCATAGGTCTCGATCGCGGCGAGCAGCGCGGTGGAGGTGAAACTCTCCTCGCTGCCCGGCAAGCCGGCGATGATCGTCCGCTCCAGCCTGTCGCGCGTCGCCTCGTCCATGGCATGGAAGCGCCGCGTCGCGCCTTCGACCATGGCCGGCGTATAGGAAGCGTCGGCGCCGGGCCGGCGCAGGATGTGGAGATCATAAGCCGCGACCATCTCCAGCTCGAAGCGCAGTGCCAGCGCGCCATCGGCAAGCGGCCAGGCCAGATCGGTCCGTGTCCAGTCGAGGATCGGCATGAAATTATAGGTCACGGTGGTGATGCCGCACGCCGCGAGGTTGCGCAGGCTTGTGCAATAGCGCTCGACCAGTCGGTCCCATCCGGGCCCGCGGGTCTTGATCTCCTCGTGCACCGGAAGGCTTTCGACCACGGTCCAGCCAAGCGCCGCCTGCTCGATCTCACCCTTGCGCGCCGCGATCGCCTCGCGAGTCCAGACCTCGCCGTTCGCGACCTCGTGCAGCGCGGTCACGACCTCGGCCGCGCCTGCCTGGCGGATGTCGCGCAGCGACACCGGATCGGACGGCCCGAACCAGCGCATCGTCTGCGTCATCAACATACGCCTTTACTCCCTGGCCGGCGCGCGCACCGCGCGAGGCCGGCTGTTTTACGCGTCACGTCTAGGACGCAGGCTTGAACTCGAGCGACATGCCCGAGGCTTTGTTCGGCTGGAACCCCTTCCACAAAGTGGCGGCGGGAGGCCCGGGGCTGAAGCCGGCATAGCGGCCTGGCGGCGCGCTGGCCCAGACCCCCTCGTTCGAATTGGGCACGAGACCATCGATATAGGCTGCCCTGGTCATGTCACCCTTCACATAGCGATCGAGAAAGGCGGTGATGAAATGCGCCTCGATCGCCATCAGCCGGTCCTTGCGCCACACCGAATCCTCGAACCAGTCCTGGTCCCAATAGCTCTTCCGCATTTCCGGCGGCGCGCCGATCAGGGCGATGCTGTGCCCCGCCTCGCGAAACGTCAGCAGATAGCGCGCCGCGTGCACCTCGTCGTCGAACAGCGTGCGCACGCCGGGATCATAACCGACGGTACGATCCTGGCTGCCGGCGATGAACAGGGTGGGTGCCTGAATCGCGGCGACGCCGGGTGCCGCCCACATGGCGGCGCCGCGCACCGCACGCGGCGGCGAGATCGCGACCACTGCCTTCAGGCCGGCAACCTTCAACTCGCCCGCCTTCGGTCCGCCCGCGACATAGGGCGCGAGCACGTCGCGCGTGGCCCCGGCCAGCGCGGGATCGAGCGGAGCGCCCGCGGCCGTGAGCACGCCGTACCCGCCCATCGAATAGCCGATCAGCGCGGTACGACCGGCATCGGCGACGGCGAACGGCCCCTGCCCGGCGCGCGCGCGCCGCTGCGCCTCGGCGGCGACGAACGCGATGTCGAGCGGCCGCCGCGCGATCGGGCCAGCGGCGGCGGCAGCAGTACGGATGGTGATCGGCGGATCGCGAAAGGCCGGGGCGACGACGACATAGCCCTTGCTGGCCAGATTCTCGCCAAGCCACGATAGAACCTCTGGCGTGTTGCTGTATCCATGCGCGAGGATCACGAGCGGGAACCGGCCCCGGGCGGCACGCGCGTCCGGTGTGGCGATGCCGGGAACGGTGAAGGCGATGTCGGTGCCTTTCTCCCCGGGCAGCGCCGACCGGTAGACCGTGCCGCGCCCCGGCATGGCCGCAGGATACCAGATTCTGAGCGGCAGGTGACGGTCGACGATCGCCGGCCTGTCCTGGCCCTGGAGCGGGTCGGCCTGGCCGGGCTGGACGATTTCGATCGCGGCGACGCCGACCGGATAGGACCCGAGCGCGGCAAGCTCCGGCGCGTCGATGGCGGGGTTCGCCGGCGCGTCCGCTGCCGGCGCGCTCGCCGACAACAGTGCAACGGCACCCGCCATCGCCACCGGCAGCGCAACACGAAACATCATTTGCTCCCGATCCGTTGGAGAACAGCGGGGGCGGCGTGCGCCCCCGCTGCCTTCAGAAATTCACGCCGACCCGGACACCGCCATAGCGGCGGAAGTCGCGTGGCAGCAGTGCCTGCGTTGCCAGCTTGTTGCCGAAATTGCCTGCCGTGTTGACCAGGGAGGGAAAATATTGCTTGTCGAACAGGTTGTTGACGAAAGCGACCACCTCCCATTTATGGTCCTCGGCGCGTACGCCGAGCCCGCCATTGACGATGCCATAGGCCGGCTGGAACGTCTGGGGATCCTCCGCCACATAATAGACGCTGCTCTGATATTGCCAGCTGGCCTGGACGATGCCGCGCAGATCGCCGCCCAGCGACGGCGAATAATCGGCGTTGACCGAGAATTTCCACTCCGGCGCCTGCACCGCGCGCTGGTCGGTCAGGACCTGATAAGCGGGCTGGGCCGGTACTGGCGGCGCCGCCGGCACCGCCGGCACGCATCCCTGTGCCGGCGTCTGCAGGGGATAACATTGCGCACGCGGGAATGACGTGTATTTCGCGTCGAGATAGGCGACCGACGCGCCAAGATTGAGGTCGTTGCCGATCCGTGCGGAGGTGTCGAGTTCCACGCCCTTGGTGTTCAGTCCGCCGACATTGGTCAGACGGAAATTGCTGGTCCCGTCCGTCAGCGTCTCGATCGTCTGCGCCTGCAGATCCTCATAATCGGTGTTGAACAAGGTGAGGTTGGCCGTCACGCGCCGGTCGAGGAACTGCATGCGTGCGCCGAGCTCCCAGTCGCGCGACCGTTCCGGCCTGATCGGGCCGGCGTTGGCGCGGTTGGCGTTGAAGCCAGTGGTCAGATCATAGGTCTGGCCCTTGTAGCCGGTCGAATAGGTCGCGAAGACCATCATGTCGGGCGTGACTTCGTAGCGCCCGCTGATGCGATAGGTGCCCGCGGTATCCTCGGCACGGCCGCTGAAGAGAGACGGCGCGCCGACGGCCGCGAGATTGTCCTTGAAGGTATAGGCAATCTTCTCGTTCTGGACGCGGCCGCCGCCGGTCAGGGTCAGATGCGGCACGATCTCCCAGTCGATCTGCGCGAAGGCCGCGATCTGCTCCGATTTCGACGTCGCGAACCAGTTGGCGAGCGAGAAAGCCGGGCCGCGCAGGAAAGGCCGGTCGAACTTCACATTCGCATAATAGGCGCCCACCGTATAACGGAACGGCTTGTCGCCGGGCGAGAGCAGGCGGATTTCCTGCGTGAACAATGTCGAGTGGAACGTGCCGACCTGGATGTTGCTGCCGCTGGGAGTCGTGGACGACGTATCGTCCTGATCGAGAAAGTCGTTGAGGCGGAACTTGTCGTACGAGCTGATCGACACCAGGGTCATGTCGCCCAGCCCGACTTCCGCGCGGAGCGACCCGCCGCCGCCTTCATATTTGGTGCGCGCGTCGTAATTGTTGCTGACGTTCTGATTGTCCTCGTTGATCGTCACGCCGGGCATCGCCACCGCCGCGGTCTGGCCTGCGATACCGCGGAACAAGGCGGTCGGGTCCATGCGGATGAACGGCCGGCCGACGCTGGTATTGCCGTTGAGATAATTGCCCGACAGGGTGACGGTGACGTTGTCGGTCGGTTCCCAGCGGAGCTTGGCGCGGGTGTTGAATGCCTCGCGCCCGTTCACTTTCTTGCCGTTGAACAGGTTGCGGACATTGCCGTCCCAGTTGGAATAGCTGGCCGACAGGACATAGCCCAGTTCCGGGCTGATCGGGCCCGACACGCTGAAATTGCCGCCATATTCGCTGTCGGTGGTCGCCAGCGCATTGGCGCGGAAATGGAAGCTGTCGGTCGGCTGGCGCGTGATGATGTTGATCAGGCCGGCCGAGGCCGACTTGCCGTACAAGGTGCTCTGCGGCCCGCGCAGCACTTCGATCCGCTCGACATCGGGCAGGTCGGTGAAGGCGCGTGCCTGGAAGGCGAGCGGCACTTCGTCGACCAGCACCGCGACGCTCGGCTCGACGCCGATGCCGAAGGCGAAGGTGCCGACGCCGCGCAGCGACACATTGGCGTTGACCGGATGTTCGGCCGGACGCACCGTCAACGACGGCGCGATACGGCCCAGGTCGGAGAACTGGCGCACACCAGAGGCCTGGAGCTGCGCCGACGACAGCACGGACACGGCGAGCGGCACATTCTGCACATTCTCGGCGCGCTTGTTCGCGGTAACGATGATGTCGTTGGGTTCGAGCCCGGTCTGCGCTGCTTCGGCCGGCGCGCTTTGCGGTGCCGCGGCCGAATCGGCTTGAGGCGTGGCGGCGGGGTCGGCCTTGGCCATCGCCGGCGTCGCGCCCAGCGCCAGCGACGCGGCAAGCGCCTTCAGGCAAACGGTCTGGTGGAATTTTCCCATCTTGATCCTCCCCTTGGCGTCGGATCACGAATGCCCGCGCCCGTTTCTTTGTAGTCGGTGGCTATCAAATGGCCTGACCAGTTGCAAGCCCTGCCTGACAATGACTTTCGCACCACCCGTGGTGGCTTTCGCCCTGTTGCCCGATTGTCACGGGGCTGGTATAGGCCAGTTCAGCTATGCCATTGAAGAAATTGATCAGACCAGTTGGCGACCCGGCGACGGCCACGCTGCAAGCGGACGGGCGGAAACTCTACCAGCAAGTCGCCGCCGCGGTGGCGGAGGCGATCCAGCGCGGCGATTTTGCCCCCGGACAGCGCATTCCGTCCGAACGCGAACTGGCCGACGAGTATAAGGTCAGCCGGCCGACCATCCGCGAGGCGATGATCGCGCTCGAGGTGATCGGCATCGTCCGGTCGCGTCACGGCGCGGGCATCTTCGTCACCGACAATCCGCCGCTGGACGCGCCGACCATCGGGCTCGATATCGGCGCGTTCGAGCTGACCGAGGCGCGCCGGTTGTTCGAGGCGGAGGCGGCGGCGCTAGCCGCGGTGTCCATCAGCGATGCCGAGATCGCGACGCTCGAGACGCTGATCGGCGAGATGGAACGCGAGAATCTGGAGAATATCAGCGGCGAACATGCCGATCGCGAATTCCACCTGACCATCGCACGCGCGACGCGCAACTCGGCCGTGGTCGATGTCGTCGAATCCCTGTGGGACGCGCGTTACCGCTCGCCGCTCTGCGCGCACATGCTCGAACGCGCGCGCAGCGTCGGCGTCCAGCCGCGCATCGACGAACATCAGGTCATCCTGGCGGCACTGCGCGACCGCAACCCCAAGGCGGCCCGCACGGCGATGCGCAATCACCTCGCCCGTGTGATCGACGGCCTGTTGCAGGCAACCGAGAACGACGCGGTCAACCGCGCCCGCGCCGAAGTGGAGGCCAAGCGCACTGACCTGGCGAAGCGCGTGGCGGTGTAACGCCGGTCGCCGTCAGACCCTGATGACCACGCCGCGCCGGCCCTCATGCTTGACGGCATCGCCAATCCCGCCATTCACGATCAGTTCGCGCTCCTCCCCCGGCGGCAACAGGAGCGTGATCCTGTCGTCGCCAAAGGTCCCCGGCCCCTCGCGCCGCACCTCCAGGACGATTCGTGCCGCATCCGCAGTGCCGGTAATGCACCACTGGTCGATCGCCCCTGCCCCGTCGCCGGCATCCTCGAGGGCGGACCAGGCAAAGGCGCCCTGGCGTGGCGGGAACAGCCAGACGCCGCGGCGATAGGGCCCGGGCCGCCACCCGCCTTCAGCGAGATCGACCAGCATCGCCGATCCCGCTCGCGCGAGCAGCGGCGGCGGGCCGTCGAGCGGTGCGTCGAGCACCGCCGTCACGCCGCCAGCAACGCGGTCGCCGGTCCACACGTCCAGCCACTCCGCCCCGGCCGGTGGCCGGACGGTGCGCGTATCGGCACCCGCCTCCATGACGGTGGCGACCAGCAGGTCAGGCCCGAGCAGATGCTCGTCATTTTCCGCCCAGGCCGCCGCGTCGCCGGGAAAATCGAGCCAGGTCGGCCGCACCATCGGCTCATACGCCTGATGGTATCGATGCAGCAGATCGTAGAAGAACGGCAACAATGTCTGCCGCAACGCAATCAGGCGCCGGATCGCGGGCAGCGATTCGGGGTACATCCAGGGCTCGTTGACGCTGCGATCGTCGTTCCAGCTATGGATGCTGAAGCGCGGCATCAGCACGCCCGCCTGCACCCAGCGGACCAGCAATTCCGGCGACGGCGCCGGCCCGGCGAACCCGCCGACGTCATGCCCGCTGTTCGACACACCGGACAGCGCCAGGCCGATCGCCATGCGGGCATTGTAGCGCAACGTCTTCCACTCGGTGCGATTGTCGCCGCTCCACGTCTGGGCATAGCGTTGCAGCCCCGCCATGCCCGACCGGGTGACGACATAGGGGCGGTTGGCCGGCGCGGCCTCGGTCTGGGCGCGGCGTGAGGCCCGCGACATCAGCAGGGGCTGGACGGGGCGCCAATCGGCCGCCGCGCGAGGCGTGCCGAAGCCCGCAAACCGCGCCCGCCTGTCCCAGATCTCATATTCGTTATTGTCGTTCCAGGTCGCGACGATGCCCTGGTCGAGCAGAGCGCTGCCGACCTGCGCCCGCCACCACTGCGCCGCGGCGGGATTGGTGAAGTCGATATAGCTGCCGACTTCGTCCCAGAACTGCGCTTCCACCGGCACACCCTCCGCATCGGCCACGAACAGCCCCTCGGCGGCGACCTCGTCATAGCGCGGATGGCTGCGCAGTAGCGCCGGCTTGATGTTCGGAACGAGCTGGATCCCCGCCGCCGCATAGCTTTGGACGAAGTGGGCGGGCTCCGGGAATTTCTCCCGATTCCAGTGGAACACATATCTCTTGTCGCCGATCGAGGTGTAGCCCGAGGACAGATGAAACGAGGTGCAGCCGATATCGTGCTCCGCCAGCTTCTCGATGAACCCGGCCATCTGCACCGCGGCGTCGGGCGCGTCGGTATAGGTCATGGTCGATCCCGAATAACCGAGCGACCAGCGCGGCATCAGCGCCGGCCGGCCGGTCAGCCACGTGAAGCGGCGCGTCACCGCCAGCGGATCGGGCCCGGCGATCATCCACAGGTCGAGATCGCCGGCCTCCGCCACCATGTGGCGATACAGGCCGTGATAATTGTCCAGCTCGCGGCCGAAATCGAACGCCGTGTCGGCAAGCGTGTCGTAAAAGGCGCCGTGGCAGTGCCCGGCCGCGTCGGCGACCAAGATATAGGGGATCGACTTGTACAGCGGATCGCCATTCTCGGCGTCATAGCCCATCGGATCGAGATTGGTCAGGCGGAAGCTGCGCCCCGCGCGGTCCGTATCGCCCGAACGGTCGCCCAGGCCGTAGAAGCGCTCGCCCGGTCGCCGCGCGCAATAATGGTGCACGCGGCCGTCCCACCAGCCAAAGTCATAGGCCTGGGTCGGCCGGTCCTCCGCCATCAGGCGCCACTCGGCGCCGTCATGCTGTTCCCAGATGCAGTGCAGCCCGTGCAGGCGAATCCGCACGCGCAGCCGGGCCGTTGCGACCGTCACTACCCCATCCAGAGTCTCGACGTGGAAATCCGGACAGGTGAAGCCGTCCAGATCCATCCGGTCGCGCCCCGGCTCGGCGATATCTGCAGCGCCCGGCGCGATCGCCCAGCTCGGCGGGCTCGTCACGGCGCCATCGGCGAGCAGGAGCAGCCGCGCGATATCCTCCTCCAGCACGAACAGATGCGCCGTCGCCCCGGTATCGGCCACCAGCGTCAGCCGGCCCCGCGCCTGTTCATGCACCGCGAACAGCGGCGGGTTGGACAAGGTGGCGCGCTTCATCGGCGGGACTCCGCGGGAACGAGGTGGCGAATGCTGACGACCAGGACCGCGGCACCGATCAGGTCGAACACCGACAAGGCCGCGAACAGCGGCGCATAGCCGATCGTATCGGCGAGCTGGCCGATCAGCAGCGAGAACAGCAGCCCGCCGATCCAGCCCGCCTGGCCGATAAAGCCGTTGGCGGTGGCGACCTCCTCGGCGGTGAAGACATCGGCCGACAGGGTGTTGATCAGCACCGAGATCATCTGGTGCGCGAAGCCGCCGACGCAGAACAGCGCGATCGCGGTATAGGGGCTTGCGGCTAGGCCGATGCATCCCGGCGCGATCATCAGCACCGCCGCCAGGACGATGCCGGCGACGCGCGACGTGATCAGCGACAGGCGCAGCCGCCCCATCAGGAACGGCGACAGATAGCCGCCGAGCACGCCACCGAGATCGGCCGCGAGGAAGGGCAGCCAGGCGAACAGGGCGATCTGCTTCAGGTCCATGCCGCGCTCGGTGGCAAGATAGAGCGGGATCCAGAAGCTGAAGGTCTGCCAGGCCGGCTCGGCGAGGAAGCGCGGCACCGCGATCACCCAGAATTTCGGCGTGCCGAGGATCTCGCGCGCCGTCGCGCGGCGACCGGTCAGGGGCGGCCGGTCGGCCTGGATCAGCGCCAGCTCGTCGGGCGTGATCGCCGGATGCTCGGCCGGGCTGCGGTAGAAGCCATACCACGCCGCCGCCCATACCAGCCCGACCGCGCCGGTGACGACAAAGGCCAGGCGCCAGTCGGCCCATAACGACACCGCCACGACCACCGGCGGGGCGATCAGCGCGCCGAGCGAGGTGCCCGCGTTGAACCAGCCGACCGCGACGGAGCGTTCCCGCGCGGGGAACCAGGTCGCGATCGCCTTGATCCCGGCCGGCACCGCCGCCGCCTCCGCCATGCCGAGCAGACCGCGGAAGAACATCAGGCCAAGCCAGCCGGCGGCGAGCGCATGCAGCATGTTGGCGATGGACCAGGCAACGCCGAACAGGGCGAAGCCGCTGCGCAGTCCGATCCGGTCGACGACGAAACCGGCCACCGGCTGCATCACGGTATAGGCCAGCTGGAAGGCGCCGACGACATAGCTGTATTGCTGAGTCGTCATGCCGAGACTGGTCTTGAGCTCGGGCGCCAGCACGCCGAGCGAATTGCGCGCGAGATAATTGGCGATCGTGCCGAAGCAGATCAGCGCGACGATCCACCAGCGCAGATATGGTATTCGCCTCAACCCTTCCCTCCCGCCAGGCCACCGGCCCGTTTCTCTTATGCCGTCGGACTATCCCACCCGTCACCCTTTGTCGATATTGGTCAGGCCAGAAAGTCGCGTAGAGCCTCGATGGCCTGACAATTTTGCGCGCGACAGGTTGACGAAGCTGCTTGGGCGGCGTCTTATCGCCGGTAATTCGCGGCGCGGGCAACGTCCCGCAGACCGTTTCAGCAGAGGAGAGAGTGGATGAAGGCGGCCAAATCGCGCGGTGGGATAGCCCTGAAGCTGACCGCCGCCAGCGTCCTGATTGGCTTGACCAGTAGCGCCGCCTACGCTCAGCGCGAGCTTGCCTGGATGAGTCCGTCCGTCGTTTCCAGCCAGGCCGCGGCAACGACCGATACCGCCAGGGAGAAGATCGCGCGGCGTCGCGCGCATCAGCTGATCGCCGCGATGACCCTGGCGCAGAAGATGCAGCAGCTCACCGGCAGCATGCCGGCGCTGCTGCCCGAATTGCCGAACTGCTATGGCGCGCGCCATGTGACGGGTAACCCCGCTCTCGCCATTCCGACCTTCCGCATCACCAACGGCCCGGTCGGCGTCGGCCAGAATGACTGTGTCGACAAGAGCGTGCAGGCCGAAGCTGCCGCCGGGGGCAATGCGATCTACGCCGCCTATTCGCATCCCAGCTCGGCGCAGGCGACGGCGCTTCCCTCCGGCATGGCGATCGCCGCGTCGTTCGACCCGCGCGTCGCCGCGGCTTTCGGCGGCGTCATCGCCACCGAGATGACCAATCTCGCGCTCCACGTCTTCGAGGCGCCGGGCGTGAACCTGGCGCGCCTGCCGATCCTCGGCCGCAACTTCGAATATTTCGGGGAGGATCCCTTGCTGTCGGGCACGATGGCCGTGGCCGAGACCAGGGCAGTGCAGTCGCACGGCATCATCGCGATGGCGAAGCACTTCGTCGCGAACGAGCAGGAAACCAACCGCATGACCATCCAGGAGACGGTGGACGAGCAGGTGCTGCGCGAACTTTACCTGATTCCGTTCGAAATGGCGGTGAAGGACGGCCGCGTCGCGAGCATCATGTGCTCGTATAATTATGTGAACGGCCTCCATTCCTGCGAGAACGAACCCCTGCTGAACGGCGTGCTGCGCCGCGACTGGGGCTTTACCGGCTATGTCCAGTCCGATTTCTTCGCGATGAAAAGCACGGCGCCGACGCTGGCGGGCGGCATGGACCATGAGATGCCGACCCCGATCCACTGGACTCCCGCCAAGCTGAACGCCGCGCTGGCAAGCGGTGCGATCACCACCGTTCAGATCGATACCGCGCTGGAACGCCGCTATACGCAGATGTTCAAGGCCGGCATCTTCGACCGGCCGCTGGTCCAGACGCCGATCGACTTCCAGGCAGGTGGACGCAAGGCGCGCGAGATCGGCGCCCGGTCCGCGGTGCTGCTGCAGAACAACGGCGCCCTGCCGATCGTGCGCAACGCGCGGGTGATCGCCCTGGTCGGCAAGGCGTCGCAGGTCTATGCGCAACAGGCCGTGGCCGGCGGATCGGTCCTGGGCCGCTCGATGGGGGCGGGCGGCGGCAGTTCCGACGTCGTCCCGCATTATACCGTGTCGCCGATCGACGGCATCCGCACCGCACTGCGCGAGATGGGCCAGGCCGGTACCCAGGTGAGGATGGTGCTGGTCGACGACGCCAACGCATCGGCGACGGTCGACGGCAAGCCATCGTCTTTTGCCGCCGCGCTCGATCAGGTCGCGGCGGCGGATGCCGTGGTCGTCATGGCAGGCACGAACGCCGAAGAAGGCGCGGATCGCGCGACGTTCAGGGACGCGACCGGGCGGGAACTGGCCGCAAGCGCGGCGGCGGGCAGCTCGCTCGACTGGTATGTCGCCAGGCCCAATCTGATCGCGACGAAGGACACGGGCGCCAACACCGCCCGGTCGAGCCAGACGGTCGCGATGTTGGCCGGGATCATGGCGGCCCGGTCGACCACCGGGCGTCCGATGTCGCAGAAGACCGTGCTCGTGCTGAAGGACAATGCCGGCGTCGCGATCGACCCCGGCCTGCTCGGTCCGCAGGGCCCTTCGATCCTGGAGGTGTGGTTTCCGGGCCAGGAAGACGGCAACATCGTCGCGGATCTGCTGTTCGGCCGGGCCAACCCGTCAGGCAAGCTGCCGGTCACCTTTCCGCTTACCGGCAAGGGCTTTCTCGACTCGGTCACGCCGCAGCAATTTCCCGGCGTTCCGGGCAGCGACGGCAAGTCACCATCGGTCACCTATAGCGAGAAGCTCGACATCGGCTATCGCTGGTACGACGCCAATGCCGGCGGCCACTGCGCCGAGACGGCAGGCAGCAACCCATGCATCGCCTTCCCGTTCGGCCATGGCCTGTCCTATACGAGCTTCGCCACCTCGAGCCCCAGGCTGGTGCCGGACCGGCGGACAGGCAGCTACCGCGTGACGATGACCGTGAAAAACACCGGGAAGCGCGCCGGCGCGCAGGTCGTGCAGGCCTATCTGTCGCTGCCGGCCAGCGCCAATGCGCTCGGCGCCGCGCAGCCCCCCAAAAGGCTGGTCGGCTTCGAACGCGTCGAGCTGGAACCCGGCGCGTCCCGCCAGGTCGCCATCACGATCGATCCGGCGAGCAGCCATCATCCGCTGGGCGTGTGGAACAAGACCGCCGGGCGCTGGGTCATTCCGTCGGGGCGATATGAGGTCAAGGTCGGCACCTCGTCCTCGCCGCGCGACCTTGTCCCGGCAGGCTCTTTCACTCGCTAGCGCATTTTCGAGTTCTAATGATCCCCCACCTCCGTTCGGCCCCGGACTTGATCCGGGGTTGTCGAAGCCCTGCCCTTCTCTTCCAAGGAAGAAAGAACAGCCCTTCGACAAGCTCAGGGCGAACGGGAGAGGTGATTCCAGCCAACTAAGTTTTGCTTGAGGCCTACCCCAATTTCGCCCGCCGCGCGTCACTCGCCGCACCCGCAGGCCCCTCCAGGAACGCCGCCACCCGCGCGTCGACATCCGCCTCGGCGGCCTCGTCGCGCGAGAAATTGTCCATGCCCAGCTCCAGCACCGCGATCCCCGCATCGCGCAGCGCGCGCAGCACCAGCGGATCGGCATCCGACAGCGCCACCGCGCCGTCGCACTGGTGCAGCCGCGCTTCCTTGGCGTGCCACGCCCCCGCCCAGGTCGGCATGCGCAGCTCGTCGCCCATCGTCACGAAACGCGCGGCCAGCGCCCGGAGCGGATCGCGCCCGCGATCGTGGCGGCGGATATAGCCGTCGGCCGCCAGGCTCAGATACATCGAACAGACGAACACCGCGCCATGGCTCTCTTCCCAGCGCTGGTAGAATTGCATGTCGCTCCACAGCCCGCGGCCGACGAACATCAGCCGGATGCGCTCGTTCGGGCACGCCGCCTCGCCCGCCCGCACCCGCTCGGCGACCTCGTCATGGAAATCGCGCGCCGCATCGCGCGCCCATTCGGTCCCGCGATGCCATTGCGGCACCATCGTCGCGGGCATGGTGTCGACGATGCCGACCGGCACCGGCACGGTCCGCGCGATCAGGTCGCGCGTTTCGCGATAATGGTCCTCCTGCTCGTTGACGAGCGTCATCACCTCTTCGAGCCGCGCGGGATCGAACCGCGCGCCCGACACGTCTTCCAGCTCGGCGATCGCCAGCTTCAGCTCCGCCTCGAACAGGTCGAGCCGCTCGGGCTCGATGAAATCGTCCCAGCGATCCGCCAGCCCGTCCCACCAGTCGATCAGGATATCCCAGCGACATTCGACGCTGCGCTGGAACCGCTGCAACCGCGCGCCCGTCGCCGCCTGCCACGCCTCGAACAGATGCATGGTCGCGTCAGTGCTCGCCACCATGCCCAGCACGTCCGGACGCGGTAGCCCGCCCCAGGGCGCCAGCGCCGGATCGTCGTCGAACGCCGCCGCCACCCCCTGCGCGCTATAGGCTTCCACCGCCGGCGGCAGGTCGTTGGCCGCGAGCAGCCCGGCGTACCGCGCCGATTGCTGCTTGGCCGCGACGATCGAGGCCCACCATTGATTGACCACGAAGGGAATGCCGATCGCGCGCAGCATCTCCTGCGGCGCATTGGCGTTGACCGCGGCGAAGGTCCTGCCCGACAGCGCCGCAGCGCGCACCTCGGCGAACCATTCGCGCTGATAGGCGCCGAACCGCGCCACCGCCGCCAGCGACTTGCGGCTGCGCGGCGCGCGCGGACGGGGCGCTGGAGCGGCCTCCTCTGGTTCCGGCACGACACTCGCCGCAGCCGCATGGCCATCGGCGATAAAGCCCGCGATCGAGTCGCTGTCCGGTGCCGCGTCGAGCATCGGCACGCCGCTCGCCTCGATCGCGCGGCGCAGGGCAGCGACCTCCCAGGGTGCGCTGTCGTCGCGGCTGAGATGCAACACCCGCTCGGGCCGAAGCCGCGCGACCGCAGCGCCAAGACCCGCAGCCCGGTCCGTCGTGCCGGAAAACACGCCCCATAATGGCGTCAGCGAGGACCGTGCCAGCGCCGCGATCGGATCGCCATCGCGCGCCATCCCCCGATGCACCCGCGCCGCGCCCCAGCAATGATCCTCGCCGACCACCAGCGCCCCCAGCGCCTCGATCCGCGCGATCGTGGCGATGTCCTCGATATCGCTCCCACTCAGCAGCGTGCGAGTCCCCGAACGCACCGGCAGTTCAGCCTTCCCGGCCTCGATCGCCGCCAGCAGATCGGCAAATTCATCCACTGGCAGGATCGACGCCGCCGCGACAAGGGTGTGCGCCTCGACCCCGCTCAGCCGGCCCTCGGCCCGCAGCCCGAGCACCGATACCACCGCCTCCCGCTGCGCCTCGCGCCGACCGATCGCTCCGCCCAGGTCGCCCGTTCCGCCCAGCCAGGCCACCGCCTGCTCGACCCGGATGCGGTTATAGCGCTCGGTCGCAGGCCGATCGATCGTCAGCAGGTCGAGGAAATGCACCTCGGGCCTGGCAATTGCCCCGGTCCGCGCCAGCTCGCGCAACGTCGCGAAGATCTGCGGCTGCTCGGTATCCGCATGCGAGATCAGCAGCGCATCCCCGGCCGGCAGCGCGATGATCTCCGCCAGCAGCGATCGCCCGCGCTCGCCCAGGGTCTCGGCGCTGACCATCGCATCGATCGCGCTGCGGTCGACCCGCGCATCGGGCACCAGCCGGATCGGATGGAACCCCGCTGCATCGACCAGCGCATAGGGCAGATCGCTGCCCAGCATCCACACCACCCGCCGCCCCGCCGCGCGCACCTCCGCCGCCACCGCACGCGGATCGGCGCACGCCCCGGCCAGCCGGGCAAGCGCCGCGGCCGCGGTCATGCGACCACACCGTCCCGGGTCAGCTCGGCGATGGTCGCCGCGTCATACCCCAGCAACTCGCCATAGACGCTGTCATTATGCTCGCCGATCATGACCGGCAGGACCGGGTCGAAGCCCGATCGCGACGCGGAGAACTGGATCGGAATGCCCGCAGTGCGCAGCTCGACGACCGAGGCGTAGTCGGGATGCGACACCGCATTGGTCTCCTCGCGCGCCACCACGCGCGGATCGGTCAGCGCCTCTTCCGGGTGACGCACCGGCGCGACCGGCACGCCCTCCGCCTCCAGCGCGGCGACGGCCTGCGCCACCGTCAGCGCCTTCGACCATGCGGTGATCGTCGCCTCGAGCACGGGCGCGTTGGCGACCCGGTTGTCGCGCGTCGCGAAACGCGGATCCTCCAGCAGTTCGGGCTGCCCCATCGCCGCGAACAGCCCGGCCGCAAGCTTGTGGTGCACCGCGACCAGCGCGATATAGCCGTCGGCGCATTCGAACACGCCGAACGGCGACAGCCGCTGCACCGTCAGCCCGGTCCGCGCCGGCATGTCGACCGCGCGCATCGCCGCCCAATTCTCGATCGCGACGAACGAGGTGAGCGCGCCGAGCATCGAGATGTCGACATGCTGCCCCTCCCCGGTCCGCTCGCGCTGATGAATCGCGGACAGAATGCCGATCACCGCGAACACCGGCGCAAGCATGTCGGCGATCGGCACGCCCATGCGCACCGGCGGATGATCGGTATCGCCGCTGGTGTACATCGCGCCGGACAAGGCCTGGATGATCACGTCCATTGCCTTGCCGCCCTCGGGCGCGTCGGCACCGAAGCCGCTGAGCGAGCAATAGACGATGCGCGGATTGGCCTCGCGCGCCGCCCCGTACCCCACGCCGAGCCGGTCGGCGGTGCCCGCGGTGAAATTCTCGACCACGATGTCGGCAGTCTTCACCAGATCACGGAACACGTCGCGCGCGCGCGGATGTTTGAGGTTCAGCGCCACGCCGCGCTTGCCCCGGGCGCGCGTCAGATGGGAGATCGAGATGTCGTCCTCATGCCGCCGCTCGATGACGACGCCGTCGCGCCCCACATAGGGGCTGTTCTCGCGCGCCAGGTCGCCACCCTTGGGATCCTCCACCTTGATCACTTCGGCGCCGAGCCCGGCCAGCAACAAGGTGGCGTAAGGCCCGGCCAAAGCGCGGGTCAGGTCGATCACGCGCAGCCCTTCCAGCGGGCGCGGCAGATCAGCATCGGTCATGTCGAAAACCCCAATTCGGTCAATATGGTCTCGGTATCGGCGCCCGCGAGCCGCGCCGGGCGCGGCGGGACGGCGGGCGTGTCGGACAGGTTGATCGGCGATCCGATATGGCGGATCGTGCCGCTCTCGCTCTCCACCGCGATCGACATGCCGCGCGCGATATTGTGCGGATCGGCTAACGCTTCCTCGACGGAATTCACCGCCGCGAACTGCGTGTCAGCCGCGGCCAGCAGCGCCAGCCAATGATCGAGCGGCCGGGCCAGGAACGCGGCATTCAGCCAGGCGATGATCTCCGCCCGGCGCGTTTTGTCATTCTGTGCCGCGATGAAGTCCGGACAGCCCATCGCCGTGCAGAACCGCTCCCAGTATCGCGGCTCCATGTCGGTCACGACGATGAAGCGCCCGTCGCTCGTCTCGTAGATGCCGCTATCGGCACGGTGGCGCCCGCGTCCCGGCGCGCGCGACAGATCGGGATTGCGCGAGATCACCGGCGCGATCAGGGCCATCGCGCTGTCCGACATGGCGATGTCGACGCGCTGCCCGCGCCCGGTCGTATGGCGCGCCTGAAGGGCGGCGAGAATGCCGATCACCGCATTCGATCCGCTCAGCAGATCGGCGACCGGCACGCCCGCCGATCCCGGCTTGCCCGGATCCTCGCCGATCCGCGACAGCGCGCCCGACACGGCGAGCGCGACCGGATCATGCCCGGGCTTGTCGCGATACGGCCCGGTCTGGCCGCACAAGGTGACCGAGCAATAGATCAGCCTCGGGTTGATCGCCGCGACCGCCTCGTAGCTGAAGCCCATCGAATCGAGCACGCCCGGCCGGTAATCCTCGACCAGCACATCGGCGCTGCGCAGCAACGCCTCGATCGGCGCGCGCGATTCCGCCGCGCCCGGATCGATCAACAGGCTGCGCTTGTTGCGCGCGAAGATGTCCTGCCCGCGAATGCGCGCGCGCTCGGCCTCGGGCAGCTTGTCCCAGCCGAACACTTTCGCCTGTTTCGCCAGCTCGCGCGGATGCTCGATCCGCACCACGTCCGCGCCCAGATCGGCCAGCATCCAGGTGCAATAGGGGCCCGGCAGGAACTTCGAGAAATCGACGACCCGGATGCCCTGCAACGGGCCGGCCATGGCGCTGTCCGTCATGCCGCGCTCCATTGGTAAAGCGGCCCGGGCACACGCACCGCATGCCCGTCGACCTTGTCGTCACGCCACAGGCCACGCGCGGCGAGATGCGGACTCGCGATCACATCGGCCGCCTCGTCGATCGCCGACAGCCCCATGCCATGCTTGTTGGACATCGCGCTCAGCTCGGCCCTTGTGTGAGTCATCAGCCATGCGCCGATCTCGCTTTCCCATGCCTGCAGCGTTTCCTGCGGCATGTCCGCGACCAGGATCGCCTCCCAGTCGATCGCTGCCAGCGCGCCCGCCATGCCGTCCTCGGCCATGCGCGCGACGGTCGCGCGCATCATCGGCGGATTGTCGACCAGTGCCCAGGTGATGAACCCGTCGGCGCAGGACCAGATCTGCTTCACGCCCGATTTGCCGCGCACGAGCAGATTGCCCGTGCGCTGCCCGACCTTGCCCGCCCATTGCCAGCTCACCGGCTCGCGATAATTGGCGAGCACGGCGGATCGATAGGCCGAGACGATCACCCGCTCGCCCAGCCCGCTCGCCGCGCGCGCATTGAGCGCGGTCAGCGCCGCGATCGCACCATGAATACCGGCCAGCGCCCAGGCCTGCCGCCCGGGCAAGGCCATGGGCGGCCGGTCCGGATCGCCGACGATGGCCAGCAGGCCGGAGCGCGCCATGATCGTCAGGTCGGTCGCCGGGCGGCCTGCATTCCGCCCCTCGGGGTCGAAGGCGAGGATCGCCACATCGATCAGCCGCGTGTTGGCCGCGCCCAACCCGTCCGGCATCGCCTCCGGCCCACGCAGCAGCACGTCCGCTTCGTCGACCAGAGCGCGCAGCGCCGGATCGTCCAGCGCCATGCGCTCGATCCTTTTGCCCCGCCGCGCCATCGCGATCTCGGCTGCATCGCCGATGGGATCGGCCCATTCGACCTGCACCACATCCGCGCCCAGTTCCGCCAGCATCACGCCGGCATAACCACCCAGATCGCGGGTCAGATCGACCACTTTCAGATGACCGAGCATCGTCACGCCAGCACCCCTTCATCGGCCAGCGCCGCGATCTCGTCCGCATCCATGCCGAGCATCTCGACGAACACCCGGACATTGTCCCCACCCAGCATCGGCGGCGGCCCGATTATCACTTCGGACCGGGAGAAATCCGCCGGCGGCCCCGGCATGTCGCAGTGGCCGAGCACGGGGTGATCGATCGCGACATAATGGCTGCTCTCGATCAGTTCGGGGTCAGTGAACACTTCACGCCCGTCCTGCACTGCCTCGGCCGGGATGCCTGCTGCGGCCAGCTGCTCGGCGATCAGATGCTTGTCCCGCCCGCGCGTCCAGTCGGCGAGTGCGGCACTTACCTCCGGCGCGCCGCGCGCCGCCAGGTCGAGCGCCGGGTCGGCCCCGATGATCCCCGCCAGCGCCCGCCAGTCGGCATCGTCGCGGACCGCGATCGCGCAATATTGGTCGAACCCGCGCGCCGGGAAGATGCCGTGCGGCGCCATGCCCGGCGCGGCATTGACCGGCTTCTCGAACGCCTCGCCCTCGATCTGCCGGCGGATCAGCACGTCGCTCAGCACATGCACCAGCGGCTCGACCTGCGAGACGTCGATATGCTGCCCTTCGCCCGTCTGCCTCTTGTGCTCGAGCGCCGCGAGCACCGCCATCGTGCCGAACATCGGCGCGACGACGTCGCCATAGGCGAAGGGCGGCATATGCGGCCCGCGATCGGGCCAGCCCGACAGCGCCGCCAGTCCGGACAAGGCGGCAGCCGAATTGCCATAGCCGCGCAGGTCCGACATCGGCCCCACCCGTCCCGCGACACTCACCGACAGGATGATCAGGTCCGGCTTGATCGCCCGCAGCACGTCCGCGCCCAGCCCGATCCGCTCCATGAAACCCTTGCCGAAATTCTCCACCACCACGTCCGCCCAGGCGACCAGTCGCTTCGCCACCTCGATCCCGCGCGGATCGCCCAGGTTGATCGTCACGCCGAGCTTGCTGGTATTGGTGATCGCGAAGAAGGACGATCCGTCCGGGTTGCGCTTGCCGTCCTTGAACGGCGGGCTCATTCGCCCGAGATCGAGCCGCTTGCGGCTTTCGATCTTCACCACGGTCGCGCCGTGATCGGCCAGGTCCTTGGTCGCGCGCGGCCCCGCCCCGACCCAGCTGAAATCGGCGATCTTCACGCCGGTCAGTGCCTGAGTGTTTTGGGCCTGAGTGTTTTGGGCTTGCGTCATTTCACCGTCCCACAATCGAGCGGCCGGCCCGCGGTGCGCTGGGCGACCAGCGCCGTCGCATGCTCCGCGATCTCCCGCCCCGGAATGCCCATCCGGCCGAGCGACGCGCCGAGCTTCGTCGCATTGGCGCGGTACAGCGTGTCGAACTCGGCCTGCGCGCCCGGCGCCGGATCGACGAAGGTCAACCCGGCCTCCTTCGCATAATCGGTCGAGACGGCGACGGACTTGTCGAGCTCGGCGATCATCGCCGCTTCCCACACGGTTTCCGCCCGAGTGAACAGCGCCTGGTCGGCCGGGCTCAGCCGCTGCCAGACCTTGTCGCCCATCGCCCGCGCGGGATAGGCGCCCCGCGGCACGCGCAGCGTCGTGTAATAGCGCGCGACATCGGCGAGATGCATCGCCCGGAGCGCATCGATCGGGGTCACCACGCCGTCGATCACGCCCTTGGCCATCGACGGATAGACTTCCGCCATCGACATGTTGACCGGGTCGGCGCCCAACGCGCGCAGCACGTTCGCGGTGTCCTCCTGCGCCCGTAGCCTCAGGCCCTTCAGGTCAGCGAGCGTCCGCACCGGCCGGTTGCGCGTCAGGATGCCGGGGAAGTTGCCGCCCTGCACCGCCAGCACATGCAGCCCGCGCACCTCGGCATTGAACGCCGGATAGGTCTGGGCGAGGCAACGATAGACCGCGACCTGGTCGGCCATGGTGCCGACCCCGCTATAGAAGCTCGGCTGGATGCGCTGGAGATGCGCGCTGCGCGCATACATCGGCGTGATCATCCCGATATCGGCGACGCCGTGGCGGATCTCGAGCATATTCTCGTTCGAGGAGAGCAGCGCCCCGCCCCAATAGGGCTTGATCCGGATCCGGCCCTTCGATTGCTGCGCGATATAATCCATCCAGGCCTGGTCAGCCCGGCTGAACGTGTGCGTTGCCGGATAGGGGCTGGCATAGGTCAGCACGATCGTGCCGTCGGGCGCCGGCGCGCGGCCGCACCCGCTCAGCAGGCCGAACAACAGGGCGAAGAGAAGCGTCAGCCGGGCCATCTCAATGCGCCAATATCGTCGGCAACCACATCACGGTCGCGGGGATGAAGATCAGCATCGCGAGATGGACGAAGTCGCTCGCCAGGAACGGGATGATGCCGCGGAAGATCGTGCCGAGCGAGATGTCGCGCGCCAGCGAATGGATGACATAGACGTTGAACCCCAGCGGCGGATGGACGAAGCCGATCTCCATCGTGCGCACCAGGAAGATGCCGAACCAGATCGGGCTCAGCCCCAGGCTCTCAATCACCGGCAGGAACAGGGGCGCGGTCAGCAGCATCAGCGCCAGCCCGTCGAGGAACGAGCCGAGCACCAGCAGCACCACCGCCATCGCGATCACCGCGAGTATCGGGCTTGCGCCGAGACCCTGCACCAGGCTCGTCATATGCTCGGGGATGCCGGTCACGCTGACGAAGGTGGAAAAGATGATCGCGCCGATGATGATGGTGTAGATCATGCCGGTGGTGCGCAGGGTCGAGCCGAGCGCCTCGGACACCGCCGCCCGGGTCAGCTTGCCACGCAACGCACAGACGCCCAGAGCGCCGACACAGCCGATCGATGCCGCCTCGGTCGGCGTGAACCAGCCGATGATCAGGCCGCCGACCACGAACAGCACCAAAGCCGCAATGTCGATCACCCGCACCAGCGACGCGCGGCGCTCCGCCCAGGAGGCGCGCGGACCGGCCGGGCCGAGCGTCGGGTTGAACCGGCACAGCAGCACGATCACCGCGACATAGAACAGCGCCTGAGTCGCCACCGGCACGATCGCCGCGGCGAACAGCTTGCCGATCGATTGCTCGGCGATGATGCCATAGACGATCAGCGCCCCGCTCGGCGGCGTCAGCGATCCGAGCGTCCCGCCCGCCGCCAGCGCCCCGGTCGCGAAGCCCGGCTTGTAGCCCTGCGCGCGCATCTCGGGCAGCGCGACCGCGCTGATCGTCGCGACCGTCGCCAGGCTCGATCCGCTGATCGCCCCGAAGCCCGCGCACCCGCCGATCGACGCGATCGCCAGCCCACCACGGCGATGCCCGAAAAAGCTCGACGCCATGCCGAAGAAATCCCGGCTCGCCCCCGCCGCGAAGCACAGCTGCGCCATCAGCATGAACAGCGGCAGCACGCCCAGCTCGTAGCGCGACAGCGTGTCGAACGAGGCGACGCCCGCCTTGATCAGCCCGGCCTCGGGCGAGATGATCACCGCCAGCCCGACCATGCCGACCAGCGCCAGCGCCGCGCCGATCGGAATGCCGACCAGCAGGATCGCGAGCAGCGCGACGAACCCGATCAGGCCGACCCATTCCGGCGTCATCGGCGGAAGCTCCGCACCAGGCTGCGCAGGAACAGCAACGTCACCGCACCGGCCGCAAGGATCCACACCAGCCGGAACCAGCGCAACGGAATGCCGAGCAGCTCGGTCATTTCATGCGTGTCCCACAGGTCCGCCGCGACCCACACCGACCCGGCACAGAGCAGGGCGAAGGACAGAGCCCCCGCCGCCAGCCCCGCCCGGTCGAGCCACAGCTTGGTCGGCGGCGAAACATATTCGGTCAGGATATGCACGGCGGCATGGCGCTGCGACAGCGTCGCCAGCACGATCGCGACACTGGTCGCGACGACGGCGAAGATCTGGAACAGCTCGATCGCGCCGAGAAAGGAGAAACCGGCATGGCGCCCGATCACCGCGATCGCGTCGGTCGCCATGGCCATCAGCAACGCCCCGGCACCGACCGCCTGGAGCAAACGATGCCCGCGCCCTGTCGAAGCATTCTCTTCCGGCGAAGCGTCCACGCATCCTCCCTCGGCCGGGTTATGATTCCCGCCTCAAAACAAGTTTGCAGATATAACCGTAGATGTCATCAACTATTTTGCTTTTGTGCGGTTTTGCTTTTATCGCCTCTTGCGATCTGTATAGCCTGCCCATGGACGGCAGGGAGTTTGAGCCATCGGCGAACGCAGGAAATCCGGTGACGACGTATCGCTCGGGCGGCTGAGCAGCTTTCTCGGCTTTCGCCTGCGCCGCGTCCAGAACCAGCTGTCACGCGATTTCTCCGCCCGGACGCGCGAATGGGGCCTGCGCCAGGGCATGTTCAGCGCGCTCGAGGTCATCGCCGCCAATCCCGACATCTCCCAGACCAATCTCAGCCGCGAGGTCGGGCTCGACAAGTCGGTGATGGTCGCGATGGTCGACGATCTGGAGGCACGCGGCTGGGTCAAGCGCACCCGCTCCACCAATGACCGCCGGCGCTACAAGCTGGCCATCACCCCCGAGGGCCGCGACACGCTCGACGCGCTCTTCGCCGAGCTGGAAACGACCGAGGAACTCGGCCTCGCCGCCCTGACCGAGGAGGAGCGGACCGTCGTCAACGACGCGCTCGACAAGGTCTACCGGGCCTATGTCCGGCCGCAGAAAGCAGCGCGGGCCAAGGAATAGCTCGAAACTTAGTTAGCTGCACTCACCTCTCCCCGTTCGCCCTGAGCTTGTCGAAGGGCTGTTCTTTCTTCCTGGGAAGAGAAGAGCAGGGCTTCGACAAGCTCAGCCCGAACGGAGGTGGTGGAATCCAGCTCGAACGCTCGGCCGCCCGGCAGATCGATTCAAATCGGCAGGGAAATGGTGCAACACCCCCGAGCCGAGGCCCCGGGCCCCGCCCGCTGTTTCTCATGTGAAGATCATAATCCCGGGGCGCGAGATCCTTTCCCTGTTCCGCGCGATGCGTTCGCTGTTTTCGCGCGCCCGTTCGCTGTTATCGGATAACAGGGAACGCCGAGGTAAACGATTGAGATAGCGATCGAAAGTGGCGCCAGAAGGCACGCGCGGGAGGCAAGATAAATATCTTCCCTGTTATTTCGCTGTTCCGGGCGGATAACAGCGAACGCCTACACCGTCCCCCACACATCCCGCGCGACATCGATCACCAGCTTCAGCTTGTCGCGCTGCTGCCCGACTTCGATGTCGTTGCCATGCACGGTGGACGAGAAGCCGCATTGCGGGCTCAGCGCCATCTGGTCGATCGGCATGAACGCCGCCGCCTCGTCGATCCGCCGCTTGACGTCGTCGGGCTTTTCCAGCTCGCCCAGCTTGGTCGTCACCAGCCCCAGCACCACCGTCTTGCCCTTGGGCACATGGCGCAGCGGCGCGAAATCGCCCGAGCGCGGGTCGTCATATTCCAGGAAATAGCCGTCGACCGCGAGCTCGTTGAACAACACTTCGGCGACGGGTTCGTATCCGCCCTCCGCCGCCCAGCTCGACCGGTAATTGCCGCGGCACAGATGCACGCACGCCGCCATGTCCGCCGGCCGGTCGCGGATCGCGGCGTTGATCAGCCGGGCATAGGCGCGCGGCAGTTCGTCGGGGTCCATGCCGCGCCGCCGCGCATTCTCGCGCTGAGTCTCGTCGCACAGATAAGCGAGATTCGTGTCGTCGAGCTGGATATAGCGGCACCCGGCCTCGGCCAGGCTGGCGATCTCGGCGCGATAGGCCGCGGCCACATCCTCGTAGAATTCTTCCAGGTCGGGATAGGCCTCGGCATCGATCGCTTCGCGCCCGCCGCGGAAATGCAGCATCGTCGGCGACGGGATCGTCACCTTGGGCGTCGCCGAGGTGACCGAGGCGAGGAATTCGAAATCGCGCCGCTGGATGTCGTGCGCATGGGCGATCCTGCCCGCCACCTTCATCACCGGCGGGGCATATTCCAGCTCCTTGCCGCCATGCTGGTGGAACTTCACCTGAGTGCCGCCCGCCTCCTCGACCCCGTCGAGCTGCAACAGGAAATCGGTGTGGAAATAGGTCCGCCGGAACTCGCCGTCGGTGATGCCCTTGAGCCCCAGATCCTCCTGGAAGCGCACCACGTCGCGGATCGCGTCATCCTCGACCGCGCGCAATTCGGCCGGCCCGATTTCGCCCGCACGATGCGCGGCGCGCGCCTCGATCAGCGCCCTGGGGCGAAGGAAACTGCCGACATGGTCGGCGCGGAAGGGGGGCTTGCCCGGCATCGAATCACTCTCCTTGCAACATCCGTTCGAGTCGGATTATCTGTACGTGTTACGTACAATATCATGATGCGGTCAAGCGCGTCGTCAGGAGAGCCCATGACCTTCATCCGCAATCGCTGGTACGTCGCGGCCTGGGACAGCGAGGTCGACCGCACGCCCATCGCCCGCACGATCTGCGGCGAGGCGGTGATGCTCTACCGCAAGCTCGATCGCGGGATCGTGGCGATGCGCGACGCCTGCCCGCACCGCCTGTTGCCACTGTCGATGGGCATCAAGGAGGGCGACTCGATCCGCTGCCGCTATCACGGCCTGAAGATCGGCCCGGACGGCTGCGCTGAGGAAATGCCGGTCAAGGCCGAGCGGGTGAACAGATCGGTCTGCGCGACGCTCTATCCCGTCGCCGAACGCCACCGCTATGTCTGGATCTGGATCGGCGAAGCGGCGCTGGCCGACCCGGCGCTGATCCCCGATTACTGGCCGTGCAGCGCCCCGGGCTGGACCTTCGACGGCGGCTATTACCGCATCGCCTGCGATTATCGCCTCGTGATCGACAATCTCATGGACCTGAGCCACGAGACCTATGTCCATGCGGGATCGATCGGCCAGCTCGAGATCAACGAAACCCCGATCGAGACCGAAACGCGCGGCGACGAGGTGATCGTCCGGCGCTGGATGCCGGGCATCGAGCCCCCGCCCTTCTGGCGTGACGCACTGAAGCAGGACGGTCTGGTCGATCGCTGGCAGATTTGCCACTTCCTCCCGCCGTCCTCGGTGCTGATCGATGTCGGTGTGGCCCCGGTCGAAGCGGGCGCGACGCCCGAGCAGCATGATCAGGGCGTGCGCGGCATGGTGGTCGATGCGATCACCCCGGAGACCGAGACGAGCTGCCATTATTTCTGGGGCATGGCGCGCAATTTCGATATCGCCGATACGGGCTTCACCGCCCGCTTCAAGGCGCAGCAGGGCGCCGTGTTCCTGGAGGATGTCGAGATACTGGAAGCGCAGCAACGGTCGATCGCGGCCAACCCCGACATGAAGCTCAGGGCCTATGCCATCGATCAGGGCGGCGTCCGTGCGCGCCGGATCATCGACCGGTTGGCCCGCGCGGAGGCCGGCCTTGGCGGATGACATCGGCGCGCTCGACGCGATCCTCGGCTTCCACATCCGCCTCGCCCACGGCGCGGTGCAGCGCCATTTCGCGGATCATTTCGCCGATCTCGACCTGACCCAGAAACAGGTCTCGGTCCTGTGGCTCGCCCACGACCAGCCCGGCATCGCCCAGACCGATCTGTCGCGCCGCCTCCAGATGGACCGCGCGACCACCATGGCGATCGTCCACGCGCTCGAACGCCGCGGCCTGCTCGCCCGAGGCCCGGCCGAAACCGACCGCCGCCGCATCGCGCTGTCGCTGACGCCGGAAGGACAGACCATGCTCGCCG
Organism: Sphingomonas sp. P2_B6; assembly: GCF_056404755.1. Lineage (NCBI taxonomy): Bacteria > Pseudomonadati > Pseudomonadota > Alphaproteobacteria > Sphingomonadales > Sphingomonadaceae > Sphingomonas > Sphingomonas sp. P2_B6. The sequence continues at coordinate 333,562 of NZ_JBFUDK010000001.1, forward strand.
AGGCGCGCAAGGCGATCGAGACGCATGAGGCCTGGCTGAAAGGACGGTTTACCCGGGCGGAGACCGCACAGCTCATCGCTTTGCTGCGCCGGATCCATGACTAATGGGGGCAGCGACATGCTCCGCCCCCTCCGTCATGCCGGACTTGTTCCGGCATCCATGTTTCCGCAAATTATGCAGGCGTTGCTTCTGCGGCACGATGGACCCCGGAACAAGTCCGGGGTGACGTCGGATTTCGGTGCATATTTGCCGTTGCAGCCAAATAGGTACGTCTCAAGAATTGTTGCATAACATAGCAAAATCCGGCAACCTTCCGCACATAACGACAAGAGGGGATGAGATGGCCACCGATCCGCGCACGATCCTCGACCGCGAGCCGATGTCGCCGTTCCAATGGGGCGTCGTGGCGGTCATGGTCGGGCTCAACGCGCTCGACGGGTTCGACGTGCTCTCGATCAGCTTCGCCTCGCCCGGCATCGCCAGGGCCTGGGGCGTGGATCGCGCCGCGCTCGGCCTCGTCCTGTCGATGGAGCTGATCGGCATGGCCGCCGGCTCGCTGGTGCTCGGCCGCGTCGCCGACCGGATCGGCCGCCGCGCGATGATCCTCGCCTGCCTCGTCGTGATGGCCGCCGGCATGTTCGGTGCCTCCACCGCGCACGACATCGTCACCCTGTCCGGCTGGCGACTGTTCACCGGGCTCGGTATCGGCGGCATGCTGGCGGCGACTAACGCCGCCGTCGCCGAGGCCTCCAACGCTGCCCGCCGCCCGCTCGCCGTCGTGCTGATGGCCGGCGGCTATCCCATCGGCACTGTCGTCGGCGGATCGGTCTCCGCGGTGCTGCTGCGTAGCCATGACTGGCAGACAGTGTTCGTGTTCGGCGGGATCGTCACGCTGTGCTTCATTCCCATCGTGCTGTGGCGCGCGCCGGAGTCGATCGCCTTCCTGATGCAGAAGCGCCCTGCGAACGCGCTGGAGCGGATCAACCGCACGCTTGCACGCATGGGCCATGGGCCGATCGACGCGCTGCCGCCGGTCGCGGACGAGCCGCCCGCCTTGCCGGTATCGGCGCTGTTCTCACCCGTGCTCGCCCGGGTCACCGTCCTGCTGACGCTTGCCTATCTCGCGCACATCATGACCTTCTATTTCATCCTGAAATGGATCCCCAAGATCGTCGTGGACATGGGCTTCGCACCCTCGTCTGCTGCGGGCGTGCTGGTCTGGGCCAGCCTGGGCGGCGCCGCCGGCTCGCTGATCCTCGGCCTGCTTACCGCCCGCGTCAGATTGCTCACGCTCACCATCGTCGCGATGCTGCTCTCGTCGGGCTTCGTCATTGCCTTCGGCCAGCCTCAGTCCGGCCTGCACGGCCTGTCGGTCGTCGCCGCGCTGGCGGGTTTCGTCACCAATGCCGGCGTGGTCGGCCTCTATGCGCTGCTCGCCCAGTCCTTCCCGACCTCGCTGCGCGCCACCGCGACCGGCTTCGTCATCGGCATCGGGCGGGGCGGCTCGGCGCTCGCCCCGGCACTCGCCGGGTTCCTGTTCGCCGCCGGCTTCGGCCTCGCGACCGTCGCGGTGCTGATGGCGATGGGGTCGCTGGTCGCAGCGCTCGCGCTGTTCGGGCTGCGCCGGAACGCCGCGGCGACGGCGGCTTGAGGCGGCGCGTGACTCGACCTATGCCAGGTGCCGACCAGGAGAAGCTGTTTGCCGATTGCGTCCGTGCCCATGGAAGATGACGACGCCGCGCTCGGCGCGCTGGAAAGCCTTGCCGGCTATCATCTCCGCCGCGCCTCCAGTGCCTTTTCCAACGATTTCGCCCGCGCGATCGAGGGCACCGGCATGCGCCAGGTGCTGTTCGGCATCCTTTCCGTGGTCGGCGCCAATCAGGACATCAACCAGGGCGAGGTCGGCCGCCTGCTCGGCATCCAGCGCGCCAATATGGTGGCGCTGATCAACCAGCTGGTCGATGCCGGCCTGGTCGACCGCCAGACCGCTAGCTACGATCGCCGCGCCTTCGCGCTCAACCTGACGCCGGCCGGCGACGCGATGCTCAAGGATTGCCTCGCCCGGATCGAGCAGCATGAGCAGCGCATGCTCGCCGGCTTCACCGCGGCGGAACGCCGCACCCTGATCGCCCTGCTCACCCGGATCGAAGCGCAGGAGCGCTGACCCCCCACTCCAGGAGACGAGCCTCAAGCCCGGCCGATCACCCCGCCGGATCAGTCAGGATCAGCGCGTCGAGCGCCACCGCGCCCTGTCCGTCGGGATAGACCACCACCGGGTTGAGATCGATCTCGCGGATCGCCGGCGTGCCCGCCAGCAGCCGGCCCAACCCCAGGATGACGTCCGCCACCGCGCCCACGTCGAGCGCGGGCGATCCGCGATAGCCGTCGAGCAGCGCTCCGCTCTTCAGCCGGCGCAGCTCGGCGATGATCGCGTCGCGCGTCAGGTCGGGCGGCAGCAGGCGGAAATCGTGCAGCAACTCGGCCTGTACGCCACCGAAGCCGACCAGGATCGTCGCGCCCCATTCGGGGTCGCCCCGCGCGCCCACGATCAGCTCGGTGCCGCGCGCGCCCATCGCCTCGACCAGCGCCCCGTCGAGCGCCACGCCCGGCGCATGCGCCGCGACATTGGCATAGAGCTGAGACCAGGCCGCGTCGAGCGCCGCATCATCGGCGATGTTGAGAATCACCCCACCCGCATCGCTCTTGTGCGATAGCGCGGCGGCCTGCGCCTTCAGCACCACCGGATAACCGATCTCCGCCGCGACCGCCTTCGCTTCCGCCGCATTGCGCGCGAACCCGCCCTTGGGAAAGGGCACGCCGAGCGGCGCGAGTAGCTGCTTGGCAAGATATTCGGGGATCACCCCGCCACCGACCGGCAGCTCGGCCGACACCGGCGGCGCATCCGCGCGGGTGAAGTCGCGGGCAGCCAGTCGGGCGAGCTGCGCCACGGCGCGGAAGGCGCGATCGGGCGAGGGGAAATAGGACACGCCCAGCGCGCGCAGATCGCGAACATAGTCCGCCGGCACATTCGCGCCGTCGTCCAGCCCGGCAAAGATCACCGGCTTGCCCGGCTTCAGGCTGCGGATCGCATCGATGATCGGCAGGAACTTCATCCGCGACGTCGCTTCGTCGGTCTGGATGATGCCCATGATCACGCTGCCATAGGTCGGATCGTCGAGCAGCGGCTCCAGGGTGCGGCGATACAGATCCGGATCGACCAGTGCCTGCGCGGTCAGGTCCATCGGGTTGCTCACCGGGATGAAGTCGGGGATCGCCGCGCGCATCCGCGCCGCAGTCGCTGCCTCCATCGCCGGCAGATCGAGCGCCAGCGCTTCGCACAGGTCGAGCGCCAGCGCCTTGAACGCACCCGATTCAGTCAGCACCGCGGTACCGCCCGCCGGGATATGCCCGCTGCGCAGCGCAAGGTCGAGCACGTCGCCCAGCTCTTCCAGGCTGTCGACCAGCACCACGCCGGCGCGCTCCACCTTGGCCCGCATCACCGCATAGTCGCCGGCCATCGCGCCGGTATGCGTCGCCGCGGATTCGCGCGCGGCGCTGCTCTTGCCCGGATGGAGCAGCACGATCGGCTTGCCCGCCGTGCGTGCCTTCGCCGCCAGCGCCAGGAAGCGCGCGGGTTTGCGGAACTGCTCGACGATCATGCCGATCACCTGGGTGTTCGGGTCGTCGAGCAGATAGTCGACATAATCCTCGACCCCGCTCGCCGCTTCGTTGCCGGTCGAGACCGAAATCGAAATGCCGAGCTCCTTCGACATCAGCGTGGTGCCCAGCACTACCGCCATCGCGCCCGACTGCGAGACGATGCCGATGCCCGGCTTCCCGTCGAGGCGCTGCGCCGGGGTCTCGACGAAGGTCAGTGGAATGCCGTCGACATAATTGACCATGCCCAGGCAGTTCGGCCCTTCGATCACCATGCCGTGCTCGGCCGCGATCCGCGCGACCTCGCGCTGCGCCTCGAGCCCTTCCTCGCCCCCTTCGGCAAACCCCGCCGAGAAGATCACCGCCGCGCCCACGCCGCGCGCGGCCAGCGCCCGCACCGTATCGAGCACTGCCGCGCCGGGAATCGCCAGCACCGCCGCGTCGACGCCCATCGGCAGCGCGTCGACGGATTTAAGGCAGGGTCGGCCCGCGATCTCGTCGCGCTTCGGGTTGATCAGGTGGATCTCGCCCGCAAAGCCGTGCCGCTGCAGGTTGAGCAGCACCGAATTGCCCAGCGCGCCACGCGTCGGCGAAGCGCCCACGATCGCCACCGACCGCGCCTTGAGCAGCCGGTCGAGCGAAGGGGTGGCGAGCTTGGTGTCGGTGGTCACTTCAGTCTCCGGTAGTTCAGGCCGCCAACGCTGCTGTCGTCACCCCGGACTTGTTCCGGGGTCCATCGTCCCGCGAACGCAACAATGGTGGCGTGTGCGGAAGCATGGATGCCGGAACAAGTCCGGCATGACGGGAAAGGGAAGGCCGAAAGCTTCAGGCCTTCTGCTTCGACGTGTCGTACGCCCCAAGCCCCGGCTTGAACGTCTTGTCGTCGATGAACTGCTTGATGCCTTCCTTGCGGCCTTCATTGTCGTAGCTGTTGGCCGCTTCCTGCGCGCGGATCAGATAATCCTCGGCATCGTCATAGCTCATCACGCCAACGCGGCGGACGGCGTCCTTGGTCGCCTTCAGCGCGACCGGGTTCTTCTTGAGCAGCACGCCGGCGACCTCGGTCACGCGCGCCTTCAGGTCCGCAAGCGGCAGCGCCTCGTTGACCAGGCCCCAGTCGGCGGCAGTCCTGCCGTCGACATTCTCGCCCATCATCGCATGGTACATCGCCTTGCGGAACGGCAGCAGCTCGGTCGCGACCTTGGTCGCGCCGCCGCCGGGCAGGATGCCCCAGTTGATCTCGCTCAGCCCGAACTGCGCTTCGTCCGCCGCAAAGGCCAGGTCGCAGGCGAACAACGGGCCGTATCCGCCGCCGAAGCACCAGCCATTGACCATCGCGATGGTCGGCTTCTGGTACCAGCGCAGGCGGCGCCACCAGCCATAGCTCTCGCGCTGCGCCTGACGACTGGCACCCAGGCCCTTGGCCTCGGTCTCGCGGAAATATTCCTTCAGATCCATGCCGGCCGACCAGGCCGTGCCCTCGCCCGACAGCACCAGCACGCCGACATCGTCGCGGAACTCGAGCAGGTCGAGCACTTCCATCATGTCGCGGTTGAGCGTCGGCGACATGCAGTTGCGCTTGTCCGGGCGATTGAAACGCACCCAGGCGATGCGGTCGACGACGTCATAGGCAACGGTGCCGTTGGAGCTGGTCTCGGTCATGGAAGGTCCGTTCTTGGAAAGGAAATTGAATCAGATCGGGTAATGGCCGGGCTGGGTCTCGATCGTGATCCAGCGCAGCTCGGTGAAGCTGTCGATGCCGGCCTTGCCGCCGAAGCGGCCGTAGCCGGAGGCCTTGGTGCCGCCGAACGGCATCTGCGCCTCGTCATGCACGGTCGGCCCGTTGACATGGCAGATGCCCGACTTGATCTGGCGCGCGACGCGCAGGCCGCGCGCGGTGTCGCGCGTGAACACCGCCGCCGACAGGCCATATTCGGTGTCGTTGGCCAGCTCGATCGCATGTGCCTCGTCGCGCGCGCGGACGATGCCGACGACGGGGCCGAAGCTCTCGTCGCGGAACAGCTTCATCTCGGGCGTGACCTTGTCGATGACATGCGCCGGCATCAGCACGCCGTCAGCGTCGCCGCCATTGACCTGCACCGCGCCGGCCCCGAGCGCATCCGCGACCAGACTCTTCACATGATCGACCGTCTTCTGGTCGACCACCGCGCCCAGCGGCGTCTTGCCCTCGCGCGGATCGCCCACCGGCATGGCGCCGACCTTGGCCGCGAACTTCTCGACGAACGCGTCGGCGACGCTGTCGACCACGATGATCCGCTCGGTCGACATGCAGATCTGGCCCGAATTCATGAACGCGCCGAACGCGGCGGCCTTCACGGCTTCTTCGAGATCGGCATCGTCGAGCACGATCAGCGGCGCCTTGCCGCCCAGTTCGAGCAGCACGGGCTTGAGATGCCCCGCCGCGCGGATCGCGATGATCTTGCCGACCGCAGTCGATCCGGTGAAGTTGATGCGGCGCACCGCGGGATGGTCGACCAGCGCGCCGACGATCTCGGCTGCGTCCTTCGGCGCATTGCTGACCAGAGTCACCGCGCCCTTGGGCAGGCCGGCTTCCTCGAACGCCTCGACGATCAGGCCGTGCGTGCGCGGGCATTGCTCGGAGGCTTTCAGCACCACCGTGTTGCCGCACGCCAGCGGCATGGCGATCGCGCGCACGCCGAGAATGATCGGCGCGTTCCACGGCGCGATGCCCAGCATCACGCCGACCGGCTCGCGTAGTGCCATCGCGATGCAGCCCGGCTTGTCGGAGGGGATGACTTCGCCGCCGATCTGGGTGGTCATCGCCGCGGCCTCGCGCACGATCCCGGCGGCGAGCATCAGGTTGAAGCCGGCCCAGCCCCGGGTCGCGCCGATCTCACCCATCATCGCCTCGATGAATTGCGGCGCCTTGGCCTCCAGCGCATCGGCCGCCTTGTTGAGCAGCGCGCGTCGCGCATTGGGCCCCATCGCCGACCAGATCGGGAACGCAACGGCGGCAGCTTCGCACGCCGCATTGGCGTCAGCGATCGTCGCGGCCGGTGCGGTGGTCGCCACTTCCCCCGTCACCGGGTTGAGGCGGTCGAAGGTCGTTGCCGAACGCTCGGCGAGCATGGTGTCGAACTCGGTCATCACCCTCTCCTTAATTGTTATGTGACATAGCATGATGAATCAGGAGCCGCAAGACCCTCGGACGTCATCGGCGCCTGGCGGCGCGCATCACTTTCGACGTGAGCTGAGCGAGATAGTCGGGTTCGACAACACAGCTGAACGAAGCAGCGGCCTTGGGATCGCCCTTGCCGTCATATCGGGCCCGTTGCGGAAACGCACAGAGTGGCCGCGTGAACTGCGCCCTGTCGTCGGCGACCTTCGCTGCCTCGATCCGCGCCGGCGCCCTGCCCTGCTCGACCCAGTCGATCAGCGACCAGAGCATGTCGCGCGAGGGATCGCCTGGCGCCGTCGCCTGGCCCGATCCGCCGAACTGGTCGGCGCCCGGTCCGCGCGCGCAATGATACATGCCCGGCACCATGAACAGCCGCACCGAGTCATCGAGCTTTTCATACCCGCCATTGGCCCGGGCGAGCGCGGCATAATAGTCGACCGTCGGCCCGGCGATCACCGAAGGATCCTGCCAGCCCTGATAGATGATCGCCTTGCCACCGCGCGCCAGGAACGGGGCGATGCGCGTGCTGTCGGCGCGAAGCTGCGGCATCGTCCTGTTAACCAGCGCCAGGTCACGCGTGCGCTGGAAGCTGTTCTCGTTCCAGTCCGGATTGCGATAGACCGCATCGCCCCACATCGCGCGCAGCAATGGCGAGGCCGGGCCGGGGCGCGTGCGCACGCCCGGCAGCAGTCCCTTGTCCATCGCCCGGCCGCGCTCGTCGGGCATCGGGGCGATAATCCGCTGCAGCATCGCGAGGCGCGGTGGCGACAGGCAGGCCCTGGTCTCACCCGGCTTGCACGCCAGCACGGCCGGATCGAAGCGGCACGCCAGCGGATTCTCGACGACGCCGTCGCGCAGCCCATCCTGCGTATCGCACGCCTTGTTCGACGCGCTCTCGTAGAGCGCCCAGTCTTCGTCGCTGAGCGCCCCCGCCGCATCGCGCTTCTGCGCCAGCGAGAACCACATCATCCGGACAGAGATCAGCGGCATGTACGGCCCGGGCGCGCCGGCGATCACGCCGTCATAATCGCCGGGATAGGCCTGCATTTCCTTCAGCGCCTGCCGTCCGCCGCCGGAACAGCCCGAAAAATAGCTGCGGTTTGCCGGTTTGCCGTAGAAGCGCGTCACCAATGCCTTGGCCGCCACCGCGGTCAGGTGCACGGCGCGGTGCTCGTAATCGTCGCGCGCCTTGGCCTCCATCATCCAGTGGGCCATGCTGGCCTTGTGCCCGCTGTCGGTGGTGACGGTAGCGAAGCCCTCGCCAATGCGCCGGCTCATATCATTATAGTTGAACACCCCAGCATCGCCGCCGACCCCGGCACCGAGCAGCCGCCCGTTCCATTGCGCCGCCAGCGGCAGCCACAGCTCGAAGCCGATACTGCCCTCGATCCGCCCCTCGACCCGGCACAGCGAAGCGCGGACCGGTTGCGGCTTGTAGAAACTGTCGGTGGCGGGCGCCCAGCCCTTCGCCTCCGGCACGATCTCGGTTGCCGACACAACTTCGACCGATCCGGCATGCCTGCCCGCCAGGTCGGCACAGGTCGTGGCCCGGGCCGGCGCCGCAACCGCGAGCGCCGGGACGAACGCCAGCATGGCGAGCAGGGACCTCACCGGATCAGAACTTCACGCCGGCGGTGAAGGAGATCAGCCGCGGAACCGGATTGGCCGATTGCGGATCATAGCCACGCGTCGTGTCGACGAAGGGCGGATCGCGGTCGAAGAGGTTACGCGCATCGACCGACACAGTGATGCGCGGCGTGATGTCGTAGCCGAGCGACAGGTCGACCGTGTCATAGGCCTTCACCTGCTGGTTCGGCACCACGGTGTTGTTCCGGTAGCCCGACAGATGGTTCAGGGTCGCCCGCGCACGGAAGCCGTTCCACGCGATGCCGGTATCGGCCTGCATCCGGAATTTCTGCGAGAAGCCGATCGTGTTGAGCACGTCGACCAGCCCCGATCCCGGCACCGCCTCGAACTTGTAGCGCGTGTAATAAGTGCCCTGCACACCGGCATCGAGCTTGAAGTCACTCCATTGCCAGCCATAGTTCAGGCCGAAATCGATCCCGCTGACCAGCGACGTGCCGAGATTCTGCCGCCGTCCGTCAGCGATGAACGCGACCGCCGATGCGTTGATCGTGTTGTTGATCGGCAGCCCCGAATTGATCAGCGCGGTGATCTGCGCCTGAGTCGGGGAAAGGTTGCGGAACGCCGCATAGATCGGGTTGGTGAGCAGGCCCGCCGTGCCGCGCAGCGCCTGGATCTGGTTGGTATAGTTGATGTCGAAATAGGTCGCGGTCGCGACCAGCCCGGGCACGCCGCGAGGCGCGATCTCGAGGCCGACCGACCAGGTCTTGGCGGTCTCCGGCTTCAGGTCGGGATTGCCGCCGGCGATGCCGATGCCGGTCAGGTTCCCGTTCGGCCCGGGCAGGGTGTCGTAATAGAGCCCGGCGCCGCCCGCGATGGTCGACACCTCGGTAAAGGTCGGCGCGCGGAACGACGTGCCATAGCTGCCGCGCAGGGTGACGCCATCGACCGGCTTGTAGGTCAGCCCGATCTTCGGGTTGGTCGTGTCGCCGAAATCGCTGTAATCCTCATAGCGCCCGGCGACCGACAGGCTGAGCTGCTCGATCCCCGGCATGGCATTGTCCACCCCGACGATCGGCACGAACAGCTCGGCGAACACGGCCTTCACATTGCGCGATCCGTCATCGGCGACATGGACCTGCGCCGCGCTGTTGCCGGTCGCGAGATCGGTGAAGGTATATTCCTTGCGATATTCGCCGCCGACCGCGAGGCGGACATTGCCGCCCGGCAGCGCGAACAGCGATCCGTCCATCTGCGCGTTCACCACATCGAGCCGCGTCGCCCCGGTGATGACGAAATAATTGTCGTTGATCCGCGCGAGCGTCGCCGCATTGTTGGTCCCGCCGAACACGTTGAGCGCGGTCGCGGGATTGGTGTCGGCCAGCGGCGCGTTCAGCGCCGCCGTGTTCACGCCCTTGCGGCGATCCGCCACGTCGCGCGAGGCGCCGTGCGCATAATAGACGGTGCCCGACCAGTCGCCGAACAGCTTGGCCTCGACCCCGCCCATCAGGTTCCAGGAATAGGAATGATAGGGATTGCGATCGGGCCCGAGCTCCGGGAGCAGCGAATAGGTCACCGTTTCCTGCGTCGCACCGGCGACCGGCGAGACGAAGAACGGATTGGTGTTGCGCACCGTCGCGGTGAAGGTGTCCGCCGTGCCGAGGATGATGCCGTCGCGGTAGGAATAGAAACCATCGGCAAAGATGCGCACGCTGCCCACATCCTGCGTCACGGCACCGACCACGCTGTAGCGCTGCTGCTCCGGCACCACGGCATCGAGGCCGTTATAGAAGCATTTATTCGACGTCCCGGCGACCAGCGTGCCGACATTGGCCGACGTCACCCCGCCCGCCGGAATGGCATAGGTGTTGCCGCCCGCGGTGATCGTGCCGGGTCGGCAATTGGTCGTGCGCAGGTCGCGCCCGCCGCGGGAGCGGTTGTCGTCCTGGTACCAGGGGAGATCGTAACCGCGCAGCGCCGAATTGCGGGTATATTCGCCCGCGATCATGGCGGAGCCGCCATCCCATTTCTTGCCCGCGATCGCCGAGACCTGCGCCTCGTTGTAATTGCCGTCAGTGAAGCCGTAGCGCGCCCGCGCCTCGATCCCGTCGACATCCTTGCGCAGGATGAAGTTGACCACGCCGGCAATCGCGTCCGATCCGTAGATCGCCGACGCACCGTCAGCGACGACCTCGACCCGGCCGAGCGCGATGCTCGGCAGCACGGAGGGGTCGGTGTACTGGCCCTGGGTGCCCTGGGGCGGGAAGCGCTTGCCGTCATAGAGCAGCAGGGTCGCGCCGGTGCCGATGCCGCGCAGGTTGATGCCGGCGCCGCGCGTCGCATTGGCCGCGCCATTCTGCGCCGTGCCGCCATTGCGGTTCGCGCCGAGCGAGACGACCTGCGGCACGCGCCGCAGCAGATCGTTGACCGAGGTGACGGGCTCCTGCGCGATCTTCGCCTGGTCGATCGCGATGACGTTGGAGCCGACCGGCGCGATGCCGCGGATCCGGCTGCCGGTGACGACCACTTCGGCCGCGTCCTCGGCCGCGTCCGGGGCCTGATCGGCGGGTGCCGCCTGGCTGACGGGCTCGGCGGTCTGCGCGATGGCCGGGCCGGCAAAAGCGATCAGTCCGATCGCGGCGCTCGATGCGAGCAGGGCGTGACGGTTCAGCATCTGGATCATTTTTCCTCTCCCCTGTCCTCCGTATCCGGCATCTGCGTGCCGTGACGGATGGACTCCCTTGAGCCCCGATGGAGCGCTCGTCGCCGCACCGGAAGTAATGACTTATAACAATTTCTATGAGCTGATTGCAAGCGCTTGCAAGACTCCCGATCCCTCGATAGGCTGGCCCTTGAAATCAGGCGGATTCCCGCGCCACGACCGCTCAGCCGGCGTGCGACTCGGGCGTCGATCAGGGAGAGACGGATGCGGTATCGGCACCTCGCGCGCGGCACGGCGATGACCAGCTTGCTGGCGGCCATGGCCCTTTCCACCGCGTCCGCCCAGGTCGGCCCGCAGGCCAATGCCGACCTCGCCAGGGAGGTCGCGGCGCAGCGTGCCGCCTATGCCGCGATGCCCGATACGCCCGGCACCGGCCCCTATCCCGCGGTCAAGCAGGTCGTCGCCTCCCTGCCCGATCATGTCGTCTATCACCCGGCCGATCTGGCGGCGCTCGGCACGCGCAAGCTCGGCATCCTCGCCTGGGGCAATGGCGGCTGCCGCGCCGACGGTGCCAGCGCGCGGCTCCACCTCGCCGAGATCGCCTCGCACGGCTATCTCGCCATCGCACCCGGCGCGATCCTCAGCGGCCCGGGCGCGCAGCCGGCCAAGGTGCCCGAGCGCGGCATCGATCCGGCGACGGGCAAGCTGCCCCCGGTCGCGACCACGTCAGCCGCGCTGATCGCGGCGATCGACTGGGCCTATGCCGAGAACAAGCGGCCGGGCAGCCCGTTCTTCGGCAAGCTCGACACCGACAGGATCGCGGTTTCCGGCCATAGCTGCGGCGGGCTCCAGGCGCTCGAGGCAGCGATCGATCCGCGCGTCCACGCGGTGATCATCCACAATAGCGGTATCTTCGCTGACGGCAGCAACCCGATCAGCGGCATCACCGTCGACAAGGCATTGCTCAAGCGGCTGCACACCCCGGTGCTGTACATTCTCGGCGGGCCGAAGGACGTCGCTTATCCCAACGGCATGGACGATTTCAAACGAATCGACACCGTGCCGGTGATGGTCGCCAATCTCGGCGTCGGCCATGGCGGCACCTTCGCTCAGCCCAATGGCGGCGCGGCGGCAGCGGTGGCGGTCGACTGGCTCGACTGGCAATTGGCGGGCGACAAGCGCGCCGCGCTACGCTTCACCGGCAAGGACTGCGGTCTGTGTACTGACCCTGCCTGGACGGTGGAGCGCAAGGGGATCGAATAGGGTCTTCACCTCAAGCCTGTCGTCATGCCGGACTTGTTCCGGCATCCATTCCTCCGCAAGCGCCGCAGATGTTGTGTTTGCGGACCGATGGACCCCGGAACAAGTCCGGGGTGACGATCTGTTTTAGTCGTTCGGCCGACCAAACGCTCATCACCGGCACTTCTTCCCCCGCACGCAGGGCCGCAGCATCGGCGCTGGCATATGGGCCACGAAGGTCGCGGGTGGAGCCGGCCAGCGCCGCGTATCCAGTCGCTCCCCCAGATAGGATAGCGACGCCAGCACCACCGGGGTGGGGAAATTGCAATGCCCCGCCCCCTCGACCCACAAGGGCTTCACCAAAGCACCTTTGCCGCTCGCTTTGGCCGCATCGGCATAAGCCTGTTGCAGCGACGGCGAGGTCAGGCCGTCGCCCGTCATCTGAACCGCCAGCAGCGGCGCCAGCGGCCGGGCATCGGGCGTGTAGTGGCTGGTCATATACGCCACCGCCGCCGGGTCGGCGGCGACCCGCTCGCCCCTGGCCAGCAGGGCCAGGTCAGCGTCGAGATCGATCCCCGCCTCGCGGTACAGCGCCCGCACCATCGCCTCGCGGCCAGACCCCTTCAACTGCGCCGCATAATCGACGCCGGTGTTCCACGAAAACACTCCGCCCGCCCGGCGCTCCTGATCGCCGCGCGGCAGGAACACGCCCATCGCAAAGCTCTTCGCCATCTCCGATTGCTGCGCAGCATAATCGCCGACCGTCGGCTGTTGGCTGTTCGGCGTCGTCCATCCCGGCAGGCCGGCCAGCACCGCCGCCAGCGCCACCCGAGCACGCCCGGCGGCACTGCCCTGCGCCTCCTTCAGCGCGGCCGTCACCCGCCCCGCATTCTCGCGATCGTCGCCCGTCCGCACCAGCCTGATCCCGGCCTCGGGCGCGACCAGCGTACGAAAGGCATAGGCGCCGTCGAGCGCCATGTTCATCATGCCGATCGCCCCGCCGATCGACCCGCACAAGGCCAGCCCGCCATCGACCCGGCGCGGCGACCGCTCGACGATCGCGGTCGTCACCAGCGCGCCCATCGACATACCCCAGGCAATCACGCGTTTCGGCTTGCCGAACTTCCGCTCGAACGCGGCGAGCGTACCGAGCTGGTCGGGCACCGCCGATTCCAGCGCCCAGCCGCCATCGGCATAGGTCGACCCCGCCAGCGCATAACCCGCCGCCAGCAGCTTCTCGCGATGCGCCGCCGGCCCATCCTCGGCCGTACTGCCGCGAACCTGCGAATAGCCATGGCTCCACAACAGCAGCGTGCCGTTCCAGTTCGCCGGGATCGTCGCGCGCCACAGCGCGCCGTCGGCCAATGTCCCGTCCGCCTGCCGCACCGCCGGATCCTGTCCGCCGGCCGCCACGGGCGTCGCCATCATCACGGCCAACGCCACCACCATTCCGCGTCCAAGGCGCATGCGTCTCTCCTTCACCGAGCTTGATAGGCTCGATGAAAGCGTTTGCAAATCCGCTTTGTGGCCGTCAGTCGCCGGGCGGCCCGAGATAGTCCGCGCCGTAAACGGCGGCGCGGATGTCATGGTGCAGCGTCCCGTCGAACGGCCTGACCTGTACGAAGAACACCACCGCCATGTCGTTGGCCGGATCGACCCAGAACAGGGTCGTCTCCGCCCCGTCCCAGAAGAACTCGCCGACCGCGCCGCGATTCTCCTTCGCGTCGCGCGGCCGCGCCGTGCGCACGGCAAAGTCGAAACCGAAGCCGACCGATCCCTTGCCCGGCAGGAAGAAACGCCGCGTGATGCGCGGGTCGAGCTGGTCGGTCGACATCAGCCTGACCGTCGAGGGCGCGAGAATCCGCACCCCCTCCAGCGTGCCGCGCCCGAGCAGCATGCGCGCGAACCGCATATAATCGTCGAGCGTCGAGGCGAGCCCGGCGCCGCCCATCGTCAACCGCCGCGGACCGAAATTCAGCGCGCGCGTCTTCTCGTCGGGCTGGCGCAGAAGCTTCCCGTCGGTCTGTTTGTCATAACTCGCCGCAAAGCGCGCGAAACGCTCCTCGGGCTGAGTCCAGCCGGTCTCGCGCATGCCCAGCGGATCAAGGATTGTGCGCCGGACATGCTGTTCGAACGGCTCGCCCGTCAGCTTCTCGACCAGCAGGGCCTGAACATCGACCCCGGTGCTGTAGCTCCATTCGGCTCCCGGATCGAACAGCAAAGGCACCTGCGCCAGCTTCCTGCCCATCTCGTCGAGGCTGTTGGTCAGGGCGAGCGGATCGATCTGATGGAAGATCATATCGGCGGCGGTATCGCGCATGCCATAGGAGAAGCCTGCCGTGTGCCGCATGATGTCGCGCACGCTGATCGGCCGCGCCGGCGCACGCAGGACCGGCTTGCCGTCCGCCCCCATGCCATCGATCACCTTCACCGCGCCGAACTCGGGCAGATAGCGTTCGAGCGGATCGTCGAGCCCGAACTTGCCCTGCTCCCACAGCTGCATCAGCGCGACGCCGGTCACCGGCTTGGTCATCGAGAAGATCTGCACCAGCGTATCGCGCCGCATCGGCCGGTGCGCCTCGCGATCGGCCTCGCCCGCCGCGCCGAAATAGCGTTCCGCGCCCTTCTGCCAGACCAGCGCCGAGGCGCCCGTCGCGCGGCCGCTGGACACCATCTGGCGCAGCGCCGCGTCGATTCGCGCCCGGTCGATGGTGACGCCTGCCTTGTCCGCGCCCGCGCCTCCCGCACCGGCCCACGCCATTTTCGGTGCGGTCAGGCCGAGCATGATCGTGGCCAATGCGCTGCGTCGCTGCATTTCAGCTTCTCCCCTGTCGCCGCCCACGATAACGTTCACAACGCTGGCTTTACAAGAGACTTACCCGAGGCCAGCCTTGACCGGAAGAGGATTGCCGCCCGATGAGCCCGCTCATCCTGATGACGCTCCAGGCGGCAAGCCTGGCCGCGACCAACTACACCGTCGACGCGCCGATGGAAGCGCCCTCCACGGTGCCCGACTGGGCCGACGAGTTCGACGGCAAGCGGATCGACACCGCCATCTGGCGCTTCGACACGGAGCGCAACGCCCAGGGCTGGTTTAACCACGAACTGCAATATTACGCCCCCGAAAATGCCTCGATCGAGCAGGGCGCGCTGGTCATCGAAGCCCGCCGCGAAAAGCTGCCCATCAAGCCCGACTGGGGCGGCCAGGCCTATACCTCCGCCAAGCTCGTCAGCCGCAAGGCCCATGGCCATGGCTTCTACGAAATCCGCGCGAAACTCCCTTGCGCCCGCGGCACCTGGCCCGCGATCTGGCTGCTCCCGCCCGACGGCAAATGGCCCGACGAGGGCGAGATCGACCTGATGGAAATGGTCGGCTGGCAACCGCGGATCGTCCACGCGACGCTCCACACCGGCGCCTTCAACCACGCCAGGGGCACACAGCGCGGCGCCGAGAAGCTGGTGCCGACCAGCTGTTCCGACTTCCACCGCTACCAGCTCGACTGGCGCGCCGACTCGATCACCATCGGCGTCGATGGCCGCGCCTATCTACGCGTGAACAACGACCAGCCCGGCGGCACACCCGCCTGGCCGTTCACCCGCCCCTATAACCTCATCCTCAACCTCGCCATCGGCGGTGACTGGGGCGGCGCGAAGGGCGTCGACGATACGGCGCTGCCACAGCGCATGAGCGTCGATTATGTGCGTTACTGGAAACCGCGATGAGCGACATCACCGTTCATCGCATCGGCCGTGAGCAGCAGCCGCTCGTCGTCATCGACGATTTCGCCCCCGATCCCGACGCCCTCCGCGCCACCGCGATCGCAGCCGAGTTCGGCCCGGCCCTGCACCATTATCCCGGCATCCGCGCCCCGCTGCCGGCGGCGTACATGCCGACGCAGCAACCAGTCATCGCCGGGGTTTTGGCCGATGTCTTCGCCCAGCCCGGCCCGATCGACCTGATCGACGCAAGCTTCTCGATGGTCACCACCGACCCCGCGGCCCTTTCGATCCACCAGCGCCTGCCGCATTGCGACGCCTTTGCGGTCGAGCGCATCGCGCTGATCCATTACCTTTCCGAAGGCGACGGCACTGCCTTTTTCCGCCACCGCTCGACCGGCTTCGAGACGGTCGACCAGGCCCGCGCCCCGATCTATCTCGGCCAGCTAGACGCCGAGCTCCGCCATGGCGGCGAACCGCCGCGCAGCTATGTCGCTGGCGACACGCCTCTGTTCGAACGCACCCTGCTCGCCGAGGCGCGCTTAAACCGCGCGCTGATCTACCGGAGCTATGTTTTGCACAGCGGCGCGATCCGCCCGGACGCGCAGCTCTCGCCCGATCCCGCCAAAGGCCGCCTGACGGTCACTGCCTTCCTGTCGGTGGAGAAGATATGATGGAGACGAACCCGACCCGCCGGACGGTGGTCGCCGGACTTGCCGGAACCGCTATCGCCACGGCGGCCGGCCCCGCCACGGCCCGCACGCGCGATCCCGATCTCGGCCCGAACGTCCTGATCGCCGACCCGTCAATGCCCCGCGCCGAGCTGCAGCGGCGGCTCGACGCGATCTTCCAGTCGATGGAACGCGCGCATTTCACGGACGAGCGCCACGCCATCCTGTTCAAGCCCGGCCGCTACGATCTCGACGTCAATATCGGCTTCTTCACCCAGGTCGCCGGGCTCGGCGCGCTGCCCGGCGACGTCACGATCAACGGCCATGTCCATGCCGAGGCGGACTGGGCCAAGGGCATGGCGCTGGTCAATTTCTGGCGCGGCGTCGAGAATCTCGCAGTCCGCCCGCCTGACGGCGCGGATCGCTGGGCAGTGTCGCAGGCCGCGCCTTATCGCCGGGTCCATCTCGCCGGCGACCTCGCGCTCGACGATGGCGGCTGGTCGAGCGGCGGATTCACCGCCGATTGCCGCATAGACGGCGTGATCC
The DNA here is from genome assembly GCF_056404755.1 of Sphingomonas sp. P2_B6. Taxonomy (NCBI): domain Bacteria; kingdom Pseudomonadati; phylum Pseudomonadota; class Alphaproteobacteria; order Sphingomonadales; family Sphingomonadaceae; genus Sphingomonas; species Sphingomonas sp. P2_B6. The sequence goes on from NZ_JBFUDK010000001.1 coordinate 350,798, forward strand.
GCTCCGGCTCGCAGCAGCAATGGTTCACCCGCAACAGCACGCTGCGCGGCTGGCAGGGATCGAACTGGAACATGATGTTCATGGGCGTCGAGGGCGCCCCCGCCACGAGCTTTCCCGATCCGCCCTATACCAGCATTCCGACTGTGCCGATCATACGGGAAAAGCCGTTCCTGCACATCGACGCGTCCGGCGCGTGGAAGGTGTTCATGCCTGCCCTCCGCCGCAACGCAAGCGGCGTGAGCTGGGAAGGCGGGAAACCGCGCGGCACCTCGATCCCACTCGCGCGCTTCTTCATCGCCAGGCCCGAAATGTCGGCCAGCCAGCTCAATGCGGCGCTGGCCCGTGGCCGGCATCTGTTGCTCACGCCGGGCATCTACCGCCTCGACGCGCCCCTCCGCATCGCGCGCGCGAACACCGTTGTCCTCGGCCTCGGCCTCGCCACCCTGCTGGCGGAGAGGGGCAGCAAGGCGATCGCCGTCGCGGACGTGCCCGGCGTCACCATCGCCGGGCTGATGATCGACGCCGGCCCCGCCCTTTCACCCGTACTGGTCGAGATCGGGCCAAGGGGCGCCAACCGCGATCACCGCGCCAATCCGACCCTGCTCTCCGACCTGTTCTTCCGCGTCGGCGGTGCGACGATCGGCAATGCCGAGACCTGTCTCGAGATCAACAGCCACCACGTCATCGGCGACCATCTGTGGATCTGGCGTGCCGATCATGGCGACCGGGCAAGCGGCCGGATCCATGTCGGCTGGGACGAAAGCATCGGCAATCAGGGGCTGGTGGTGAACGGCGACGACGTGACGATGTGCGCGCTCTTCGTCGAGCATTTCCGCCGCTACAACACGCTGTGGAACGGCGAGCGTGGCCGGACCTGGTTCTACCAGAACGAGCTGCCCTACGACCCGCCGAACCAGGCCGCGTACATGGCCGGCACCATACGCGGCTGGGCCGCCTACAAGGTCGCCGACCGGGTGGAGGACCACCAGGCAGTCGCGCTCGGCATCTATGCGAACTTCACCGCCGACCCGAGCATCGTCGTCGAAAGCGCGATCGAGGCGCCGCACAAACCGGGCGTCCGGTTCTCGAACGTCACGACCATCTCGCTCGGCGGCGGCAAGGGCACGATTGCGCATCTCGTCAACCAGGCCGGCGCCGCGGCAGAGCCCGGGGCGATCAAGCAGACGCTGGTCAGCTATCCCTAGAGTTTCGGCCCGATTGCCCCCTCTCCGTTCGGGCTGAGCTTGTCGAAGCCCTGCTCTTCCCTTCCGCGGAAGAAAGAACAGCCCTTCGACAAGCTCAGGGCGAACGGAGAGTGGTAGTCTGATTCTAACGCCGCCCGCGCACCCCGATCACGCTCAGCCCGCCGCACAGGGTCAGCCCCACCAGCGCGAGCATCAGCGTGCTGAAATCGCGCGGCGTCGCCAGCGACCAGGTCAGCAGCGGGCCGAGGAACGAGGGCAAGGTATTGGTCAAATTGATCAGCCCGAGATCGCGCCCGCGATGATCGGGGTCGGGCAGCAACTGCATCGCAAAGGCCGCATGCAGCGGCAGGAACACGCCCGATCCGATCGCGTAGAGCGCGAACGCCGCCGCCCCCATCGTCCAGTCCCGCGCCAGCGCCATGCCTAACAGCCCCATCGCCGCCACCATCGCCGCCGCGACCAGGAACGGCTTGCGCCGGTCGATCCGGTCGGACAGGCGGCCGACCAGCACCGCGATCGGCAGCGGCACGATGAAGGATATCGCCAGCAGATGCCCGACCCGCAGCGCCAGGTCGCGCGGGTCTTCACTGGTGATGCTCTCGAAATAATAAAGCAGGTACAGCGACAGCACCGCGCCCGCGACCTGAACGAACAGCCGCGCCGCCCAGGCGATAGCGAGGTCGCGCCGGGGCGAGGTGAAGACCGGGCGCGGCTCGCTCCCGACCGGCACCGGGATCGACCGCGACAGCAGCAGCGGCGTGACGCAGGCCGTGAACGCCAGCACCACGAGCCCGAACTGAGTCACCTCGCCCAGCCGGTGCAGGCCGACCACGATCGCCAGCACCGCCGATGCCGAGGGGTTGGCCAGCGCCAGCAGGCCGCCGGTCAGACCTTTTTGCGCATCGGGCACTTCGTCCGCCATGATCGCGGCGAGCGGCCCGAGCATCGCGTTCAGCGCAACCTGGAACAGGATCGTCGCCATGATGATCGCCCCCGGCGTCGAGGCCGCCGCGACCAGCGCGTAGGACAGGGCCGTCACGACCATCCCGCCCGCCACCCAGCGACGCCGCCCGCCACCCGCGGCGACCGACCGGTCGCTGAGCCAGCCGAACAATATGCCGCACAGGCTCGCCGCGATCGCGCCGCACACCACCGTCGCGGTGAACACATCGATCCGCGCCTCGCCCGATACGCCCTCGATCTTCATCGGCAGCAGCATGCTGAGCAGCGGCATATACGCCATCACCCCGCCGGCATGCGCGATCGCATAGATCAGCAGGAAGCCGATCGGCCGGTGGCCGGTGCGCGGTCCGGCCGCGAGCGCAGGAGCGAGGGGGAAAGGCATCAGCGGTCGCCCGACCTTGCCCGTGCCGGCGGCAATCGGCAACTGCCCGGGGTTGGGGGCGTCGATCCTTAGTGTCGGCTCATCATCCTTCAATCGTCACCCCGGACTTGTTCCGGGGTCCATCGTGGTCCAGGCGCAGCGCTTCATGATGCACGCTGCGCCTCGCCGCAGGATGGATGCCGGAACAAGTCCGGCATGACGGAAGTGCTCACGGTTTCATCGTCGCCGCCGCCACCGTGGCGGTCGAGACGATCGAGCGATCCGTCGCATCACGCCCCAGCGCCACCCGGTATGTGCCGCCCGCGATCCGCCAGCCCGGCAGCTTCACGTCATAATCGGCCAGGATGCGCGGCTCCGCGGTCAGGGTCACGCGCCGCACCTCGCCTGGCTTCAAGGTGATGCGCGTGAACGCGGCAAGGCGCATCGGCACCTTCGATCCCTCCCGCGCGACATACATCTGCGGCACATCGGCGCCCGCGCGGCTGCCGCTGTTCACCACCTCGAACGAGAGGCTCAGCGTCTTGCCCCCGGTCACCACCGGCCGCCGATAGGTAAAGCTGGTGTAGCTCAGCCCGTGCCCGAAGGCGAAGAGCGGCTGCCGGCCCTTTTTCTCGTACCAGCGATAGCCGACATCGGCGCCTTCGACATAATCGACCGGAAAGCTCGCCAGCTTGAACTTGCTCGCATTGGCGGGGTCCGCCGCCGCCTGCGCCTCGAGCGAGGTCATCGTATCGAGCCCGACCGGGGCCGGGCGCGGCGCCTGCGCTGCCGAGGCAAGGAAGGTGATCGGCAGGCGGCCCGAGGGATTGACCCTGCCTGTCAGCACGTTGGCGATCGCCTCCCCGCCGCGCTGGCCGGGATACCAGGCCTGCACCACCGCCGGCACTGCCTTGATCCAGGGCATCAGCACCGGGCCGCCGGTCTCTAGCACCGCCACCGTCCTGGGCTGCGCCGCGGCCACCGCCGCGATCAGCGCGTCCTGCCCGTCGGGCAAGGACAGGTTCGGCACGTCCTGCGCTTCGGTCGTCCACTGCGTGGCGAAGACGATCGCGATATCGGCGCCCCGCGCCGCCGCTGCGGCCGCCGCGACGTCCTTCCCGTCGACGAAGCTGATCTCGGCCTTGGGCAGCGCCGCGCGCAACGCCTTGAGCGGCGCGGACGCATGATAGGTGACGCGCGCGAACGACATCGCCGCCCCGGACGTCAGCGGAATCTCGATCGGGGCACCCCCGACCGACCGCACCTGGCTCGATCCGCCGCCCGACAGGACGCCGACATCGGCATTGCCCCCGATCACCACGATCCGCTTCGCCGTCGCGGCGACCGGCAACACCCCGCCGTCATTCTTCAGCAGCACAATACCCGCCTCGGCCGCGCGCTGCGCCACTTCGGCATGCTGCGCATAGGAGATCGGCTGCACCGTCTCCGCCACCGGCGCGTCGTACAGGCCGGTCTCGATCAGGCCGGTCAGATAGCGCACCACCATGTCGTCGAGCCGCGCCATCGGCACCTTGCCCGCCTCGACATCGGCCTTGAGCCTGTCGAAGAAGATCTCGCTGTCCAGTTCCTGGCCCGATTCCTGGTCGAGCCCGGCATTGGCGGCCTTGGCGGTCGAATGCACCCCGCCCCAGTCGCTCATCACCCAGCCTGGATAGCCCCAGTCGCGCTTCAGCACCTTGTTCAGCAGGAAGTCGTTCTCGCACGCCCAGTCGCCATTGACCTTGTTGTACGAGCACATCACCGAGCCGGGCCTGCCGCGCTCGATCGCGATCTGGAAGGCAAGCAGGTCGCTTTCGCGGAAGCTCGCTTCGTCGATCCGCGCATCCACCACCATCCGACCGGTCTCCTGCGCGTTGAGCGCGAAATGCTTGACCGTGGAGACGATGCGGTTGGACTGGACCCCGGCGATATGCGCGCCCGCCAGGGTGCCCGCGAGCAGAGGATCCTCGCCGAGATATTCGAAATTGCGTCCGTTCCACGGGTCGCGCGTCAGGTTGACGCCGCCCGCGAGCAGCACGTTGAAGCGCTTGGCGCGCGCTTCCGCGCCGATCATCACCCCGCCGGCGCGGGCGATCTCGGGGTCGAAGCTCGCCGCCGTCGCCAGGCTCGACGGCAGCGCGGTGGCGACATCGCCCTTGCGCTGCTCGACCTGGTTGGCGACGCCGAGCGACGCATCGCTCTCGCGCAGCAACGGCACGCCCAACCGCGGCACGCCGTCGATATGGCCGGCCGAGGGGATCAGCTCATGCCTGGTCTTGCCCTTGGCCATGGGCGGGAACAGACCATGGACCAGCCCGATCTTTTCATCGAGCGTCATCTTCGCGACGATCGCGGTGGCCCGCGCGCGGGCGTCCTGCCTGACACTCTTGGTGCCGACGCTCTTCCTGGCGGCGCTCTGCGGCTGGGCGATGCTCGCCGCCGCCCCCGTCAGTGCGAGAACCGACACCGCGGCCAATATGGCCTGCATCCTTTTCGACATCCTCTTTCCCCTCGAATCCGTTGCCGATTTGCACCAGCCCGGTGATGATTTGCGCGGGTGGCGAAACCCGCAATCGCCCGAAAACATGCAAATTGCTAACGTTCACAACCACTCAGGCCGATTCGGTGCCATTTGCGGCTTTCCGCGAAGGACCTTGACAACGCACGACAAATTTCGCAAGTGAACGTTATCAATAAAGTGCGGATCAAGCTGCACTGATAAAACAGGGGAGGATATATGCGGCGTCGTTCTACTCGCGTGCTTTCGCGATTCGTGGTTGGAGCATCGGTTCTGGCGATCGCCACGGTGTCCGGCACGGCCCATGCGCAGGACGCGAATGCAGCGGGTGGCCTGGTCCAGGATCAGCCGGCTGCCGATGAACCCGATATCGTCGTCACCGGCATCCGCGCCAGCTTGCGGCAGGCGCTCGACATCAAGCGCGACTCGCAGGGCGTGGTCGATGCGATCTCGGCCGAGGACATCGGCAAATTCCCCGACACCAACCTCGCCGAATCGCTTCAGCGCATCACCGGCGTGTCGATCGACCGGTCCAACGGCGAGGGCTCGCTCGTCACCGTCCGCGGCTTCGGGCCCGAATTCAACCTGGTGACGCTCAACGGCCGCCAGATGCCGACCGCGCTGATCGGCGACGGCGGCAGCGCGCCGTCCTCGCGTTCCTTCGACTTCGCCAACCTCGCCTCCGAAGGCATCGCCGCGGTCGAGGTCTACAAGAGCGGTCGCGCCTCGATCGAATCGGGCGGCATCGGCTCGACCATCAACATCCGGACCCCGCGCCCGCTCGACCGGCCCGGCATGCGCGGCAGCCTCACCGTCAAGGGCGTGATCGACAGCTCGCAGAACGGCAAGAACGACATCACGCCGGAAGTCTCGGGCATCTTCAGCAGCACCTTCGCGGACGACCGGATCGGCATCGCGATCATCGGGTCGTACCAGAAGCGCAAGGCAAGCACGAACCAGGGCGTCGTCGGCTGGCGCGACGGGTATCTCGGCAACGAGAACAACTGGGGCTCGCTGGCGCAGCCCGGCAGCCCGGGCGCCGCGAACATCACCAACCGACCCGATCCGACCGATGTCTATCAGGTGCCGCAGAACGCGTCGTACGAGTTCAACGACATCGATCGCGAGCGCATCAACGGCCAGGCCGTCCTGCAATTCCGCCCGACCGACGAGCTGACCGCGACGATCGACTATACCTATTCGCGCAACACCGTCGAAATCCGCAACAGCAATGTCGGCATCTGGTTCAACCATGGCGACACGTCGAGTTCCTGGACCGACGGCCCGGTCGCCGGCCCGGTCTTCTATACCGAGCGCTTCGCGGTGCCGGATGCGGGGTGCGTGGCGCCGTCGACGGTCTGCAACGTTGGCAAGGACCTGTCCTATAGCGGCTCGCTCACTGCGAACCGCGCCGAGAACAAGTCGCTTGGCGGCAATCTGGTGTGGAAGGCCCCGGGCGGGGTGACGGTGACGCTTGATGGGCATCACTCGACCGCGGAAGTGAAGCCGACCAACCGGTTCGGCTCGAGCATGTCGGTCGGCACCGCGATCTTCGGCGTCCAGAACCAGACGATCAATTTCGACCATGACCTGCCGGTCATCTCGTACAACATGGCCCCCGGCATCGACCCGCTCAACGCGGCACTGATCACACCCACCGGCAACGCCTTCCGCAACGCCTATTTCAAGGACACGATCAACCAGGCCCAATTGGGTATCCATTACGACCATGAGGGTGGTTTGCTCGACGGCCTCGACTTCGGCGTCTCCTATATCGAGAACAAGGTACGCTCGGCCTTCGGCACCATCCAGAACGACAGCTGGGGCGGGATCGGCCCGGCATCGTCGGTCCCCGACAGCATGTTCACGCTCGCGACGCTGCCCAATCTGTTCCCGGGCCTGGCGCAGCAGGGCATGGCGCAGAAATTCTACACCTTCAATTTCGAGGACATGGTCGATCTCCTCGAATCCAAGTTCAAGGCGTGCAGCCAGCCGCGATCGGGCGCCTCGATCCAGGGCAGTTGCCTAGCGCAGTTCAACACGGACCGGCGCATCACCGAAAAGACGCTGGCGCCTTATGTGCAGGTGGCCGGGAAGTTCGACGCGTTCGGCAATCCGGCGCACATCGTCGCCGGCGTGCGCTACGAATCGACCGACATCACCTCGTCGGCGCTCGTGCCCGTCCCGTCCAGCACGCAGTGGGTGGCGGACAACGAGTTCAACGTGGTCCTGTCGGGCAACAGCGCCTTCACCCGGTTCGACGGCCGGTACGATAACTGGCTGCCGTCGATCGACTTCGACATTTCGCCGCTCCACAACGTCAAGCTGCGCGCCTCGTACAGCCACACCATCACCCGCGCGAGCTATGACCTCATGCAGGGCGGGCGGACGCTGGACGGGCTGTTCCGTGTCGGCGGCGGCACCGGCGCTCAGGGCAATCCGGGCCTGATCCCGTACAAGTCGAAGAACATCGATCTGTCGGCCGAATGGTATTATGGCCGCGACAGCTATGTGTCGGTTGGCTATTTCCGCAAGAGCGTCGCGAACTTCATCGCGTCCACGCGCTTCGACACCACTGCCTTCGGCCTGACCACCCCCCAGGGCGGTCCGCGCTACAATGCAGCGGTCGCGGCGATCGGGCCGAATGCGACGGCCACCCAGATCCGCCAGTATATCTTCGCGCATTACCCGCAATCGTCGAACGCGGCGCTGGGCCTAATCTATTCGCTGCCCGAGGATCCGGCGCTCAACTTCAAGATCACCACGCCGGTGAACAGCGATCAGACGGCGACGCTCCATGGCTGGGAATTCGCCATTCAGCACAGCTTCTGGGATACCGGCTTCGGCGCCATCCTGAACTACACGATCGTCGACGGCAGCGCGGTGTACGACAATACCAAGCCTTCGACCGTCACCCAGTTCGCGCTGACCGGGCTCAGCAACAGCGCCAACGCGGTGGCGTTCTTCGACAAATACGGCATCCAAGCGCGCGTCGCGTATAACTGGCGCGACGAATTCCTGAACTCGACCGGCATCAATCCGACTTACACCGAAGCCTATGGCCAGGTGGACGCGAGCGCGAGCTACGAGTTCATGAAGGGCATCAGCGTCTTTGCCGAGGGCATCAACCTGACCGGGTCGGGCCGGCGCCAGCATCTGCGGTCCGATCGCAACGTGACCGTCGTCGCACCGGGCTTCGCGCGCTACTCGTTCGGTGTTCGCGCGGCGTTCTGATCCGACCGTTGGGACATTGCCGGTGACAGGAAAGCCACCCTCCGACGAGGGTGGCTTTTCCTCTCCTGGCGCGGCAAGTTGCCGATCGTGGATGAAGGCGCGTAGCGTGGACGAGGCAGTCTCGAGGGTCGTGATCGTCGGCGGCGGCACCGCCGGCTGGCTCGCGGCGTGCCTCATCGCCGCGCGCGCCAACCCGGCGGCTCCGGCGCCGCTTTGCGTGACGCTGATCGAATCCCCCGATATCCCCACCATCGGCGTCGGCGAGGGCACCTGGCCAACGATGCGGCGGACGCTGGAGCGGATCGGCATCAGCGAGACCGAATTCCTGCTCGCCTGCGACGCTTCGTTCAAACAGGGCTCGCGTTTTATCGGCTGGCGCACCGGCGGCGATGGCGACGCCTATCTCCACCCCTTCGTCGCCCCGATCGACGGCGATCCGCGCGACGTGGTGGCGGCATGGCACGATGCCGCGCCCGGCCGCGGCTTTGCCGACACGGTCACGCCGCAGGCGCGCCCGTGCGCGCTCGACCTGGCGCCGCGCCAGCGCGCGATGCCGGATTATGCCGGCGCGCTGAACTATGCCTATCACCTCGACGCCACAAAGCTGGCGGCGCTGCTGAGCCGGCACGCCACCGATCGGCTCGGCGTGCATCTTGTCCGCGACCATGTCGTTTCGGTCGAACGCAGCGAAGACGGCGACATCGCGGCGGTCCGTACCCGGGCGTCGGGCGATGTCGCGGGCGACCTGTTCATCGATTGCACCGGCCACGCCGCCCTGCTGATCGGCGGGCAATATGGGGTCGATTTCCTCGATCGCAGCCACGAGCTGTTCAATGATCGCGCACTGGCCGTGCAGGTGCCGGTCGCGCCCGGCAGCCCGATCGCGTCGCAGACCAACGCCACCGCGCACGCCGCAGGCTGGATCTGGGACATCGGCCTGCCGACGCGGCGCGGCGTGGGCTGCGTCTATTCGTCGCGCCACGCGAGCGACGAGCAGGCCGAGGCGACTCTCGCCGCCTATCTGCGCCGCGCCCTGCCCGGCGCCGATACCGATCGCCTGACCTTCCGCCGCCTCACCTTCCGCTCGGGCCATCGCGAGCGCTTCTGGGAACGCAATTGCCTCGCGATCGGGCTGTCGGCGGGTTTCCTCGAACCGCTCGAGGCATCGGCGATCGTGCTGACCGAGCTGTCGCTGGAGGCGCTGCTCGACAATTTCCCGGCGACCCGCGACGTGATGCCGATCCATGCGGACCGCTTCAACACGCTGTTCCGTTACCGCTGGGACCGGATCGTCGAATTCCTCAAGCTCCATTATGTGCTGAGCGCGCGCGACGAGCCCTATTGGCGCGACCACCGCGATCCTGCCTCGATCCCGCCGCGGCTGGCCGATTTGCTCCGCCTCTGGCGCGACCAGCCGCCGTCGCGTGCCGACCTGCCCGCGGCGGAGGAGATCTTCCCCGCGGCGAGCTACCAATATATCCTCTACGGCATGGGCTTCCCCGCCCCGCCCGCCGGCGCCATCCTCGGCGCGCCCGGCAACGGCGTGACGCAACAGCTCGGCCAGGTCGAGCAGCGGTCCCGCGTGCTCGCCGCCAGCCTGCCCACCAATCGTGCCTATCTCGATGCGCTGCGCGCGCATCACGCTATGGCGCCTCCCATGGAAAATACGCGCTGATATGTCCGAACACGCGCTTCTCACCCTCGAAGACCATCGCGACCTCCGCGTGCGCACTGACCGCGGCATCGCGCTGGGCGACGCGGTGATGTGCGCCATCGCGGTGCCAAGCGAGTTCCGCCGCGTGCAGGACGACTATCCGATCCTGTTCCGCCTGAATGCGGAGCGCGACCGCTTCACCGCGCTGGCGATGTTCGGCTTCGATACGGGCGAGAATCTGTTCCTCGACGATGGCCGATGGGATGCGCGCTACCTGCCGCTGGCGATCGACATCCAGCCCTTTCTGATCGGTGGGTCGCCGACGGAAGGCGGCGACAAGCAGGTGCATATCGACCTCGCCAGCCCGCGGATTGGCGCAGACGGTGTGCGGCTGTTCGACGAGGATGGGCGGCCGACACCCTATCTCGAATCGATCACACATAAACTGGGCGAACTCGACCTGGGTTATCGCGAGTCCGAAGGCTTTTTCGCCGCACTCGATCGCTACAAGCTGCTCGAGCCGCTGACGCTCGAGATCAAGCTCGACGACGGATCGACCAACCGCCTGGTCGGCTTCCACGGGATCGACGAGGATCGGCTGCGCGAGCTCGACGCGGCGACCTTGGGCAAGCTGCACGCCGACGGCCATCTGATGCCGATCTTCATGGCGATCGCGTCGCTCGGCCGGCTGCGCGAGCTGATCGCGCGCAAGAACCGCCGGATCGGACATGGCTGAGGCCGACCCCGGAATCTTCGAGGCGCTCGCGCCGGTGCCCGAGGTCGAGGTCGAGGTCGCCGACGCCGCCGCGCTCGACACCCTCCTGCGCGAGGCCGATCGCCCCTTCGTGGTGCGCGGGCTCGTCGCCGACTGGCCGCTGGTCCAGGCAGGCCGGCGCTCCAACCGCGACGCGCGCGCCTATCTGCTGGAGCGGCACCGCGACATTCCCTTCGCAGTCTCGGTCGGGTCGCCGGCTTCGGGCGGACGGCTATTCTACGACGACGCGATGGGCATGAACTTCCACATGCTGCGCGCCCGGTTGTCGGAGATCTTCGCCAAGATCGAGGCGAACGAAGGCCGGGCGGACGCCCCGCCGATCTATCTCGCCTCGATCGACATGCACGAATTTTTCGACGGCCTGCACGAGGCGAATCAGGTCGATCTCGGCGACCGCGCGCCGCTCGCCAGCATCTGGATGGGCACGCGCACGCGCATCGCGGCACATAACGACGTGCCCGACAATCTCGCCTGCGTCGCGGTCGGGCGCCGCCGCTTCACGCTCTTCCCGCGCGACCAGTTCCGCAACCTCTATCTCGGCCCGATCGACAATACGCCGGCCGGCCGCGCTATCAGCATGGTCGATTTCCACGCGCCCGATTTCGCGGCCCACCCGCGCTTCCGCGAGGCGCTGGTCCACGCCCAGACCGCCGAACTCGACGCCGGCGACGCGCTCTACATCCCGGCGCTCTGGTGGCACCATGTCGAGGGGCTGGAACCGTTCAACATCCTGATCAATTACTGGTGGCGCGAGGCCCCGCGCTGGTTCGGCCAGCCGCAGGACGCGCTCAACCATGCGCTGCTGTCGATCCGCGATCTGCCCGACGACCAGAAGGCCTATTGGCGCGACCTGTTCGACTATTATGTCTTCGGCAATGGCGATGACGTGACCGCACATATCCCCGAGGAAGGCCGCAGCATCCTCGCCCCCCTGACCCCCGAAAGCGCCGGCCGGATCCGCGCCTTCCTGCTGAGGCAATTGAGCCAATGACTGACGGCATGCCGCACCCCCGACGCATCGTCATCGCCGGTGGCGGCACCGCGGGCTGGATGGCCGCGGCGGCGATCACGCGGACGATGGGCCGGACGGTCGAGGTCACCCTGGTCGAATCCGACGCGATCGGCACGATCGGGGTGGGCGAATCCACCATCCCCCCGCTCGTCACCTATAACCGGCTGCTCGGCATCAACGAGGCCGATTTCATGCGCGCCACCCAGGCGACCTTCAAGCTGGGCATCCTGTTCGACGACTGGAAGACCATCGGCAGCCGCTATTTCCACAGCTTCGGCCTGACCGGCAAGGATCACTGGTCGGCCGGCTTCCAGCATTTCTGGCTCTACGCCCGCAGCAAGGGCTATGAGCAATCCTATGACGACTATTGCCTCGAGCTGATCGCGGCGCTGCAGGGCAAGTTCGCGCATCTCCCCGATGACGGGATGAACTACGCCTATCAGCTCGATTCGACGCTCTACGCGAAGTTCCTCCGCTCTATGGCCGAGGGCGACGGCACGAAGCGCGTCGAGGGCAGGATCGCCCAGGTCGATCTCGATGGCGAGAGCGGCGACATCGCCGCCCTGGTGCTCGACTCCGGCACGCGGATCGAGGGTGACCTGTTCCTCGACTGCACCGGCTTTCGCGCGGTGCTGATCGAGCAGGCGCTGCATGCCGGCTTCGACGACTGGACGCACTACCTGCCCTGCGACAGCGCCATCGCGCTCCAGACCGAGAATGTCGGCCCGCCCGTCCCCTATACCCGCGCCATGGCACATGATGCCGGCTGGCAATGGCGCATCCCGCTGCAGCATCGCACCGGCAACGGCCTGGTCTATTGCAGCCGCTACCTGTCGCGCGACGCCGCGCTCGAACGGCTGCTCGGCAATGTCGAGGGCGAAGTGCTGACCGAGCCCAATATGCTGCGCTTCACCACCGGATCGCGGCGGCGCCAATGGTATCGCAACTGCATTGCGATCGGCCTGTCGGGCGGCTTCATGGAGCCGCTCGAATCGACCAGCATCCACCTGATCCAGCGCGCCGTGCTGCGCCTCATCCGGATGATGCCGCTGGGCGAGATCAGCGTGCGCGACGTGGCCGAGTTCAACGACCAGCAGGACGAGGATACGCGCCAGATCCGCGACTTCCTGATCCTGCACTACAAGGCGACCGAGCGCCGCGACAGCCCGTTCTGGCGGCAATGCGCGGCGATGCCGATCCCCGATACGCTCGCCCAGAAGATCGAGCTGTTCCGCGAGACCGGCCGCGTCTTCCGCAAGAACGAGGAATTGTTCGCCGAGAACAGCTGGGTCCAGGTGATGATGGGCCAGGGCATCGTGCCGCGCTCCTATCATCCGATCGCGGCGAAGCTGCCCGATACGGAGCTCGACAAGCTGCTCGGCACGATCCGCGACCATGTCACCCGCACCGTCGCCTCGCTGCCCGCGCACGGCGCCTATGTCGCCCGCTATTGCGGCGCGTCGATCCCGGCGCGGGGCTGACCGGCATGGCAAGGCGCCGCCAGGCCGTCACGATCAAGCATGTCGCCGCCGATGCCGGAGTCTCGCTCCAGACGGTCAGCCGCGTCATCAACAAGGAGCCGAACGTCCGGCCGGAGATGACGCTCCGGGTCCAGGCCTCAATCGACAAGCTCGGTTACGTCCCCTCGATCGCCGCGCAGCGGATGAGCGGATCGCGTTCCTACCTCATCCTCGCGCTCAACGACCGCGAGCGCACCATCGCCGACTGGCGCAAGCGCGAGGGCGCCGACTGGATCGACCAGATGCTGCTCGGCGGCATGCTGACCTGCGCCGAACATGGCTATCGCATGATCGTCGAGCTGGTCGACACGCATAGCGATCATATCGAGCGCGAGCTGCTCGGCGCGATCGCCGCGCTCCAGCCCGACGGCGTGATCCTCACTCCGCCGCATTCGCAGAATCCGCACATCACTGAGCTGCTCGAGGCGCAGAAGATCAGCTTCGCACGGATCGGCTCGCTCACCGAGGGCCCCGGCTTCGCGCTGACCATGGACGACGAGCATGCCGCGCGCATGGCGACCGAGCATCTCGTCGGGCTCGGCCATCGCCGCATCGGCCTGATCGCCGGATCGCCCGAATATGAGCTCAGCGCCTGGCGCGTCCATGGCTGGCGCGCGGCGATGGTCGAGGCGGGCCTGGACACGGCCGGGCTGCTCGCGGAAGGCGATTTCAGCTATGCCTCTGGCCGGCACGCCGCGCTCCATTTGCTCGACAGCGCCGCGCCGCCGACCGCGATCATCGCCAGCAACGACCAGATGGCGCTGGCGACGCTGGAGGCAGGGCGCGAGCGCGGCATCAAGGTGCCGCGCGACCTGTCGCTGATCAGCTTCGACGATACCCCGATCGTCCGCTTCACCCACCCGCCCCTGACCGCGGTGGTGCAGCCGATCGCCGACGTCGTCGCGCGCGCGGTCGAGCTGATCATCGCCGACCGCGCGGGCCGCATTGTGCCCAACGCGCCGGTCGTGGTGCCGGCGACGCTGGAACTGCGCAGCTCGACCGCCGCGCCCCGTCAGGGTTGAACGTCCACCGATTTTCATTGGCAAAGTCCGTTTTCACTGAGATACTAGGCCTAGCCGGAATCGAACGACGGGGGAGAGGGAAATGGCGCTCAAGGGCCTCGCATGCTGGGCACTGGCCTCGGCCGTCGCGCTCACGGGCACCGCGCTCGCCGCGCCCGGTCCGCTGCCCCGCATCGACAGCCGCGACGGCCGCCACGCGCTGATCGTCGACGGCAGCCCGTTCCTGATGCTCGGCGCGCAGGTCAACAACAGCAGCGCGTGGCCCGCCATGCTGCCAAAGGTCTGGCCGGTGATCGACGCGCTCCAGGCCAACACGGTCGAAGTCCCGATCGCCTGGGAACAGATCGAGCCGCAGGAAGGAAAGTTCGACTTCTCCTTCCTCGACACGCTGCTCGACGAGGCACGCGAGCACAAGGTCCGCCTCGTGCTGCTCTGGTTCGGCACCTGGAAGAACACCGGCCCCAGCTACGCCCCGTCCTGGGTCAAGCTCGACAACAAGCGTTTCCCCCGCATGATCGACGCCAGGGGCGCGACGCATTACGCGCTCAGCCCGCACGGCGCGACCACGCTGGAGGCGGACAAAAAGGCGTTCGTCGCGCTGATGCGCCACCTGAAGGACCGGGACCAGGCCAACACCGTCATCATGGTGCAGGTCGAGAACGAGCCTGGCAGCTATGGCAGCGCGCGCGATCACTCCGCCGAGGCCGACCGGTTGTTCGCCGGCCAGGTCCCCGCCGCGTTGGTGAAGCAGACCGGCAAGAAACCCGGCAGCTGGGCCCAGCTCTATGGCCGCGATGCCGAGCTGTTCTTCCACAGCTGGTACGTCGCCAGCTATATCGACGCGGTCGCCGCCGCGGGCAAGGCCGTGAAGCCGTTGCCGATGTATGCCAACGCCGCGCTCACCAGCAATCCGTTCGTCTGGCAGGACCCGAACAGCTTCGCCTCGGGCGGGCCTTCCCATCCGGTGATCGACGTCTACAAGGCCGCCGCCCCGCATCTCGATGTGGTGAGCCCCGACATCTACAACCCCGATCACGCGCAATATCTCGGCTTCCTCGATCGCTACACGAGGCCCGACAATCCGCTGTTCGTGCCCGAGACCGGCAATGCCCGCCCCTATGCCCGCTATTTCTTCCCGGCGATCGGCCGCGGCGCGATCGGCTGGGCGCCGTTCGGCATGGACGCCACGAAATATTCCAACTTCCCGCTCGGCGCCAAGGCGCTCGACCCCGAGACGATCGAAGCCTTTGCCCGCAACTATCGCCTGTTCCGCCCGCTCGAACGAGTCTGGGCCAAGCTCGCTTATGAAGGCCAGGTGTGGGGCGCCGCCGAGCCCACCGATCCCGCTGCAAAGCACGCGCAATCGCTCGATCTCGGCGCGCACAAGGCCACCATCAGCTTCGGCCTCCCGCAATTCGGCACGCCCGCCCCGACCGGCAACGACACCCCCTCGGGCGGCGTCGCCATCGCGCGGCTCGGCCCGTCGGAGTATCTCGTCACCGGCTTCCACGCCCGCGTGGACTTCGCCCTCACCGACCCCGGCAAACGCCACCTGATGCTCGAGCGCGTCGAGGAAGGCCATTATGTCGACGGCGCCTGGGTGTTCGACCGCCTGTGGAACGGCGACCAGACCGATTACGGCCTCAACTTCACCTCGGAGCCGCAACTGCTCCGCGTGAAGCTCGCGACCTGGCAATAGGAGAGAAGAAGTGAAACTCCCCGTCTTCGCCGCGGCGATCCTGCTCGCCGGCACCGCTTCCACCGCGCTTGCCGCGGCCGATGTCCAGCGCGTCGATCACGGCGTGGTCGTCACCCCCGACAGCGGCCCGGCCAAGCGCGTGCGCATACTCGTCTATGGCGAGGACAAGTTCCGCGTCACCGCCGTCCCCGGCACCAGCCTCGACCTGCCCGACAGCTTCATGGTCGTCGCCAAACCCCATGGCACCCTGACCGTCACCGAAGCCAACGGCCTCGTCACCCTAAAGGCCGCCAAAGCCACCGCCGAGATCCGCCTCAGCGACGGCCATGTCGCCTTCCGCGACGCCACCGGCAAGCTCACCCTCGACGAAGCCGCCCGCGGCGCCTTCCACCCCGTCACCCTAGACGGCAAGCCCTGGCTCGCCACCCGGCAACAGTTCAACCGCGGCACCGACGAAGGCTTTTACGGCCTCGGCCAGCACCAGAACCGCCAGATGAATTACAATGGCGAGGACGTCGAGCTCGCCCAGCACAATATGGACATCGCCGTCCCCTTCCTCGTCTCCACCCGCCATTACGGCCTGCTGTGGGACAACAACTCGATCACCCGCTTCGGCAACCCCACGCCCTATGCCTTTGTCGGCACGAAACTGAAGGTGACGAGCGGCGGCACCCCCGGCTGGAAAGCTGAGTATTATCTCGGCGACCGGCTCGCGGTGACCCGGCAGGAGCCCGTGATCAATTACGAATATATCCGCGACCAGGACAAATGGCCCGCCGCCGCCAAGGCGCAAACCGTGGCCTCGGCCGATAGCGGCCAGAACACCGCGGGCAAGACCGTGCAGACCCAGCATGTCGTCTGGACCGGCGCCGTCACCCCGGAGACCACCGGCGAGCATAAATTCCGCCTCTATTCCTCCAGCTATGTGAAGGTCTTTGCCGACGGCAGACTGGTGCTGGAGCGCTGGCGCCAGAACTGGAACCCCTGGTTCCACAATTTCACCCTGCCCATGGTCAAGGGCAAGCCGGTGAACCTGCGCATCGAATGGGAGCCGAACGCGGGCTATATCGCCTTCTACCACAATGATCCCTTGCCCGCCCCCGACCGCCACTCGCTGTGGATGTCGTCGGATGTCGGCAAGGCGACCGATTATTATTATGTCGGCGGCACCAGCATGGACACTGTCGTCGCCGGCTATCGCGACCTTACCGGCAAGGCCGCGATGCTGCCCAAATGGGCCTATGGCTTCTGGCAAAGCCGCCAGCGCTACGAAACGCAGGAGCAATTGCTCGGCGTCGTCCGCGAATATCGCAAGCGCCGCATCCCGCTCGACAATATCGTGCAGGACTGGTTCTACTGGCCCGAGGACCAATGGGGCAGCCACGAGTTCGACAAGAAGCGCTTCCCCGATCCCAAGGCGATGGTCGACGAAGTCCACGCCCTCGACGCCAACATCATGATCTCGGTCTGGCCGAAATTCTACCCGAACACCGCGAACGCGAAGGAGCTCGACGCCAAGGGCTATCTCTACCACGGCAATCTCGACGCCAAGCGCAAGGACTGGGTCGGCCCCGGCTATCTCAATACCGATTATGATCCCTATGCGGCCGAGGCGCGGGCGATCTATTTCCGCCAGGTCCGCGAACGGCTGGTGACGCTCGGCTTCGACGCCTGGTGGATGGACGCGACCGAGCCCGACATCCATTCCAACCTGTCGATCGACGAACGCATCGACGCAATGGGCCCGACCGCGAAGGGCCCCGGCGCCGCCCTGTTCAACAGCTTCCCGCTGGTCCACGCCCAGGGCATGGCGGAGGGCCTGCGCGACGCGCGGCCCGACGTGCGCCCCTTCATCCTCACCCGCTCGGGCTTTGGCGGGCTGCAGCGCACCAGCTCGGCGGTGTGGTCGGGCGACACCGCCGCGCGCTGGGACGATCTGCGCGACCAGATCTCGGCCGGCGTCAACGTCTCAATGTCGGGCCTGCCCAACTGGACGCACGATATCGGCGGCTTCGCGGTGGAGGATCGCTACACCAACCAGCTGCCCGAGGCCCGGGCCGAATGGCGCGAGCTCAATCTGCGCTGGTTCCAGTTCGGCGCGTTCAGCCCGCTGTTCCGCAGCCATGGCGAGACGCCCAGGCGCGAGATCTACGAAATCTCGGCCGACGACCCCGCGATGCAGCGCTCGATGATCTGGTACGATCAGCTCCGCTACCGGCTGATGCCCTATATCTACACGCTCGGCGCCGACACCAACCTCAAGGACGGCTCGATCATGCGCGGCCTGGTGATGGATTTCGCCGCCGACAGGAAGGTGTGGAATATCGACGACGAATATCTGTTCGGCCCCAGCCTGCTCGTCGCCCCGGTCACTGTCTTCAAGGCACGCACCCGCCAGGTCTATCTCCCCGCGGGCGCCGACTGGTACGATTTCAACACCGGCGCATACCATCCGGGCGGCCGCACGATCACCGCCGCGACCCCGTACGAGCGCATGCCCCTCTTCGTCCGCGCCGGCAGCATCCTGCCCACCGGCCCCGAGGTGCAGAGCACGAAGGACCAACCCGACGGCCCGCTCGTCCTCCACGTCTTCACCGGCGCCGACGCCAGCTTCTCGCTCTACGAGGACGACGGGGTGAGCCCGGCCTATCTCCAGGGCAAATATGCGCGCGTGCCGATCACTTGGGACCAGGCGACGCGCACGCTCACCATCGGCGCGCGCGAGGGGGGTTATGCGGGCATGCCGGCGAAGCGGGCGGTGTCAGTGCGGTTCTACGGGCCGGGCAAGGCGGTGGCGCCGGACTTTGCGGAGAATGGCGCGACTGGGGTGGTGTATGAGGGGAAGGCGGTTACGGTGCGGGAGCGGTGAGCAAACCACTACGTTTGCCGCCAGTCTGATTACCCCCAAACTTTGTTAGCGTCGAATCTGATTCCAGCGGCCTTCAGCTCCTTAATCAACTTTAGCTTCCAGCCTTCGGTCTCATCGAGATTGGTATAGATCACCCCGAAAAGATCGGAAGGAATCTCAACATCGCCCTTGCGCATTAGGCATGTTCTACCGCGCCCCAACTTGGCCGCGAAGTAGCCCAGTTCAAACACCACGTTCTGTCGTGCACGCGCCTGTTGGACCTGAGCCGCGTTTTGCCCCCCGAGATCGTCTGGGGTCAGCAGAACCACGGCGAAGCCAACTTGGCTAGCACATTCCTCAAACTTCTCAATGATGGTGCGCCCGCGGTCCGGCTCTTCATGCAGTATAATTGCATCTATCTCGATCTTTTCCAAGAAGCGCGCCAGACTTTCTTTAGCCGCGACGTCATGACCGTGAACTATGAAAACCTTGCTTGAGCTAGACGCGGAAGCAATTTTCTCTGCATCGATGTAACTTTCGTTTTCTATCCGCTCATCAAGAGAGGTGATTGCGGCTGCGAGTAATCCCAGCGAGCGTCGTTTGCATGTCTCGAAGACCTCGGTAATTTCATCTCGACTCGGTTTGCGGTTGAGGAATTTAAATCCTGGGGAAAACTCAGATGCTCTGATGAAGTTGGCATAGGCTGGCGTATTCATGCCGAAGACCCCACCTATCGTTTCCCTCACCGACGCGCTCAGCCTATCGAGAAGCGGATCGTCGTAAGGATCGCGCACGGCGTTCGGCTGGAAAGCGTAAACTTCTTCGACACGCTTTTGCAGGCGGCCAATACCGCGGCGAATATCATTGGCAGACATAGCAGGTTGCTGAACTGGCTCGGATTTTGTCGGCTGCGCCAATGAGTATCCCCAAGATGTCTTGTCAGGCTATCGGTAGTGGGAGCATTAGTCGCTGCCTATCATAAATGGAGTTTGATAAAAATTACACAAGCCTTATCGCCGACCCGAACGAGCGACCGAATTCGACCGCTAAAACTGATCTGCACCCATGATGCAATCTCCATATTTTTCGCGCATCATCGCTCCAAGATCGTCCGTGTCGCGCAGATGCTCGATCTCGGGACGGGTAATAACCATCACCTTCAGCCCTTCGCGGTCGAAGACGCTGCGCAAATGCGCCTGCGCTCGCGTTCGGTCGTCCCGGTTACCCGTTACGCCGTTAGCAGCGACCAAAATGCCGAAATCCACCCGACATTTGTGGAGCTTGCCAGTGAAGACAGTAAGGGTGGCAGAATCGACGGGCGCGGCCCAGTTTTTGCATTCAATAATCAGATGACTCGGGAGAAATGGCAGGCCTGCCGGATGGCGCTGATTGTAAAGAAGGATGTCAATTTCCATCGAGCCCGCATTGTCGAGCATATTGCGCTTGATGACACCAACGCCTTCGAGCAGGCAAAACGTCCCAGACACAACCGATTCGAGAGCTTCTCCTTTTATCGCAGTATTACCGGCATCGCCTGCCGACAACATAGCCGCGACCGCGACATGATCGATCGCTGGCATCAGCGCGCTCCATGCATGATGCGGTTTCGGGTCTCCCGAACGTAGGTTCCCAGCCGAGCCGAACGAGCAAGTTCTTCAAACTTGTCAATTGTCATCCAGAGCACGCTGTCTGAGAGTTGCTGATCGCGCTCGGGCGGAGCGAATGTCGTTAGCACAAGCGCCATGCGAACACTGGTGGACTGCATGAAGCTCAGCAGCCTCTCCTCAAGTTGCCGCGCTGACTTTGCATCCGCCCCGCTTCGGACCTCGATCACCGCGGGATCTAGCAACTCGGCGTCCACATTGCCGAGCCAAGCCAGCAGGTCAGGCCGATAGCGGCCATCCAAATCTGATCGCGGCTCGGAGATCGCTGACCCGCCCGCTGCGATCACCGCATCGTATGCTCGTCGCTCAAGATCGGTCTCAAACGTTGTGCGCCCCTCCCGCTTACGCGACGTCCGGGCGAGCGCTTCGCTCGGAAGACGCTCAACCGGCCGGGGACTTCGAGAAATAGCTGGGGAGGCCAGGAACAAGTCCAGATGGAAGCCGAGCGCCTCCCGGTTGCCAAGCCCGGCCTTCACAGTCGTGAATGTGCGGAGGTCGATTGGTAGAGGTCTAGAATGCGCTTGCACGAGAAGGATAGGCTTGCCGAGCCCGATCGCGATACCTGCCTCAAAGACCCCCCGATAATCAGCGATTGTGCCATTTAACACGACAAGAACAAAGTCTGCGAGCCGCATTCCTCCACTCGCGTCGACCAAGTCAAAAGGGCCGTCTTTGGCCCATTCCCATGCGATGCCACGATCAAGCAGCAGTTCAGGCAGAACGCCAAGTTCAAGACCAGTGGGCGCCGAAATATAGCAGCGATGATAATTACTTGCCGTACCGTCAGGCATAAATTGAACTTTCCGTAATTTTGTCCCGTAACAGGTCAGTTGTATGATCGCGTTTCGAACACGTCGCGATCCCAGGTTTCGCTCGCCCATGTAAAACCGACGATACTCCGCGCCAAAGCAAGCATAGATTAAGCCCCATCATCTATCTCCCTGTCACTTGGAAGGACATAATTCTTAATGTCTTTCATCGCTTCTAGAAGACGGATTGTCGCGCTCGCGTCCAAGGTGCTGCCCGGATAACGAACTTCATAGAGTCCCTGAAGATTTGAAGGCAATTTCACACCTTCCCGGACTAGAAGAATGAAGCGGCGGCCGTAGAATGCCATCGCCGCACCAATTTCTATAAGGACGTTTGGATTGAGCAACACATGTTCGATTCCATCTTTGTCGGTTATCACAGTATCAGCATCGACATGAATTATAGCCGCCCCTGACCGACGCATATCGTCCATAATCTTCTCTGGTACTGGCTTCGATACTGACTGCCTTTCTACAGATATCACCGCCTCTAGTTCTCCATACTCCAAGAGTTTTCTGATTGGTTCCACCAGAGCTCGGTCTTTACCGTGAGTGATAAACACTCGCCGGCGTCGCAAATCATCCTCAACCGCCGCCTTCAATGAAGCACCTGCCGAGGGCACCACAGGAGGCAGAACCTTTGTGCGTTGAAGCTCCACAATTGGTGGAGTCGGATCATCGCGGATCGTAAGATCGGGTGAAGGCAATGGAAGAGAAGCGTTTTGCTCCTCCGCCGGAATGCTAGGCACCGTACCCACTGGGGTTTGAAGGCTTACGTAGTCTTTGCCATTGATCTGCTCGATGAAGCCGACGGACTTAGCACTAGCGTCCAGACGCTCCAGAACCTCCTCAGCCTTATCGCGAGGAACGCCGAGCTCCTCCAGAACGTTCATCGCTATGTCATGGCGAGGGAACGGGCTCTGATCATACCTCTTAAGAAACTCCCCAAAGACGCGCGGCTTCAGCACAGCTTCTCGCTTTGCTTCCACGTCCTCGTCCTCGGCCCTAGGTCGGATAATGCGCCTAGCCAGTTCAGTTACAGATACGACGGCAGCCTGAGCGCCGCCTTCGATAAGGCCAAATGCTATGCCACCGCCTGACAACACCCGCATCTGAGAACCTTTGGGATCTATGCTAAGTGCTTTAGCTATATGAAATGGGGCGGTTGGTCGGCCCGCGTAGTGGTCGAATATCGCTTGAGGTATTCTGAGCGCATCCTCAAGCGATGTGTTAGGTACATCAGCTTGTTTTAGATAACTTCTTTTTGCCGCGGCAGCAGAGGCAGATGGAGTGGACATGGGCACCGGGCTTGGCTTAGGTACCGGTGATGCCTGCGCCTCGCGCGCGCCTGTTGCCGCGGCGGGCTTCCTGTCTCTTGCCATTTTCAA
The DNA here is from genome assembly GCF_056404755.1 of Sphingomonas sp. P2_B6. Lineage (NCBI taxonomy): Bacteria > Pseudomonadati > Pseudomonadota > Alphaproteobacteria > Sphingomonadales > Sphingomonadaceae > Sphingomonas > Sphingomonas sp. P2_B6. Next base: position 373,470 of record NZ_JBFUDK010000001.1, read on the forward strand.
TCCTCATCCTATTCGGAATGTGCGTAGGTGATGTAGGACATGCTAGAACCGATCACCACTGTCGTATCGCGCCTGTGTCCATGGCATGGAAAGGTTATCGGATATCGTCGAATTTAAATTTGGCCCGTCGGGATGATTGGTTTTCTGGAAACTTGGCAGGCATTGATCGGGAGCTTCGTCGCAATCGGCGCGGCTTTCGTCGGCGGCATTTACATCAATCGGCAATTCCGGTGACATTGCACTTAACTACGCACGTGAATTTAGCAGAATATAGCAATATCAATAGTTTATCGTCTTCCCACCCATCCAAAAATGTCAGCGACCCTCATGACATTCTGACCACCCACCCCATCGATTCAAACCTCACCCCACCGCCGCTATTCCGGCACCATGATCTACAAACCAGAATTCGCCGATCAGGCCCGCCTCCTGTGTCGCCTGGGCGCCACCGACGAGGAACTCGCCGAGCATTTCGGCGCCTGTGTCCGCACCATCTATCGCTGGCGCAACACGCATGAGGCGTTCGCCGAGGCCGTTATCGCCGGCAAGGACCACGCCGATGACCGCGTCGAGCGCGCGCTCTATGCCCGCGCCGTCGGCTGCACGGTCGAGCGCACCAAAGTCTTCAAGAGCGCTGGCGAAGACCCGGTCTATGCCACCTACCAGCATCATTTGCCGCCCGACACCAATGCCGCGCTGAACTGGCTTCGCGTCCGTCGGCCGAAGAAATGGCGCATGGCGGAAAAGCAGGAGGAGATGAGCGAGAGCCGGATGGCCCTTGCGGCGTTCGTCCGCCGCTGCGAGGCCAGAGACGAAGAGAAAAGGCTGGCGCAACAGCGGGAGCAGCAGGCGTCGGCACCACCGCCGCCGCCAGAAGCCCCGGATACGGACCCCGATCTGGAGCCCGACCCTGACCTGGACACCTGTCCGGATGACGAGCCGGCCAAGGGGAGCTGCTCATCCCCGGACGAAGAGCCGGCCTCCTATGCAGGACCGGCTGCGCCGTCGACGCCAGGCCTCTGGGAGCCGACGCCGACGCCGAATCCGCCACGGCCGCCGCTCTCGCCGCCTCCTTTCGCACCCGCACAGCCACCGGTCGCCGCCCCGCAACCGGCAGCACCCCGGTTCCCGGTCCTTGACATTACCCCTCGTGGCTATCCTTAGCCCCACCGCCCGTCCCGGCCGCGCGTCAGATCAGCCCCACGCCCTCCAGCGCAATCACCGGCACGACCTCGCCCGCCCCCGCACGCGGCAAGGTCAGCCTCAGCCCCGAGCCATCCCGCTCGAACGCCACCGGGCCGCCGCCGACCAGGGTCGCCCGTTCGATCCGCGCGCCCGGCATCGCACGCGACGCCAGCGAAGCGATCGTCACCGGTCCCTCCGGCCAGCGCAGCAGCGCGGCGAACAGCGTGCCGTTCTTCACCGTGAAGCGCACATCCTGCGCGGTGAAGGCGCCGGCCCCATCCTTGTTCATCTGGCCCTCGTTCATATGGCCCGCGCTGAGTTGAGTCGGCCCCTCGCCATAGAGGCGCCAGGGCCGCGATCCGTAGATCGCCGCGTCGCCGTTGCGCGCCATCCAGCGCGTGATGCCGGCGACGATCGTCTCTTCCTCGTTGTCGATCGTCCCGTCGCCGCGCATCGGGATGGAGAGCAGCAGATTGCCGTTCTTCGACACCACGTCGCACAGCCGCTGGATCACCTGCTCTGCGGGCACGTAGGATTTGTTGTCGAAGCGGGCGCGGTTGTAATGCCAGTCGCCGATGCAGGTGCAGGTCTGCCACGGCTCGGGGCGCAGCCGGTCGCTGAAGCCGCGCTCGACATCCTCCACCATCGCGCGGCGCTGATAGGGGGTGAGCAGCTTGCCCGTCGCGACCACGTCGATGCTGCCATGCTCGCGCTGCGACTGAGCGTAGAAGTGCGCCAGCGCCTCGACCCCGGTCGCGCCGAAGGGCAGGCCGGTATCGTCGAAATAGACCATGTCGGGCCGGTATTTCTCGACCAGCTCCTTCTGCCGGAGCAGCCAGGTGGCGACAAAGGCCGGCGGCGCGGGCGGCGATCCTTCCATCCAGCGCCCGTCATGCACCTCGTGCCAGGCGTCCATCGCCGCGATCGATCCGATGCCGTCGGGCGGCACGAAGCTCGGGCCGACATACAGCGCCTGCGGGTCGAGCCCGTCCCACCATTGGCCCTTGCCCTGGCTCTTGCGCAGTCTGAACGCGTCGTAGCGCTGCCCGGCGCGCGGGCCGACCGCGTCATAGCCATAGGCCGTCTGCCACCAGTGCCAGGCATGCGCGCTATGGTTGCTCACCCCGAAGCGCAGCCCCTCGCGCCGCACGATCTTCTCCCAGGTGCCGATGATGTCGCGCTTCGGCCCGACCCGCAGCGTGTTCCAGGCATGGTGGCTGGAATCGAACGTATCGAGATTGTCGTGGTGGTTGGCGATCGCCATAAAATATCGGGCGCCGGCTTTCTTGTAGAGCGCGATCAGCGCCTCGGGGTCCCAATGCTCCGCCTTCCAGCGGTTCTCGATCTCCATGAAGCCGGTGTCGGCCGGGTGGCCATAGGTCTTCAAATGATGCTCGTAGAACGGGTTGCCCTGCACATACATCAGCCGGCCGTACCAGTCGCCATACTCGGGCACGCACTGCGCGCTCCAATGCGCCCAGATGCCGAACTTCGCGTCGCGGAACCAGCGCGGCGTCTCGTAATCGCGGACGATCGAGGACCAGTTGGCGTCGACCTGCTTCGCCTGCGCCGTCGCGGTCAGCGAGGCCCCCGCCAGGCCGGCCGCCCCGCCGAGAAAGCCGCGCCGGTCGATCATGCCGCCGACGCGGTGCCGACCGGGCTGAACGCGAATCCCGCAAGCGTCGCGGGCTTCATCTCGATCGAGAAACCCGGCGCGGTCGGCGGCATGTACGCCGCGCCCTTCACCACACAGGGCGTCACGAAATGCTCGTGCAGATGATCGACATATTCCGCCACGCGTCCCTCGGTCGTGCCCGAAAAGCAGAGATAGTCGATCATCGACAGATGCTGGACATATTCGCACAGCCCGACGCCGCCGGCATGCGGGCACACCGCCAGGCCCTGCTTGGCCGCCATCAGCAGCACCGCGAGCACTTCGTTCACCCCGCCCAGCCGGCACGCGTCGATCTGCACCACGTCGATCGCGCCGCGGCTGATGAACTGTTTGAACATCACCCGGTTCTGGCACATCTCGCCGCTCGCCACTTCGATCGGCGCGATTGCCTGGCGGATACGGCGATGCCCCTCGATATCGTCCGGGCTGGTCGGCTCCTCGATGAACCAGGGGTCGGCAAAGGCGAGCGCCTTCACCCGCTCGATCGCTTCGTCCACGTCCCAGATCTGGTTGGCGTCGATCATCAGCTTCACGTCGGGGCCGATCACCTCGCGCGCGATCGTCACGCGGCGGCGGTCGTCCTCCGGGTTGGCGCCGACCTTCAGCTTGATATGGCCGAAGCCGTCGCTCACTGCCTTGGCGCACAGCCGCCGCAGCTTCTCGTCCGAATAGCCGAGCCACCCCGCCGAGGTGGTGTAGCAGGGATAGCCCTTCGCCTTCAGCGTCTCGACCCGCGCCGCCTTGCCGGCCGACCGCTCCTCGAGCAGCGCCACCGCTTCCTCGGGCGTGATGAAGTCGGAGATATAGCGGAAGTCGATCAGCCCGACGATCTCGGCCGGGCTCATCTCGGCGATCAGCTGCCACAGCGGTTTGCCCGCCTGCTTGGCCAGCAGGTCCCACACCGCGTTGACGATCGCTCCGGTCGCGAGGTGGATCACGCCCTTTTCCGGCCCGATCCAGCGCAACTGGCTGTCGCTCGTCACATGCCGCCAGAAGCGCGCGCCGTCCTCGCGGATCCAGTCGAGGTCGAGCCCCACCACCAGCGGTGCCAGGGCCGCGATCGCCGCGCAGCAGATCTCGTTGCCGCGCCCGATGGTGAAGGTCAGTCCATGCCCCGTCAGCCCCGGCTCGTCGGTGTCGAGGATGCAATAAGCGGCGGAATAATCGGGGTCGGGATTCATCGCATCCGACCCGTCGAGCATCAGCGCGGTGGGAAAGCGCAGGTCGACGATCCGGACGCCGGTGATCGTCGTCATGCGCGACCCCGATACGCGGGACGGCGGTCACTACAGCACCTCACTCGACCCCTCCCCGGCACGCCGTACCAGCCCCTCTCTTGCCCGACACTTCGTTCGCGGGTGATGAGCATTTTCATAGGTGGGAATGATGGGCAGCGCAAGCGCACAGTGGTTGGGGGCGGCGTTTTGGGGTGTGGGGATGCGTCTATTCACTTCCTTGTGCTCCCGCGAAGGCGGGAGCCCAGCCTGGGCTCCCGCCTTCGCGGGAGCACAAGGAAGCATGGGTCGGCCTCAGCGCATCACCGAGCCACGAAAATCAGATCCGGCTATCGCCCTCGACCAGCTGATCCGAGATCCGGTCAGCCGCCGCGCGCACATAGGCCCCGGCATCGGCCCGCGGCAGATGCGGCCCGAGCTTCTTCAGGAACGGCACGGTCAGCGCCGCCGCCGCCACGCCGCCGCGCATCACCGGCGCGGAGATATCGGTCACGCCCGCCACGAACTTGCTCGGCGTCAGCTCGACGCGGCGCTTGCGTACTTCATCGGCATGCGCGCGGAAGCTGGCCAGTTCCTCGTCGCCGAGCGGCGGGCTGAGCAGCTTCTCCCAGCGCCGGCGCACATCCTCGGGCTGAAAGGCATAGAGCACTGCGCCCGACGCCGCCTGGTGCAGCGGCCGCCGGTAGCCGACCCGCACCGAGAAGCCGAGCTGCTCGCTCGACTCCATCCGCGCCACCACCACCATCTCGCCCAGCGTGTGCACCGCGAGATGGCAGGACTGGCCGAGATCGAGCGACAGCTGGCGCATCACCGGCAGCGCCAGCTCGACCAGGCTGTACATCCGCGGCTGCTGCATGCCGAGCGAGAACAGCCGGTCAGTCAGCAGATAGCCCTCGGCCGCCGAATCCTGCTCGATATAGCCGCGGAACTCGAGCACCTGGACCATGCGGAACAGCTCGCCATGCGATCGCCCCAGTTCGTTGACGATCCCGGTCAGGGTCATCGGCCCGCGCGCGGTCGCCAGCAGCTCCAGGATGTCGAGCCCCTTCTCCAGCGCGGGTGCCTTGTAGCGGCGGTCGTCGTCGTCGATGGTCGTCTCGTCTGATGGCACGCCGCGCCTCGCTGCTCGATCGGGGGATGCGATCAGATAGGACCGTCGATGGTCGGGCGGCAACCGTTTCGTCACGCGGGTCCGCTCAGCGCTTCGGCACCGCGATCTCGAACCGGTGCGGCTCGCCCGCGACCAGGATCGTCGCGGTGACCATGGCGGTCTTGCCGCGCTTGAGCTTCGTGGTGACGACCTGCCCGCCATCGGCCGCGCCGGGCTTCAGGGTAATCTGCTTGAGCAGCACGGCGTCGAGCGCCGCCACCGCTGCCTCGGCCTTGGGGTCGCGCCGCTTCGACCGGTCGATCGTCCCCTGCGGCACGCCGGCGGTGGTCGTGCCCATGCCGCCGGTGAAGCCGGTGACGTCGGTCTGCCCGTTGGGCGTGACCAGCAACGCGGCGCCGGCATGGCCCTGGCTGGTGTCCTCGGTCGCGCTGCCCGGCCGGCCGCCGCCCTGCTCCGCCAGCAGGGTCGCGCGCGGCACCAGCGGCACGGGCGTGCCGTCCGCCGTCGCCACCGCGACATCGCCCGGCCCGAAGCTCAGCGGCGCCGTGCCCCGGTTCAGCACGACGATGCGCAACACCAGCCGCCCGTCCGACAGCGTCGGATCGGCCACGACATGCACCTCGCCGCTCGCCCGGCGCGACACCAGCTCGGCGCCCGCCTCTCCGCGCACCGGCGCGGCGTCCTGCGCCACCACCGGCGCGGCGCATCCCAGCGCCACCGCGAATGCCCATCCAGCCTGTCTCATCCGTCTCTCCTCACCCGGCGCGGCAATGGCGGTCGATGAACTGGGCATGCCCCGGCATGCCCGCCGCCGTGGTCGCGATCACCTTGCGCATCCCGCCCAGCACTGCCCGCGCCTCGTTCAGCGGCACCACTTCGGCCAGCGTGTCGTAGCGTTCGGGGCTGATGCCCTGGCCGAGCAGCACCGCGAGCCAGCTCGCTTCGTGGAACAGGTCCTTGTCGCGCTCGATCAGCCGGCCGCTATGGCGGAACATCTCGATCTTCGCGGCCAGCGTGTCGGGAATGTCCATCTCGCGGCATCCCTGCCAGAACGGTCCCTCGCGCTCGGTCGCCCGGTAATGCAGCACCAGGAAATCGCGCACTGATTCAAATTCCCGCGCGACCAGGCGATTATATTCGTGCCTGACGCGCGGATCGAAATCGCGGTCGGGAAACCAGGCGAGCAATTTGGTGATGCCGCTCTGGACGAGGTGAAGGCTGGTCGATTCGAGCGGCTCGAGGAAGCCCGAGGCGAGCCCGAGGGTGACCACGTTGCGTTCCCAGGCTCGCTTGCGCTGCCCGGTGGTGAAGCGCAGCCGGCGCGGATCGCCGGTCGCGGGCGTGTCGAGACTGGCGAGCAGGATGCGCTCGGCCTCGTCATCGTCCATATGGCGGCTGCAATAGACATGGCCGTTGCCGGTGCGATGCTGCAGCGGGATGCGCCATTGCCACCCTGCCGGCCGCGCGGTCGACCTGGTATAGGGCGGCAGGTCCGCCATGCGTTCGCTCGGCACCGCGATCGCCCGATCGCACGGCAGCCACTCGCTCCAGTCGTCGTATCCCACACCCAGCGCCCCACCGATCAGCAGCGCGCGAAAGCCGGTGCAGTCGAGGAACAGCTCGGCCTCCAGCCGCCGCCCGTCCTCCAGCACCAGCGCCTCGACGAACCCCGTCTCCGGCGTCAGCGCCACCTCGGCGATCTTGCCCTCTACCCGGACCACTCCCCGTGCCTCGGCATAGGCGCGCAGATAGGCGGCATAGAGCCCGGCGTCGAAGTGATAGGCATAGGAGAAAGTCGAGAAGACCGAGCGCGGATCATTGGGCGGCCGGTCGAACCGGTTGAGGTACGCCGCGGCCTCAGTCAGCGAATAGGCCGAGAGCGGGGTCGCATCGCCCTCGGCCCGCGCGCGCAGCCATTGCTGGTGGAACGGCGTCATCCCGAAATCGTCGCCATAGCGCCCGAACGGATGGAAATAGCGATGCCCCGGCCGCAGCCAGTCGGCAAACTCGATGCCGAGCTTGAACGTCCCCTGCGTCGCGCGGACGAACGCCGCCTCGTCGATGCCGAGGATGCGGTTGAACGCCTGGATCGGCGGGATGGTCGCCTCGCCCACCCCGACGGTGCCGATCTCCTCGGACTCCACCAGGGTGATGCGGCAACCGGTGCCGACCAGCGCGGCGGACAGGGCCGCCGCCGCCATCCACCCCGCACTGCCGCCGCCCGCGACCAGGATCGAGCGGATGGCGTTGCCGTCGCTCATGCGGCCAGCGGCGCCGGGCAGCAGCGGGCGAGGAAGGTCGCATGATCGGGCATCGTCTCCGCCGCCCGGGCGATCGCCGCGCGCCGCTGCGCCATGCCGCCGCGCAGATGCTCGAGCGGCAGCTGGTCGACGATCGGGTCATAGCGCCGCGGCAGCACGCCATTGCCGAGGAAGATCGAGACCCAGCTCGGCTCCTGATAGGATTCCTCGCTGTAGAGCGGCACCTTGCCGCCCGCTTCCCACACCGCGATCTTGCGCGCGAGCGTCTCCGGGATCTCGGCCGCGCGGCACTGCGACCACATCGCCTCCGGCCGGCGGCTGCGGCAATAATGCAGGATCAGGAAGTCGCGGATCCGCTCATATTCGTTCGCGGTGACGCGGTTATACTCGTCGATCAGTACCGGATCGAAGCGCTTGTCGGGCAGCATCTCCACGAGCCGCGCAAGCCCGGTCTGGATCAGCTGGATGCTCGAGGATTCGAGCGGCTCCAGGAACCCGGCGGCGAGCCCGATCGCGACGACGTTGCGATGCCAGAATTGCGCGCGTCGCCCGGTGGTGAAGCGCAGCAGCCGAGGCTCGCCGAGTGGGGCGCCGTCGAGATTGTCGAGCAGGGTCGCCACCGCTTCGTCATCGGAGAGGAAGGCGCTGGCGTAGACGTGCCCGTTGCCGATCCGGTGCTGCAGCGGGATGCGCCACTGCCAGCCCGCGGGGCGCGCGGTCGACCGGGTGAACGGGGTCATCCGCCCCCGGCGTTCGCACCCCACCGCGACCGCGCGGTCGCACGGCAGCAGATGCGACCAGTCGACATAGCCGACGCCGAGCGCCCGCGCGATCAGCAAGCCGGCAAAGCCGGTGCAGTCGATGAAGAAATCCCCGGCAATGGCCTCGCCGCCATCCTGCATCGTCAGGCTGGCGACATTCCCGGTCTCAGGATCGAGCACGACATCGCCGATCCGCCCCTCGCGCCGCCGCACGCCCCGCGCCTCGGCATAGCCGCGCAGGTAGCGGGCATAGAGGCTAGCGTCGAAATGATAGGCATATTTGTAGAACGCCGCTTCGCCCCGCATCGCCTCGGGCGGCGCGAAGCGGTCGCGGCGCGCGGCCGCATAGGGCATCGACCAGTCCTCGATCGGCGCGGTCTCGCCCGCCTCGTGCAGCTTCAGCCAATGGTGATGCGGCGCCACGCCCTGGATGGCGTCGCCATAATCGCCAAAGCCATGGAAATGGACATTGCCCGCCTCGCCCCAGTCGCGGAACTCGATGCCCAGCTTGAAGGTGCCGTTGGTCTTCGCGACGAAGTCGGGCTCGTCGATGCCGAGCAGCCCGTTATACTGGGTGATCAGCGGTACCGTCGCCTCACCCACGCCGATCGTGCCGATCTCGTCGGACTCCACCAGCACGATCTCGGCAAAGGGCGGCGGCATCAGCCGCGCGAGCAACGCGGCCGCCATCCAGCCCGCGGTCCCGCCGCCGGCGATCACGATCCTGCGGACGGGCGCCTCACTCATGGAAACGGTCTACGCAATCAGGAGGGTCATAGTAGCCAAAAAACGCCCCCGGATCGCTCCGGGGGCGCAAGGTTACAGGAGGGGCTAGAAAACGCCACGCACAAGGAATGCGAACCGTCTATCGGTGTCCGTCCAGCTGTAGCGCGGCTTGAGATCGGGATCGCCGACATCAAGGAAAGTCCGCGCGTTCAGCAGGTTCGTGCCCTGCACACCAATCTTGAAATGCTTGTCGATCGAATAGAGGATCGACCCGTCGAGCTGGCCGTATTTCTCCGACCAGACCGGGAAGTTGATGTTCGCCGCCGAGGTCGTCAGCAGATAGCTCGACCGCCAGTTATAGGCGAGCCGCGCCGATATCCCGTATTTCTCGTAGATGCCCGCCACGTTGAAGGAGTATTTGGAAAGGCCCTCGAGCGGCAGGTTCGGCCTGATCGCATTGGTCGTCTGGTTCGAATCGAACACATTGACCGCGGTATTCCTGCCGCCGGAGCTGTCGACATAGGTGAAGTTGCCCTGGAAGCCGAGGCCGCTGAGCGGCCCGGGCAGCATGTCGAAAAACTGGGTATAGGCGACCTCGAAACCCTTGATCTTGCCGTGCGCGCCATTCGTCTGTTGGGTCACGTCGAAGGTCAGCGTCTGCCCGCCGCTCGTATAGGTCTGCGAGGCGACGCCCGCGAAGATATAGTTGCTGATGTCCTTGTAGAAGCCCGCCAGGGTCAGGCTGTTCGATTTCGAGAAATACCATTCCAGGCTGACGTCGAACTGGTTCGATCGTGTCGGCCTGAGATCGGGATTCCCCGCCGTGCCGGTGAAAGCCGTCACCCGGCCGCCCGCGCCCGTGCCGTTGGCGATGCCAGTGGCGGAGTCGAAACTGAACCCGAGGGTGGTGAAGGGATTGAGCTGCGCGAAGGTCGGACGGACGATCGCCTGGGCGGCCGCCAGGCGGAGCTGCAGATTGTCCTGGAGGAAGAAGCGCAGATTCAGACTGGGCAGTACATCGGTGTAAGAACCGCTATGCGCCTGAGTCAGTCCGCCGATATTGCCGCCGGAAAAGGCGACGGCGCTGGCCAGCAGGTTGCAATCGGCCTGGGTGACCGTCTGCCCCGCCCTCGGCCCCGACGTGATCGGGGTCCCGACGGCGCAGCCCGCCGTGGGTGCCGCGACCCGGATCGCCGAACCCGTCGCACCGGTGTCGGTATTGACGACACGAACGCCGATATTGCCATCGAAATGAAGGCCGCCATCCGAGCCGAAACGGAGCAGGGCGTAACCGGCCCTGGTCTTCTCGCTCTGGTTGTTGATGCCACCGCTGACATTGTCGGCGCCTGGCGCGGCGAGCGAATAATCGCTGCTGAGCGGGGTCCAGCCCCAGCCGCCGGATTCAGTGCTCTTCAGGTAATTATAGGCATTGGCGGTGCCGTTGCTGACCAGCGCGTTGCTCGGGAACCAGAAACTGCTGCCGATGGCCGGCACCTTGCCGCGGAAGAAGTTGCTGTAGGTGAACAGCTCCGACTGCCCCGGAAGCCCGGGCGCCTGGGGGCCGCCGGCATAGCCCGTCTGGTTGAGATAGACCGGGTTGCCGGTCGCGCCCCAATATTGCTCGCTGAGCAGCGCCCAATTGTAGCCGGTCTGGCGGGTGATCGCGGTACGATCGGTGCCGCGCGCACCCAGCCGGAAGGACTTCAGGAACGGGTTGTCGATGAAGCTATATTCCACATCGGCGCGCTCGGCCCATTCATGCGCCTCATTGTCCTCGATATGGTCCATCGCCGCGGCCCACCAATAGCTGCTCTGGTTGGCCCAGGTGCCGAAGCTGGCGCCCGGCCCGGCGGTGGGCGTGACGGTCAGCGAGGGGTCGTCGCCGCGGAAATCGAACTTGAAGGTGCCTAGCGTGTTGGTCTGGGTGAAGGCGGTCATGCTCACCACCTGCGCCGTCGACTTCACATATTGGACATCGGCGCTGAACGCCCAATGCTCATCGGGCGTCCAGCGCAGGTTGAGCGAATAATCCTGCGTCTTCTTGTGCTGCGACCCGAACCGCGTATCCGGATTGATCTGGCGATTGGTGATCGTGCCCGAGGAGAGCTCGCGGTTCGGGCCGAAAGTATAGGTTCCGATGTCGGGTGAATTGGCCGCGACCGACGGCCCGGCATAATCGCCGACCGCATGTTCGATATCGTGCGGGTCCGCCTGGCTGATCAACGCTTCGCCGGTCAGCAGCAAGGTCTCGCTCGGTTTCCACTGCACCGATCCGACAAAGGCCGTCCGCTTCTGCTCCCAGTCGATCTGGCGGAAACCCATGCCGTTGGGAACAAAAACGGTCGTCCCCGCGGACACGCCGTCCTGCGCCTTGCCGAGGGGCGCCGCATCGTAACGGCCGGCCGAGATGCTGTCGGTGCGATTGCCGATATTGCCGATGCTGTACGACAGCAGCACGCCGATCTCGCCGAGCGGGGTCGACCAGCGATCGCTGGCCAGCACATTGCCCGACCAGAAACCTTTTTTCCGAAGATCGGCATAATTATAGTCGCCCGACGCCGCGAGGACGAGGCCTGTGGAATCGAACGGCTTGCGCGTGCGCAGGTTGACGATGCCGCCGATGCCGCCCTCGACCAGTTCGGCCGATGGGTTCTTGTACACGTCGACGCCGGCGAGCAGGTCCGACGATACATCCTCGAAGCTCAGCCCGCGACCGTTGTTCGCCGAGAAGACGTCACGGCCGTTGAGCTCGGACCGCACCCAGGAAAGACCACGGATGAACACGCCGCCGCCTTCGGACGACAGGCGGGCAGGGTCGCGATTCTCGTTGGTGCGCTGGAGCGTGATGCCGGCGATACGCTGCAACGCTTCCGACACCGAACGGTCCGGCAGCGCGCCGATATCCTGCGCGGTGATCGAATCGACGATCTGCTCGGCATTCTGCTTGCGCGCCTGGGCAGTCTGCAGCGAGGCGCGAATGCCGGTGACGACGATATCGCCCTTGGTGTCGGTCGAGAGCGCCGAGTCCTGCTCGGACGCCTGGGCATCGGGGCCCTGGCCTGCGCCACCCCCGGCGCCGGCCTGGCCGGCGGCATCGGCGATGGCAGTCTGCGCCAGGGCAGGCATCGGCAGCATCATCGCCGCGATCACCAGCGAGGACGCGCCGAGATGCCGGCGCCTGGAGGCACCCATCGACCGGGCCGGTCCAGAAGCGATTTCATCGAATACCATCAAAAGGGTCCCCTCCCCGTGAAGTCGGCGCCGTTCGCGACGCCCGTCATCCATTGGTCTCGTCGACAGGATCGTTGCGATCGAAGCACGTCCGTCCACCGGAACCCGTCCGGTGCATCTGACAGCGGCAATTCGATTGAGCCTTCGATCCTCCCGATATGCGACGCTTGAGCGCTCTTTCTGCCCGCATTGTCTAGCACTGGTAAAAATGATTTTCAAGCATGAGACGTACGTTGTCATATTGCAGCGCAGCAAAATTGAGCCGCCGCAATGCAGCAGACTGCATACCGGGAAATGTCCAAGGACACCGGTGTCTATCCCATGGCTGAGCGATTCATCGCGAAAAATAGCTCGCATGTGCAGCATAGCTGAATATGCGATTATTTTTACATGTGCGTGTCTTTTTCACAAAATTGCGCAGGTTTTCTGGCGAAATTCATTCCGAAGGAGCTATGTTCGTCCATCACGAGTCCCGGGCAAAAACCGGGAGGGAGCAGGATCATCAGGGCAATCCGCGAAGTCGACCCGGCCATGTTCCGATCGGTGATCGCCGAGGCGCGGCCCGCCGTGCTGCGCGGGCTGGTTGCCAACTGGCCGGCCGTCGCCGAGGGTCGGCGCGGCGCCGCCGACCTCGCCCGTTATCTGTCGGCGATGGACAGCGGCAAGTCGGCCGGCTGCGTGGTGGGAGCGCCCGCTATCGGCGGCCGCTTCTTCTACCGCGACGACATGGCCGGTTTCAATTTCGGGCGGCGCGATGCCCGGGTGAGCGACGTGGTCGGCCAGTTGCTCCATCAGGCGGCCACCGCCGAACCGCTCGCCATCGCAATGCAGTCGGCGCCGACTGACGAGGTGCTCCCCGGTTTTGCCGACGCGAATCCGATGCCGCTTCTGCCAGAGGTGCGCCCGAGGATCTGGATCGGCAACGCCGTCCAGGTCGCGACGCACTATGACTCCAACGACAATCTGGCCTGCGTCGTCGGCGGGCGGCGGCGCTTCACGCTGTTCCCGCCCGATCAGATCGCGAACCTCTATGTCGGCCCGCTCGAGATGACGCCAGCCGGCGCGCCGGTCAGCATGGTCGATGTCGAGGCGCCCGATCTCGACCGCTATCCGCGTTTCGCCCAGGCGCTGGAGGCAGCGGAGACGGCGGAGCTCGCGCCCGGCGACGCGATCTTCATCCCCTATTTCTGGTGGCATGCGGTACGCTCGCTCGATCCGCTGAGCGTGCTGATCAACTATTGGTGGAACGACATCCGCGAAGCAGCCTCACCGCTGAACGCGCTGCTCCACGCGCTCCTCGCGATGGGCGATCTGCCGGCGGAACGGCGCGCGATCTGGAAGGGCATGTTCGATCATCTCGTCTTCCACGCGAACGGCGACCCGGCCGGGCATCTGCCCGAGCATGTGCGCGGCGTGTTCGGCACGCTCAGCCCGGAGCAGCGCCGCGACCTCACCGCTCACCTCGCCCGCTCGCTGGCGGACAAGCCCTGACGCCGCTCAACGGCGCTTGCGGGCAAGGACATGGTCGATCGCCGCCTGCGCGATCGGTGCCATGCGGGCATAGCCGCTCGGCAGCGGATGAAGGCCATCGCGCGTCAGGTCGCGCTGAAGCAGGCCATGCCCGTCAGTCATCGCAGCATGATAATCGGCGAACCCATAGCCGCGCGTCCGGCAGAACGCCTTCAGCCAGGCGTTGAGCGCGCGGATCACCGCAGGATCGCGTTCCTTCAGCATGTCGCGCGCATTGTCCGTGTAGTTGTTCACCGGCATGACCGATCCGAACACGACCGCGATGCCGTGCCGGTCGGCGAGGTCGGCCATCGCCTCGTAATTGGCTTCGATCTGTTGCTCGGTCTCCTGCTGCAGCACGCCGTGCAGATCGTTGACGCCCGCGAGGATCACTACCGCCGAGGGGCGCAGCGCGATGACATCCTGATGGAAGCGCAACAGCATTTGCGCGGTGACCTGGCTGCCGATGCCGCGATTGACATAGGGCTTGCCGGGAAAGGCCCTGGACAGGTCCCAGAGATCCGTGATCGAATCTCCAAGGAAGACGACACGGCGCTCGCCCGGCCTGGGCGGCGGCAGCGCGCGGTTCGCGGCGGCGTAGAGATAGCGCTCGCCGAAATCCTGCATCAGACTCGGCACCAGCGTCGCGCGGAATGGGCCGAGCCAGGGGCCCCAGTCCTTCTCGACGACCGTCCGTCGTTCGGGCGAGCTCTGATAATGGTCCTGCGCCGACACCGGCGCCGCGATCGCCAGCGCGGCCGCCAGCCAGACCAGCATCCTCATGCCGGGAACACGCCCTTGCGCGCCGCATAGGTGGCGAGCAGCCGCGGCCAGCTCATCACGGGCAGGGCCTGAGGAGCACGCACGCCGAAGCCGTGCCCGCCTTCGTCGAACACATGCAGCTCGGCCGGGCGCCCCGCCGCGAGCAGAGCCGCGTACAGCGCCAGGCTGTTCTGGACCGGGACCAGCCCGTCGTCCGAGGCATGGACGAGGAAGGTGGGCGGCGTGCGTGCATCGACCCGCATCTCGATCGAATGGCGCTCCCGCTCGGCGACCGAAGCGCCCTTGCCCAGCAGATCGTCTCGCGATTCGATATGCGTAAAGGGTGCGGCCATCGACAGCACCGGATAGATCAGCGCGGCGAGATCGGGGCGCGCCGGCAGCCGGTCAGCCTCATCCACTGGTTTGTAGAGCGCTTCGGCATGGCGTGTCGCGAGCGACCCGGCGAGGTGACCGCCCGCCGAGAATCCCAGCACCGCAACCCGCGCGGGATCGATCCCGAAACGCTGCGCCCCGGCGCGGATGATGCGCATCGCGCGCTGCGCATCCTGCAGTGGCACCTCGCTGCGGCCATTCCATCCCTCCACCGGCAGGCGGTAGCGCAGGATGAAAGCAGTCACGCCGCGCTCGTTGAGCCAGCGCGCCTGCGATATGCCTTCATTGTCATAAGCGAGGAATCGGTAGCTGCCGCCCGGCACCACCAGCACTGCGGCGCCATTGGGCCGGGCCGGACGGCACACCACCAGCACCGGGCGGTCGACCCCGGTCAGCCAGCGGTCGGGATGCGCCGGGTCCTTCGACTGATCGTCAGTCTTCGGCCAGATCACAGTACCCCGATCGCCCGGGATCGCGCCGGGCCACAAAGGCACCGTCTCTTCTCCGGCAAAGGGCTGGCCGATGGCGGCGCCGGGCAGCAGCGCAAGCGTCGCCCCGGCTTGCAGCACGACACGGCGTGACATGTCGACCATCCCATCTCTCCCCTTCGCCGCGCTTGGATGCGCGCTTGTCGTGGCGTTTGATAGGGCAGACGCACCGCGCGCCGCAATGCATTTAATCACTGGTGAAAACATGTTTCACATTTCACAATGACGAAACGATCGGCTATCACTGGGCAAAGCACGCCGCCGCGACCGGCGAGCAGGCATGGGAGGATTGAGCATGCCGTTGTCAGGCACCACCATCGACGGAACGGCCCCGTCGATCGCCATGGCCTCGGACCCCACCGACACCACCAGCCGCCGCGCGCTGATCCTGGTGATCGGACTGTTCTTCCTCTGGGGCGTCGCGAACAATCTCAACGACGTGCTCATCGCGCATTTCCGCCACGTCTTCTCGCTCGGCGATTTCCAGTCGGGGCTGGTGCAGTCGGCCTTCTATCTCGGCTATTTCTGCTTCGCGATTCCGGCCGCCCTGTTCATGCAGCGCTTCGGCTACAAGGCCGCGGTGATCTTCGGGCTTGGCCTGTTCGGGCTGGGCGCGTTGCTGTTCTGGCCGGCCTCGACCGCGCTCAGCTATCGCTTTTTCCTGCTCGCCCTGTTCGTGATCGCAAGCGGGCTCGCCTTTCTCGAGACCGCCGCGAATCCGATGGTGGCTGAGCTTGGCCCACCCGAAAGCGCCGAGCGCCGGCTGACCTTCGCCCAGGCCTTCAACCCGCTCGGCTCGATCACCGGCGTGACGCTAGGCGCCTTGCTGATCCTGCCTGCCGGCGACAGCGCGCAATCGGCCATCGCCGACACCCAGGCGGTGCGGCTGCCTTATATGTTGATCGCAGCCGTCGTGCTCGGCTGGGCGGCCTTGCTGGCGATCACCCGTTTCCCGACCCGGGCGTTGCGCCCGCGCGAAACCGGGCCTGGCAGCCTCGCCGGCTATCGCGCCCTGCTCGGACGGCCGCACTATCTGTTCGGGGTCGCAGCGCAATTCTTCTATGTCGGCGCGCAGGTCGGGGTGTGGAGCTATCTGATCCGCTATGTCGATGCGGCCCTGCCCGGTTTCGGTCAGCGCAACGCCGCCTGGCTGCTGACCGCCTCGCTTGCCTTGTTCATGCTCGGCCGTTTCGTCGGCAGCGCGCTGCTCGCACAGATCAGCGGGGCGCGGCTGATGCTCGGCTTCGCGGGGATCAACGCGCTGCTCTGCCTGCTTGCCACCATGATCGGCGGACCGGTCGGCGTCGCCGCGCTGGTCGCCACCAGCTTCTTCATGTCGGTCATGTACCCGACGATCTTCGTGCTGGCGCTGCGCGACCTCGGGCCGCTGACCAAGCCCGGTGCGTCGCTGGTGGTGATGGCGATCATCGGCGGCGCGGTCATCACCGCACTGATGGGCGTCGCTTCGGACCACGCCGGCACGATCCGCGCGGCAATGGCGGTGCCGGCGCTGTGCTTCGCTGTGGTGGCGCTGTTCGCGCGGAGCCATCTGGGTGCCCGCGCTTGATCGACGCTCATGTCCATATCTGGCACCTCGGCCGCAATGACTGCACCTGGCCGACCGCTGATCTCGCCGCGATTCACCGCGATCACGAGCTGGTGGAGATCGAGCGGCTGGCTGCGCCGCTCGGTGCAACCGCCATGATCCTGGTCCAGAGCCAAGAGAGCGACCGCGATACCGACTGGTTGCTCGGTCAGGCTGCCGCCTCGCCGTTCGTTACGGGCGTCGTCGGCTGGGTCGATCTCGCCACCACCGATATCGGGGCTCGGCTTGACGCGCTGATCGCGGCGGGGCCGCTGGTCGGGATTCGGCCGATGATGCAGGATCTGCCTGCCGATGCCTATGACGATCCGGCGCTGGCTGCGGGGCTGACGGCGCTCGCCGATCGGGACCTGACCCTCGACGCGCTGATCCGGCCCGGACACCTGCCGGCGCTCGGCCGTCTTGCCGATCGGCATCCGCGCCTGCGCATCGTGATCGATCATGCCGCCAAGCCCGAGATCGGCGCTGGCGGCCATGACCGCTGGCACGAGGCGATCGCGCCGCTGGCCCGGCATCCCCTGATCGCCTGCAAGCTTTCCGGCCTGCTGACCGAGACGGCCCCGGACCAGCCCCCCGAGGCCGTGCTTGACTATATCCGCGCGGTCCATGCGCTGTTCAGCGGCGACCGGCTGATCTGGGGCAGCGACTGGCCGGTGATCAACCTGCGCGGCGACTATGCCGCCTGGCTGGCGCTCGCCCGGGGTGCGATCCCGACCAGCGAGCATGATGCCGTCTTCGGTCGCAACGCGCGCGCCTTCTATCCCCGGACACGGACATGAGCATCGCCCTCCCCCGCCTCGGCATGGGCACGGCGGCGATCGGCAATCTCTATCGTGCCGTGTCCGACGAAGAGGCGCAGGCGACCGTCAGCGCAGCCCTCGGGGCCGGCATCGGCTATTTCGACACCGCGCCGCATTACGGCTTCGGCCTGGCCGAACGGCGGCTGGGTGCAGCGCTCGCCGGGCATGATGCAATCGTCTCGACCAAGGTCGGCCGTCTGCTCGAGCCAACCTCTGCTCGCGGGACGCGGCACGGGTTCGTCGATGCCGATCCGTTCGAGCCCGTGTTCGATTACAGCGCCGACGGCATCCGGCGATCGTATGAGGCGAGCCTGAAACGCCTGCGCCGCGACCGGGTCGAAATCCTGCTGGCGCATGATCTCGGCGTGGTAACTCATGGCGATCGGCACGAGCATCACCGCCGCGCCTTCCTCGACGGCGGTTACGCCGCAATGCGCGCGCTGCGCGATACCGGTGCGGTCGACGCGATCGGCATCGGCGTCAACGAAGTCGCGATCTGCCTCGACCTGCTGCCGCGCGTCGCGCTGGACGTGATCCTGCTCGCCGGCCGCTATTCGCTGCTCGATCGCGGCGCCGACGCTCTGTTCGCGCTGTGCGCCGAGCGCGGCGTCCGCGTGATCATCGGCGGCCCGTATAATAGCGGTATTCTCGCGCGGCATGATCTCGGCGACGGCAGTGGGTTGCATTACGACTATGCGCCGCCTTCGCCCGACATGCTGGCGCACGCTCGACAACTGGCGGCGATGTGCGCGGCGCACGGTGTGCCGCTTCCCGCCGCGGCGTTGCAATTCCCGCTTCGCCATCCGCAGGTCGCGACGGTGATCCCGGGTATTGTCGGCGTCCCCCAGTTGCGCGACACGCTGGTGCGGCTGGCCACGCCGGTCCCCGAGGCGCTGTGGACGGCACTCGCCCAGGCAGACATCCCCCTTCGACAAGAGGCATCATGACTCAGCGACTAGCCGGAAAGACCGCCCTCATCACTGCCGCCGGACAGGGCATCGGACGCGCCTCGGCCCTGTTGTTCGCCGCGGAAGGCGCGACCGTGATCGCGACCGATCGCGAACCCGTCACCCTGGCCGGGCTGGACGGCATCGACTGCCGCGCGCTCGACGTGACCGATCCCGCCGCGATCCTGGCATTGCGCGATGCCATCGGGCCAGTCGACATCCTGTTCAACGTCGCCGGCGTCGTGCAGGGCGGCACCATCCTCGACTGCGACGAAGCCGCCTGGGCTTTTTCGATCAATCTCAACATGACCGCGATGTACCGCACGATCCGCGCTTTTCTGCCGGGCATGCTCGACAAGGGCGGGGGTGCGATCGTCAACATATCGTCGATCGCCAGCTCGGTGAAGGGCATCCCCGATCGCTTCGCCTATGGCGCGACCAAGGCCGGGGTGATCGGCCTGACCAAGGCCGTCGCCGCCGATTTCGTCGGCCGGGGCATCCGCTGCAACGCGATCTGCCCTGGCACCGTCGATACGCCGTCGCTCCAGCAGCGGCTGCACGACACGGGCGATTATGAGGCAGCACACCGCGCCTTTATCGGTCGCCAGCCGATGGGCCGGCTCGGCCGCGCCGAGGAGATCGCCGCGCTGGCGCTCTACCTCGCCAGCGACGAGGCGAGCTTCACCACCGGGGCGGTGCATGTGATCGACGGCGGCTGGATCAACTAGATATGCGCCATATCCTGCTGATCGACCTTGTCGACGAGGCGGAAGCGATCGCGCGGTACGAGGCATGGCATGCGGCCGGTGCCCTGCCGCCGCCCATCCGCGAGAGCATCAGGCGGGCGGGCATCACCGGCATGGAGATCTACCGCACCGGCAATCGCCTGGTCATGGTGATGGAGACCAATGCCGATTTCGACCCTGCGGCCAAGGCGGCGGCGGACACCATCGATGCCGCGGTACAAGCCTGGGAAACGCGGATGGACAGTGTCCAGCGCCCGCTATCCTGGGCCAGCGACGGCGCCAAATGGACGACCGCCACGCGCATCTTTTCGCTGGCGGAGCAGCCCTGACCGATTCGTGACGCGGCGCTGGCGCAACCAAAACAGTCAATTTAGGTTAAGCACGCTGGCTGGCCGTCGAGGCCGGCGAAAACAAGGGGCGGTCGCTTTACCGATGAATGATGTCGTCGCGGATTCAGAACGGCGCCGGCGCGAGGCCCTGGCGCGGTACGACATTCTGGACACGCCCCCCGAAGCGATCTTCGACGACGTCGCGCGGCTCGCCGCCGACCTGTGCGAAACGCCGATCGCGGTCGTCAACCTGATTGGCGAGGGCCGGCAATTCTTCAAGGCCGAGGTCGGGCTCGGTGTGCGTGAAACGCCGCTGGAGACATCCTTCTGCACTCATGCCCTGCTCGAGGAAGATTTCCTGCTGGTGCCCGATACCAGCGCCGATCCGCGCTTCGCCGGCAACCCGCTGGTCACGGGCGCGCCGCATCTGCGCTTCTATGCCGGCGCGCTGCTGAAGACGCCCGACGGCCATGCGATCGGCACGCTCTGCGTCCTGGATACGAAACCGCGCGCGCTGAACGAAGTGCAGCAGCGTTCGCTGAAGGTCCTGGCTGGGCAGGTGATGAGCCAGCTCGACCTACGGCTCGCGCTGCGCCAACGCGACGAGAAGGAAGGCCAGTACCGCACCCTGTTCGATTCGATGGACGAGGGCTTCTGCATCATCGAATTCCTCGACGGGCCGCACGGACCGCTCAGCGACTATGTCCATGTCGAGGCCAATGCCGCTTATGCCCGGCATGCCGGCATTCCCGATGTCGTCGGGCAGAAGGTCCGCGACATGGTGCCGCTCGAAGCCGGCGACTGGGTGGCGCGCTATGGCACGGTGCTCGAGACCGGCACGCCGATCCGCTTCGAGCGCGAGCTGGAGGCGACCGCGCGTTATCTGTCGCTGTCGGCTTTCCGGATCGAGCCGCCGGAGCGCCGCCAGGTCGCGGTGCTGTTCCAGGACATCACCGCCCGCCGCGCGGCGGAGGTCGAGCTGGTGCGGCTCAACGCCACCCTTGAATCGCGCGTCGACGACGCGCTGGCCGAACGCAAGATCCTGGCCGATATCGTCGAGGGCACCAATGCCTTCGTCCAGGTGGTCGACGCGGACTATCGCCTGCTGGCCGTCAACGGCGCCTCGGCGGCCGAGTTCGAGCGCGTCTTCGGCATCTATCCCAAGGTCGGCGACAGCCTGCTCGACCTCCTCGCCGACCAGCCCGAAAGCCAGGCCGCCGTACGGGCGATGTGGAGCCGGGCGCTTGCCGGCGACGAGTTCACCGCCGTCGCCGAGTTCGGCGATCCCGGTCGTGATCGGCGCCATTACGAGATGCGCTTCAACGCGCTGCGCGACAAGGACGGGCGCCAGATCGGCGCCTATCAGTTCGTCCATGACGTGAGTGAACGACTGCGCGAACAGGACCGACTGCGCGATGCCGAGGAAGCGCTGCGTCAGGCGCAGAAGATGGAAGCGGTCGGCCAGCTGACCGGCGGCCTGGCGCATGACTTCAACAATCTGCTCGCCGGCATCTCGGGTGCATTCGAGATGATCGGGACGCGGCTGGCGCAGGGGCGTGGCAGCGATGTCGAGCGCTATCTGTCCGCCGGCCAGGGCGCCACGCGGCGGGCGGCGGCGCTGACTCACCGGCTGCTCGCCTTCTCCCGCCGCCAGACCCTGTCGCCCAGGCCGGTCGTCATCAACCGCCTCATGGCGGAGCTGGCCGAACTGGTGCGCCGCACGGTCGGCCCCTCGATCGCGGTCGAGACGGTCGCGGCGGGCGGTCTCTGGCCGAGCCTGGTCGATGCCAACCAGCTCGAGAACGCAATCCTCAACCTGTGCATCAACGCCCGCGACGCCATGCCCGACGGCGGCAGGATCACGATCGAGACTGGCAACAAATGGCTCGACGCGCGCTCCGCCGCCGAGCGCGGGCTTGTTCCCGGACAATATGTCACGGTGTGCGTCAGCGACACCGGGACCGGCATCGAGAAGGACGTGCTCGACCGCGTGTTCGACCCCTTCTTCACCACCAAGCCGGTCGGCGAGGGAACCGGCCTTGGCCTCTCGATGGTCTATGGTTTTGCCCGCCAGTCGCACGGCCATGTCCGCATCTATTCCGAGGTGGGCCAGGGGACGATGGTCTGCATCTATCTTCCCCGCCATTTCGGCGAGGAAGACGTGCAGGGTGACGAGAGCGACGCGGCCGGCTCCCCGCAGGGCAGCGGCGAGCGGATCCTCGTCGTCGACGACGAACCGACGATTCGCATGCTCGTCGTCGATGCGCTTGGCGAGCTCGGCTATCACTGCGCCGAGGCGGCCGACGGTCCGGAAGGTCTCAGGGTGCTGCAGTCGAGCGACCGGTTCGACCTGCTGATCACGGATGTCGGCCTGCCCGGCGGGCTGAACGGCCGCCAGGTCGCCGACGCGGCGCGCGCGCTTCGTCCCGATCTGCGCGTCCTGTTCATCACCGGCTATGCCGAAAACGCGGTGCTCAATCACGGCCATGTCGAGCGCGGCATGGAGATTCTCACCAAGCCGTTCGCGGTGAGCGATCTTGTCGCACGAGTCGAACGACTGCTGCGCGGGGTGTTGCCGAGGGCTTGAGTTGGGTAGGTGAGCGGCCGAGATCAGGCAACGAAGTCAGTCCACGCTCCGCTGTCAGGCCATCGCAGTCCTAGGCGCGCTTGCCCACGATTACCGCCAAGGTAACGGACGCGGCAATCGCGACGATCGTTTCCGAAATAGAATGGCTGTTCCATTCCCAGACTTCGAGGCCAGCAAAGGCCGGCATATTTGCGCGGCGGCCGCCCCCGAACTGTTCAATCCATTGATATTCGCGCTGGGTTATCTCACGCATGACGCAGACAGCGGCACCGGCGAAGCAACCGATCCAGATCGACGCCCTGGCAGGTGCCCGGAACAGATGGCCTATGCCCCAACACGCCAGCTGGATACCAATCGAGATCGGAACATGTGCGAGCATGTCAATCGAACGCCTCATCGCAGTGGGTTGCACTATGGAAACATATCGGTTCCGCCATCCTTGACCAGCGCGTCGATCGCCACCAGCCCTTCCAGCAGTCCTTCCAGCCGATCGAGCGGCCAGCTATTAGGTCCGTCGGATAGCGCGCGATCGGGATCGGGGTGGGTTTCCATGAAAAGGCCCGATATCCCCGCCGCCACCGCCGCTCGGGCGAGAAGCGGCACGAATTCGCGCTGGCCACCCGAGCGATCGCCCTGCCCGCCCGGAAGCTGCACCGAGTGAGTCGCGTCGAATACCACCGGGCATCCGGTGTCCCGCATGATCGCGAGGCTGCGCATGTCCGACACGAGGTTGTTGTAGCCAAAGCTGGCACCGCGTTCGCACACCATGAAATTATCGGTCGGAACACGCGCTGCTTCGGCAGCGGCGCGTGCCTTGGCAACGACATGAACCATGTCTCCGGGAGCAAGGAACTGCGCCTTCTTGATATTGACCGGCTTGCCCGATGCCGCGACCGCCGCGATGAAATCGGTCTGCCGCGCCAGAAAGGCGGGCGTCTGCAGCACGTCGACGACATCCGCCGCCATCCTGACCTGATCCTCCGTATGGACATCAGTCAGGACGGGAAGTCCTGTTTCCTCCCGCACCTTCTCCAGGATGCGCAGCCCTTCTTCGATGCCAGGGCCGCGAAAGGACGTTCCTGAACTGCGATTGGCCTTGTCGAAGGAGCTCTTGTAGATCAGCAGAACGCCCAGCCTGTCGGCAATTCCGGCAAGCTTCGTCGCCGTTTCAAGCGCGAAGACCTCGCTTTCGATGGCACAGGGGCCGGCGATGAAAAAAATGCGCCGATTTGGACCAATCTCTTTCCCGCACAGACGCATGTTACCCCCTTCTCGCTTGCCCGCAGGTGGCCTGTCTCTTTAGAGCAACAAGCGATCGCGTTGCGAGGCCTTGCGCTGCAGAAACACTGGAAGTCAACGTGATAGCACTTTAGAAGGTGACCGATCGGTTTGCTGCGCTGTGGGTTTTGGGGAGTTTTATGCAGGCGACGGCTGCAAGTATATTAGACGAGTCGGGTTTGCTTTCCGCACTCCGTACAACGCGGATTGAGATTGATGCGCTTCAGGCCTTTGCTGAGGCGTTGCGCGCGCCGCCGCTACGTTATGGCTTTGTCAACGCAATATCCGCGATCAGCGCCTTGTCGGGGCGCCTGATCGTCACCGGCATGGGGAAGAGCGGATTGGTCGGCCGTAAAATTGCAGCGACCATGACATCGACCGGCACGCCTTCGCTGTTCCTGCATTCCAGTGAAGCGAGCCATGGCGATCTCGGGATGATCGGCCTCGACGATATCGTGTTCGCCTTGAGCTGGTCGGGCGAGACGACCGAGCTCGGCGATATCATTGCCTATTGCCGGCGCTTCGGCGTGAAGCTGATCGTCGCGACCGCAAATGCAGACAGCACAGCAGGCCGGGCGGCCGATATCTGCCTCGCCCTGCCCTCGGTTCGCGAGGCATGCCCGAACGAGCTGGCGCCAACATCGTCGACCACGGTCCAGGCGGTGCTTGGCGATGCACTTGCCGTGGCGCTCATTGAGCGGCGCGGCTTCACCCGGTCCGATTTCCTGACGTTCCATCCCGGCGGCCGGCTCGGCGCGCAATTGACGACGGTTGCGCAGTTGATGGCGCGGGGCGACAATGTGCCGATGGTACGGGGCGGCGCCACCCTGCTCGATGCGACGTTCGAGATGAGCCGCAAGCGCTATGGGTGCACCGCAGTCGTCGACGATGACGACCACCTCGTCGGTGCTTTTACCGATGGCGACCTGCGACGCAGCTTCGCGAGCAAACACCTCGGCGACGATATCCGCGAGCATATGAATGCGTCGCCGATCTCGGTAGGCCCGGAAACGCTGACATCGGATGCCCTTCGAATCCTTAACGACAACGCTGTGTCAGTCCTTTTCGTTTGCGAGAATATGCGTCTGGTCGGGGTGATTCATCTCCACGACATCCTGCGTGCGGGCGTTGCCTGACAGCATTTCGCCCGACCTGATTGTGGTCCCCGCGCGGTTCGCGTCCCAGCGGCTGCCGGGCAAGCCGCTTATCCAGATCGCGGGTCGGACCTTGCTGTCGAGGGTTGTGGCCGTCGCCCAGGAGGGCGCACGCCGCGTCGGCAACACCGATGTCATCGTGGCCACCGATGACGTCCGCATCCTGGACCATGCCCGAAGCCTGGGCTGCGACGCCGTCCTGACCGATGCTGCGATCAGCTCCGGTTCGGGGCGCGCCTGGGCGGTGGCGCGCGATCGCGAGATCGCGCCCGCGATTGTCGTGAACTTGCAGGGTGACGCACCCTTCGCGCAGCCGGTGATGATTGCCGCGCTCATCGCAGCGCTGCGTCGTTCGAGCTGTGCGGTGGCGACGCCCGTCGTGCAGCTTTCCTGGGACGCGCTCGATGCGCTACGCGGGCACAAACTGGCCTCCCCCTTCAGCGGCACGACCTGCGTGCGGCACGCGGACGGCCGCGCATTGTGGTTTTCGAAGTCGGTAATTCCCTCGATCCGCGGCGAAACGCAGCTCCGGGACCAGAACCCGCTTTCGCCCGTGTTCCGGCATGTCGGGCTCTATGCGTATCGCTTCTCGGCATTGGACCGCTTCGAAAACACCGCGCCGACGCCGTACGAACTGCTTGAAGGCCTTGAGCAGCTGCGCTTCCTCGAGACGGGCGAAGATATTCTGACAGTAGAAGTAGCCGCATCTCCGCACGCCATGTCCGGCATCGACACCAGGGATGATGTCGCTTTGGCGGAAAGCCTCATCGCGCAGCATGGCGAACCTTCTCAATCATGGATCTGATCGTCACGATCGTCCGACATGGCAACACGTTCGGCTCCGATGAGGCCCCCCGCAGGATCGGCGCGCGCACTGACCTGCCGCTCGTGCCGAGCGGTCATGAGCAGGCACATGCGCTCGGCGCGTCGTTCGCCCGGCAGGGCCGTCGATTCGACCGCGCCCTGGCGGCAGCGCTGGAGCGGACTCAGGCGACGATCGCCGACATTCTCGCTCATCTGCCGGATACTCCCGTCGTCGAGTCCGCCCATTGGCTGACGGAGATCGATCATGGCCCGGATGAGGGGCAGACCGAGGACAATGTCGTCAGCAGGATCGGGCACGAAGCGCTCTCTGCCTGGGATGCGGAGGCAAAAGCGCCAGATGGGTGGATCGTCGATGCCGACCAGCGGATCCAGGGCTGGCAGGATTTGTGGCGAGCGGGCGAAGGCCAGGTGTTGATCGTGACCAGCAATGGCGCGGCGCGCTTTGCGTTGCTATCCGATCCGGCGCTGGCGAGTCAGGCGGCTGGGCTTCCCTCACTCAAGCTGCGAACCGGCGCCTATGGCCTGATCGCCCGTGAACGAGGCAAGCTCCGACTCCTCGCCTGGGATCAGCGACCCTGACCATAGCTTGCATCGGAAGCAGCATTGCGGGAAAGCTGGGCGATGACACGCGCCCGATCCCTGCCATCGACGTTATGGACTCGCCGTCGTCCGCAGCGAGGCGCCTGCGCGTGAGCGCGGCGGGACCAGTGCGAGCCGCTGTGATGGAGACGAGCAGGCCGCTGCTTCGCGCGCCGCCATTTCCCGGAGCGGATGCGTCGGTCACCCAGCCATGCGGAGCCGTCACCGCGGACCTCACGCCCGACGCGATCGACCAACTCTTTGCGGTGATCCGCGATGCGCGCGTCGGGGGAGCCTTCTGGGCACCACATAGCCAGGACAGCAGGGCGACCTTGATCCTCCGCGCCCGCTCGTCGACCGAAGTCGATTCCACGCTGGCGGCACTGCCGGAGGCGGAGCGCGCCTCAACATTGTGGGTTCCTCCAGCCAGTGACGCCGGCCGAGTCGTTCCCACCCCCGCCGTTTCCCAGGGGTTCGTTGCGACCGGGCCGATCGACCCCTGGTCCGTCCTGGATCGCGGAGTCGCGCTGGTTGCCCATGGTGACGACGAGTGGGTCGCGCTTGGGGTGATTGCTGGTGCGCGGGTGCATCTCCTGTCAGAGGGCCGGTTCGGCGCGCCTGGCGACGACGTCGCCCGGCTGCGAAGCATTGTCGCCGGAGACCTGATGTGCGTCCGTTATCGGGACCCCTTTTTCGCAAGGGAAACGAGTATCGAGGCGGTGGTGGCATTGCTCTCCGAATGGCGCGGAATGTTCGAAGCCAATCGCACGATCATCGCGGCATGCGGATTCAGCTGGTGGAAGCGTCCGGAAATTGCGCGGTTCCTGTGGACACCCGAGCACGCGCTGCGGTTCTTCTGGTCCGAAAGGCGAGCACTCGCTTACGCCGCCCGGCATGGCGGTGCGGTCGCGATATGGCCGTCGCGCGTATCCGGTAACATGGCCGCGACGGCGGCGGCGAAGAGCGTGGCGTTGATCCGCGTCGAGGACGGATTCATTCGGTCGGCGGGCCTTGGCAGCAATCTCGTGCCGCCGTCCTCGGTCGCGGTCGATCGGCGCGGCATCCATTATGATCCGGGTGGGCCGAGCGACCTCGAAGCCCTCCTCGCCGATTCAGACTTCCCGCCCGCGTTGCTCGCCCGGGCCGCGCGATTGCGTACGACGATTCTGGAGGCGGGAATCAGCAAATATGGCAGCGACGCCGGCCATGCCTTCCCTGCTCGCCGGAATGGAAGCCGACTGGTACTCGTACCGGGTCAGGTTGAAGACGACATGTCGGTCCGCCTGGGCGGCGGGGGGGTGTCGACCAATCTGGAGCTGTTGCGCCGCGCCCGCGCGCGGGAGCCCGATGCGGAAATCTGGTTCCGTCCACACCCCGACGTGATTGCGGGGCATCGCAAAGGCGCAGTCAGCGAAGCGGATGCGCTCGAATATGCCGACCGCATCGTCCAGGGCGGCGGGATGGCGGCGTTATTGGATCAGGTCGATGCCGTCCACGTACTGACGTCTCTGACCGGATTCGAGGCGTTGCTGCGCGGGCGCGAGGTGGCGTGCCACGGTACGCCCTTCTATGCCGGCTGGGGACTGACCCGCGATTTCGCACCTGTGCCAGGTCGGCGCGGACGTCATCTGACGCTGGAGCAACTGATCGCAGCGGTGCTGATCGTCTATCCGCGCTATCTCGACCCGGTGACCGGCCTGCCCTGCGCGCCCGAGGTCCTGATTCAACGCATCGGCCAGGGAGCGGCCCGCAATCGCCTGGGGTGGGTGACGCGTTTTCGTCAGATGCAGGGCCGGTTGCGGGGGCAACGGGCCTGATGGCCAGGCAAGTCGTCCTCGACCTGTCTCGCCTGGTGTCGCGTGCGCGGCATCACACGCCATCGGGCGTCGATCGCGTTGAGATGGCCTATGCGCGCGGGCTGCACGCGCGGCTCGGCGACGGGCTCCGCTTTGCGGCGGTGCACCCGTTTGGCCTGTATGGCAGGCTGCCGAATCCAAAGGCACTGCGCTTTCTCGACACGTTGGAAAGGCGCTGGGAAAATCAGGAGGGTGGCGTCGAGAGGCGTCCGCTCGTTGAAGTGCTCCCGACATTGCTGGGACTTTTGCCGGAGGTGGCACGCGGATCGCCCGGAAGCGTCTATGTTCAGGCGTCGCCCCATCATCTTACCAGGCCGGCGTTGGTCAGGCGCATTCTGGCGCGGGAACGGGCGCGATTCCTCTGCCTGGTGCATGATTTGATTCCGATCGAATATCCCGAATATGCGCGTACCGACGGCGCCAGGTTGCACAGGCGCCGGATCGAGACGATCGCAGAGCTTGCCGATAGCGTCATCGTAAATTCGGGCGCGACGGGCGAGTCGCTGCGCCCTTGGCTCGATCGGACCGGCCGAAATGTCGCGATGCGCGTCGCGCTGCTCGGCACGCACGACATTCCCATTCCTTCGCTTACCCCGGCAACGCCGACCGAGCCCTATTTCATTTGCGTGGGCACGATCGAGCCGCGCAAGAATCACCTGCTGTTGCTCAACTTGTGGCGGGCATTGGCGGTCGCGCTGCCGCCGGGCAGCGTCCCGCGCCTGATCATCGTCGGCCGACGCGGCTGGGAGAATGAGCAGGTAATCGATATGCTCGAACGCTGCACCGCGCTCCAGGGACATGTTGAGGAGCTCAACGGGTGTTCAGACCAGCGCATGCGGGCACTGCTGCGCGGCGCGCGCGCGCTGCTGCTGCCCTCCTTCGCGGAAGGCTATGGGATGCCGGTCGCCGAGGCATTGTCGATGGGGACGCCGGTGATCTGCAGCGATCTGCCCGCGCTGCGCGAGGCAGGGGGCGGAGTGCCCGACTTTCTCGATCCGCTGGATGGCCCAGCCTGGAGCGCACACATTCTCGATCACTTCCGTGCTGGCCCGCTCCATGCCGCACAGATGCAGCGCCTGGTGCCGTGGCGCGCGCCCACTTGGGATGATCACATCGCCACCGTGTGCGATGCCATCCGGGAACTGCAGCAGTGAGCGATCGCCCGGTGCGTTCGCTCAGGGCCGTTTTGCTGGAATGTCCGTTCCGAAGACACGATCCCAGAATGTGGCCGTGATCGAGAAATTGCCTTCCTGCTTGGCGTAATGGTGCCGGATATGGTGGCGTCGCAGCTGGCGCAGCACTGGGCTCCGCATCGGCAGCTGGTGGCATGCATAATGAATGGCGTCGTACACGACATAGCCGATCCCGAAGCCCAGATAGACCACTGATCCCGGCGGTCCCAGGAGCATCCAGAATCCGAGCCAGATCAGGGCAGACAGGACGACGCTGACCATCGGCGGCATGATGTTGCGGTATCGATCGCCCGGAGCCTCATGGTGGTTGCCATGCGTCAGAAAAATCAACCAGCGCCCAAATTCCGACTTCAGCTTCAGATGGAAGATGAAACGGTGCATCGCATATTCGAACAGGGTCCAGATCAGACCGCCAAGAAGCACGAGCGCGAGTGACGCCGGCAAGTTCGCGACCCCCCAGCTCGCATAGAATGCAAGGCCGAGAAATACCGTCCACGTCAGCGCGAACGCAAGCGGCGATACCAGGGTCAGTCGTTCCAGCAAATCGTTGCGAAACAACCTGATACGCGGTGAGGCAGACCTGTACTTCATCATTCGCAGGTCTCGTTTTCTCCCGTCGGAACATCGGCATGCGCACAGGGGCACGGCCGCTGTCAAGTTTCAATGCGTCGGAAACTGCCGCATCTGCGAAAAAGCGGCAGATTGCCTGGAAGCCTTGCCGCGAGACCGCCATAAGCTTCTCATGAGGGCCCCCGAACCGAATCGAATCCTGATCACGGGCGCTTCAGGCGGCCTGGGTGGAGCACTCGCGCTTCACTATGCGCAACCGGGCCGAACATTACTGCTTTGGGGTCGGGACCATAAGAAGCTGGAGACGATCGCCGTTGCGTGTCGCGCGGCGGGCGCAGCAGCGATCCCGCGCTCGCTCGATCTTTCCGATGGCGCGACAGCCGTCGCCGCACTCGAGCAGGAGGACGATGCAGGCGCGATCGGCCTGGCGCTGTTCGTCGCAGGCGCCGGCGATGTACAGGCATCGGGCGACTTAGTGGAGGACCCGACGCAGGTCGTGCGACTGGGGATGGTGAATTTCGTAACTGCCAGCGCCATGGCCGCGGCCCTGGCGGGGCGCATGGCGCAACGCCGGCAAGGCCGGATCGTCCTTGTCGGATCCGCGTCCGCCTTTCACACCCTGCCCTTCGCTGCAGCCTATGCAGCGTCCAAGGCCGGCCTTGCCCATTTCGCCCAGGCCCTTCGGATCGGCGTGAAGCAATATGGTGTGCAGGTCACGTTGGTCTCACCCGGATTTGTCGATACTGATGCGGGGCGACGGGTGGTCGGCCCCAGGCCGTTCCTGCTCCAACCGTCGGACGCCGCGACTCGAATCGCCCGGGCGGCCTCCCGGGGCAAGTCTCATCTCATCTTTCCCTGGCCGTTCGCGCTGCTACGCTGGATCGATCTCCTCCTACCGGCGGGAATACGCGATCGGCTCCTGCTCGGGCTCAGACCTCCGAGCGACTGAACATGGTCGCGCCGTCCTCATGCACGCAGCGAAGAATGGCGTGATGAAGCGCAGCCGGAGAAAGATCTGTGCGGCCCGGGCCGCCCTCCCATAGCGATCCGCCGGCACCGAATCGAACGATCACATAAGGCGTATGGCGCGCTCCGCCTGGCGCCGTCGCGCCAGGGATGCTCGGCCGGTGGTCGCCGAAAAACACGAGCAGCGCGGACCGGCCGTCCTTGCCGAGTCGCTCGACCAAGCCGCTCAGCATGGCGTCGCTGCTCTGGAGACGGTGGAGATAGGCTTCCAGCCGCCCGCGGGCGTCGCGCGCATTGTCGCTGTCCCAAGGCCCGTGGTTCTCCATGGTCACGGCGTAGATCAGCGTGGGGCCAGCGGCCTTGTCCAGAAGCTCGGCCAGCGACGCACCGAGAGTGCGGTCATCGACATAGCGGCCACCTCGCGACGAGGTCGGCGGGAACCCTTCTTCGCCTATCATCCGATCGAAACCGAGCGCAGGCATCAACCTGTCGCGATTGTAGAAGCGCAGGTCGTGCGGATGGACAAAGGAACAATGATAGCCGGCCTCTCGCAGCCGCGCCGGCAGCGCATAGGACGTTTCGCCCTGCGCGCTCAAAAACGGGTCGTAGCGACGGAAACCAAGCTCGTCCTCGCTGCGGCCAAACAGGACCCCATATTCCGTGCGCATCGTATAGGCACCGAAGCCGCTGACATCGAGGTCGCCCCATTGCCACGCGACCTTCCGCGCGCTGGCAAGGCCGGGCAGCGCGTGGTGCGCCTCGCCGGTAATCTCCACCGGATCTCCGAACGACTCGCATTGCACGATGACGATCAGTTCGGGGGGGGCAGGATCGGTTTCCCAGGTGACGCTGAGCGGAGGACAGGGTTGCGGGTCCGGACTATGCCGCCAGCGCCGCCAATAGAGAAACAGACTGGCGATTAATCCATATCGGACAAAGTCGCCTGCAAGGTCGGGCGTCTGGGCCACTGACTCGAGCCATTTACTGCGAGCGAGCAGTAGCGCTGCTCCGCTCCCTACCGCCAGCAGCACGGCCCCCACAAGGTGAGGTTGAAACGACATCGAGAACAGCACGAGCAGAACGATGAGCGCGATCGCCGCGCCGATCGCCAGCAGGGCGCGCTGGCGCACTGAAAGCGCGGTAAAATAGAAGCGGGGATGCCGAAACACGGCAATTATTAGCGCCAAATCGGAGAAGATTAGCGGCTCGCCCAGCATTTTGTGCTTGGCATTGGAAGCGCCCGCAAGGAGCGCCATCAAGGCGCTCGCCAGAATGGCCGCGACCGGGGCATTGCCGGAGACTGCGAGCCAGAAGCCGAAAAGAGCCGTCATGACCAGCAGGTGCAACGCAAGCCCGCGCCGGTCCCGCAGATACGCGCGCGGCCGCACGGCCGCGTCGAGCATCAGCGATGCGACCAGCATCGCCAGGAGAGAGATCACACCATTCGCCACAGAGAGTCGCCGCGTTGCCAGTCTCGATTAAGCCGTGCCCTCTGGCCGCGAAAATGAATCGTGACCTCGTCCTCTAGCGGAGCTTCGCGGCACTGTCACTGTCCCGGCGCATCACACCGCAACTTGGAAAAATCCAACGCGATCTGTATGCGTTGTCGGAATGGCGGTCTGGTTGACGAGGCCGCCATTGGAACCCGAAAGTGAAATTCGCGAATGCCAGACATGTTTGCCGAAGGCCCGGTCCTGATGCCGCAAGTCGCAGCACCAGGACCCGCGCAGCCGCTGGCGAACCGCAACATCTTGCTGCTCCAAGGATTGATGGGTCCGTTGTTCCACAAACTCGGTCGGGCGCTGCGGCGAGACGGCTATGGGGTCCACAAGGTCAATTTCAACGGCGGCGACCGGCTGTTCTGGCGCCTCCCGAACGGAATCGATTACCGCGGCTCACTGGCGGAATGGCCGGATGCGCTGAGGCAGTTGATCGCCGATCGCGAGATCACGGATGTCGTGCTGTTCGGCGACTGCCGCCCGATCCACATGGCGGCCACCGCCGTTTGCCGGGACCTGCATGTGCCGGTCCACGTATTCGAGGAAGGATATATCCGCCCGGACTGGGTCACGCTCGAACTGGGCGGCGTGAACGGCCATTCGACATTGCCGCGCGACCCCGCCTGGTATCGCGCCGAAGCCGCAGCGCTGCCGCCGGCGCCGGAACATCATCCGGTGCCCTCCTCTTTCCGCCGCCGCGCGACTGAAGGCGTGATCTACAATGCCGCCGATGTGCTGACACGGTGGCACTATCCCTATTGGGACAATCATCGGCCATGGCACCCGCTGATCGAAGGGATGGGATGGGCGCGTCGGCTGTTGCGACGCAAGGCCGCGGCAGCAAGGACGGCTGATGTCCTCATAAGGCTCGAGTCAAGCGACGCGCCCTACATGATCTTCCCGCTGCAGCTCGATTCGGACGCGCAGATCCGACTGCATTCCTCCTTCGCAGGCATCGCTGACGCCCTCCGGCTGGTAATCGCGTCGTTCGCTGCCAATGCGCCGCCTGAGATGCGGCTGGTGGTGAAGGAACACCCGCTCGACAACGGCGTACGCGACTGGCGGCTCGAAACGCAGGCGCTCGCCGAACTTTATGGGGTGGACGGCCGGATAGACTATCTCGAAGGCGGCGACATCGTCCCGGTCGCGCAACGCTCCAGGGGCATGGTGACGATCAACAGTACCAGCGGCACCCTGGCGCTCGCGCTCGACGTGCCGGTGATCGCGCTCGGCCAGGCGGTCTATGATATCGAGGGGATCACCTTTCAGGGCGGGCTCGACAATTTCTGGCGCGATCCGGGAAAGCCCGATGCCGAGACCTTCGCCGCTTTCCGCCGCGTGCTCATCGATCGCTGCCTCGTGGCGGGTGGCTTTTTCTCGGACGAGGCACTCACCAAGGTGACTGAAGGCGTGATCGCGCGTCTGGAGGCGGCAAGTCCGCTTAAACTTGCGTCCGGCGGTCAGAAGAGCGTTCCCAAATCCTGGAAAAGGGTTCTGGTCCGGGATTGAGTGGATTGATTTCGTCCGGTAGGACGCAAGACATCAGGCGCCGGGCGCCTTGACACTCCGGCGTGGATGCTGACGGAGGAAGGTTTGAGCTGGAACGACACGGTTAACGCGCGCGGGTGGAAAGTCCCTTTCGTGCGCAAATCCCCGTACCAGATCGGCAAGGAATTGCGCCCCCGGATCGATGCGATCATCATGCGTCGGTCACCGGTTCCGGACGAACCGATCATCGACAAGGCATTTTTCCCCTGGATTCCAATTCTTGAAAGCCGCTGGCGCGACATCCGAACCGAAGCGACCCGAATCCGGACCGAGGATATCCCTTCACTCGGTGACATCTCGTTCGACCATGGCCGGATCGCAAAGGATCGCCGTTGGAAGTCGTTCTTTCTCAAAGGCTATGGCTACCGGCTGGAAGGAAATTGCGCGCGTGCGCCGATTACAGCGTCCCTGATCGAACAGGTGCCTGGCCTCGTTACCGCGACATTCTCGGTTCTCGAGGCCGGCGGCCATATTCCGCGCCATACTGGCATGACGAAAGGAATGCTGACCTATCACCTCGCGCTCAAGACGCCCGTCGAGCCCGAGAAATGCCGCATGAACATCGAAGGCGCCGACCAGCTTCACGTTTTGCCGTGGGAGGAGGGCCAGTCCTTCGTCTTCGATGACCTGTACAACCACGAGGTGTGGAACGAGACGAGCGAGGATCGCTACATTCTCCTGATTCAGGTCAAACGCCCCTGTCGCGGACTGGGCAATTTCATCCAGAACCTGTTTCTGTTCTGCGTGCGCTACTCGCGCTTCGTTCAGGATATCGTGCGCAATATCAATGATGCGGGTCATAAGCTCTCGACCACGGGAGCTCCGGCGTCGCCCGTGCATTGATCGCGTGTCCAGGCGTCAGCGTCGCCGCGCCTCCCGATGGCGCAATCGTTTCCAGACCACCCACGCAAGGCGCAGGTTCCGCCTGCTGAGAGCCTGGCGAAAAATCTCCTGGTGCTCGCGTCGATTCAGGAGACCGGGTTCGATGCCCTTGAAAAGCGCGACGAGCTCATCGGGCGATACGTGGTCGAGCATATTGAGCGCACCATGAAAGCCGAACTCGTCGCCCGTCGGTATCATGCGCTCATAGGCAAAGCGCCGCGCCACCTCTTCGGGCGCAAAGCGTAACCCGAAGCGCTCCTCCAGCAACCGGCGATGGGTGCGGCAAATTGCAATATCTTCGGGCTCTTCGGAAATCGGAAGCGCCGCGCAGGCCTCAATAAGCCTACGAGATCGCAGGGAAAATCCCCCGTTTCCGACCCGCGGTCCATCAGCGAAATGAGGCCAGGGCGCACCGATATAGTCATAGTCGAGAAAGGCGGAGTCCCACCGGGTCGAGTCGAGAACATAGCCGTCCCACTGCACACAAAGGGCATGTGGGGTCGTGAGATGCGCCGCGAGCTGATGCAACATAAAGCGCGAATATCCGGCTCGCGAACCGAGGGGCGGAATTGGCCTCCACTCGGCCCGCGTACCCGGCGGCGGTGGACGATCGCTCAGGAACAATACTTCGCCGAAGCGTAGCCCTCGCTGCGAGAGCTCCAGCGCATGCGCGGTCGCCGCCAGGCCGACGTCCGTCACCGTGAGCAGAGTTACCTCCGGCAAGGGGCGAGTCGGCGGCACCGCCGCTTCCTGCGAGGTCAGAATGCCAGCAGGCATCGTTCGGATTGTCGGCGAAACAAGGTGCTGTGGTACGGATCGACAGCCGTTTCCGTGCCCCAGCGGGAACGCAAGGCGCCAAGTTCGCGCTCGAATCGAACAAGGCTGGCGCCCCGGCGTATCTTGCCGCGTGAGCGGGACTCATGATGGATCAGCGTCGCGTGCGCGCAATATACCGTTCGCCATCCTCGCGCGGCCAGTCTCAGGCACAGATCGACATCGTTGAAATCAATTGCGAAGTGTCGTTCGTCCATACCGCCGACCGCGACAAACTTTGCCCGGTCGACGAGCAGGCACGCGCCGGTGACAGCGGATACGGTGCGGGTTTCGTCATGCCAGGGCGCGAACTTTCCCGGAACGGGCCGAACCCCCTTGTCGACATGCCCGGCGGCGCCGCCGATCCCCAGCGCGACTCCGGCATGTTGAATCGCGCCGTCGGGATATAGCAGCCTGGCACCTACTGCGCCGACCTCATCGCGCAACGCCAATACCGTCATCTGTTCAAGCCAGTCGGACGAAGCAATTTCGATGTCGTTGTTGAGCAAGCAGACCAGATCCCCGCTCGCCGAGGCGACGCCGACATTGGCCAGCGCCGCGAAGTTGAAGGGACCTGGCTGTGCGACGATACGCGCGGCTCCCGTTGCCTCCAACTGCTCGAACAGCGCCCTCGTGCGGGGTTCCCTGCTATCATTGTCGACGATGATGATTTCGTGGGCACCAGGAAACCTGGTTCTTGACAGGCCGTCCAGGCAGATTTCCAGCAGATCCGCCCCGTCGCGCGTCGGAATAATCACGCTGATCGCGACTGGCGACGCGGCGGCCGGGGGGCATATGGAAGTCATGCGCGCCCCTCGCCGGTGTGTCAGGACGAGCGGAAGATGAAGCGGGGCACCGTCCCTCTCCGCAATGTCCCGCAAAAGTGCAGCCCAGTCCTCGACCTGCCCAGCGATCACCGCATCCGCCCGCACCGCGCAACTGCCGACCAGACCATCATGCGCTTGAAAAAGCAGCGAGTCCCAATCGGGCTTGATCCAGGGCGCGCACCGGCGGCCCGAATCCAGCTGATCCTCGTCCCAATAAACGAGCTGCGAGTCACAGCTCTTCAAGCGCGTAGCCAGCACAGCGCCCAGTGCAGGGGCCACGCAGTCCCCAGCGCGGATCGGCAGGAGCCAGGGCGGATGGCCGGATAGGGGAAAATCGGTGGACGCGTTGAAAATCGGGAGATCGTGACCGAAGGACGCGGTGAGGCTCGCGCGCGTCACGGCACTGTCGCCGTCCAGCAGGACCGCGCCGACACGATCGGACACGGCACTGTCCCTGGGTGGCAACATCCCCGGTTCGACCGCCTTGATCCAGGCGTCATAATGGCCAGGGTGCTCGGCGGCGGCCAGGCAAAGCCGATTCCAGCCCCGCACCCTTAGGCCACGCAACAGCGCGTAGAGCCCGCTCAACGCCAGGCCCGGCCTGGCCGCAAGCGCAAGGCGCAGAACCGTCAGCCACGCCCGCGGCACTGTTCCAGCTGGCGCAGCTGGCATGTTCCTAAACGTGGCCGCCCATCATAACGCGTCGAATCGCTGAGGCGTGATGCTGGGGGCGGTGTCACACTTGGTCATTGTGATCACTTTAGCAGCTGAACCGCGCTCGTGGCTGTCACGATCGGCGAGAACAACTGACTGATAATCTGAACGAGCTTGCTCGGCTGATTCGCGCGCGCATTGCCAATATACAGTACATCTTTGTCCTGCGTCATGAACCGCTGCGCCAGGAAATAGCTGCCGGCTTTCATCATGTTCACGTGATAGACGACGGGGCGCAATACGCCATCCTTGTCGAGAACGTAGCGAAATACGAAGATGGCAGCGGGGTCGCCGAATGCTGGGCTGGAACCGCCCGCTTGCGCCACGGCTTCGACCAGAGAAATATTGGGTGCGCCGAACGGAAAAAGCTGGACCTGCCCAGGCGCGCCCATCACCGAAAAGCTTCGCGGCGCGCGAACAATCGACAAGCGGTCGCCGGGATAGACCCGAAGCTCCGCTTGAATGCCGCTCACCGCATCGCTCAGGCGAAACTCTTCGGTCACGTTTTGACGTTGCAGCCGGACGGCAAGATCCTTCACGTCGCCGCGGTATCCACCAGCAAGCGCGATCGCGTCTGCGACAGTCTCACGATTCGTCGGCAGCACCAGGCGACCAGGCCTGTTCACCTCGCCGCCGACGATGACGCTGTTGGTGATCACGTCGCGCATCGTGACGAGGACTTGCGGATTCTGGGAATAACCCTGCAGCGCACCGCGGATCTGTCGGGCTACCTCGCCGACCGTACGCCCGGCCACGTGCAAGCGACCGGCATAGGGAACCTGGATATCGCCGGAATCGTCCACACGGCTACCCGGCAGACGCTCCACCTTCGCGGAGGAATCGAACGACGCCGTATCGGACGAAAGCTTCGTCGCACCGCCGCCGAACAACGTCACCCCGGACTCGTAGACGGATATATCGAGAACGTCGCCAGGTCCGACCAGATCGGTGGGCGGGGGCGCCAGGTTCATCAGCGCCAATGGTGTAGGGACCGGAGGGGGCGGCAATGATGATGCGTCTTCGAGCTCGACCAACTGGATGCCCGAGTCCGGCGCGGCGACGGCACGTTCGATCTGATGGCCAGTCGGGCCGCTCGACGGCAGCGTCGCGCACGCCGACAGACCGATCACGCTGAGCGTCGCCAGAGCGGACCTGTTCAGGCCGCAAGCCCATCTAAAATTTCGAGAAAAACTCATGAGCTCCAGGCAGTCAGGTGTATGCGCCATTATGGGCACAGGCCCTAGCACCTCCATTTGGCCCAAGGCAATGATGTGCAGGATCGGCATCGAATACGGGATGGGCCGAAGCGATGCCAGAGTTGCCCGCCACGCCGCTTGCCCCTAGAGCGATCGTCATCGACGTGGCCCGTCTTCTGGATGTGTCCGTCCTACCGAGGTGCGTACGAATGTTGATGGAAGCTTTGGATGCAAGTGCCGCTACGGAGCGCGAGCCGGGACTCGGCGCGCGTACGCGGCGATGGATCAGCCGGCAGCGATGGTTCATCCTGCTGGTTGTGCTTCCGGTTCTGGCCAGCACGATTTATTATGGTTTCATCGCATCGGACATCTACGTCTCCGAGGCCCGCTTCGTCATCAAGTCGCCCGACCAGAAGCGGTCGACATCATCGACACTTGCGAATCTGATCCAGACAACCGGACTGTCGGCCGGCGAGGAGCAGACCAACGAGGTGCTCGATTATGTTCGTTCGCGCAATGCGCTCGGTGATTTGTCCAAGACCATTAACGTACGCGCTGCGTTCGCGCGGCCCGAAGCGGACTGGTTGAGCGGTTATCCGCCAGTGTTCCGGCGCGATTCATTCGAGAGCTTGTATAAATATTACAACCATATGGTCGGTGCCAATCTCGATCATGATACCAACCTGGCCGTCCTGAAGGTAAAGGCCTTCACGCCACGGGACGCGCACGCCATGGCCGCTGGCCTCCTCGATCTTAGCGAAAACCTTGTCAATCGTCTCAACATGAGAGCGCAGGCCAAGCAGATCGCCGAGGCGGAGGGACGCGTGCGCGAGGCGGAAGGGCGGGTTCGCAAAGCCCGCATCGCCATGCGCCAATATCGCAACACGGAGCGCCTGCTCGACCCGAGCAAGGAAGCCACCGGCGTCCTGCAGGTCTCGACGGAACTCACCGCACAGCGGGCGGCCCTTCAGGCACAGTTGCAGACGATACAGGCCGCCGCGCCTCGCAATCCTTCCATTCCGGCATTGCGGAGCCGGATCGCGGCAATCGACACCCAGATCAGCGGGCAGGCCGGGCGTGCAACGGGTACGTCCAGCGGACTTGCCAGCAAGCTCTCCCAATATGAAAATCTGCTCGTCGAGCAGGAGTTCGCGACGCAGATGTTCAGCACGGCCAATGCTTCGCTAGAGCAATCCCGCGCTGAGGCGCTTCGGCAGCAATTCTATCTCGAACGCGTGGTGGAGCCGCACACCCCCGACATGGCGCTCCTGCCCAACCGCCTGACCTCGATTCTCACCGTGGCGGGCGTCTGCCTGTGTCTCTATATGGTCGGCTGGATGCTTGTCGTCGGCATCCTCGAGCACAGGCCCGAGAGCTGATGTCGGCGCTTAGCGAAGGCTGGGAAAGCCAGGTCAGGGTCGTCAAAGCCCTCATGATCCGGGAGCTGACGACGCGTTTTGGACGTGAGAATATCGGCTTTCTGTGGATCATGGCCGAGCCATTGCTGTTCGCCGTGCTGGTGGGCGTTATGTGGACGTACCTCAAGGGGCCTGAGGAACACGGCGTGGGCATTATTGCCTTCGTTGCGAGCGGCTATATTCCGCTGACCTTCCTGCGCTCATCGTTCACCAGGAGCACCAGTATTTTTTTAGTCAACGGCAGCCTGCTGTATCATCGCCAGGTTAAGATAACGGACTTCATCCTGGTGCGTGTGATAATTGAATTCATTGGTGCGACAATGGCGTGGCTCTTCATCGCGCTTGCCCTGGGCCTCTTGGGATATATTCCGGCCCCGGCCAACCCAGGTATGATGGTCGCGGGGTGGGCGCTCTACGGCATACTCATCCTGTCGATCTGCTTCGTACTCGCGCCGCTTTCCGTGATGTCCGAAGTCGTCGAAAAGATCATGCCGGTTTCAGTTTATATTGCCATCCCGCTTTCCGGTACCTTCACCATGGTTTCGTGGGCTCCTCCATCCATTCGCGAGTATCTCCTGATGTCGCCGATGGTGAACACGATGGAGATGATCCGCTACGGCTTGTTCGGCGACTATGTGGAGCCCTATTACGACGTTTGGAATCCAATCCTCGTGTCAATCGTGTTCATGATGATCGGCCTCGCTCTGTGCCGGCGGGTCCGCCGGGATTTGGTGGTAGAATGATCGCCTGTGAATCGCTCTACAAATCGTACCGCGCCGGTCATGGGCGGAAGCGTGTGCTGGAAAACATCAACCTCACGTTCAATCGCGGTGATCGCGTCGGCTTGCTGGGTCGCAACGGCGCCGGCAAGACGACGCTGATCAAGATGATCGGCGGTGTCGAAATGCCGACGTCGGGCAGAATTTTGCGCAAGATGAGTTGTTCGTGGCCACTCGGGTTCAATGGCGGTTTCCAGGGCAGCCTCACAGGATATGACAACGCCCGCTTCATTGCCCGTATCTACGGCCGGGATTACAAGGATCTGCGGAGTTTCGTCGAAGACTTTACGGAACTCGGTGCGCAATTGCGCGCGCCGGTAAAGACCTATTCCGCGGGCATGCGCGCGCGCCTGGCCTTCGGCCTTTCGTTGGCAATCGAATTCGATTGCTACCTGATCGACGAGGTTATCATGGTGGGCGACCGCAATTTCCAGTTGAAATGCCACGCCGAGATTTTTGAGAAGCGGCACGATCGCGCCTTGGTGCTCGCCACACACGGCGTGGATTATATTCGTGAGTATTGCAATCTGGCGGTGGTTTTACGCAACGGCCAGGCGGAAGTTTACGAGGACATCGAAGAGGCACTGGCGATCTACCAAGCGTTGTAGAAGCCCGCACCTTAATCCAGTACCGCGCCAAGGTTGACGAGAGGCGTCTCCGCAGTTCATTCACGACAAGAATCATAACCCAGCCACGACGCCAATCCAGTCGCGTGTAACACCGGCCCGGGCGGCGAAGTCGACTCGGGGTACTGTTATCGCACGACGCTTTGCCCGGTTGCTAGCGACGGCGCTTGCACCTAGAAAGGGTTCGGAAAAGCGACGCATTTCAAGATAATGACGGCACCTCCGGATGCCGGGCGATGTCGGTGCAAGCTTAGGATGCGATTGTCGGCAGTGGGTAATTCCCCTGGCGGCTTCAGATTAGACGGCGGGCATGAACGAGACGGTTTATAAGTCGGCATTGCCCGGCGTCCCTAGAATCGAGTCGCCGGCCTTCCGCGCCGAACTCCCGCATCTCGGCCTGTCTGAAGCCGAACAGGCGATTGCGACCAAGCTGCATGTCGATGGCTTCGCCGTCGTAGATTTCGAGGATGTCGAATTCGACCATCGGGTGGATCGAATCCGCGCGTCGCTGATTCCTCGCTTGGGCGCCCATCTGAACGACCCGGAAAGCGACAAGACCCAAGGCCTGAGACGCATCCAGGATGCGTGGAAGTTCGACGAGGATGTCCGGGCGATCGCAGTGAATCCTGCCATCCTGGATTTGCTCTCGCGTCTCTATGGCCGTCGCGCATTCCCTTTCCAGACGCTCAACTTTCCCGTCGGCACGCAACAGGCAGTGCATGCCGACGCGGTTCATTTTTCAAGTCTGCCAGAGCGATTCATGTGTGGCGTCTGGGTCGCTATGGAAGATGTACCTGCCGAGGCGGGACCGCTCTTCTATGCACCGGGATCGCATCGCTGGCCGATCGTCAGCAATTCCATGATCGGACGCCGCGGCTATGCCAGCCATCTGGAATCGGCGCAGGACCCCTATGCGGACGCGTGGAACGCAATGATGGCGGCCAACGGCACACCCACCGAAACTTTTCTGGCGCGCAAGGGCCAGGCGCTGATATGGTGCGCAAACCTGCTTCACGGCGGCGCGCTGCAGTCCGATCCACGCCTGACCCGCTGGTCGCAAGTCACGCATTATTATTTCGAGGATTGCATATATTATACCCCGGCCTTCTCGGATGAGACGCTTGGTCAGTTACAACTGCGCGACATCGTCGGGATCGACGATGGTAAGCTACGCCCGAACTCCTATCTCGGTGTGCCACTGCCATCACAGCGAAAGCGCTCCCGGATGGGTCAGATGCTTCGTAAGCTCGATCCCTGGCGCAACGATTGATCGCAAAGTATCGTTGATGCGCGCCTCGTCGTCGCGCGTTGCACGGAAAGGGACGCTGCAGCGGTGATGATCGCGACGGTCCTGGAATCATTGCTGCTGCTGTTGCTGAGCCCCGGGAAGGCGCTGAAGATCATTTATTGGCGAGTCACCGGCCGGCGCTTGCGTGCGCATCTGCGATTCAGGGAGGCAGCCGCCGCGCTACCCTTTGCCTATGCGCAATGGAATGGCCGATGCGCGCGCGCCGATCGTTCCGCGCTGGCGTCGGTCGTCGACGAGGCGAGCGATATCGCCGTGCACCTGCATTTTGCCCGATCGGCTTTACCGGGGGACTTCACCCGTGCCGTGCGATCGGTCACCCGACAGGCATGGCCGCACTGGCGCCTGCTCGTCACGAGCCAGGACGGGAATGTGCCGGAATTGCCAGCCGACCCGCGCATTTCGGTGCTCGACGGCGCATTCGACAGCTATGGAGCTGGCCTCAAGGCCGCGTTGTCCTCGGCGGAAACGCGGTATCTGGTGCCGTTGCGGTGGGATTGCCGCCTGCCACGCATGGCACTGGCCAGCTATGGCATTCATCTGAGCTCGATGCCCACAGGCCATTTTCCGATCCTCTATGGCGATCAGGATGAGTTCGACCGGTTCGGCTGGAGGCGCAATCCCTGGTTCAAGCCGGCATGGGATCCGGAAATGTTTCTCGCCCAGGATTATCTTTCGGCAGCAATCGCCGTTCCAGTTGCCATAGCACGTGAGCTTCGCGTCGATGAGAGCGACGAGGCTGCAATTTACGGAATGCTGCTCCGCGCGACGCTGCGGCAAGGTCAGGCGGTGCAGCATCTCCACCGGATAACCGCGTCGACTCCGCCGTGCCATTGGCGGCGCCCCGATGCGAGGCGGCTCGCATTGCTGCGCGACGCATTGGCGGGGGTGAATGGAACCGCGGTCGTCGCAGGCCCTTTCGGCACCGCATCGATTCGCTGGCCACTGCCCGTATCGGCGCCGCTGGTCAGCATCATCGTACCCACACGCGATCAGGTCGCCTTGCTGAAGACCTGTATCCGGGGCCTGCTTGACCGGACACGCTATCCCAATCTTGAAATCGTGATCGCCGACAATGACAGCCACGAGCCGGCGACCCACGCCTTTTTGTCCGAAATCTGTGCCGATCCCCGGGTGCGGGTGGTGACCTGGTCGCATCCGTTCAATTATTCGGCGATCAACAATTTCGCCGTCAAAGCAGCGCGCGGCGCGTATCTCTGCCTGCTCAACAACGACATCGAGATCATCGACGACCACTGGCTCTGCGAACTCATGCGTTACGCGGTGCGGTCCGACGCGGGGGCGATCGGCGCCCGGTTACTCTATCCCGATCGCACCATTCAACATGCTGGCGTAACCGTGGGAATGGGCAACGCTGCGGGCCATGCGCATCGCGGCCTTCCCGAACACGCCGCAGGTCATTTCGCGCATGCCCTAATCGCGCACCGCGCGATCGCCGTCACGGCCGCCTGCCTCCTCGTGCGGCGCGACAGGTTCGAAGCGGTGGGCGGATTCGACGAGGTGGCGCTTCGTATTGCCTATAACGATGTCGATCTGTGCCTGAAGTTGCACCATGCCGGCTTCGAGAATTATTACGTGCCGAGCGCCGTCCTGATCCATCACGAGAGCAAGTCGCGCGGCCTCGACATGGCGCCCGAACACATCGAACGGTATCGAACGGAGCTCGCTACG
This sequence comes from Sphingomonas sp. P2_B6, assembly GCF_056404755.1. NCBI lineage: Bacteria > Pseudomonadati > Pseudomonadota > Alphaproteobacteria > Sphingomonadales > Sphingomonadaceae > Sphingomonas > Sphingomonas sp. P2_B6. Next base: position 417,540 of record NZ_JBFUDK010000001.1, read on the forward strand.
CTACAGGCGCGATGGGGAACCGAAACCTATCAAGATCCGACGCACCATCCGGTGCTGAGCCGCAGCAGCGAAGTCTACAAACCAGAATTCATCTTCTATGCGTCACCGTTTGATCGGCCTATCCCGACAAAGGGTCTCGCTGCCCACCGGCATAGTCCGAAAGCTGACGTATCGTAATCCGCCGGGTGCATTCGCAATCGAGTCGACCGCTCAGGTTGCCCGAAAATGAAACCGCGCGTGTGGGCACTGTCGGTGTCTTGGTTGCGCCCTACCCGCGTTCCAGGCACATGGCTGGTGCGAATCGCTGAACTGGCCATCACGGCGCTACAACCCGACAGATCGACACGTAAGCGTTTGTAAAAACGCTAAGATAGAGCCTGGTCCACCTCTCACTCCCCGCATTCACCCCGAATCCTGCCCGAACAGCTCATACAAGACTTGTTCGACCGAATTTTCGAGGCGGTGTCGAGCGACCCTGACATGGAGTGGATCGCGATCGATGCGACCCTCATCCGCGCTCAGGCCCAAGCCGCTGGAGCGCGGCAAAAAAGGGGGGCCAGGAAGCCCAGGCTCTTGGCCGGTCACGCGGCGGGTTCGGCACCAAAATCCATGCCGTAGTAGATGCGCTCGGCCTGCCGGTTCGCTTCGATCTCGGCCCTGGGCAGCAGAACGACATGGTGCCCGCAAACGACCTGATCGATGGCCTCAAGGCCGAGCAGGTTCTCGCTGACAAGGCCTATGATGCCAACAGCCTATGCGAGAAGATCGAGGCGCAGGGCGGCATTGTCGTCATCCCGCCACGACGCCATCGCAAACAGCCGCGCGACTATGACCGCATTGCCTACAAGAACCGGTGGGGGATCAAGGGCTTCTTCTTTAAGCTCAAGCAATACCGACGCATTGCCACGCGGTACGACAAGCTTGCCGCTAACTTCATCGGCTTCATCAAACTCGCCAGCATCATGCTATGGCTTAAATGATCAATTTGTCACTACAGCCTAAAAACGGCAACTAGATTACTGCCCGGGGTGCGCCAATCTCCCATGAAACGGATCGTTTGGGCCGTAGCGCACGATACACTTGATTACAGTGTATCCTACAACAACCCTTCGGCTCTCAACCAGGCGGAGAAATCGCCCGACGGCCCACGTCCGAACGGATCGGGAAAGGCCTTCTGTAAATCCATTCGTTCACGATACAATAGACGGTGCGAACGCTGGATTGGCGTACCATCGGCAAACTGACTGAACGCCCAGTACCGATCAGGAATGTCTTTCGAGGTAGCGGCGGCAACCTGCGCGCGATACCAGCGCCATAGTTCGTAGACGACGATCTGGTCCCTGGCATAGCGCCGCGTCATCGTATCCCCAAGCGGCCCCAGCTTGGTGAAATGCCAGAATCTCAGAAGGCTGTCGTTCGAGCGGACATTGCCCATATCGTCGACCCTGATCTGGCGCTGATTGATGTTCCAGCTGGCCGTGTTGTAGCCCGGATCCTTCAGTATCTTTACCTTGTCGAAAAATACCGGCACGTGGTCACACCATTTCTGGTCGACGAAAAGACCCTTGGCCGGCGCGTCGTGGCAGAATTCCAGCAAGCGGTCGCTCCACCACTGGGCGAAGCGCGCCCCCTCCCCGGTGGTACGGATCGCCACGAACCCAAGGTTAAAGATGCCTGCCCACATCGGGCAGATCTCGTTGTCGACAATCGCGCCCAGTTCCTTCTCCGGCTCGAGCAGGTGCGGCGTGAGCACGATATCGTGATCCTCGAGCAGTTCGAGCAGCGGAGAGAGCGGGTTGAACAGACAGGTGTCGGGATCGAGGTAGATTACCGCGTCGAAATCGCGACGGGTCGCTTCGGCCAGGAATGGGCCTTTCACCGCCGTACAGATCTCGACGATGTCGTGCTTGAACAACCAGCCTTCGACATTGTCGATCCCGAGTTCGTCATGCCAGACCACTTCATCGAAAGGCTCGGCGGCTATATCAAAGGCAAAGCCGGCCGGCACCTTATCGGTCATCAGCGCGACGAGGTGCCAGTCGGGATGGTGACGACGCAGGCTCTGATAAAGTACGCGCGCACGATTGAGGTAACTGAAGCTGAAGCTGGAGAAGCAGAGGACTTTCACGCGCCACCCTCCAGAAGCTGGATAGTCATGGCGCTGTATTCCAGATGAAAATGTTGCACGCTGCGGCGCGCTCGCGCGAATCTGAGGATATCGCCCGTTTCGAAAGCCGCAAAAAGATCGGCCTCATTCGTAAGGACCACGCCCGCACTGAACCGCTCGACCAGATCGACAACGTTGCCGGCGCATTTGTTGGTAACGATCGCGGCGCCGCCGGCCAGCGCTTCGTACGCAGTGAGGCAGAAGGTTTCGGGCCAGATCGACCACATAATTGCCACGTCGAGACGCGTGGCAGCCGTCGCCTTGCGCATAAGGTCAGGTTCACTCTCGCAAGCCACGACCTCTCGATATGTGACCGGTAGTCCACCTCGGCGGCCCTTGCCCAGGTGATGGAACTCATAGCGCGGGTCATCACCCAGCTTCAGGACCAATTCCTGGAACACCGACCAGCCCTTGTGATCGGCAGGATAGCCGATGAAGCCGACTCGTAGGGGTTGCCCCTCGTCCGCCTCGCTGGGTCCGGATGCGCCAGCCTCTCCTAGAGTCACATGCGGAATGACCCGGCTGGAACGTGACGCGTGGATGCCCGCTTCCTCCCAAATCGCCAACGCTGATCGGGAAGGCGAAAGCAGGTCGATCACAAACCTGTCGAACAGCTTTGCGAATTCGTCGCGATGTGAAAAATCGGCCTTTGTGAACTCGCACAACTCCCACGCCAATGTGTCCGGCTTCGGCACACCGGTATATTCCACATCGTTTCGCAACAATTTGAAATTATTATATAAAGCAGCGAAATCATGTATCCAGAAACTGCCTTGATGCGCGCCGCTCGCGGTGATGATGGCAATTACCTGATCCATGTTGTGGCCAAGCAGGTTGTGGATCACGAACTGGGGATCATGGGCAGCGGTGTCAGCATCGGTCAGGCATGCGACGATATCGTGCGGATGGAAGACTCCAACCAGTTCGCCATCCAGCAATACGCCCAACTGTACCGGATCGCCCGAAGTATCGAGAAATGGTAGGGGATGCACCGGGTAGAAGTGCATTTGTAAATAGCCGTGAACCCGCAGCAGTTCAACCTCACGGCGGAGCAGAAGCTGCACCCCGCCAACGTGCCGCGTATAGTCGTCATGCGAGAACGACAGAAGCAGTTTCGTCGAATATTTCTTAAACGCCTGTACAAGTTTGCTTTGCAGCAGCGCGCGTGGATCACAGGAGACTGGGCTGCGGTGCGACCTGTATTCGGCGATCTGATCGGCCACGGGCTTGAGACGCGAAAGAATATCCCAACGAAATCCAAGTTCGTGTCGCCCGACGCGCCCTTCGTCCTTTCCTGCCGTCAGATAGTGGTAGAAAGGATTGACCTCCGCGGCAGCCACGTCTGGATTATTTTCTAGATAGAATCTGGTCGAGAACGCCAGCGACGGGTTTCGTCCCTCACGCCAGCCGTGCTGTAGATAATGTTCGAGCGGATCGACACCAGCCTCTGCGATGTCGGGATATGCGGTAATGTAATAATCGACGTCAAAGCCTTTTTCGGCCACATCGCGCAAGTGTGGGTCGATGTCGCTATCACGGCGTTTGAACCGCGACGTCGCTTTTTTGACCAATCGGGCAGCAAACGAGGCGGTGTCCGAATCCGAAAGGACGGCAGCACGGACCATGGTGACCTCTCCTTCGGCCAAGACTGACGTGACCGCTGCCAATGTATCCCCTGCGGAAGGACGCCGCCCCAACCGCCGACCGATCCACAGGTAATGCCGCGCTGGATCGATACCGGTGATCGCGACGTCGGGATATTCGGTCAGGTACCACGACGCATCGAATACCCCCGATGCCCGAAGGGCGGCGACGTCTTCGTCTGAAACATCAACCACTATTTAGCCCCCAGAAAAACTGTCACCATGACCGGCCTTCGAAAATGCCATGGCGGGTATAATGTACCAGCGGATCCATCCGAGATTGGGCAACATCTGGATGTTTCGAGAGATATGCCGCTGCGTCAAACATACCCGATGCCTCAACCCTGGCAAGGAGCCGGCGGGCCCGCTCTTTGGCCGGCAGCAGCGCCCACCACCGTGGAAATCGTCGCTGCAGGTCGTAAAGGTCCCGCAGCCATTCGACGCGCCCCTGCAAATGGCTAACGCGTTGCGCCTCTTCCGCAACCATGTTCGTCAATTGCGCGATCTCTCCATGCTGTCTCGCGACATCGGCTAACGCCGCTTCGCTTGCGGTTTCGACCAAGGGATCGGTAGCGGTGGGCGAGGAAATGGATGCCAGCCCGGACGGGGCGTCTGGTGGCGGTGCGGTAGCGGCTGCGCGTTCGGCAGAATCTGCCCGTTCAATAGCAGCGCGCAGTGCAGCTTCCAGTTCCGACTGCAGTCTGACCAAATACGCCACTTCGCCCTCGTACCGAGCCAAACGGCCCAGGTGGTCGCGCTGGTTCAGCGTGAGCTTGTCCAGTTCCTCCTCCTGTCGGGCAATCAGGTTTTGTGCCTGCGTCTCCCGGAGAGTGGTTTCCTTGGCGGCCCATCCGGCTTCTAGTATCCGCACCTCGGCTGCCAGGACGGCCTCTGCCTGTTGGCGCGATCGCCTTTCCATCTCGGCGGAATGGAGATCAAGGGCGTCACAGCGGGCACGTGTGCGGTCGAGCTCGCTACGCAGCAGTTCGTTCGTGCGCCGCTCGACAGTGACGTCCGCCCAAGCCTGCCGCGCCTCTTCCTGGCGCTGGATAAGAGCGCTTTCCGATTGGGAAAGGCGGTCGTTCAGGGTGCCGATCGTCTCGGCCGCCTGCTCTTGCTGACGCGCGAGATTATCTTCGTATGCGACAACCGCCTCGGACGCCTTGGCGAGTTCGTCGCGCAGCGCCTCCACCTCACTCTGAGCCAGTGCCAGCTGAGTGCCAAAACGTTCCTGATCGTGCGCGCGAAGAGCTTCCGTCTCGCCCTGGATTTGCACGATGCGAGCCGCCAGTCGTCCTTGCTCCTCTTCCCCAGCCATCTGCAGCGACACTGCCGAATCCCGATCCGCTGCGGTTTCCTCCAGAACCCGCTTCAGTGCCGCACATTCGTCGCGCGCCAATTCAGCTGCGTGCTCGGCCGCGGCGAGACCTTGGCTCGCGGCCTCACGACCCTGTACTGCCGAATCCMGATCCGCTGCGGCTTCCTCCAGAACCCGCTTCAGTGCCGCACATTCGTCGCGCGCCAATTCAGCTGCGTGCTCGGCCGCGGCGAGGCCTTGGCTCGCGGCCTCACGACCCTGTACTGCCGAATCCMGATCCGCTGCGGCTTCCTCCAGAACCCGCTTCAGTGCTGCACATTCGTCGCGCGCCAATTCAGCTGCGTGCTCGGCCGCGGCGAGACCTTGGCTCGCGGCCTCATGACGCTGTTCAGCCTGCGACAACTCCTGAGCCAGTCGGGCGACGTCCTCCTCCAATCGCTGACGCTGCCGGACTGCCTCCCCGACACCGTCACCGCGCACCGTACCTTGCGTTATCAACTGGGCGAAAGTCGGCGCCGAGGCATCGAAGTCACCGCGGATGCTGTCCAAGCGGGCGCGATCCTCACCGTCCTCGCCCTGTTTGCACCACTTTGTCAGAATGGCATAAGTGTCACGTACCCAAACCGGCGTACGGGGGCCGAGCGCGATCTTCTCGTTATATTCCTGATGCCGAGCATGAGGCGTCAAGAAGGCATCGATTTCCGAGGCCGTCAGTACCGACTTGCGGGGCCAGGTGATTCCGGTCGCGTTTCCCATCTCTTCTGCGACCGTGCTCCAGTCGCTCAACAGATCCTCATAGCTGAACACAAAGCGCGGCAGGTCACGGCTTGCAAATTCGGCGTCGAGCACGTTGCGCAGCCAAACCAGCAAGCCGTGCCCTGGCGCGGATCCATCTCGTGCCGCCAGCGATTCGGCCACTTCGACCGGGTTTCGCACCGGAATGGCCACCACAGGCCGAACATCGAGCACCGTCAGCGCTTCCAGCCACAACGGCAATAGGCGGCAAATTCTCGGGTCCTTGAGAACGAACAGTGACGATTCACCGTATTCCTCACGCAATGCATCTACCGCGCGATCAAGGAATTCTTCGCGCAATACCGAGCCATTCCAGTCGTTGCTCAGCGAGAGCCAGTCGTCCCAGCGGCTGCCGGCTGACGCCAGTAATTGGTCGTTGAGTGTGGTGACGACATTCGATTCCCAATGACCGAGCGCGTTCCCCTCGCTGGCAGCCATCAGATCTCTGGGCAAAGCGCATCCGAGCAAGTTGGCCACACGGGCAAAGGCGCTGGTGCCAGATCGGTGCGCACCCAGCACGACGATGCAGGTTCGACGGCGGCCTGCTGCTTTCGTGGCCTTCCGATCCGCAACCGATCGTGGCCCGCGGCTGCTCGGCACCTCCGGCCTGGAATGTGTCGTGTTCAGAACCACCTCACCTTAATCTTCGCCACCGAAGCTTGGCCGCGCGTTGCTTGGCCGCACGTTCGAGCAACCTGCAGGCGCGACGCCCAGCGCCCGCGATTACACGGCGCGTGCGACTTCACGCCGCCGAGTCCGCCCTATGTCAACAACGGAGATGCCGGCCCCCACATTACTGAGGCGCGTATGAACCATCTTCACTTCAACCTCAAGGACCATACCCTCTGAAATGTCAGGCGGAATGCCTTTTTGCAACGAGGCACCGCTCGTCTCGATCGGCAGCGCAAAGTGATTGAACGTCACCATATCGGCGGTCTTCGCCACCGGTTTCTCCGACGCTATAAGAGCTGGATGTTCTTATATTCTCCGAGCCGGCAATTTGAATTAGAGTCTTGATTAGAAAGGCATTTTAGCAAAATAGGTGTCACAAAATGGCTAACTTGCCAGCAACGATCGCACCGCCATATTCCTCGATTTGACGCGTTTGATTTTGGGCTAGAACCGAAAGTCAGGCGGCGATCGCCTGAGGAAACAGCGCGCGCAGCGGCGAGGCAAAAGCCTGACCAACAGCTTGACGCTGCAACCGAGGGTCAGGCAAGGCGATGGGGATTAGGTACGGGGTGGTCATGGCCAATTTGATGCAGCATCTTCTCGCGCGGGCGAATCGCGCGCATTCGGTGCGATCATACAACGCGCTGGTCGCGCGGTTCCGACGACAGTATCGCGGCGATTATGACATGGCGATGATCGCCTCCATCGGCGCATTGTCGGCGTCTGAATTTGAACGGCAGGGCGATGGCCACGTAGCGGTGCTGCAGCATCACGGCCTGCGGGACGGAATGTCGATCTACGATCTTGGCTGCGGTTCTGGGCGCACCGCAATGGCGCTGCAACGATCGGGCTGGCAGGGGCAGTACAAGGGCGCCGATATCGTCAAGCCGCTCGTCCAGTATTTACGGTCCAAATGCCCCGGCTACGACGCGGTAGTGCACCGGCGGCTGACTATCGCGGCACCGGATGCGTCGCTCGATATGGTTTTCCATTGGTCTGTATTTACCCATCTTTATCCGGAAGAATGCTTCCTCTACATGGAAGACACCTTCCGTGCCCTGAAACCCGGTGGCATCTTGGTATTTTCTTTTCTTGAACTTGAAGATTCCAAGCACCACGCAGTCTTTCAGAGCCGGCTGGGCCGTTTTCGTAAATTTGGCTGGTCCGATACGCTGGATGTGTTCCTGCACCGCGACTGGATACGCTTCTGGGCGCAATCGATCGGTTTTGAGGATATTTCCTTCACTGACGGCACTGACGGAACCAATCATCCCCAGTTCTGGCAAGCTCTGGCGTCAATGAAAAAGCCAGCCTGACGCCCGGGGTCTGGCGCCGCCTCTGGCGGCATCGTTGCGACCTCCAGATCAATGCCATCCCGACGCCAATCTTCCCGGTTCCGAACATGTCCGACGGTCGTGTCCGGTTGGTGGTGTAGCTCGGCGGTAGCGGAGCTGACGGGCCGCTCGCCGTGCAGTACCGTTCTTCCAGCTCGATCGCGACGAATCCCGCCTCGAGGTGAACCGCGTTCTGGCAAAATCGGTGAAGACGGCGCTATTGGACGCGCGGCTCAAATCATACCGGCCAGCACTGCGACACAGCGCACCCGCGAAAATTCGGCTCTCATGCTCTCATATAGATGGATTCGAAAAGGCCTTCTGCAGCAGGCCGGGATTTCCCTCGTGGAAGGACTGGTGCCGCTTACAGGACTCGAACCTGTGACCCCCGCATTACGAATGCGAGCGATCTCGCATGAAAGCCCAGAAAACCGTCGCTTGCACCACAGGATTTCGCGCCAATCTGGGTGCTTTGACTGAATTTGCGATACCACCGCGATACCAAGCAAGACATGCCAACCGGCTCCATCACGTCGATCCGCGCGAGAACACCGTCGTGCTGCAGCTTAGCCTCGAAGATCGGTCGCTCGTGACCGGCATCGATCAGCCCAAGCGCCGCGGCGACGTCTCCATCACTCGGCTTCCGCATCGCCGCTGATGTCGGTCGCGTGTAGGCGCAGCGCAGGCCATCGCGGATCAGGAAACGCTTGCGACGGTCGTCTGAAACTATATCCAATTTGAGACGCCGGGCGATAATGTCGCGCAGCCGCTCTTCCGTGCGGTGGTTGACGCCGAGCCAATCGGCCATCTCGTCGAGCGTCAAGCCTTCGGTAGTTTCCGACAGGGCGTGAACGAACGGCAGAACCGGTCGAGCTTCGCCATTCTTTCGGTCATCGCCCCCTGCGTCCGGAATTGACGTAGAGTCGGCGCATGTCAGCGGAATGGCAAGGCGAATCGGAAATCTAGGTTTGTTGCGGGGCGGTTCGCCCATCGCCAATCACGATGGCCTGGCCAGCTTTGCCCGCTGCCGCACTGATCCATTCGATAAGCGTCTTGGCCCACTCGGCGCTGCCTTTCTCCTTCAGAGAACATTCCCAGATCGTGGCAACGCGCCAGCCGGACGAGACCAGTGATTCCATATTTCGTGCGTCCCGCTCGACGTTCGATGCAAACTTGTCGCGCCAGAACTCTGGTCGCGTCGCCGGTGTGGTGGACAATCGACATCCTTCGTGACGATGCCAGAAACATCCGTGGACGAAGATGGCGACGCGGTATTTCGGCAGCACGATGTCCGGGCGGCCGGGCATCAGTCGGTCATGCAACCGAAACCGATATCCGGCACCATGCAACATCCGCCGCACCAGCACCTCCGGCTTGGTGTCGCGACCGCGAATATTTGCCATCATTTTGGACCGGGTTTCCCGATCGACCACATCAACCATTGGTTGAACCCTTTCGGCTCCCGTGTAACGTTCATACTCGAACGCGGGGAAGTTGTTGCAATAGAATGGCAAGTCGGTTTGGTGTGGTCGACCTGTTCGCGGGTCCTGGGGGACTGGCTGAAGGTTTTTCTGCCTTTGAGGCCGATGGCGTGCGTCCATTCGATATATGTTTATCGATCGAGAAGGAGAGGTCCGCCCACGCCACGCTGCGGATGCGCAGTTTTCTGCGCCAGTTCGGAGCGGATTTCCCCACCCCCTATTATGACTGGCTGAACGGCAAGAGAGCGCAACCGGACTGGCCGGCACTGTTCCCGGAGCAGTGGTCCGCGGCTGAAGCCGAGGCGCTCAACCTGACCTTGGGAGAGCCGGAAGCGGCGGCAATCATCGACGCGAGGCTGACCACGATCAAGGCCGAGTTCGGCGACACGATCCTGGTTGGTGGTCCCCCTTGCCAGGCATATTCGCTGGTGGGTCGTGCGCGAAACCGGGGCATAGAAGGCTACGTGGCGGAACAGGATCCGCGGCATTTTCTCTACCGTGAATATATCCGGATCCTGCGGTCCCTGAAGCCCGCCGCTTTCGTGATGGAAAACGTCAAGGGCATGCTGTCGTCGTCGGTCGATGGGAGCAGGATTTTTGACCGGGTGCTGGTCGACCTCCAGCACGCCGCTGGAGACGACAGTTACGAACTCTTCGCCCTCGCGCCGGACGGCCCGCTACGATCGCCGGGCACGGGCACCAAGGCTGGCGATTATGTCATCCGCGCGGAGGATTTCGGCGTTCCGCAGGCAAGGCATCGTGTCATAATTGTGGGCCTTCGGCGTGATGTTGCCGATCGACTTCCGGTGGATATTCGACCGCAACTTGACCGACGATCCCGGAGAACGTCTGTATCCGACGTCATCGAGCTGATGCCCGGCCTCCGCAGCGGCGTTGGCGGTTCGAAAGACAATCCGCAGAAATGGCGACAGGCGATCGACGAGGCCGTCGACCTGGTGCTTGATGGAGATATCGATCTCCCGCCGCAGTTGGAGGCGAAGTTTCGCGAACAGGTGTCGGAAACTGGAAGGGTGGCAGCGGACAGCGCTCGCTTGCCACGCACGGCATCGACGCCCAATCGGCTCGACGCCGGCTGCCCCCCGGATCTCGCCAGATGGCTACGACACCCAGCGCTCGATGCGTTGCCGAACAACGAGACAAGGTCGCACATGGCAGCAGATCTGGCGCGCTATCTGTTTGCAGCAGCATTCGCCTCGGTCGCGGGATTTTCGCCGAAGGCAAGCCAGTTTCCGGCGCGACTGGCACCGAAACACAGGAACTGGAACAGCGGAAAGTTCGCCGATCGGTTCAAGGTGCAGGTATGGGATCAGCCATCCTCGACCGTAACGAGCCATATCTCGAAGGACGGTCACTATTTCATCCATCCCGACGCGACCCAGTGTCGCAGCTTCACAGTCAGGGAGGCTGCGCGCCTTCAGACCTTCCCCGACAACTACCTGTTTCTGGGCAATCGAACCCAACAGTTCGTTCAGGTCGGCAACGCCGTGCCTCCATTCCTGGCGTTTCAGATTGCGAGCGCCCTGTGGAAGGCGCTGGCAGCAACCCAGCAAGCTGACTTTGAAAGCGATCACCCTCTTCGCCTGACAGGAGTTCGGTAGCATGGCCAACCCAGTCTTGCCGGAACGCGCGATGCGAACGGAACGCGCTGCGCCTAACGCCGGCATGCTGATAGAAAGCATGCGCGATATTGGATATTCGCTCGACAGCGCGCTGGCCGACATCATCGACAACTCGATTTCCGCGAAGGCCAAGCGCGTCGACTTGTTGATCGACACCGTCTCGCAATCGCCGAAGCTCGCTGTGGTTGACGACGGGATCGGCTTGACGGAGGCCGAGCTGCTCGATGCCATGCGCCCCGGTAGCCGCAGCCCGCTCGACGCTCGAGCGGCTGGTGACCTTGGCCGCTTTGGCCTCGGTTTGAAGACGGCATCCTTCTCTCAATGCCGCCGGCTGACAGTCATATCGCGACATGAGGGTCGGACGTCCGGCGCGCGCTGGGATCTCGACGAGGTCGCGCGTGTCAACGACTGGCTTGTTGAGCTTCTAGACGAGCCGATAGATGTCCCGTGGGTTGACAGGCTCGGCGGAAGCGGGACCCTCGTTCTATGGGAGAAAATGGATCGTCTGCTCGATCGTGGCGCGACGGATCGAAGCGACCTTGTCCGTCGGATCGACGAGGCAACCAGCCACCTGGAACTTGTCTTTCATCGCTATATTCGGGGTGAGCGAGGGATCAGCAAGGTCGCAATCCATCTGAACGGTCGCCGGTTGGACGGTTTCGATCCCTTCGCCACGGATCATCCTGCGACGCAGCCCGGCGCACTCGAACCTATCCAACTTGGTGGCCACAAGGTCGAAGTCCAAGCATTCACACTGCCTCATCACAAGAAGGTCACTGCGGCAGACTGGACCCGCCTCGGCGGCCGCGAGGGATATCTCAAAAATCAGGGCTTCTACGTCTACCGCAACAAGCGGCTGATCATGCACGGCACGTGGTTCGGATTGGCCCGCCAGACGGAGCTGACCAAGCTTGCCCGCGTCCGTATCGACATGCCCGCCGAACTCGATGCCGACTGGAAGATTGACGTCAAAAAGGCGTCGGCGCAGCCCCCGCTTCAAGTGCGCGCCCGTCTTCGCCGCATCATCGAACACATCGGCGCGACGTCAAAGCGAGTCTACACCGCACGCGGGCGGAAGCTGGCAACAGATTCGCGCCTGCCAGTCTGGCTACGTATCCAGGACAAGAACGAAATCCGCTATCAGTTGAATCCGGAACATCCGGTCTTCGTCGATTTCACCGCTCGCCTGCCAGCGGAGCTTATGCCGGACTTTCGCCGAGTGCTTGAAACGGCGTCCTCGGCGATGCCCGTAGATGCACTGTTCGCCGACGTAAGTGGCAGTCCAGAACACGTGTCCGGCGGTCAACTTTCCGATGATGGGCTATATTACGCAGCGATGACGACATTCGATACCCTGTCGTCCAGCGGCATCAGTCGCGACGACATTCTCAACATGATGCAGGCGACGGAGCCGTTCCGGTCCGAATGGGATCGCGCCGCGGCCATCCTCGACAAGCACAGGAAGGACGAGGCCGGTGAGTGACGGACTGACGACCCTGCAAACGATGGTCGGCGCGCAGCTTGCACGGGAACGCATGCCTGAGCCGGCCCGGATCCGCGAACTGATCTCGCAGGTGCGTCAGCTCCCCATGTGCTCCGACCTCACCGACGATGATGCCGAACAACTCGCCTTGCAGTTCGAGGAAACCCACGGGGTCTCGATGAAGATCGGCTCGGTCCTCGTCGAGGAAGGTTACGAGCCCTGGCTTGGTGCATCGAAGGCCTCCCTCAACCCATATTACTGGGATCGTTATCGCCGCCTGCTGACCGAAAAGGGCTTTTCAGGCGACGTGCTGGCAACGCTGGACGAGGTCACCGATCGCATTCTCGGTCTGCTGGAAAACCCGAAGAAGGACGGTCCATGGGATCGCCGCGGCATGGTTGTCGGACACGTCCAGTCAGGCAAGACAGCGAACTATACGGGGTTGATCTGCAAGGCGGCCGATGCGGGCTATCGCCTGATCGTCGTCATCGCCGGCATTCACAATAATCTGCGCAACCAGACGCAGCTTCGTATCGACGAGGGCTTCGTCGGTCGAGACAGCGCCGCGCTGCTGTCGAACAAGGAGGCTGATGACAAGTTCATCGGTGTCGGTCGATTCGACAAGTCACGACGGCCGGTCACGTTCACGAACTCGAAGAAAGACTTCAGCAAGGTATCCGCCACGGGTGTCGGCCTACCGCTCGACAATCTTCGCGAACCTGCCGTGTTCGTGATCAAGAAGAATTCCAGCACCCTCAAAAATTTGATCGAATGGCTGCGGGAGCACAATGCTCGCACGGGAACCTCGACGATCGAGGCGCCCATGCTGCTGATCGATGACGAAGCTGACAACGCTTCCATCAATATCAAAAAGGGCAAGGACGAAGTTTCCCGGATCAATGGTCAGATCCGTCAGCTCCAGCGTCTGTTCGAACGAAGCTGCTATATCGGCTACACGGCAACCCCATTCGCCAACATATTCATCGACCCGGATTCCATATCCGAGATGCTCGGCGCCGACCTCTTTCCCAAGAACTTCATTGTTAGCCTCGACCCACCGACCAATTATTTCGGCGCGACCAAGGTTTTTCTCGACTCACCAGATCAGATCATCCGGATGATCGAGGACAACGAGGATCTGTTGCCTCTGAAGCACACTAAAGAGCTGACAGTCATCGCCTTGCCCGACAGCCTCAAGCTGGCAGTGCGGACATTCTTGGTGGCGCGCGCCATAAGGCTGGCACGAGGTCAGATCGGTAAGCATTCCTCGATGCTGATCAATGCCTCTCGCTTTACCGACGTCCAGCGTCAGCTGCGCAACGAAGTCCACGCGCTGGTGGACCAGATACGGTCCAGTGTCCGGGTAAACGGCGCGCTCGATCCGGAAACCGCATTGAACGACCAGGAGATCTTGGCGCTGCATTCTGCGTGGCGGCAGGAATACGAGCCCGGCGCCGGCCTTACGTGGAGCGCGATCCAGCCGTTCCTTCTGGACGCGGTCGCGCCCGTCAGCGTTGTTGAAGTGAACAGTAGATCATCTGGTAACCTGGACTATGCCGACAACGAGAAGCACGGGTTGAACGTCATAGCCGTGGGCGGCTTCTCCCTTTCCCGCGGCCTCACGCTCGAAGGCTTGATCGTCAGCTACTTCCTTCGCAATTCGATGATGTATGACACGCTGATGCAGATGGGCCGCTGGTTCGGCTATCGGCCCGGCTACGAAGATCTCTGTCGTGTTTGGATGCCGGAAGAGGCGGAGGGATGGTATGCGCACGTTGCCGATTCCACCGAGGAATTGCGTGACGAATTGAGAAAAATGGAGGCCGCGAAGGCGACCCCCGAGCAGTTCGGCCTCAAGGTGCGAAGCCATCCCGACACGCTGATCGTCACCGCCCGCAATAAGATGGGGTCAGGGGAGCGGCTCGTAGTTTCGATTGGTCTGGCGAATAAGTTCGCCGAAACATCGATCCTTCGTCGCGACGTCAGCGCCTTGGATACGAACCGCAAGCTCGCCCGCAATCTCGTGGGCGATCTTGGCGAGGCCGGCTTCAAGGTGTCACGGGGTAACAAGGTTACAGGCGGCTACCTGATTTCCGGTGTCCCAGTTGGCCCCGTGCGTCAGTTCATTTCCGCCTTTCAGAATCACCCCGGGTCATTATTGACGGACCCTCAACCAGTCGCCCGATACATCGATGCCCGAGCGGAAGGCGAACTCTCGAAGTGGGACGTGCTCTTCACCGCGATCGACCGACGTGACGCTCGCGGCCTAGTCGATAACAGTCTTGGTTTCGAAATTGTCTGCCAGCGGCGGGGCGCCGGCAAGGCGAGCGACAGTTCGACCCTGCGGGTGACCAACAAGCAGCGTGTCGCTTCGCGTGGCGTCGAGAAAGCGGGACTTACGGCGACCCAGATCGAGGAAGTGGAGCAGCGATATCGTGAAGCTCATCCGGAGCGGAGTGACACTCGCTGGAATTACCCCGATCGGATTTATCGCGACGCTCGCGCACGCCCTCTGCTGATCGTGCACATGTTGGGGATCGGCGAAGAAGACGATGATCTGAGCGGCCAGCAGCCAATAGTGGCTTGGAGCATCAGTTTCCCCCGCACTGAAACGGACGAGGAAAAGGTTGAATACGTCGTCAACACGACGTGGATGCGTGAGAACTTCCGCGACGACCTGGACGAGGACGAAATGGACGGCGACGATGACCAGTGACGACCCATGGTCCGACTTCGAGGCGCCCACCGCGTCCGACGTCATCAACGCCAAACGTGTCGATGGTACGCTGCGTTGGAGCTTTTTCTGGGCGAAGGGCGTTGATCGACGCTCTCTGCTGATCCTGCAGCATGATCCCTCGTCCAGCAGCAAATCACCCCTGCCCAAGATACGTGGGATCGAGGTGTTGGAATCCGATCCCGACGATGGCGGGCAACGCATGCTGTCACTAAAGCTGGTCGAGGCTCAGCACCGCGACATCTTCGTCAAGCTCTGTCGGGATATCGTGGACGCATCATCATCGGCCGAAACCGAACAGGAGGCCGTCGAGACCTTTCTCGCCCGAACATGGCGGTGGCACCATCTGCTCAGGGGTGGCGGGGACCACCGTCTTTCCGCCGAAGAACAGAAGGGCGTGATCGGCGAGCTGCTTGTGCTGCATGGCCTTTTAATGCCGGAAATCGGTGCTCGCGATGCGATCAAGGCTTGGCGCGGACCAACCGGAGCTCCAAAGGATTTCGAGGTTGGTCGCGTCTGTGTCGAGGTAAAGGCTAGGCGCGGAGCGGCGCGTCCGTTTGTAGCAATCTCGTCCGAGGACCAGCTCGATTCGGAGGGAACCGACGAGCTATACCTCTATGTTGTTGAGCTTGATGCTGCCCCGGAGAATGTCGACGCTGCGTTCACTGTAACGGACATTGCGCGGCGTGTGCGTGACGCGGTCGATCTTGGTCAAGCTGCGCTGGAGCTTTTCGAGCAGCTGCTCTTAGCCAGTGGTTTTCTGTGGGACGACGACTACAGCGATTTTCGCTGGATGGTGGGCCCGCATCGACTTTTTCAGGTGCGGGATGATTTTCCGTCCATCACGCGGAGCAAGATTGGATCAGGTGTCTCGCGCGTCCGTTACGAGGTTTCCTTGGCCGAGTGCGATCCGTTCCGACGCGATGATTCGGATCTCCGGCTAATATTGAGGGGCAATAGAAATGGCGATTGATCTCGCAGAATTTCACCGGGAATTCTTCCAGGAAATCGTCGCCTCAGCTGATGCCGAAGGTCGTTATGTCGAAGACGCCTTTTTCGAGTTGTTTAGCTCATATCTGATTGACGCTGGCGAATTAGATACTGCCGACCGCGTCCCTTATGCCCCGGTTACCGGCGGTCGCCGCGTCGACGGCTATGGAGGCGATCCGGCGCAGGCTGCTGGTGTGTTGAGCCTGATAATCGCGGACTTTCAGCACGAGCCGAAGATCAGCCGTCTGAATCAGACAGAGCTCGATCGCATCTTTGCCCGCGTCTCGAAATTTCTGTCGAGCGCCCTTGATGGGAAGTTTCGCAATAGCTTGGAGGAAACGGACCCCGCATTCGGCCTCGCCGACCTGATCGCAACTCGATGGCCGAATACCAATAAGGTGCGCCTATTCCTGATAAGCAACAGAGAACTAAATACCAAGATCGATGGACGGGAAGCGGGCGAGCTAGGTGGCAAGCCGATCACCTACTCCGTTTGGGACATCCAGCGTCTCTATCGCTTTGCGGCCTCCGGCGTCGGGCGTGAAGAAATCGAGATCGACTTGGAGGATTATGGCGGACCGATACCGCTATTGGCCGCCCACCTCGCCGATGCCGGATACCAGGCCTATCTTGCGGTTGTACCCGGCGCCCAGCTTGCCTCGATCTACGATCGTTGGGGCGCGCGACTCCTCGAGCAGAATGTTCGCGTGTTCCTTCAGGCGCGCGGCAACGTCAACAAGGGGATCAGGAATACGATCGACAATGACGCCGAAATGTTCTTTGCCTACAACAACGGCATTACTGCTACCGCTGAAGGCGTGACAACCACAAGTGCGGGGGGGATGTTGATGCTGGCTGGCCTGCACAATCTGCAAATCGTGAACGGCGGACAAACCACTGCATCCATTCATGCCGCCAGCCGGCGGCAGACCGACCTTTCCAAGGTCTTCGTCCAAATGAAGCTTTCGATCGTTCCATCCGAACGCGCGATCGACGTTGTTCCCAAGATATCTGAATATGCTAACAGTCAGAACAGAGTGAACGCGGCCGACTTCTTCGCCAACCATCCATTTCACGTTCGCATAGAGGAATTCTCCAGAAGAATCTTCGCGCCTTCGCCTGATGGGACATTCCGTGAATCGAAATGGTATTACGAACGGGCACGGGGCCAATATCAGGACGCGCGAGGACTCCTCTCGGCGGCGCGGCGCAAGAAATTCGATCTTGAATATCCGAAATCCCAGCTGATCTCCAAGACTGACCTAGCCAAATATCTGAACCTTTGGCGCGGGGCACCCGACACGGTGAGCAAGGGGGCGCAGAAGAACTTTGCTGTCTTCGCCGGGGCCATAGGCCGAGAGTGGACGAAGCAGGCTGACGACTTCAACGAGGAGTTTTACCGGCAGTCGATCGCAAAGGGCATAATTTTCAAGACGACAGAGGCGTTGGTCACCGAGCAACCTTGGTATCAAGGCGGATATCGCGCCAACGTGGTAGCCTATGCCATTGCCAAGATCGCACACGACGTCGAGTCCAAGGGTTTAGCCGTGGATTTCGATCGCACTTGGAAGCGCCAAGCCGTATCCGAGCCAATGAGGCGGGCGCTGATCTGCGCTTCGGAACAGGTCCACGAGGTACTGACGTCCCCGCCGAGCGGGATCAGCAACGTGACCGAATGGGCGAAGCAGCAGGCATGCTGGGCGCGCGTGAAGGCGCTCCCAATCGACTGGCCGGATGAATGGTTGGCAGAGCTGATCGGTAAGGATGAGCAGAAGGCTATCAAAAAATCAGCGGTCAAAGACCAGAAAATGCTGAATGGGATCGAGGCCCAATCCGCGACCGTCAACGCAGGTGGCCAGTTCTGGAGCCAGATTGCCGAGTGGGGCGTTTCGAAGAAACTGATTACTCCTACGGACGCTGGCATTCTCGCCGTCGCCGCCTCCATCCCCGGCCGTATTCCAACTGAACGACAATCGCTAAAGGCCGTCGAGATTCTTCGAAAACTGAGGTCTGAAGGCTGTGTGCTGGGCGAGCACATTAGCATTTAGACTAGCTCGTCAGATGGAGACGAGTGAGGCGGCGAGGCCGAAATTGCCGAGGATCAGATCATCGGGGTGCTGCGCGAGCATGAGGCTGGCGTGAAGACGGCTGACCTTTGACGTTTGCCCAACTTCAGAGCGCCCGCGCTAGATATAGGCGGGCCTCTTCCCCGCTTGGGGGAGAAGAACGCAGAGGGAAAGAGACATGCGTTGATGATCGATGGGTCGGACCGGGACGACGACTTCTGTGCAGCTACATCGCTCCAACGGCCTTCAGCGCTGCGGCTGTGGCCACTCCCTCGATTTTGGTCTTGTTGTTGGTGACGGCCGACGTGATCGCCTTCATCAGGAATGAGGGGTCTTCGGCTTCGATGAGCTTTGCTTGCGAGGCCAGCATGACAGGATCCGGCATGGATGTAACGGGCAAGACCATATCGGCAGAAATCAGGCGAAGCGTCCCCGTCTTAATGTCGGCGGGTATCGGGTAGGGAGACAGCGGGCCGGCTGGCATCGTCAGGCGCTTCTCCGGATCCTGGCTATCCACCGAAAGCAATGTGCCGGACGATTGCTGCCCAAAGTCGAACGCCGCGATGTAGAACGCCTTTCCGGACAACTCGCCCTTGTCTAATTGATATCGGGTCATGGCGAGTTCCAGCCGCAACGCCTTCTTGTGATCCCGCCCGGCTTTGGCTGCGGTGCGGCCAAAATAGACGAGCCTTGGCTTCAGCCGAAACCCATAGGCGCCCGGCTTTCCGTCTGCCAGAACCCCCGTTGCCTTTTCCAGACGTAGTTCGGCGTAGAAATCTGGTGTGTAGACGGCATTGCTGGCGGTCTGGCCGATGCGCGCTAGGGCCGCGATGCCGTTCGGCCCTATCGCCGCAGCGAAGCGATCATCCCGCGGTAGGCTGCCCGTGCGGACGACGACGACGCAACCCGTTACCGTGTTAGCGGAGGCGGCGGCATTATACGCGCCTGATGCGGTCATCCGCTCCGGACCGTAGAACCACCCAAATCCTTCATAGGATGAGACGGCCGACAGATCGGCATTGCGCTTCTCGATCAGTCCCACAAAGGTGTCGGCTGCGGCGACCGCTATGTTTTGCAGCACCGCAATCCCCAAAACGGCCAAGATGCCCGCCGACGCCTCCGCCGATTTGAGCCCCATGTCCGACGGGCATTGGGGCAGCAACAGGACTTGGCCACTTGTCGGGGCGGGTGCGGGCGACTTGTCGGCGGCGTGAACGCCGGTCGAGAAAGCGGCCACGCACAAGCAGAGATGTTTCAGCTTCATTTCCCGTTCCCCTTTTGCATGGTCGCGCCTCGTATGCTCTGAAGTCGACCGAGCGGCAGGTTATTCTTTGAATAATAGGCGGTCAGACGGCTCCATGTCTGCGACCCTCGCGAGAGCCCCAGGAACCGTTCCGCATTGCCGTGCATCAGTCGATCCATCTGCTCCGGCAAAAATCCGCAGGCGCCGCTGAAAAAGTCGTGGATCAGCGTCGTATAGTCGGGATAGCCTCCGTCGAGCCCAAGCATGATCCAATCCGTTCCGAACATGAGGTGGCGGACATCCTTGTCGAACATGCCGACGAATTTTCGAACATAGGCTGCGGTTCTTTGCAGCACCTCCGGTTGTCCGAATATTTCGGAAAGGAAGCTGATGTCGGCATAGACGGGTCTGTCAGGGTGGGCTCCGATATACTGGCCCAACGTCCACTCCCAGCTAGCCTCCGGCATGGTCGTGCCCTGCGCGGCGGCCGAAGGACTCGAAAAGCGTCCAAAATGAGCGAGGCAGACGCGCAAGGTCGGCCAGCGATCGAACACTGGCAACCAGAAGGCGGGGTCGGCCCGGTCGGCGGCATCCGTGCTCGCACCGTTACTGCGATTGGCATGGGCAAGGATTGGCGCGTCCATGCGGGTACAAAGGTCGTAAAGTTTCGTCAGCGCGTTGTCGAGCGCGGGTCCGACGCGGCCATGGAGCTTGTCTTTCACGGTCGTGGGATAGCTTTGCTCCACGGCGCCGTTTGCGATGGGCTTGAAACCCATGGGTGGGTAGAGCTTGACACCAAGGAAGCCGCTATCCTTGATCGCGGTCCGGACGAGGTCGAGTGGATCGAAGCCTGTATCCTCCACCTTCGCGTCGCGATAGGCTTGGCGCAGCGGATCGAATGCGACATAGCCGTGCACCATCGGGCCGTCCGGGCGCTGCGAGATGAAATCGACAACGTCCACCTGCCGGGGCAGCGGCGATGTCGTCACATCTTCGCCGAGCCATTTGTCGTAGTCCACCAGTGCCGGCACCAGCAGCTTGGCATCGAAGCCCTGCCGAGCGTGATCGTCCTGCAACTGGTCCGCAAGGGCGTAGCGATAGTGGGTGATCAGGCCGAACCAGCGCAAATACGTGCCAAGATCGGTCTTGGACTGATACGCCTTCTTTGCGGTGGCGGTGGCGCTGCCGATGCTGGGCCGGCCGGTCGCCGCGATCGGGCCCTTGTCGCCCGCCGCCTGTGACAGCGCATCCACGATCAGAGCGTTGCCGCGATCGTGGGATGAGCTTGCGGTCGATAGCGCGCCCGATTGGCCGACGATGAAATCGGCCACCGCCTTCTGGATGGCCCGCGCCTGCTCGGCCGCAATGGTCGATGCTTTCGTTTCCAGGAGTCGCCCGTCCAGCACGTCGATTTCCTTTTGGGCGCTCGGAGTATTCGTCCGCCCCAAGACCCAGGTGAGCAACGACAGGATGCCATCGACGACATCCGGGTTGCGAACATCCAGGACGCTGACCGCTTGGCGGGGATACATCTCCAGGAATACCACCTTGAGAAAACGCACGGTGGGAAGATCGCTGGCGTTGAAAAGATGGCAGTGCACGTCGATGAGCGCACCGCGTGACGCTCCTTTCCAGACCGGCGGCCGCGATGCGGTGGCACAGCCGAGCATTAATGAAAGAAAAGGCGCCCCACCTATCAATTTTATGAGATCGCGACGCGCTGGATCAGGTTCGCTCATGGCCGGAGACCGCTTTCTCATTGATAATGTCCGGCTGGAGGGGCGTGCATTACCAGTTCCGCGACATCCTCTAGTGCGAAGACCTCCGCCGGTCGGCTGGGGAGCTTGGCCTCGACGCCTTCCAACCTGTATCGGATTATCATCTTCACGCGGGGCTTCATGCTCTGGTTCGGTGGATCTATGGCGGCAGAACAGGGGTCGCCATCCACGAGCATCAGCGTACGGACACTCGCCTTATAGGCAAGAATCTCCTTTAGATCGCGGCCAAAGCGCGCCCCTGCGGAGTCGCTCGCACAGCGTAGCGCGCGCACATTGTCGACATGGCCGATATAGGTATCACCACTTTTGAGACGTACGAAATCGTCAAATAATAATAACGACTTCGCGATGTTTATCTTGTAGCGTGGGCTGATGGTGGGGCCGGGATCGATGTCATATACATCCGCCGCGGCCAATATCCGCTTCTTCACGTCGCCCGGCAGCATGGCCTGGTCGAGCGAACGCAGCAGGATGGCATCGAAACTCACGAGCGATGCCGCTTGGGAGGTGCCCGTCAGGGGCTTGATGGCCGGCGTCATGTCCGCCCAGGATTGGACTCTGCATCCGGGCGCAGCTATGTCGACATTGCTGCCGCGATTGCTGAACGCTGCCAGTTGCGAGGGCTGGTTGTCGTCATGCGCGCCTACGGTGATGACGTTGGATCGCTGCCCCCCCAGCATCGCTGGGAACGCCCGCAGATGACCGACATCGTCTCCCTCGTTTCCTGCGGCGACGATGAACAGGTCGCCCGCATGGTTGCTGACGAGCGCGCGGAAATCGCTGCCGATGACGTCTTCGTCGGACTCGTAATAGGCAAGGCTCATGTTGATGACGCGCCCTTCCTTTTGGCCGGGGACGCGGCTCAATACGCTGTTCAATATGCCGGAACTGCCATCGATTAGGGTGCGGCCGCCTTTTGCGAGGTTGACGATGCCGAGGTGGATCCAGCTGCCGCTGTTGTCAGGCTTGTTAAAGATGTCCCTATAGCTGGAAAAGTCGGGGCCGCCGAGGACGAGGCCGGCGACATGGGTTCCGTGGGACGATATGCTCGTCACGGGAACTACGGCGGGATCAATCCATGGGTAGATCTTGCCGCCAATGTTGACAACCGGACCGATCGTCCCGTCTTCGCCCTCCCAGTCACGAAAATACGCTTGGGGAAAATTCATTGAATAAGGCGTTCCGGACCCAGGATTATATCCGTAGAAGCCGTTGTCGAAAACCACCACCGTCACGTCGCCGCGCGGGCGATTCAGTGCTTTGGACCGCTCCAGCGACAGGCGGTAGAACGCGGCCACCTGCTGGGGATCGAATGGCGGCTGTGTAATCACGGCGGGGCATTTGGGTTGTCCCGCGTCGTCGTCCACCGAGCTGATGAGCACTCCCTTGAGCATCGGGCGGGGCGGGCTCCACGACGCCTCATCCTCGCCCTTAGCGTTCTCGGCGATATTGTCATCCACCTGCTTCACCAGCTCGTCCATCGACACGCCGGCATTGGGCTGAAGCTCGACGGTGACGGAGCGTTTGGCCGTCGCCCCCGGTTGCAGCACGATAAGGCATGCCGGCCAGGACAGCTTCTGACTGACCGAGCCGACAGGGTCGTCTGGCGTGAGAGTCGACTTGCCGGCCTGGTCAAGCAGCGCCTTGTTAAGCGCCTTGAACTCATCGAAATATCCGGGCAGCATCGCGCCGCACCGCTCGGCGATGAGTTGCGCGGACGTGCTCGCATCCGTTTCGAGGCCCAGCCGCGTCTGGCTTGGCAGAGCATATTTCGCCACCGCCCGCGTCAGGGCTTCACTGAGCGTCCCTCCGACCGCATAGACCGGCATGACGTCCTGCGCCCACAGCGCCGACCCGCCCGATCCGGCAAGGGCGAGCGCAATAATGGTCACTCGGTGCATTGCTTCGCTCCCGGCGTGATCCCGCATATTTCCGATTTCGCATGACGCTTGGCCCAATAGCCCTTCGCATATTCACGAAATCCGGTGCCCGCCAGCGCCGCCATACGCGACAGATAGTCATAGGGAGGCGCGGCCCGGTCCTCAAAATCAATCGAGGAATTCACGCCGCGTATCCGCCGATCCCCGTCCGGGACGAGGGTCGCGACGCCGTCGGCGGTGGCGGGCGCGACAATACGTAGGCCGCTTATTAACGGCCCCCCGGAATCGCCGGGACACAAAGCCGGCTCCTTGCCCGCCGTGGACGATCGCGTGATGACGTAAGCCGCATCGTCGCCCGTCCCCGACCTCGCAGCCGCGATTGCGTCCTGCCCGATGCGAAGGCTGCCGACATTCGGCGTGTAATCCAGCCTGTGATTCTCGATCCGCAGGTCCGTGCAGCCGTAGCCGGTCAATACGACCTCGGTCCCCTTGGCCAGCACCGTGTCGGCATCGACGGTTTCAAAAGTGAGCTTCTGCAGGGACGGCGGAGTCTGCCCGTCCCATTTGATCTCGCACAGCGCGAAATCGAAGCTGTTCCGAGGCGTGCGGCCTTTGGGAGGCGCCGCGAAATAGCGCGGATCAGGATCACAGGAGACCTCCAGCGTCCGATTGTCGACGACCAGATATGCCTTTCGGAAAGATGTCTTCTCGCCGATATCAACGCAATGTGCCGCCGTCAGCAGACTGTGCGTGCCCACGATCGATGCGGTGCAGGTGAGATAGGCGGGGCGGCCCGCAGCGTCCAGGCCGTCGGAGAAATTGGCTAGCGCCACTGCCTGCCAGTCCAACGCACGCACGAAAAAGCCGTTGGCAAGCTTCACTCCCGATTGCGGGAGCACGTCTTTCGCTAGCTCGAAGACTACGCAAGGATGTCCATCTTTGCGGCATTGCTCGACATCGGCCGCATAGCGCTGTGCCAGAGCTATGGAAATGACACCAACGGTGCTGCCCGCGACGATGCAGGATGCGACGACTGACCGGGCCACAGACTTGCTTCGCACGATCCACCTTCCTTTCGCATCGAACGACCGTCACAGGGCCGGCATTCGCCCGCTATTGCGGTGTGAGCGAATGCCATTTGTAGAAATTCGTCTCCCGGTCCCGCCCGTAGGAGATCAGACAGCGCATATATCGCGGCTCGAATTGGATCGGATTGTCGATTTCACGGTCTTTCGCCCGCCACTCAGCGCACGTCTTCGTTCCGGTCGGCTGCAACGCACCGTCCGCGTTTTCCCAATCATGCTTCAGGATATCGTCGCTTTCGATCAGCGCTGAATGGAATATCAGGCCCCCATTGTCCGCTTCGTTTCGGATACTGTCAGCCGAAAAGCGATATACTTGGTTCCCTAAAATTTTCTCGGATCGGATCGCGAGGGCGAGGAAGTTCCACTTCTTGTGGAATCCATTCAGCTTTGGCGTCTCGCCGTCAGGGCAATTGTTCTCGTCTAGCTTGCCGCATAGCGGCGGCAGCTGTTGGTCGCCGTTGATGATGACGAAGATATGCTGCTTGGGCGCGTTCGCTCTGGCCTTCGTCCTCTCGGCCTCGGATGCCATCTCGTTGCGAAGTTCGGCGTAGAACAGGCCGAAGCGGGCGCCGCCGTCGACATACATGCGATTATCGATGAAGACCGGGCGGGCGGCCAGCGGCGCGGACGAGGACGCCACGACCGCCTCGATGTAGCAATCCCACCGACGGGCCGCCTCTTTCGTGTCCTGTGTCGCCAGCGCCTGATGATGGCGCGCCGCCATTTTCGTCAGGTCAAGGGCGCGGGCGCGGCCTGTATCGACATCGACTACGCCGACCAGAAGACTCCGGTCATCAGTGGTTTCCGGCGTGTCGAGCCCGCTCTGCCGATAGACTTCTTCCAGCATTGCTTGGGGAATGAACCTGTGCAGGCGCTGCCGGAGTGGGCCGAGGTCACCGATGGCGCCCTTTCGGAGGATGTTCAGATATGAAAAACTGGTCGGCGAACCATTCTTGGCCTTGACGTAGAGCTCCAACAGTTCCGCCTCGTGCAGTATGCTGTATCCCGCCACCGCGTCTTGCGGACGGTCCACAAAGGCGAAGGTGGCCAGAATAGCGCCAGTACTAACGCCGGTGACCATCTTAAACGCCGGAAGCTGGTGATCGCGCGCGTTCTGATGCCAAGCGTCGAGGAACCCGGCACCAAAAGCGCCGTGTTCGCTGCCCCCGGAAAGGATCAGGATCGCGTCGCTCCGCGCCCGCCGGTCGCTGCCGCCGATGCTCACCGCCGCGGTCGGGCCAGTGCCCGCTGCTAGCCCCGTACCAAGCGACCGGAGAAGTTCGTGCACGCTCGTGGGCCCGCCGCTGCCAGCGCCAATCGGCCCAGTCGGCGCATCCTCCACGTCGAGGGCATAGCTGGCAAAATCGCACATCGCGTGGTTTTGGACATGCGGTGGCGTGATCGCGCAGGCCGTCACGCACAAAAAGATCGCTACGATCGCCACCAATCGAAACGGCTTGATAAGCTCCATTCCCGGCCTCTCCTCAAATCGAAGGGCAAAGACAAAAATAATACGAGAAACAGAGATGTCCAATAAACAGGACACTGACATCATTCGCGCCCAATCAGTCCATCAATATCCTCAAATATCCGGACCGAGTCGCTTCAACGCGCTTACCACAGGTACCTAGTTTCAGAGTGACACTTCCGTCGCTATATCGCAATAGAATAATGAGCCAGTTTTGGAGAGGACCTGTTTGTTCGTCTTGTGTCACCGAACAATGGCACTCGCCTGGACTTAGCGCGCATGCCCAGCCACCTGATCGCCGTCGGACAGAGGGTGCCCGAGGTCATTCGGTTGCCGAGTAACGCGCTGGCGTGCTTTCCTAAAACTCCTCCAGTCTGAGCTAGAGTCCTTCATGAAGGACGACAACGATGAAGCCTAGCCGGTTTAGCAAAGAGCAGATCATTGCGATTCTGCGTGAGCAGGAAGCTGAACTATCGATGGCAGACGTGTGCCCCAAGCCCGGCGTGAGCACGGCGACCGTCTTAAGTGGAAGGCGATCTATGGCGGCGTGGATGTGCAAGCTCGAGGTGCTGGAGGACGAGAACGCGCGACTGAAGCGGCTGCTGGCAACTGCGATGCCGAATAATGCGGTGCTGAAGGAGCCTGCCTCAAAAAACTGGCAAGGCCTGCCGTTCGTCGAAGGGCTGTCGAGGATCTTCGGCAGCTCTTTGGCATAAGCGAGCGTCGGGCCTGTGCCGTGCTTGGCGTGGATCGATCGTCGATGCGCTGTACGCATTCGTGAGGTGACGATGGCCGACGAAGCCGCACGCGCTGATGTTGCCGAGCGACGGCGGACATGGCGGCGTAGTCGCCAGCCGCGGATGGCCCGTGAGCCGCACCGGCTGGTCTTCATCGATGAAACGGCAACGACCACCAAGATGACCCGGCTGCGGGGCCGGGCACGCAAGGGCGAACGGCTCAGGGCACGGGCGCCCTTTGGCCATTGGGGTACGCAGACCTTCATTGCCGCCCTTCGCCGTGACGGACTGACCGCGCCTTGGATCATCGACGCACCAATGAACCGGAAGATCTTCGAAACCTATGTCGAAACCCAGCTCGCGCCGACACTCAGCCCCGGCGACGTCGTCATCCTCGACAATCTGTCGAGCCATAAAAGCGAGCGAGCCAAGGCCCTCCTCAAGGAGCGCGGCGCCTGGTTCGTGTTCCTGCCGCCCTACAGCCCCGATCTCAATCCAATCGAAATGGCCTTCGCCAAACTCAAAGCCCATCTCAGGCGCATCAAGGCCAGGACCATCGACGATCTATGGCGTGCCGTCGGCAACATCTGTGACCTCTACACACCCGACGAATGCCGGAACTTCCTCAAACACGCAGGATATGCGTCAGATTAAACGCTCGATGCTCTAAGTTGATTAAGCGGGCTTGGTCATCCCACAAGTACGGATAGAGCCGCTAGCGTGTCTTCTGGATTTGTGGTCATCATCCCCGAACAGTCCGGTCTCTCAACGGATAGCAGCGCTGCTCGCTCGATCAAGGCTGCGAGGCGTTTGGGTCCTGCATCACGATGACCAATCATTCCCGCGCCACTTCGTTGAAGGCCGTGTCCGACGATCATTTTCTCGCTGTCCATGGGCAGGACAATCTGGGGAACGCATTGCGCCCAGCAGCCAATGGCAGTGCCGAGCCCGCCATGATGGATCGCGAGGACGGATCGCGGAAGGGCCTGTGTCAGATCAATAGGTATGGGCGACACCAGAAGGTTGGCGACCACCGGCAGATCGCCTCCGAGATAACCGGCGAACTGACGCACGCCCGTGGAAATTGCCCTGAACAGGACTGGAAGCATGGGATGGCCACGAGGCAGATAGATTATCCCCTGCTCAGTCCGAACTTTTTCCCGTTGCGATCCCGGCGGAATTTCAAACGGCCAGAAATATGGCTCACGACGCTGACGCGCATAAGGATCGAGAGCCCCCAGCGTACACACCAGATTGTGAGTGCCCCGCAAAAGGCTGCTGAATCGACTGGATTGATAGCGTCCACCAGTGACCCTTGAAGCGGTCTCAGCGACTCTCAACGCCGCCTGATCCGCCGCCTCCTGCGCGCCGGACCTCTGATCGAACAATGATGCCCGTTCGGTATCCGGCGGTACTGTCCAGCCATTGCCGATCACGGTGACGGTGGCCCGCCCGGCGGCTGCCAGATTGAGACAGGGGGCGAAATCCGAAATGATCGCATCCGGCTGGTAGATCGCCAGCAGGCGCTCCCATGATCTTGCCACGGGCCCGAGCAGCTCATGCTCGGCGAAGCCGATCTGCGCGAACAGTTCGGCAAGCGACGACGATCTCATCGAACGCCGCCGGTGGAGGAAAATCGGCGCCTGGACAATGATGAGCCGCCCATCGGCAAGGTCGCCGGGAAAGATGGTCGAGAAATAGGCTTCGGCCGCATGACGCTGACGGAGCGCCGAGACCACCTTCCAATCATTCTTCAGATAGTGGGCGATGATGGGAACCAGGCGATGGATATGCCCGGCGCCCGCGCCCAATTCCCAGCCGATCAGCAGCGTATGCACTTCATTTACCCGTATGGGAACAACACTCTTCGCATTTCACATGATCGAATGCGCGCCCGCCCAACGCGAGGGCGAGGCGAATGACGCGATTGCTTCCCACCGCTCATGGGGTGCGTGCTGGTCGTCGGCACGGATATTCGGCAGCAAGGTCCAGACACCCGCTGCAGCCTCGGCCAGGCGGCTCGCCGCTGCATCGATCTCCCCCGAAGACGCGCTCGGCACAGAAGCGCCGTCAGGTTCATTGGCACCCAGAAGCGTCATAATCGATACTCGCGCGCCCGGCGTGTCGATGGTGCGTGGAGCGATGAAGCCGCCGCCCGCGCCTCTCCCGTCAGTGATCGGCATGGTTGACCTTGCCCATCGGGAAGACGGCGGCGCAGCGACGATATGCGAGTAATTCCGGATGCCGCCAACAGCATCCCTTCCTGCAAGGGTTTCGCGGATGATGGCACCATCTTCCACGACCGAGGCAGTGGCTGCTTCGGCCATGGGCGACGTTCCGCCTTCCGTTTCGAGCACCGCATCACCGATCTGGAGGCGGGACTGTGTAGTATTGTCGGAATATTTCAGCGTGTTGTCGCCGTGGAATCGGACATTCAAGCTCGTGAATGCCGAGATCGAGATATCCCTCAAGCGTACGCTGTCACCTCCGCCAAGATCGATCACAAGGTCACTACCCTGCTGAGTTGTGGCACCAAGCAGATCTTCCCAGCTATCAAATTGGGATCGGTCAAATTGCAGATAATCGTGGCTAGATCCGGTCACGGTAAAGTCATCGATCGTGCCCGCACCGAGGCCGGTCGCGATGACGAACGCCTCCGATACGGAAGAACCTAGTTGGCTCGCGCTGGAGCTATCGAGCAGAATTTCTGGAGCGTCCGCCCTGTTCCTGATTTCATTCCGATCCCAGGACACGCCATCGGCGAAATGAACCTGCTCCAGGCCTTGGGGGACACCGCCAGGATTGTCTTCAGAAAATTGGTAACCAGCCCAAAATTCGTTGTAGTCATCTATGTATAAATTTGCCCCGTCCCCCCAACGCACCACGCTGATCTCGTCCGAGTTGATATCGATGAAGATAAGTTCGTCCGAACGAACTCCCTGATCGAACTGGTCGAGCGAATCCCAGCCATCTCCCCTGGAATAGTAGAAGGTGCCTCCGCCGTCGCCGGCGACGATCTGCCAATCGTTCCCAAGGCCCCCAGTGACCTCGAACAACGTGTCCAGCATCAATGTATCATCGTCAGGGGTCCCGAAGATCTGTTGGCGCCCGATCGAGAGGGAGAAGACAGAATCGCCTTCATCCTCCCCATCCGTTGCCTTGATTTTGATCTCATAAATGTCGCCATATGCAGACATCGGCGGTGTTCCCGTCAGACGCCCATTATCAAACGACAACCAGCCAGGAAGCGGAGAGTCATCGGCAAGCGTTGCGGAGAGCATCGTGGCATCGCCGTCCGGATCGATGAAGGAATCGACGGATATGTCGAGAGGGGTGTTGATCCTTCCCAAGATGTCGGGAAGCGGTGTCGGCACACCAGGTGCATCATTGTCGGACCCGAAATGCAGGCGGAACACCGAGGATGTTTCCATGGTTCCGTTTGACGCAGTCACCACTATGTTCAATACGTCCGAAGTGCCGGTCGGCGCGGCACCTTCAAACAGCCCATTCGCGAACGTTAGCCAAGCGGGAAGTTCC
Source organism: Sphingomonas sp. P2_B6 (assembly GCF_056404755.1). Lineage (NCBI taxonomy): Bacteria > Pseudomonadati > Pseudomonadota > Alphaproteobacteria > Sphingomonadales > Sphingomonadaceae > Sphingomonas > Sphingomonas sp. P2_B6. The sequence continues at coordinate 447,591 of NZ_JBFUDK010000001.1, forward strand.
GACCCGTCGTCGAGCTTGGCTGTGAAAACAAGGGTGTCCCCCTCAGGGTCCGAGAAGCTATTGGTAACGTCGTAGGAAAACGCGGCGTTATCTGCCAATCTTTGATTGACCAGCTCTTGCTCGACGAGCGGCATCGTGCTCGTGCCTGTCAGTGTCAATGTCAGAGTGGATGCCGAGGTCAAACCGGCAGAATCGGTCACATGGTAATTGGCCGTCAGCACCAACTCCTCGCCTTGTGAAAGATTCTGATAGGCAGCATTCGACGCATCGAAGCTCCAGCTACCGTTTGCCGCGAGCACCAGGCCATCGATTCGGTCATCGAGCGAGAAGCTCAGGACTTCGCCGGCATCAGCATCCGTCGCCACAAGGGCTCCGCGAATGATGGCGCCATCTTCCACGACCGAGGCAGTTGCTGTTTCGGCTATGGGCGAACTTCCGCTTTCTGTTCCGAGCGCGGCATCACGGATCTGGAGGCGAGTCCATGTGGTATTGTCGGAAAATTTCAGCGTGTTGATGCCGTGGAATTCGCCGTCATCCTCCTGGAACTGAGCTTTGACGTTCACCGTCGCACCGGTCGAGATGACGGTCACGATAAGCGAGTCGCCGGATCGGCTGAGGGTTATATCGGCAGCGTTTGCGTCTGTGAGTTCCAGGGTATCGTTTCGGCTGTAGCCGAACCCAAAATCATTGATTTGATCGTGGCCGTCAGCAGAAGAGAAAATGAATCTGCCCGCGCCGGTGCCATCGACCCTGATATAGTCATCGCCCCCGCCCGCGTTGAGGATAAAATTGCCGGCAGGTGCAAAGATGAAATCCGCCGAGGCCGTTCCGTTCACGGTTGCCTGCGCCGCGGTAATCACTGAACTGGCCGCAGTGATGAGGTCCGCTCGAGACATAATGGTGCTGTCGGCAAACCGGATCTGATCCACACCGAAGCCATCGCCGACCAATGCGCTGCTGAGTGTTATTGAGCCGGTCTGGCCATCGAAAGTGATGGTCAGACCCGCTCCGTCATTGCTGACCGCAAACTGCAGATCAGCCGGCAATATGCCAACCCCGAGTTCAAGGGTATTAAACCCGTCCAGCGGCCCGGCGCCCCAAATTATATCGTCGCCGTCTCCGACACTCCACTTATATGTATCATTCCCTTGGCTTTCACTAATTACGTCGTTACCGGCCCCGCCTTCAACTGTGTCGTTTCCACGCCCTGGCATGATATTGTCGTCATCCGGTGTGCCGGGAAGGTTTTGATCGGGAGCTGGGGGAGGAGACGCAACCGGACTTGCCTGAAGATAAGTGGCATTGACATAATCTACGTAGCTCTCCGGAGCGCGGCCCGACCTTCCCCAATAATCATCCCTATACCCCCAATAATCACGCACCGCGTCATAAATGCCCCCGATTATTGTACCGTCAGCAAACGCTATTGACTTGATTTTTGGTGAGCCAAGATTGTATCCTACTGAAGATCCATTTCCATCCGGACCTATATTTTTTCCGTTCTCGAGAAACGTTATGGTCTCTCCAGTCGCCTTTATTTTAATAGCAGTAAATTGAACATGAAATCCCTTCGCATCTTCGCCCTCTGTGATGTTTCCGCCCGTACTGGCAATGTATGAGTACGTATCTCTTCCACCCGCAATAAATTCGACATCCTCGGGGTTTAACCCTTGTAGCGCGATGTTGTAGTCGCCGTCACCGCTGTCGAATTCGACGACATCGTGACCGCCCCCGGCGCCGAATTTGATCGTCGCTGCCGCTGATTTGAGGTGGATCACATCGTTGCCAGCACCTCCGTCGATCGTCGCATTTGAGCCGGCAACCGTGATTGTGTCGTCGCCCGCCCCACCGTCGATTGAGTGCTCGTCATCGCTCTCGTCCGTAATCGCATCACTGAAACCAGAGCCAATTATATCTGTGTGAAAATTCATCAGGGTGATTGTCCCCCCGGTTCCGCTCCTACTCGTAATGAAACCGCCTCCCGAATTCGGGGCAATAATGATTTTCATGCCAGCAAGATCCGTCGATCCGGCAGCATCGACAACGTCTTTTATGCCGTTCGGCTGCCCTCCATTCGCGTCAATCTTGAGATTGTAACCGTCGGGAATAATACCCTTGAAGGTTACCTTATCCTCTAAAACGGTACCCTTCACTATCTCAACTGAATGAAGCGTATCTGTCCCGCCCATGCCGTCTTTGACGATAATCGCGGGTAATGTCCCGGTTCCATCGAACTCTATAGTAATTGCTGCGTCGCTGGCAGAATAGTCGACTGTATCCGTGCCCCCATCTCCCCATATCTTGTCACTACCACCCCCGCCAATGAGTTCGTCGTTGCCGCCTCCACCAACGAGAATGTCATCGCCCTCGTCACCGTATAGCTTGGATGGTCCGTCGCCCGACGCGATGAAATCATTCCCGTCCCCGCCGTACATCTCGTCGGTAACCGTTGACTCACCGGGCGCCGTGCTCGCGATGACGGTGCCGACGTCGATCTTGCTATAGTCGCCGTCGTCAGTATCGAGAGCCGACAGAAGAGCCGCGATACCAAATTCCGCTTCGCGACCAGCGACTTCGCGGACCGCGCTTCCCGATCCAAAAAGCATATCATCGCCAGCACCTCCATTGATCTTATTTGCGTACACATTGCCGACGATTGAATCGTTATGATCTGTACCAGTAGCATTTTCGATCACCGTACCGAAGGCGATCGAGACATTCTGGACACCAGCGGACAGTAATTCGTGGTTTACTACTGACACCAATGTGCCATTACCGATCGAAGAGAAATGACCCGGCCGGAGATCGATGAATGCAGCAGCCGCGAGATTGGGCGCCGACGAATCCGCCGCCGCGTTTATCCGATCTTCTCCCCCACCGTCCCAGATACTGAAGTAACGATTACGAACGCCCCCGGGATAATCTTCTAGAAAATTGTACCAAGCGTACGTATCGGTCAAGCTGCGATAATCGTCGTTTCGACCATACAACCACTGAATAGACGCGATATCATATAACTGTAAATCCGTAACGTACCGAGTCTCGTTCACAGTTTTGCTGTAAGACATGATACTGAAGCTGCTGGTGTTCTCAACGCCTGTCAGAGCTGGGTAAGTGCCGACGGAATCTTGTGTATGCTTTAGGCCAAGCACGTGCCCTATTTCATGACCGATGACCGTGTAGCCATATTCAGTGGGATCAGTGCTCGTTGATGGAATTCGACCGCCGTTATATGAAATCCAAATATCGCCAATGTCCGTTCCGAGGGTTGCTTGGTTACCAGCCGAAGCGTATGCGGCGGTATTGAGCGGCAAGTAAGATGTAGTAAAGCCGCCTATCCCTATATCTGAGTTCGTGCCGGCGCCGGCGGCGGTAAACGTCAAAGTCGATACTGCGGCATACATATTGAATGCACGGATAGTGGCAGATTGCTCGACGTTATTTAACCCGCCGCTATCAAAGACGCTAACATAGAGCGGTGCCACGCCCGATGTCGTATCATTGAATGGAGCATACACGCCGTTGTAGAATGATGTGAGTGCCGTGTAAAATTCGTAAGTTAGAGAAGTGTTTGACCATTTTGTATAAGCAGCCAGGTTTATTGCGGAAGAAATTCCGCCAGCCGTTACATACGTCATCGGCGATCACTCCCCAAATAAATGTTTTATTAGCGCTCTTCGAATCTTGAAAACATCGTGACTTACGTCCCAATAGGGTTTACCGTCACGAGTTGACGTTGCGTCCTGTGGGATCCCTGCTCGCGCTTGCATCGGGGCGACGATGAGCGACAGACGCTGGATCTGAGCGATATAATCCTGTGACCCCTGTCGGGCGATAACCGTAACGCGATAACCGCTAGATCCGTTGATCGATTCGATATTGATCGTCACGAAGATTGAATCGGCCTCGTTTTCGCATACGGCCTTTGCCTTCGGCTGGTCGCCCAAGAGAATGCGATCGGAAGTTGCAGATTTTGAGATTACTGTAGGCAATCCGGCATCTCGTAAAGCATCAATAAGCGATATTGCCGTGTCGTTTGCAAAACTCTGGATGGTCCAGCTCTTGAGATCCTCACCCGATCGCTCGACTACGGCGACGCTTGCAGGGTCGGCGCTGCTGGTGACACAGAATCTGTTGCGCTTATCAACACGCAGTCGGTCTGAGCGCAGAATGCGCGTGGAGTCTGCCGATGGATGCTTCATTGTGGTTTTGGCCCCAGCAATCGTTCCGACGGTTCTCGCAGCAGAGGCCGGCAAGTGTATGATGGCAACCCCTCCAACGGCGGCAGTCAGAACGATTTTTTTCACGATCTTCCGCAGTGGCGTTTCGCTATATAGGGCTAAATGGTAGCGGGTTCGGTACATTGCTCATCCCATCTTACTTATCTACCTAGAATCGGCGCCGCTGCCGGGGATCGCCAGCTATATTGGAGCGATAACGTGATTTCTGAGTAAACAATTTGCGCTTCGGCAAATGTGCATCCGCCAATCTCGACTAAGCATTATTTTTGCTCCGAGGAATATCACCACCTTACTCATCGCTCCCGACCTGCCTCTCGTGCAGCCTTCTCAATGGGGCTCAGCAGATATGATAGAATCGATCGTCGCCCAGTACGAACATCGGCAGTAACCTGCATACCCACTGCGGCTTTCACGGGCGCGCCGCGCTCGGCGATTGAGGCACGGTCAAGGGTAACGCGCGCCGAATAAACGAGCCCAAGTTTCTCGTCCTCCACCGCATCCGATCCCAAGCTCTGGAGCTTGCCGGTCAGCGCGCCGTACCTCGTGAACGGAAAGGCCTCGAGCTTCACCGCGACGCCCTGGCCCACCCTAACAAACCCGACATCGCGATTGAGGATCTTCACATCCGCGATCAGTGCACCCCCATCGGGCACAATCATCATCACCGGCTTGGTCGCCTCGACGACACCGCCAACCGTATGGATCGCAAGCTGGGACACCGTCCCGCTCACCGGGCTCACCAGGGTCTGAAGGCTCGATTTCTGCGTCGCCTTGGCCATTTCCTCCCGGCGCAGCTTCGCGTCCGACTCCGCCTTGGCCAGGTCGGTCAGCACCCGCGCCCGCGCTTCGGCCCGCGACTGGACGAGGCCGCTGCTCGCCCCGGCCATCTGCGCCATCGCCTTGTTCGCGGTCTGGATCGCCGCATCCCGGTCGCGCGCGGCCGCCAGCCGTTGCCGGCGCATCTCGATCACCTTCAGCTTCGACACATAGCCCTTGGCGAGCAACTGCTCGTTCGCCGCGATCTGTTCGTCGAGCAGCGGCAGCGTCTCGGTCAGCTTGGCGGCCTGGACCTCCGCTTCGCGTCGCGCCGCAATCGATGCCTGGCGCTCCGCGCTGTGCGTGTCCGCCGTGGCCTCGATATCGGCGAGTTGCGCCCGTGCCAGCGCCAACTGCGTCGCTGCCACGGCCGCCGGCGTGCCGGAGGGCGGGCTGAACGCCAGCCCGAGCCCGTCAAGCGCGGACAGGATCGCACGGCCTCGCGCCGCGTCGAGTTCGGCGGTCTCCAGGGCCTTTTGCGCCTGGACCGCTTCCGCGGTCGAAATGGTCGGGTCGAGTTCGACCAGCGCCTGTCCCGCGCGCACGCGCTGGCCATCGCGCACCAGAATCGCGTGTACGATGCCAGGCGCGGCCGGCTGGATCATCTTCACGCTGTCGGCCGGGATCAACCGCCCGGTGGCGGAGGCCACGACATCGACCTTGCCGAAGGTCAGCCAGGCGATGGTGAAGGCCAGCGCCGCGAGCAGCACCCAGGTCGTCACCCGCGCCGTCGGGGAGACCGGCGTCTCGATGATCTCGAGTGCCGCCGGCAGGAACGACACCTCTTCCGATCTGAACAGGGGGCCACGCGCCTTCTCGTCGGCGAGCGACGCGCGGACGACATCCCAATGACGAGTGATCGCGTTCATGCCGAGTCCCCGCCCATGCCCGTCTGGCGGCGATGCAGGCTTGCATAGCGCCCACCATGCCGGAGCAGTTCGTCATGCGTGCCGACCTCGACGATGCGGCCGCGTTCCAGCGTCATGATCCGGTCGCACTGGCGGATCGCCGACAGGCGATGCGCGATGATCAGCACCGTCCGCCCGCGTGTCATCGCCTTCAGGTTCCTCTGGATGATCTCCTCGCTCTCCGCATCGAGCGCGGAGGTCGCCTCGTCGAGGATCAGGATGCGCGGTTGCGTCACCAGCGCGCGGGCAATCGCGATGCGCTGACGCTGGCCGCCCGACAAATTGACGCCGCGTTCCTCGATCAGCGTGTCGTAACCCTGTGGCAGGGTGAGAATGAACTCGTGTGCGCCGGCCAGTTGCGCCGCGGCCATCACATTCTCCAGCGGCATGGCCGGATTGGCGAGCGCGATATTCTCCCGGATCGAGCGGTTGAACAGCAGATTCTCCTGCAGCACCACGCCGATCTGCCGTCTGAGCCAGGCGGGGTCGATCTGCGCGATATTGACCCCGTCGATCAGGATCCGGCCGGCCGCCGGCGTGTAGAGCCGCTGCAGCAGTTTGGTCAGGGTGGACTTGCCCGATCCCGACGATCCGGCAATGCCGAGCGCGGCGCCTGCCCCAAGCTCGAAATCAATGTCGTCGAGTGTCCAGGGACCGTCCAGGCCATAGCGGAACTTCACGCCTTCGAACCGGATCTCGCCCTTGAGCTTGGGCAGCGCGACCTTCGACCCCGCACCAGCCTCGGTCGGTGCGTTGAGCACGTCGCCCAGCCGCTCGATCGACAGGCGCACCTGCTGAAAATCCTGCCAGAGCTGCGCCATGCGAATGACCGGGCCGGACACACGCTGCGCGAACATGTTGAACGCGACCAGGCCGCCGACCGTGAGCGCGCCTGCAATCACCTCGCGCGCGCCGAAGAACAGGATCGCCGCCAGGCTGAGCTTCGAGATGAGCTGGACCGCCTGGCTGCCGGTATTACCGAGGTTGATCACTCGCTGGTTGGCCGCGCTATAGCCGGCGAGCTGGCGTTCCCAGCGGCTCTGCCATTGCGGCTCGACTGCAGCCGCCTTCACCGTCTGCATGCCGGACACGCTCTCCACCAGCAGCGCGTTGTTGGCCGAGCCGCGCTCGAACTTCTCGTCGAGCCGCCGCCGCAAGGGACCCGTGACGAGCAGCGACACAGCCACATAAGCGGGGATGGTCAGCGCCACGACCCAGAACAGGGTCGGCGAATAGACCCACATCGCGGCCAGGAACACGATGGTGAAGGCCGGGTCGACCAGCACAGAGAGCGAGGCGTTGGTCAGGAACTCGCGGATCGATTCGAGCTGGCGCACCCGCGTGACCGTGTCGCCGACCCGCCGCCCCTCGAAATAGGACAAGGGCAGGCTGAGCATGTGCCGGAACAGCTTGCTGCCAAGCTCCACGTCGAGCTTCTGGCTCGTCTCCGAGTAGAGCCGTGTTCGCAGCCAGCCGAACACCACTTCCCACACGGATACAGCGACGAAGCCGACCGACAGCACTTGAAGCGTCGCCAGCGTGTTGTGGACCAGCACCTTGTCGATCACGTTCTGGAAGAACAGCGGCGCTGCGAGCCCGAGCAGGTTGAGCGCCAGCGTGATCAGCAGCACCTCGCCTATCAGCTTCCGGTAGCGCACGATCTGCGGGATGAACCAGCTCACGTCGAACCGGCCCGCCGCACCGGCCACGCCTTCGCGCGTCGTTACCAGCACCAGCGAACCCGACCAGATCGTCTCTAGCCCGGCCTGGTTCAGCTTTTCGGGGGGAGATCCGGGGCGCTGGATCAGCACGGCATCCGCGGCCGCCCGCCCGATGATGAACCAGCCCTCAGCACCCTCGGCGAGCGCCGGCAGTGGAAGCTTGCCCAGCTTCTCGAAGCTCGTCCGGATCGCCCTGGCGCGAACCCCTTCCTGCTGCCGGGCAAGCCGGAGCAGTTCGTCGGCCGACACCGGATCGAAATGACCGAGCGCGTGCCGGAGTTGATCGGGATCGACCGCAACGCGGTGCATCGCCAGAACGGTGGCGAATGCCACCAGCCCGTCGTTCACCTGTCCACGCATCACGCGTGGCTCATCAACCCCCATATCCATGGACAACGCCCACTCCCGCTGGCTTCGTCAGCGTATCGAAGTCACGTTTCAAAGCAATGGCACACGGTGAGGATTAGTAGTTAAATTCAAGCCATTATGGCGGCATCTTGATCAACAAGTCGTTCAGGACGAATTGCAGTCATGATGATAGCTCGTGCCAGGGGCAACGCCGAACACCTGAAGGTCCCACTCCGACGCTGGGATACAATCCCCTTCCAGCGTAGCTCTGAATGCAGTTCCTGCTATCTCTCGATCACCTGCGGGTCATCGCGTTGATGCCGCCTGCGCCCGAGATGGGTCGCGCGTCATCAGCTTTGGCCCGCCCTCGTGTCGTTCGTGGTTCGAGCGGAATGCTGCACCCGCTTCGATCGACTGGACTTGCTGCGGCTCGCCGATCAATATGACTTTCACACCCCCGGTGGGTGCTTGTCGACCATGCCTGCTTCATCAATCACCAGCACAGCGCGTACTGCGAGCAAGTGGCGCCCCTGTCTTAGCTGAGTGTCAATCCGCTTCTCGATTGCCTCGACCTCGTTCCACGCTTTGATGAAAACTGTGCCGCGCGAGCAAAGCGATTGAGTTGCGCAGTCCCAGTGCTTGCTCAGCGGAGGATGGGAAGGGCTAGAAAAATATGCCCCCGATAGGCGACATCCGGATGCGGTTTAGGCATTGATCCTAGGACTTTGATCACATCAAACGTCCAGACGCGCTCGCCCTCCCTCGCTGGGCTTTGGCGAACGCGGAGGCGTAAGCTCAAAGCTGAAATAACACCGCTGCCCAATTTGCCCAACGATCTTGGGCGTAACCATCAATCATGGCCTGACCTGCGGAGCACGCTACTCTTGCGCCGCGATTAGCCCTTCGCCCTTCGCCCCTTCGCCCAGGGAGGAACCGGTTTCCCTTGAATTCGACGTCTTGGTGATAGGACATGTGAGCGCGCGCGACCGCTGACGGACCTTCCAACACCTCCCGCCACCCTGCGTGCTTGCGCAGCCTGGCGCAACTCAGGCATGACGCTCACATCCCGCGTGAACCCGCGGGTCGAGGCTTCGGAACCTCTTCGGGAACCCGCCCTGGTCGAACCCATTCGACCGGGAGGCGGGCGCGTATGTCCAAGCCTTTCGGGGCCAAAGGCGTCCGCGCTCGTGGGGTTCCTGCGGGTTCTGAACTCCCGGTTTCGGGTGCTGCCTCGCCTTCAACAACGAGGTGGCACCAGCCAAAAGTAGGCCGGGCGCCGCAGGAGCCGGTAATGATTCTCTTCGCAAACACCCGTGCTCGTGAGACACTTCGCAGGGGCGAACTCAAATTCGTTCTTCTCGCCCTGGCGGCGGCCAGCCCTGCCACCGCCATCGCCAAGGATCCGATCGAGATCGGCCCTGAGCCGGCGTGGGACAATGCCAAGGCCGGTGCGAAAGAGATCATCCGTAACGACGCGGGTCTGCTCGATCCCTGGTCGGCGCACTGGCAATGGCGCCGCGGTGGTATCGTCCGCACGAAGAAGGGCTGGCTGATCTGCGGGAGCGTCAACTCCAAGAATCAATATGGCGGGTATGCCGGCTGGCACGACTTCTCGGTGCGCGTCGTGAACGGGAAGAGCGACCAGTATCGCCTGGCCCCCGAGGGGCTGGGAATTAACGCCTGTGACATCACCCAGGGTTTCGAGGACGAACCTGATTAATTGACCAGCAGCATATCGGTATCTCGCGCCGGGTCGGATGACGGTGGTTGCCACACGCAACGACGCTACGGGGTTGTGATTCGGCAACCAATTGAAACTGCGGCGATTTCTGCTCAGCCGGCGAATGGTTTCAGCATTGAACGGCAGTCGGATTAGCGCCTGCGAGCCCCTCTAGACACAATTGCGCGCGCGTCGCGGTGGCCCAACAACCACCCGACGTGGGGGCGCCGCCGTTCAAGTTTGCGATTGTTAATTGGTAGCGCCTTTAGCCGGCGGACTCGATCCACTAACTCAGCAAGACGAATTTCATGAACGCCATGCCCGCTGCGGACACGGCGGCCCCTGCGACCATGGACCCGAACGCGATCAGCAAGAGGGACCGTGTCGTGTAGGGCGATTCATGGGGGGGCTTTTGCCGTTCTTGATCGATGCGCGCGATCTCCGCGCGGAGATCGAGCCAGGCGTCTGGCGAGGAGCCGGCAATGGCACGGGTCGCGTTTGTCATGAAGGGCCTCGAAGATCACCTACTGGACTAATGATTGGGTGTGGACGCGCCGTGCCGCAGTCGGCAAGCGCGTCCACTTCAAGCGAGAACTACTCCTCGATCCTCTGCCAGCCCTCCTGGTAGTCAAACTCGATCAACCCTTCCCTCTTCTCCTTGAGTAGCGACCACGTCGACGAAGCCGCCAACGGGGAATGGCAGATCCACCTGTTCGTCACGTTCCAGGCGATCATCATCTGTCCGGCCTCTAGGTCATCATCGCGATCGATGGTGAGTTCCAAGGCCCGTGCGAGGTTGGGGGCAACCACGATGCCCTGATATTCGGGGCCGGGAACATCGATCTGAAAGATCTGGAAGCGCGCGTTTTGTCGCTCGGTTTCGGATAGCATATTCACTCCTGCATGACCGTCATTGGTTAAAACAGGTGTCGCAGAGACCCGCTTGGCAGTCGGGTGGCTTCTCAGAACGACTATGAAAGCCGCAACTTTCTGACAACTAAGCGCAACCGACGAGCCGCCGGAAGTTGGAGAGTGTGTTCAACTCCGCCTCCAGCCGCCTTCAGCAAGGAACGAGGTGAGTGGGCCAACTCCAGAGGTCCGATAATTCACCGGACCCTTACAAGGCGCCCCCATCCTCCCGCCGCAGCCACGCGACTAATGCCATCTGGAACGGCCCGCGCCAACGGCAGGCTCCATTATAGCAAGGAAAGACATAGATCGCCTCGATCGGCGCTCGCCGGCGTATCTTGCACATGTTCGCTTTGAGACTGTTCACCTTCAGTGATGAGTCGCCATAGCTGCTGCGCTCGCTGGTTGAGCTCCCGTGACATGCACATCCTGGAGTCTCCCAAGGATTTGCTGGGCCGAAACACATTCTTGAAGGCGTAGCTCACCCAAGGATGGTTAAAGAGCGGGAACCGGGGCTGAGAGAGCCAAACGTTTCGACACTGGTCTCCCTCATCGACACGAGCCCGTGCGCCCGAAATCTGCGCAACCTCTCTTAAGACTGCGCGCATAGCTCTTCGACCTTCTGCCAGCCTCACCGGCCGGATACCCTCGCGCGCAATTGCTATTCGCGTCTTCATCGACAGCGAGCCATCTTTAAGCCTGCACGGTTCGACCTCGGGGATGGCAATACACCCGTGCGCATGAGCCTTGATTACGCGGCCCTTGATATCGCGATCTTCCATCACGAAAAAGAACTCGGGCACGTAACCAAACCTTGCGCGCAGGCACCTCGCTAAACGGTTCCGGATATAGACCTGCTGAGCCTCGCCGCGTTCCTTAAGCTCCGCCGCAACCCCGGAGTGCACCTCGAGATTGAACAGGGCGAACGAGCCTTCACCTAGGTGCAGCGCAGCCACTTGAGCCTTCATCCAGGCTGTAAGCCTACCCCAGGGTTCTACCTGCCTGCCTGCAATTGTCTGCATGGGGAACGAGCTTCCACGATATCTTCGATAAGCTTGTGATGATCCATATAATGTAGACGCCGGCGATGCTGGCGTGTGCGCGCCTCGTCTGAGCAGGTCCCTACGGAACAAATTCCGCAGATTTCCGAGCGTTTCGGCGTCTCTAGCGATCGCCGGATCGGCGACGATGAGGTCGATTTCCGCGTTCACTTTTTTTCGCGGTCTCGGTCGATAGCCCGCGTCTTGGTCGTTAGATTCGTAGTGGTTCAGTGGGGAAAGCATCGCCTGGATTGTCCTCTACGCGTTTTTGCAGCGCTTGAGGACCAACCGGCCCTGCCCACGCATGAGTGGTATTCACCATGCACTCACGATGGATTTTCATCAAGCGCTCTTTCGATGTCGGCGATTTCACCGCGCGTCAGACCGACCGTTTCTACCTTAGGGCGCAGACGACGAACCGCGTTCATAATCGATATCTCTTGGATCGAAAGCCAACGCCGGCTCGGTTTGGGATCGGCGACCACCTCCCTCATCACTCTAAGTTGCTCGTCGTTCAATGTGTCGAGGGGGCGGGCGGCAATGGCCTCGAGTTCCAGGACCGTAGCGCTGGCCTCGCCAGCGTTTCGATGTAGCAGCTCCCGCCACTGAATCTCTGGATGCCGTTGATCTAGAACGGCAAAAAGGAATCTTTGCTTGTCCAGATCCAGTGCTTCCGCGAGCTCGCCAGCCCTGTCTAACGGGATCGGAGCACGTCCTGTTGCCATATGGCTCAAGACAACCGCTTGCTTGTATCCCAGCTTCTTGGCGAGTTGCCTTTGGCTCACGCCTCGCTCTTTAGCGAGTCGGCCAAGGCCGAACGCCAGCATCTGTCGCGCCTCAGTATCTGCGTAAGGAAAATCGTTGGTGACCATGGCACGTCATTCGCTTTACAATGTGTGTTATATGACACTCGACAGCGGGCGGTGCATGGGTTATAACACGCACTCAACAAGACACAAACGGAGTGAAATCAACCATGCGCAACAGCCGCGTCCGCTTTCTGAGTTTTCGGTTTTTGAGAGCTTCGGCTCGCATCGCACCCTTCAGGCCTGATCTGAGGATGCCATTCCTCATGGTGTGTCTGGATCTGCTGCGAACGCGAGCGCGCCTCAACTTCCTACGCCTCCAGGCCATAGCTTCGGGGTTAATCTGCGTGTCCGTGTCAGGCCACAAGAGATGACAGATCGCCGAAGCATCTACGCGGACCTAAACGAGCGCATCCGGCGCGCCGCACGCAATCGCAGTCGACTCCACCTCGATCCAGCCCACGTTGCCGCGCTCCTCTCCTCCCCAATTTACAGCGTTCTAGCGCTGCTCGAATCCGAAGAACTCAACGCCCTATGCGGACAGGACAACCGACCGATCAAAGAACCAAGGCGGGGGCGGGCCACCGCCACCAGCTCGGCGCCTATTGGTTATGGTATCGTGCAGATCGAGACGACTGGGCCATCTGCTGGTATTCAGACGGCTCCGATGGACGCGGACGTCGGACTAGCCGCAAGTCGCTTGGCATCGGCGGCGGTGACGGAGATCAGCCGCCGAAAGAGGCTCAGGACGCACTAGCCGAACACTACCTCTCCTCGCAGAGGCCGGTGCAGGCTCCGATAGCGTCGATCTACGTCGAGAAGCTGATGGCGGACTGGTTGCTCGAGCATGCCGAAGTGAACCTCGCAGACCCGGTGCGCTATACAAATGGCGTGGCTCACTGGCAGGCATTCTTTCTCGAGGAACGGGCCAAGGGGCACCTTCTCGGACCACCCGTTGTTGCGGACATCACGACGGCGTTGGTGGAGCGCTTCCAAGCATGGCGCGGCGGTCACGGCGTAAGCGGCCATACAATCTCTCGCGACACAGCGGCGCTGCGTCAGCCTTTGAACTGGGCTTGGAAGCGCAACATGATCGCCTCGGCACCCTTCATCCCCGACGTGAAGCACAAGGCCGAACCGCGGGACCTGGTCTATACGGTCGAGCAGATCGCCGCGCTGCTGGAGGCGGCCTGGGCGCTCGAGGAGCGTCACCACATTCACATGTTTGCGATGATCATGCTCAGCACCAACGCTCGCGTGGAGGCCGTCCTTGAGCTCGACAAGGACATCCAGGTGCACGATGGCCTGATCTACTTCAATGCGCCCGGTCGTCGCCAGACCAAGAAGCGCAGATCAATCGTGCCGGTTTGCCCTACCTTGGCGCCGTGGCTCGATCTTTACCGTGGGCGTGCGATCCAATGGCAGAAGCGGCACATTGATCGCGCGACTGGAGAACCTCGGTTTGAGTTGATTCCTGTCGACAGCATCAAAACGGCGTTCGACAAGACGCTCGTCGCTGCGGGGATTTGCGAGCACGCGCGCGACGCGGACAGAGAGGCTATCTGGCTGCCTCCGCGCCGGAAGCTCGGCGAGACAACCCCGCGCCCGAAGTTGATAGGACTGGGGTCGCCTAACACGCTGAGACATACCACGAGCACGGAAATGCATCGTCGCGGCGTCCCGGAAGCCCAGATCGAAACAGCCGCAGGCCACCGCGGGGATGGCACCAACAAGCGGCACTACCGACACCTTCGCCCGGAGTATCTCACCCAGTTTATCGACGGCGTGGAATCATTCTGGGCCGACGTGGGGAAGCTGACCCAAGTGCATTTGCGATACCAGCGCGATACCAAAATCGTGGATCTGGCCCCCGCGCGGCGCGCTGACTGACAAGAAACGCTTATATTTCAATGGGAAGGACTGGTGCCGCTTACAGGACTCGAACCTGTGACCCCCGCATTACGAATGCGATGCTCTACCAACTGAGCTAAAGCGGCATATCCCGGTGCGGCCCGTGGACGGGCGTTCGCGAGGGGGCGGCGCTTATCATCTGGTTCGGCGGCTGACAAGCGCTCACGCCAGCGAACGGTCGCCGCTTTACACAAGATTTACCACATCCGGTGCACACCGCCTGGGTAACGGGCTGGGACAAGCCCTTAAGGGTGGCAATCGCATGGATAAGGTCCGCGGTTTCGAAGACGGTCGGGCGCCCGGGCGCGAACCCGATTCGGCGGCGGGGAGCCTCGGGCATCCGCGACCCGAAGTCGGCACCGACGAGCGGCGCATGCATGTCCGCGCCTATCATCGTTGGGTCTCGCTGCTGCGCGGTCGCGCCTGTCCGTCGATCGAGGATCTCGATGCGGCGACGATCGCCGATTTCGGCCCGCACAGCGCGCTGCTCGATGTCGCGGGCGGCGTCGCCGATCCGGCGATCGTCTGGGTCGGCCGGCGCCTGCGCGAGGAATGCGGGCTCGGCCAGGACTTCGCGCACATCGCCGCGATACCCGACCGATCGCTGCTCTCGCACCTGACCGACCAGTATCGCCGGACCATCGCCGATCGCGCGCCGATCGACTTCGAGGAGGAATTCGTCGACTGGCGCGGTCACGATACGCTGTGCCGCGGCGTCCTGATGCCCTTTTCGTCGGGCGGGAGGTCGGTCGACTATATCTATGGCGTGATCAGCTGGAAGCAGCTGGTCGACGCCGGCACCCAGGCGATGCTGGATGCCGAGCTCGGCGCCGCGCGCCGCGCGGTCGCCGGGCCGTTCGCAACGGCCATGGCCTGGCCGGGCGACGCGGAAGAGCGGGTCGGCCGCGGGATCGGGTCGAGGGCCCCGGCCGGTCGCCTGGCCGAGCAGCTGCTGCGCGCGCGACAGGCCGCGGCGGCGGTCGGCGACAGACGGACGGGCGCCACGCTCCACCACGCGCTGGGCCTGGCGCATGACGTCGCGCTCGCCGCCGATGCCGATCCCGCCGCCTATGCGCTGCTGCTCGACCGTGCCGGGATCGCGGTTCAGCTGCGCGCGCCGATGATGCCGGTGGTGATGCTCGTATTCGGCGCCGATGGCGACAGGACGCGGCTTGCCGACTATGCCGCGATCCTCTCCCATGCCCGCCGCCTCGGCGTAGCCCCGGGGGGGCTGGCGGCGTTCCTCGACGGGTTCGAGGGCGGGATCAGGGGCGTAATCAGGGCCGAGCGCCGGGCGACGAAACCGGCATCCGCCCGGCCGATCACCGCGCGGTCGCGCGGCGGCGACATGGTCTCGCTTAGCTGATCGCCGGCGGATCGCTGGCCGGGAAACTCTCCTCCAAGGCTTCGTCGAGCTGCTGGTCGAGGTGGCGCGCCCGCGCCGAGCCGCCGAGCCAGCGCGCCAGGTTGGTCACGTAGAGCCGCGCCGAGCGCAGCGCCTCGGGGGTCGCGACCAGGCTTCCGCCGGGCGGCTCGCTGACGAAGCTCGGCGCGCCGAGCGCCACGTCCCAATTGTAATCGACGAAATGATGGAAGGTCGATTGCGCGACCGCCGGGCCGGCGCCGCCCTGCGGCTCGAACGCCACCGCGATCGCGAACTCGGCCCCGGTCACCTTGCTGCGTCCGGTGGCGATGACGCGCGCGCTGGGATCGTCAGACGGCGCGGAGACATCACCTTCATGTGGATGCGCCGGCAGATAGCGCAGATGGCCGTCCGGCGACTCGGGATCGGCGAGCAGCGGATGGACCGGCGCCACCGGCACGATCTCCTGATAATCGCCGTTCGCGCCCGAATGGAAATTCGGCCAGAGGATGCTCGTCGTATAGGGATCATCGACTGCCTGGCGCGCCGGATCGGGATCGACATTGTGCGTGTGGAAATGATGCGCCGCGCCGACCCCGCCCAGGTCGCAGACCGAGGAGCCGAGGTCCATATGATCGCGCGAGACGAGCAGCCCGCCGCCGGCCGCGCGGAAGCGGCTGATCGCCGCGCATTCGGTCGCGTTCAGCCCGTCGCCGACATCGACCGCGAACAGCCAGAGCTGGTCGAAATCGCTCTCGTCGATCCGCGCCAGCACGGGATCGTCGGTGCCGGGCGGGGCGGCGCGATCGCGCGCGGTCACCTCGTAGAGCGGCGCGCCGTCATCGTCCCGCGCGCGCTCGAGCAGGTCGCGCAGCACGGAGAAGCGCGCGATGCTCCAGTCGTCCTCGGCGGGTTCGATCGTCGTCTGCAACAGGATGCGAAGGGGGGTCGTCACTGGCTCGCTCCTCGGTGGATCGGCGGAGGCCAGCAGCCCCCGCCCAGGGCGAAGATAGGATGCAGGGTCCGCATTTCATCCTGCACCAAGGTGTTAATTGACGCTGGCAACACGCTGTCCCTAGGCGCACCCTGCCGTGCCGACGATAGTCGTGGGCATCGAGTCGGGAAAAACGGGGCAAGAAAGACAGGGACGTGGCGGAATATGTCTTCAAGCCGCACGAACGGCCGACCCTGCCGGGCTCCCCGGCCAATCCCGATCATCCCGCGCGCCGGCGTGTCCTCTATTTCCTGATCGGCTGCCTGGTCGGCCTGACCGGCGGGCTCGGCAATGCGCTGGTCACGGTCAATCTGAACTTCGCGCAAGGCACGCTGGGCCTCAACAGCGACGAGAGCGCCTGGCTGACCGGCGCCTATTTCATGACCAACATCACGGCGAACCTGTTGCTGGTGAAATACCGCCAGCAATTCGGGCTGCAGCCGTTCATCCGCTACACGCTCGGCGCCTATGCCGCGATCACGCTGCTGCACCTGTTCGTCCATGGCTTCTGGACCTCGGTCGCGGTGCGCGCGGTGAGCGGGGTCGCGGCGAGCGGCCTCTCCACGCTCACCATCCTCTATTTCTTCCAGGCGATGCCCGCGCCGAAACGGCTGGCGGCGGTGATGATCGGCATTTCCATCCCGCAGCTCGCCGCGCCGCTCGCGCGGGTCTTCTCGCCCCGGCTGCTCGAATGGGGCGACTGGCACAATCTCTACTGGTTCGAATTCGGGCTGGCGCTCGCGACCCTGTCCGCGGTGATGAGCCTGCCGCTGCCGCCGAGCGAGCGCGAGAAAGTGTTCGAGCCGCTCGACTTCCTCACCTTCGGCCTGCTCGCGCCGGGGCTGTGGCTGCTGATCGCGGTGCTGTCCGAAGGCCGCATCGAATGGTGGACGGAGCGGGCCTGGATGGGCTGGGCGCTCGCCGCCAGCATCGCGCTGATCGCGGGCGCGCTGATCGTCGAGCATCGCCGCGCCAACCCGCTGATCAACACCCGCTGGCTCGCGACGCGCGAAGTGGTGCGGCTGATGGCGGTGGCGGCGTCGGTGCGCGTGCTGCTGTCGGAACAGGCCTATGGCTCGGTCGGGCTGCTCACCGTTCTCGGCATGATCAACGACCAGATGGTGGTGCTGAACGTGATCGTCGTGCTCGCCTCGATTGCCGGGCTCGTCACCGCCGTCCTGACCTTCCGCCCCGACAATGTCGCCCGCCCGATCACCATCGCGGTCGTGCTGATCGTCATCGCGTCCTTCATGGATGCCGATGCGAACAACCTGACGCGGCCGAGCAGCTTCTACCTCAGCCAGGCGCTGATCGGCTTCGCTTCCCTGCTGTTCCTGGCGCAGGCGATGGTCATCGGCATCGCGCGCACGCTGCTGGCCGGCGGGCGCAACTTCATCAGCTTCGTCGTGCTGTTCAGCATCAGCCAGAGCATCGGCGGGCTGGTCGGCAACGCGCTGCTCGGCACGTTCCAGGTGGTGCGCGAGAAATATCATTCGCATGAACTGGTCCAGCGCATCGTGATGACCGATCCGCTGGTCGCGGCGCGGGTGCGCGCGGGCGGCGGCGCGGTGACGGGCGTGGTCGGCGACCCGGCGCTGCGCAGCGCGGAAGGCGCCGCCATCCTGGCACAGCAGGTCGCGCGGGAGGCGAACATCCTCGCCTTCAACGACGTGTTCCTGCTGGTCGGGGTGCTCGCGATCTTCGTGGCGCTATGGGGTTATGCGATCCGCTGGTCGATCCGGCGGCGGGGCGAAAAATCGCCGGTCGTGCTGCTGCAACAGGCAATGCTGAAGGCACAAGAGGCACAGGCGCAACAGGGGCAATGAGATGACCGACACGAGACAGGAAGCCGCCCCGGCGGCCGGGGCGAAAGCGCCACCACCCGAATCCGCCCCGGCCGCGGCGCTGCCCGCGGAAGCGGCGCCCAGCGCCTGGCGCCCGGCGACCAAGTCCACCCCGGTGATCGTGGTGATCGTGGTGGTGGCGATCGCCGCGATCCTGACCATCCTCTATGCCTGGCGCCTGCCGCCCTTCGCCGGCTGGAGCGAGCGGACCGACAATGCCTATGTCCGCGGCCGGGTGACGATCATCAGCCCGCAGGTCAGCGGCTATGTCACCGAGGTGCCGGTGCAGGATTTCGCCGAGGTGAAGGCGGGCCAGGTGCTCGCGACGATCGACGACCGCATCTACCGCGCGCGCGTCGCCCAGGCCGAGGCGAACGTCGCCGCGCAACAGGCCGCGCTCGCCAATTCGAGCCAGGCGCAGCGATCGCGCGAAGTCGCGATCCAGAGCCAGGACGCCGGCATCGCCAATGCCACCGCCCAGCTGGTGCGCGCCCAGGCCGATATGAAGCGCGCCCAGGCGCTGGTCGCCGACGGCTCCATCTCGACACGCGAATTCGACCAGACCCGCGCCACCCTGCTCGCCGCCGAGGCGGGGGTGCGCCAGGCCCAGGCGAGCCGGTCGATCGGCACGCAGGACGTGCGCACCGTGGTGGTCGGGCGCGGCGGGCTGGAGGCGTCGGTCGAGGCGGCCCGCGCGCAGCTCCGCCTCGCGCAGATCGATCTCGACAACACCATCATCCGCGCGCCCGAGGCAGGCCAGCTGTCCGAGATCGGCGTGCGGCGCGGCGCCTATGTGACGGCGGGCACGCAATTGCTGTTCCTCGTGCCGCACAATGTGTGGGTCGTCGCCAATTACAAGGAAGCGCAGACGCGCGACATGGCGGTCGGCCAGAGCGCGCGGTTCAAGGTCGACGCGCTGGGCAATGCGGCGCTGACCGGTCATGTCGAGAACATGGCGCCGGCCGCCGGTTCCGAATTCGCGGTGCTGAAATCGGACAATGCGACGGGCAATTTCGTGAAGGTGGCGCAGCGCATCGCGGTGCGTATCCGGATCGACCCGAACCAACCGATCGCGGCGCGGCTGCGCCCCGGCATGTCGGTGGAGCTGAGCATCGACACGCGCGGCGGCAAGCGCTGATGATCCGCCCCTCCCCCCTGGCCGCCCCCATAGCGCTGCTGCTGCTGCTCGCCTCCTGCGCCGGCCCGGCGGTGGAGACGGCGCGCGTCGCCCCGCTCGCCCCGCCGCCCGCCTGGCGCACCGATGCCGGCCCCGTCGCCCCGCTCGACCGCGCCTGGTGGCAGGCGTTCGGCGATCCCGTGCTCACCGCGCTGGTCGAGAAGGCGCTGTCCAATAATCCGGACATCGCCATCGCCGCCGGCCGCATCCGCGAGGCGCGCGCCAATCTCGCCCTTGCCCGGTCGCAGATGCTGCCGGCGATCGATGCCGGGCTCAGCGGCGGCCGCTCGCGCTCGGTCAACGCGTTCGGCCAGCCGGTCGAGCAGAATGCGGCGCAGCCCCAGCTCCAGGCGAGCTACGAGATCGACCTGTTCGGCCGCCTCGCCGACCAGCGCGCCGCCGCGCGCGATGCCTGGCTGGCGAGCGACGCGGCGCGCGACACCGTCCGGCTCTCGGTCGCGGCGGCGACGGCGAGCGGCTATGTCACCCTGCGCGGGCTCGACGCGCGGCTCGAGGTGGCCCGCTCCACCCTTGCCGCGCGCACCGAGTCGCTGCGCATCGCCCGGTCGCGCGTCGGCCGCGGCTATTCGCCCAAGCTCGAGCTGCAACAGGCCGAGGCCGAATATGAGGCGACCGCGCAGATCATCCCCCAGATCGAGCTCGGCATCGCGCGCACCGAGGACGTGCTCAGCACGCTGACCGGCGAGACCCCGCAGGCCATCGCGCGCGGCCTGGCGCTCGACGCGCTGGCCGAGCCCGCCATCCCGGCCGGCCTGCCGTCCGAACTGCTGCGCCGCCGCCCCGATGTGGCGCAGGCCGAATATCAGCTCGCCGCGACCGACAAGTCGCTCGCCGCCGCGCGCAAACGCTTCCTGCCCCAAATTCGGCTCACCGCCGCGGCGGGCGCGGCCTTTTCCACCTTGCTGCAGGACCCGATCACCATCTGGTCGCTCGGCGGCAGCGTGCTCGCGCCGATCTTCGAGGGCGGGCGCCTGACCGCCCAGGCGGAAGCGGCGGGGGCGCAGCGCGACCAGGCCGCCTTCGCCTATCGCCGCGCCGCGCTGACCGCGTTCCGCGAGGTGGAGGACGCGCTGGCCGCGGCCGCCCGGCTCGACGAACAGGCCGCCTCCGCCCGGCGCCAGCGCGACGCGCTGGCCGAGGGGCTGCGCCTCGCCACCAACCGGTACCGCGAGGGCTATTCGCCCTATCTCGAACAGCTCGATGCGCAGCGCGGGCTGCTCGGCGCGCAGCTCTCGCTGCTCCAGGTCCGCACCGACGCGCTGACCGCGCGCATCCAGCTCTACCAGGCGATGGGCGGCGGCTGGTCGATGTGCCTGCCCGATGCCGCGACCTGCGACCCGGCCAGGCTGAACCCCGCCCCCTGAGCCCCGCCCCGCTGAACCCCGCCCCCCTGACCCCCGTCGCGCGCGGTTCATCTTCGCGGCGGTATCGGGGGCCGAACCGAGATTGGAGACACCATGGTTTCGTTCCCGAAGATCGCCCTGGCCGCGGCCCTGCTGAGCCTCGGCGCCTGCGCCGCCCCCGGCACCCCGCCCGCGACGGGAACCCCGCCTGCCGCCGAGACGATCGCGGTCTCGGTCGGCCCGTGCTTCGGCTTCTGCCCGGTCTATAGCGTCGCGGTGAGCCCGGCCGGCACGGTGACCTTCACCGGCGAGCGCCACACCGCCGCGCTGGGCGTGAAGACCCGCGAGGCCGGCCCCGCCAGCTACCGCGCGCTCGCCGCCGCGCTCGCGGCCTATCGCCCCGCCACCGGCACGACCGCCGACACCCAGTGCGACACGCGGATCAGCGACCAGTCGCACACCCGCATCACCTGGACCGCGCCCGACGCCGGCGTGACGACCCTGCAGCACGACAAGGGTTGCCGCTCCGCCGCCAACGACCGGCTCAACGCGCTGCTGCAGGACCTGCCGGCGCGGCTGGGCATCGAGCCCTGGACGCGCCAGACGACGCGGCCGGGGGTGTCGCGGGGGTGACGGCGTTGCTGCGAAGATGTGGCCGTGATGCGCGGCGGGATCGGTGCGGTTTGGCGTAGAAACGGCATACACCAGCGGCGTGCGCTGCCGACGCTTGCCAACTAATCGCGGAATTATGCGACCCACTTGCGAGAGGGGCGAAATCGAGCGATTCTTGCGGCTTGCGCGCGATTTAGGCATGACCTGACAACGGCGTGCACGTGAGTGCTTCACCGGTACGGACTGGCCGCCTCCCCCTGGCGCGAATTCGACTGTCATTTTACTGGCCGAATTACGCGAGGGGTATCAGTTTTGCTTAATGCTTTACTTGCAGCGGGGATTGGCATCGCGAGCCTCCGAGCACCATTATGGGCTGCGGGATTTCAGCAGAAATGTGGGCGTCAGTGAATCGACGCGGCGATTTGGAATCAGGCGGTTTGCGTCAAAACCCGCAGATTTCCTTTCCCATCGGCTGACCGAAATCGACCTCCTCCGGGAATGTCTCCGGCGTCATCCCGGCGACGAGAGCATCCAGATTATAGGAGGGCGTTGAAGCCGGGTCGATGACGATCCGACCATCATCCTCGCGCGACACTTTCTCAATCGCTGGGGACAGATCGGTACCTGAGCCAGCCTCAGTCGCGTGTTTCAAACGCCTGCCCATGTCAAAAATCATAGCGGGAATCTTGCCGCACGTCACCGTGGGAAGGGCCGGGCAATCGGGACATCAGTGGTCACGCAATCCTGACGACTGGCTGTCACGCCGTGACGCGCGTTATGGTCCGTTACCGGGCGTCAAGGCGCTGCGTCACGCGTTACGGGCGCGCCATTTCGGCCCCAACCGATTCAACAGACTCGCGAAACGTCCCATATGCGCCGCCGCCCGGCCGGGTTGGTTCGATACTCTGGCGGCCGGGCGCAGCGCGCTACCAGAAGGGGTCCGATCACAGCGCAACCCGAGTCCGAAAGGCAGAGCGGGGATCGGCGGGGCGGGAATGCCTCGCAAGCAACTGCCGATCGCTCAGTCATTCCCGCCACGAGCGAGCAAGACTGGCCTGGGCTTGCGATGTTGGAAATTGCCCGCTGTGGTCCGGCCCTGATTCGAAGGAGGCGATCGTGCGCCAAGTCAACGAGGCCGAGTTGGTTTGGAATCTGAGGCTTGCGCTGCGGGGGCTATCCACCTCCAATCGCAACGATTTCAAATCGCCTCAATCAGAGGTACGGCGGAGGGCGGAGGAGATGATTGCCGTCAAGCTGGCGGCGCAGCTCCGACGATATGAAATATTGAGTGAGGCGCCTTTGCCCGAGGGGTCCGATCTGTTCTCTCGCGCGGCATATGGGTCGAGCTATCAGCCGATGCTCGGAGATGGTGCCTGACGGGAGACCGGATAGACGGGTTAAGGGGTAATTGCATCTGTCACCGTTATCCTCGGGACAACGGTTCTTGTCCGCCTCCGGCTGTTCCGGCACAGAGCGATGATGACCGATCAAGAGCGAATTGACCCTGCCACCCCCAACCAACGCGACGAGCTGATCGCGCGCCTGAAAGACGTTGCGCCGGAAGCGTTTACCGATGGCGCGATCAACCTAGACCGGCTGGCGGCGCTGGTCGGATTGCCCATCGAAAACGGGCCGGAACGCTACGGGCTGACATGGCCGGGAAAGCGCGCCGCCATCGCCATGCTGCAAGCGCCGTCCGCCGCTACCCTGGTCCCGGATCGCGCGGAGAGCGTCAATTTCGACGATGCCGCCCATGTGTTTATCGAGGGCGAGAATCTGGAGGTGCTCAAGCTCCTCTATAAATCCTATTTCGGCCGGGTGAAGCTGATCTACATCGATCCGCCCTACAACACCGGCAATGATTTCATCTACCATGACGACTTCGCCGATCCGCTGAGCGCCTATCTGCGCCAGACTGGGCAGATGAATGAAAACGGCAACATGACGACCAGCGCGCCGGAGAAGGCCGGACGCTTTCATTCCAACTGGCTGTCGATGATGTTTCCGCGCCTGTCGATGGCGCGGCAATTGCTGAAAGAGGATGGCGTCATCCTCATCAGCATCAACGATGCCGAAGCCGCCAATCTTCGCCTGCTCTGCGATGACGTGTTCGGCGCGGAAAACTTCATCGCGCAGATGGTATGGGAAAAGGGCCGCAAGAACGACGCCAAGCTGCTGTCGGTCGGCCATGAATATGTACTCGTCTATGCCCGGTCCCTTCTCGCATTGAAGGAAGCCAAAGCCGTTTGGCGTGAGGAGAAACCGGGCGCGCGGGAAATTTGGGACGAGTATGTCCGCCTACGTGCCGCGCATGGCGACGGCGAACGCGCGGACAAGGTGATCGAGCAGGAATTGACCGCCTGGTTCAGCGAGTTGCCGAAATCGCATCCGTCGAAGAAATGGAGCCGCTACAAACGGGTTGATGCGAATGGGCCCTGGCGGGATCGTGATATTTCATGGCCGGGCGGGGGCGGCCCTGAATACGACGTCCTGCATCCTAAGACGGGCTTGCCCTGTGCTGTCCCAGAAGCAGGCTGGCGATTTTCTGATCCTGCGACGATGCAAGAACGGGTCAGGTTAGGTCTTGTAGTGTTTCGAGAAGACCATAGCGAGCCTCCATTCCAGAAGTATCATATCAAGCCGGTCTCATATGAGCTGCTAGACGATGCGGATGCGGAAATTGATGATGATGCCGATAATGGAAGCAATGAGGTCGAAGAGCTGGCTACGCAGGTTCGCGGCACCGTATTCTACAAGCAATCGCAGGTATCAGTGAAATATCTTCGAACCTTGATGGGTGCCAAGGTGTTTGACAATCCTAAGGATCATGACGAGCTGGCCAAACTGTTTCGCTACATGGCATCGAACGACGACCAGCCGATCATCGTAGATTTCTTTGCGGGGTCGGGCTCCAGCGGCGAGGCGGTTATCCGCCTTGCCGCCAACGGCATGGTCGGGGCACGCTATATTGGCGTGCAATTGCCAGAAGCCGTGAACCCCAAAGAGCGGACGGGCAAAGCCGCGCTCGCCAGAGATTGGAAAACGATCACACAAGTGACCCGCGAACGGCTGCGCCGTGTGCTGGCTCTCCCGGACGTTGCGCCCAGCAATCAGGGCATCCGTGCGTTCCGGCTGGCCGCATCCAACACTCGCCGATGGACCGGCGTGGAGGACAAGACACCGGAGAGTTACATCAAGGAGATGGAAGCCTTCGCGGATACCCTCGTCCATGGCTGGCAGGTCGAAGATGTCATCTGGGAAGTCGCATTGCGGGAAGGCTATCCACTGACGGCCGCAATCAACCCGATCGGCGAAACAATCCCACCCAAATTCTGGCGCGTGAGCGACGAGGACGGTGAGCGCGCGTTCACGATTTGCCTTGTCGATCATATCGACCTTGATGCGGTGAAGCCACTTGGTTTGACCAAGAATGATCTATTCGTATGCCGTGATACGGCTCTCAACGACACCATAGCGGCGAACTTAGCCCTCCAGTGCAACTTGAAGGTGCTCTAACGCGATGGAATTTCGTTTCGACGCCACGCAGAAATTCCAGTTGGACGCCATCGCCTCAGTCATGGGGCTGCTCGAGGGTCAGGGCCATATAGGCGCAAATCTGATCCCGGCCGCCGGTTCAACCGTGGTGCCGAACCGGCTCGATCTGGACGACGCCCAACTGCTCGACAATCTTCGCCGGGTGCAGGGGGATGGCAGTCTCCCGCTCGATGATGCGCTTGCCAACATTGAACAGGCGGTGGAGCTGTATGAAGGTGCTGGCGAGGTTCGCTTTCCCAACTTCTCGGTCGAAATGGAGACCGGAACTGGCAAAACCTATGTTTATCTGCGCACTCTCCTGACGTTGGCCAGCCGCTTTGGACTGACCAAATTCATCATCGTCGTGCCTTCAGTCGCAGTGCGGGAAGGCGTGCTGAAAACGATAGAGCAGACTCGCAAGCATTTCGTGGCAATCCCAGGCCTGCCGCCGTTCCGCCCTTCCGTCTATGCCGGGCAACCCGGTCAGGTTCGCGCATTCGCGGCATCGAACGCGGTGGAGGTGATGGTGATGACCATTCAGTCTTTCCGCAATGAGACGAACGTCATTCGCAAATCGAACGAAGGGAACGCGCCGCCCATCCATCTGCTGCAAGCGGTGCGGCCCGTGCTCATTCTGGACGAGCCGCAGAATATGGAAAGCGAGGGCGGTGTTGCGGCACTGGCAGCGCTCAATCCGCTGTTCGCGCTGCGCTACAGCGCCACGCATCGCAATGCCTACAATCTGGTCTATCGCCTCACCCCCTACGATGCCTATCGGCAAGGGCTGGTGAAGCGGCTTGAGATCGGCGCGGCTGTCGAGGAGGAGACCGCCAACCTTCCGTTCATCCGGCTCGACAAGACGGAAGCGGCAAAAAAAACGCTGACCGCGACAGTCACCGTCGATGTGCAATCGACCTCCAACGGCAAGGTGACGCGCAAGGCAATCAAACTGAGGCCCGGTGACGAGCTGGCGGCCAAGACCAAGCGTGCGGACTATGAGGGATTTCAGGTCGCCGAGATCAACTTCGACTATGTGCGGTTTACAAACAATGTCGAGATTGCGGTGGGCGGCGAAACCGGCAGCCAACGCGAAGCGGTGATCGAAGCGCAAATTCGCTTCACGGTGGAACAGCATTTCCGCAAGCAAAAGCGGATCCGCGATTGGGGCTTCAACGTGAAGGTTCTATCGCTTTTTTTCGTCGATTCCGTCGAGAGCTTCCGCTCCGATGAAGGGTTGGTCCGCACCCTGTTCATCAAAGCGTTTGAGGAGGCCAAGCAGGCTTATCCCGAATGGCGGGATCGCAAGGCGCTCGATGTGCAGGCGTCCTACTTCGCGTCGAAGGTGAACAAGAAGGGTGAGACGACCATCTTCGACAAGCCCACCGCCACCACGAAGGACGAGCGGGAGGCACAGGCGCGGGAATTCGATTTGATTATGAAGGCTAAGGAACGGCTGCTGTCGTTTGACGAGCCGGTTGCCTTCATCTTCTCCCATTCGGCACTCAAGGAAGGATGGGACAATCCGAACGTCTTTCAGATTTGCACGCTGCGCGAAGTTGGCAGCGAAACGGAGCGGCGGCAGCAAGTTGGTCGCGGGGTGCGGTTGCCCGTCGATGCAACAACTGGCGAGCGTGTCACCGATGAGCGGGTCAACGTGCTGACCGTTGCCGCCAGCGAAAGTTACGAACGCTTCGTGACCGGCCTGCAAGGTGAGATCGAAAAGGAATATGGCAAGGACGGCGTGCCACCTAAGCCCGGCGATGTGCGCAAGCGGGTCACACTTGCACTGCGGAAAGGGCATCTGCTGAAACCTGAATTTCAGGCTCTATGGGAAAAGATTAAGCACCGCACGCGCTATGCCGTCTCAATCGACAGTCCCAAGCTGATCGCCGATGTCGTGGCAGACATGGCCGATGTCGAGGTGCGTCGCCCACGCGTGATCGTTCAGGTTGCCCGGGTCCGAGCGGAAGCCGACGAGGACACTTTTGAAGCGGTGCGGACTGCCGATGCGAGCGTTGCTATCGACCTTGAAGGTCGCTTCCCCTTGCCGAACATCGTGGCGCTTGTCGAAAGCCTCATGGAGGCGACGACCCCGCCTATGCGGATCGGCCGTGGCACCGTATTGGCGATCCTCAAGCAAACCGCTAACCCACAAAGGGCTTTGGACAACCCACAGGAATTTGCGGGGGCTTTGGTAGATGCAATCAAATCGCGGCTAGCCGATCAACTTGTGGACGGCATTCAATATGAACGCGATGGTTCGTGGTATGAGCAGCGTCAGTTTGATGAATTCGTCGACGCCTTTGAATCCAATGTCGTGATGAGCGAATTCAATGGAGTGTCCGGCGGCACTCATATCTATGATGGGGTGGTCGTCGATTCAGAGACCATTGAGCGCTCCTTTGCCGAGGCGTTGGAAAATGACGCACGTGTAAAACTGTATTCAAAGCTACCGGCGTGGTTCCAAGTGCCGACACCGATTGGAAACTACAACCCGGACTGGGCCATCGTGATGGGTGACGATGACGGGGCCGATCATCTATACCTTGTCCGCGAAACCAAGGGGACAATCCACCTGACCGACTTGCGCCCCGATGAGCGTCGTAAGATTTTGTGCGGGCGTAAGCACTTTCGGAATGCTCTCTCGGTCGATTATCGGGTGATCAACAGCCCGGCGCAACTTCCATCCGGTGGCATTTAGCGATTGTGGTCAGAAACTCGTTTTTCTTGAACAATCACTATACCCCGGAACAAGTCCGGGGTGACGGTAAGATTCTGATCTTAAACGACCTTACTTAACTTCGCGCCCATGGGCAGAGGCTGGGGACGCGCCAAAGCAGCGACATCCGGGCGTTGGGTGACGTCGATTCAAACTTCCCCCCGCATCCCCCACAAAGCGCCCCATGCCAAGAGGACGCCCCACCACCTATCGCCCCGCCTATGCCGATATCGCGCGCAAGGCCTATGCCAATGGATCGGTCGCCGAGGAGGTGGCCGATTTGCTGGAGATCGACATCTCCACCTTCTATCGATGGCGCAGCATGCACACGGACTTCGCCGAGGCGTGCACCACCGGCAAGAGCCTGGCCGACGAGCATGTGGTGAATTCGCTCCACCAGCGGGCGTGCGGCTATGATTATACCGCCGAGCGCGCCTTCATGTTCGCGAGCTGGAGCGAGCCGAAAGTCGCGCGGTTCCGGCGGCGCGTGCTCGCCGATCCGCAGGCGGCGCTGCAATGGCTGCGCCGCCGCCGGCCCGAGGAGTGGCGCATTCCGATCGAGGAGCGCGACGCGGACGAGCTGGGCGACATCATCCTGCAGGCCTTTGCCCGCGTGGGAAAGACACCCGATTATGACTGACCCCAAGCCCATGTCGCGCCGCGCGCTCGTCAACGAGATGAAGAAGCTGGCGCATGACCCCGTCCGGTACGCCGAGTTCGCCTTTCGTTGGGGCGAAGGCCCGCTGGCCGGCGTTGCCGGCCCGCGCGCATGGCAGCGCGAGGTGATGGAGACGATCGGCGCGCATCTGTCCGATCCCGCCACGCGGCACATGCCGTGCCGCATCGCCCGCGCGTCGGGCCACGGCATCGGCAAATCGGCGCTGATCGCGATGCTGATCAAATGGGGGCTCGACACCGGCATCGACACGCGCATCGTCGCGACCGCCAATACCGAGGTGCAGCTGCTGACCAAGACCGCGCCGGAGATCGTGAAATGGCATAACCTGTCGATCACGAAGGACTGGTTCAGCGCGACCGCGACATCGCTCGTCTCCACCGTGGCGGGGCATGACCGGAGCTGGCGGTCCGATCTCGTCACCTGGAGCGTCGCCAATACCGAGGCGTTCGCCGGCCTGCACAACCAGGGCAAGCGCATCATCCTGATCTTCGACGAGGCATCGGGCATCGCGCCGAAAGTGTGGGAGGTGGCGCTGGGCGCGCTGACCGACGAGGGGACCGAGATCCTGTTCCTCGCCTTCGGCAACCCGACGCACAATACGGGCCCTTTTCGCGACTGTTTCGGGCGGCACCGGCATTTGTGGAACGGGCGGCAGATCGACAGTCGCACGGTGGAGGGGGTCAACCGCGCCTATCTCGACGAGCTGGTCGCGACGTACGGCGAGGACAGCGACGTGGTGCGGGTGCGCGTGCGCGGGCAATTCCCCTCCAACTCCTCGATGCAGTTCATCGGGCATGATCTGGTCGCCGCGGCACGGACGCGCGAGCTGTTCGGCGGGGTGACCTGGGATCCGGTGATCTTCGGGCTGGATTGCGCGCGCTTCGGCGACGATCATTCGACGCTCGCCATCCGCTGCGGGCGGGATGCGCGGACGCGGCCGTGGAAACGCTGGCAGGGGGTGGACGCGATGACCATGGCGGGCGACGTCGCGCTGCAGGTGCAGGGCTTCCACCCCGATGCGATCTTCGTCGATGCCGGCAATATCGGCGGCGCGGTGGTCGACCGGCTGCGCCAGCTCGGCGTGCCCAACGTGCATGAGGTGTGGTTCGGCGGCAAGGGCCGCGAGGCGATCTGGGCCGGCGAGATGCGGGTGCAATGCGCCAACAAGCGTTCCGAGATGTGGACCAACATGCGCGGCTGGCTGTCGGGCGGGGCGATCCCCGACGAGGAGGCGCTGGCGGCGGACCTGACCGGCGTCGAATATGGCTATGCCGCAGACCAGGTGTCGATCCTGCTGGAGAAGAAGGAACATATGAAGGCGCGCGGGCTCGGCTCCCCCGACGATGCCGACGCGCTGGCGCTGACCTTCGCCGAACCGGTGCTGCACCGCGACCCGAGCTGGCTCGACCCGTCGCGCTATGGCGTGACGGAGCGGCGGCGGAGCCGGGACGAGGAGGAGAATCTCTACCGCGACCTGGACGACGGCTACGATCTCTACCGCGAGCTGCGGGAGGACTATTACTAACTCCTCCCCGACACGGGGAGGGGGACCATTCGCTTCTTCAGCGAATGGTGGAGGGGGCTCTCCACAGCCGTACCGTTTGCGGAAGCCCCCCTCCACCGCGCAAGCGCGGTCCCCCTCCCCGTTCCGGGGAGGATACCCTCCCCCCGAATCCATTGTGCAGCGCCACAAGGGTTGAGGTAATTTTCTTGCGGGAGCATAGGGCGGCGATGGCCAAGACCACGCTGAAATCGCTGTCGGACGCGCTTGCCGCCCGGCTGACCAAGGGCGCACTTCCGGGGGAATTGCAGGGGTTCGGCAAGGCCGAGCGGGCCGATGCCGCCGCCTTCGTCGCCGCCACCGCCGAGACGCGGCCGCCGGGCAGGCCGGTGCTCGCGCTGGAGCCGATCGCCGGGTCCGAGCCGCGCCGCACGATGCGACTCGCCATCGTCAATGACGACATGCCCTTCCTGGTCGATTCGATCGCGGCGACGATCGGCGCGCAGAACATCGTGATCGATCGCATCATCCACCCGGTGCTGAGCGTCACGCGCGATGCGGCGGGCGCGCTGACCAGCGTCGGCGGGGCGAGCGGCGAAGGCGGCAAGCCCGAATCGATGATCTATATCGAGATGGAGCGCGCCGATTCGCGCGAGCGGCGCGACCTGCTCGCCGCGCTCGAGCGCAACCTGGCCGATGTCCGTTCCGCGGTGGACGACTGGGCGCCGATGCAGGCGCGCATGGCCTCCGACGCGGAGGCGCTGGGGACGAGCGAGGGCGGCGAATTGCTGCTGTGGTTCCTCGACCGCAACTTCACCCTGCTCGGCCATGAACTGTGGCAGGGCAAGAGCGACAAGCCGCTCGGCATCGCGCGCCACCCGCACAGCGTGCCGATCCTCGCCGAGGCGTCGCGCGCGCTCGCCATGGCCTGGTTCGAAAAGGGCGGGGAAGCGCCGCTGCTGCTCAAGTCGAACCAGATCTCGGGCGTGCACCGCCATGTCCCGCTCGACCTGGTGCTGGTGCCGATCCGCGAGGGGCGCAAGGTCACCGGTCTCTCGATCCATGCCGGGCTGTGGACCAGTTCGGCGCTCAACGCGCCGCCGCAGGACGTGCCGGTGCTGCGCGCGCGGCTCGCCGCGCTGGAGGCGAAGTTCGGCTTCGATCCCAAGGGGCATACCGGCAAGGCGCTCACCCATGCGCTCGCCTCGCTGCCGCACGACCTGATCACCGCGTTCGACGTCGCCTCGCTGGAGGATGTCGCGCTGACCGCGATGTCGCTGGCGGACCGGCCGCGCCCGGCGCTGGTGCTGGTGCGCTCGATCCTGGGGCGGCATCTGTTCGCGTTCGTGTGGCTGCCGCGCGACGACCTGACCACCGCGCGGCGCGTCGCGATCGGCGACATGCTGGCCGAGGCGGCGCATGGCGGGCTGCTCAACTGGGGCATCGCGATGGAGGGCAGCGTGGTCGCGCAGATCCGCTACACCATCGATCTGCGCGGCGAGGGCGTGATGCCCGATACGGCGGCGCTCGACGCGCGGATCGCGCGCATGGTGCGCGGCTGGGTCCCGGCGGTCGAGGCGGCGCTGGCCGAGGCGGTCGAGCCGGCACGCGCCACGCGCCTCGCGCTGCGCCATGCCGCGACCTTCCCGCAAGGCTATCGCGCGGCGGGCAGCGCCGAGGAAGCGGCGCGCGACATCCTGCGCCTGTGCCGGCTCGATACGCCCGGCGACCGCTCGGTGCGGCTGTTCCGCGACGCGAAGGGCGCGACGCGGCTCAAGATCTACCGCGTCGGCGGCGCGCTGCCGCTGTCGGACGCGGTGCCGGTGCTGGAGAATTTCGGCTTCCGCGTGATCGAGGAAGTGCCGACTGCGCTGAACGACGACGCGCAGGGCTTCGTGCACGAGTTCCTGGTCGAGAGCGCCAACCCGGCGCGCGGCGAACCGGCGGTGCTGGAAGGCGCGATCGCCGCGGTGCTGGAGGCCGGGGCGGAGAATGACGCGTTCAACCGGCTGATCGTCGATGCGGGCATGGCGCCCGCCTCGGTGGTGCTGTTCCGCGCCTGGTTCCGCTATCTGCGCCAGGCCGGGCTGCCCTATTCGCTGGCGACGGTGGTCGATGCGCTGCGCCGTGCGCCGAAAGTGGCCGCCGCGCTGATCGAGCGCTTCGGCGCGGCGCATGATCCGGCGCGAAAGGCAAAGATCGAGGCGATCCTGGCCGCCGACGCCGCGATCGATGCGGGGCTCGACGCCGTCTCGGCGATCGACGACGACCGCATCCTGCGCGCGCTGCGCAATGTGATCGCGGCGACCTTGCGCACCAACGCCTTCGCCCCCGCGGGCCAGACGGCGTTGGCGTTCAAACTCGACAGCCACCTCATCCCCGGCCTGCCCGCGCCCGTGCCGTGGCGCGAGATCTGGGTGTACAGCCCTCGTGTGGAAGGCATCCATCTGCGCGCCGGGCCGGTGGCGCGCGGCGGGCTGCGCTGGTCGGACCGGCGCGATGACTTCCGCACCGAGATCCTCGGCCTGATGAAGGCGCAGCGCGTGAAGAACGCCGTGATCGTGCCGACCGGCGCCAAGGGCGGCTTCTATCCCAAGCAATTGCCCCCCGTCGCCAACCGCGACGCGTGGCTGGCCGAGGGGACCGAGAGTTACCGGGTGTTCATCCGCTCGCTCTTGTCGATCACCGACAATATCGTCGAGGGCAAGGTCGTCCATCCCGCGCATGTCATCGTGCATGACGGAGAGGACCCCTATTTCGTCGTCGCCGCCGACAAGGGCACCGCGACCTTCTCCGACGTGGCCAATGCGATCGCGCTCGACCATGGCTATTGGCTGGGCGATGCCTTCGCGAGCGGCGGCTCGGTCGGGTACGACCACAAGGCGATGGGCATCACCGCCAAGGGCGCCTGGATCTCGGTCCAGCGCCACTTCGCGGAGCGCGGCGTCGATGTGCAGAGCGAGTCGATCCGCGTGGTCGGCTGTGGCGACATGTCGGGCGACGTGTTCGGCAACGGCATGCTGCTCTCGAAGACGCTGAAGATCGTCGCGGCGTTCGACCACCGCCACATCTTCCTCGATCCCGATCCCGATCCCGCCGCGAGTTGGGAGGAGCGCAACCGCATGTTCGCGCTGCCCCGCTCGAGTTGGGCTGACTACAACCCCTCGCTGATCTCCAAGGGCGGCGGCGTGTTCCCGCGCACCGACAAGACGATCAAATTGTCGAAACAGGTGCGCGCCGCGCTCGGGCTCGACGCGAGCGAGATGGAGCCGGGCGCGCTGATCTCGGCGATCCTGAAGGCGCCCGTCGACCTGATCTGGTTCGGCGGCATCGGCACCTATGTGAAGGCGGCATATGAGAACAACATCCAGGTCGGCGATCCGGCCAATGACCGGCTGCGCGTCAATGCCGAGGAGATCCGCGCCACCGCGATCGGCGAGGGCGCCAATCTGGGCGTCACCCAGGCGGGGCGCATCGCGTTCGCGGCGCATGGCGGGCGGATCAACACCGACTTCATCGACAATTCGGCCGGCGTCGATTGCTCGGACAACGAGGTCAACATCAAGATCGCGCTCAACCGCGAGATGATCGAGGGCCGGCTGGCGTATGAGAAGCGCAATAGCTTCCTCGCCGCGATGACCGACGATGTCGCGTTTATCGTGCTGGAGGATAACCGGCTGCAGACGCTCGCCTTGTCGATCGCGGAGAATGACGGCGCGCAGGCCGTGCCGAGTTATGTCCGGCTGATCGAGATCTTCGAGGCATCGGGCAAACTCGACCGCGCGGTCGAGGGGCTTGCCTCGAACGACGATCTGCTGCGCCGCTCTCAGGAAGGGCATGGCCTCACCCGCCCCGAACTGGCGGTGCTGCTCGCCACCGCCAAACTGGCGCTGCAGGAAGCGATCGAACTCGCCGATCTCGGCCTCGACGCCGAACTGGCGCCCGATCTCCATGCCGCCTTCCCGCCCGCGATGCGAAGGAAGTTCGGCAAGGCGATCGACGAGCATCGCCTGCGCGGCGAGATCGTCGCGACCAAGCTGGCCAACCGCATCGTCAACCGGCTCGGCGTGCTCCACCCGTTCGAGCTGGCCGAGGAGGAAGGCGCCGCGATGAGCGACATCGCGGCGATGTTCGTCGTGGCCGAGCGGCTGTTCGGCCTGCCCGCGCTCTGGGCCGAGATCGAGACCGCGGTGATGCCCGAGGGCGCGCGCATCGCGCTGTTCGAGGAAGTGGCGGTGGCCACCCGCTCGCAGATCGCCGACCTGCTGCGCGTCGTGCGATCCGGCACTGGACCGGGCCCGGCGCTGGCGCGGCTGGCGAAGGGCACCGCGCAGCTCGACCGGCAAACCAAGGCCCTGCTGCTCGAGGAAGCGAGCGCGCAGAGCGCGCGCATCGCCGCCACGCTGGAGGCGGCCGGCGCGCCGAAGAAGCTGGTGCAGAAAGTGGTGCGGCTGTTCGAGCTGGACGGCGCGGTCGGCCTCGCCGATCTCGGCGAGCGGCTCGGGCTCGACGAAGCGGTGCTGACGCGCGCCTTCACCCGGCTCGGCCAGGCATTGGGGCTCGACTGGGCGCAGGCTAATGCCGCGCGCATCGCGTCGAGCGATCCGTGGGAGCGGCTGCTCATCGCGGGCCTCGCGCGCGATTTCCAGCAGTTGCGGCTCGAATTCCTCGGCCGCGGCGGCGGCGATCCGCAGGCGCTGGTCGAGACATGGCTCGCTGCCAATGCCGGCCGCGTCGCGCAGTTCAAGTCGGTTGTGGATCGTGCCCGGCATGCGCCGGCACCGAACGCCGCGATGCTGGCGCAGATCGCCGGCCAGGCGCGGGTACTGCTGGGGCGTTAGAGCAGGCCCAGCAACGGCCAGAGGATGATGGCCCAGATCGTCAGGCTGATCGGCACGGCATATAACAGGCCGCGCATGGGGTCGCCGTGATCTTCGTCATCGCGGGCACCCACGCGCGCGCGGTCGAACAGGTCGTGCCGTGTCTGAAACATCTCGCTCTCCTGAGCCGAGATGTACCGCGCGACCGCTTGCCCAAAGATTAAGAGGAAATGCGGTTTGCGCCCGTGCGCAGCGCCTGGACGCCGCGCACCCGGAAGGCGGGCAGGTCGGCACTGGCCAGCCAGGCGCTCGCCTTGTCGACAAAGGCCGGCGTCGCGGTCTCGCCCGCGCGCTTCAGCCAGTCCATCGCCTCATCGGCCCTGCCCGCGGCGCCGAGCATCCGCGCATGGTTGAAACAGCCGCGGAAATCCCCGCCGCGCGCCGCGCGGGCATAACAGCGCGCGGCCTTGGCCAGGTCGCGCGGCACCACCCAGCCATCCTCATGGAAGCTGCCGACGAAGTTGATCGCCTTGGCATTGCCCAGTTTCGCGGCGCGCTGGAACCAGTCGAGCGCCGCAGCCTTGTCCTCCGCCACGCCGGCGCCCAGCGCGAGCAGCGTCGCGTAATTGTACATGCCCCAGTCGAGCCCGCGCTCGGCGGCGATGCGGTAGCATTCGGCCGCGCGCACCTTGTCCGGCGCGGTGCCCCAGCCGAGATCATAGCAGCGGCCGACCATGTTGATCGCCATCAGGTGATGCTGCGCCGCCGCCCTGGTGAACCAGGCGAGCGCGGCGGGCTCGTCCTTCGCCACGCCGGCGCCGTCGAGTAGCATCTGCCCGTACACCGCCTGCGCTTCCGCCATACCGGCCTCCGCCGCCGATCGAACGAACGCCGCGCGCTCCTCGGGAGGACCCGAGAGGCGCGCGGCGATGTCTTCAGCGGTCAGCCCGTCGAGATCGAGGGCTGCCCTCATCAATAACGGACGTTCAGCGTCGCAAAGGCCGAGCGGCCGGGCGCGATCGCGGCATAATGCGAGGTATAGGCCTGGTTGAAATAGGTCTTGTCCGTCAGGTTCTGGACGTTGACCGACAGCTCGAAATTGCGGTTGAACCGGTAGGATGCGCGGGCATCGAAGCGCCAATATTCCGGGATCGTGCGGTAGAGTACCTTGGTCGCGGGGCTCACCGTGACCACGCCCGCATTGGTCTGGGTCGCCGCGCGGTTGTCGGCATAACCGCCGAACACCCGGCTGGTGTAGAAGGCACCACCACCGATCGAGAAACCCCTCACCGGCTCGACCGTGGTCCACATCGTGAAGCTGTCACGCGCGGTCTGGGTCGCCTGCTTGCCATTGTTGACCGACGGCACCAGCACCGTCTTTGCGGCCTGGATGGTAGTCGTCACGCCGCCCACCGTCTGCGTGATCGCCGCCGCCGTCAGCGCAGTGAAACCGCCATCGACGATCTTGGGATCGAGATGGGTATAGCCGCCGAAGATCGTCCAGCCAGGCAGGATCTGACCGCTGGCGGTGAATTCGACACCGCGGATGCGACGCTTGCCAATGAATTCCACCGTATTGCCCGGGCCCGTGACGCGCGCATTGTCGGTATCGGTCTGGAAACCGGCGAGGCTGAGCGCGAGCTTGCTGTCGAACAGATTGGCCTTGGCGCCGACCTCATAGGATTTGGTCTTCTCGACCTTCAGCGAGTCGAGCAGCAGGAGATTGGCCGCCGTATCGGTCGTCGGCAGCGCGTTCGCCTCCTGTCCTTCGCCCAGCAGGGCGTTCGGCGGGGTCGCCGCAGTGGCGTAGGATGCGTAGAGGCTGGTCTCTGACGTCGGCTTGAACACCAGGCCCGCCTGCCAGTTGAACAGATTGTCCACCCGCTCGAGCTGAACGGTCTGCGTCGCCGCATAGGCCTGACCCGGCGTCAGCACCGATTTGAAGCGATCGTAGCGCGCGCCGAGGTTGAGGATCAGCGACGGCAGCAGCGTGATCGAGTCGAAGCCATAGACGCTCTGCGTATTGGCGTCGTTCTGCGTTTCCTCGATCGGGAGCATCTTCGAAATCGGCGCCGTCACGGTCGACGTGTCGCTCGCATAGTTCACCCAGGGATCGTTCGGATTCGGATTGAAGATGCTCGTGCAATAATAGCGCGACACCGTGGCGCCGTTACAGCGCGGGCTCACGGTCGACCCGGTCGACAGGATCTCGACGCCGGTGGTGG
The DNA here is from genome assembly GCF_056404755.1 of Sphingomonas sp. P2_B6. NCBI lineage: Bacteria > Pseudomonadati > Pseudomonadota > Alphaproteobacteria > Sphingomonadales > Sphingomonadaceae > Sphingomonas > Sphingomonas sp. P2_B6. The sequence continues at coordinate 484,843 of NZ_JBFUDK010000001.1, forward strand.
CGTTGAGATAGCCGCGTGTGACGAAGGCGCCGCGCCGCGCCTTCTCCCAGGAGAACTCGGCGCCGATCGAGATGTTGTGCTTGACGCTGCCGGTGTTGAACGAGCCGTACAGGTCGGTCTGGTTCACCATGCTCTGCGAATAGCCGTAGCGGGTGTTGGCACGCCGCCACAAATAACCGCCGGTGAGGATATCGCCGCGTGTCGCAGCGGCGCTGCCGGCCGCCGGCGGGGTCGCCGACGTACCATAGACGTTGCCGGTGCTGTCGTCGGGCAGCAGGAAGATATAGGCCTGATAATTGTGGGTGAAGCGCGAGGTGTTGCGCAGGGTCAGCCCGCCGAAATCATGCTCGACGCGGATCGTCGCCTGATCAGTGGTCGCGTCGCGAAAGTCGCGGTCGACCAGGCCGTAATAGGTCGAGCGATCGACATGGCCCTTGGTGCCGCCGATGGTGGTGATGTCCCCAAGCGCGGGCGCGCTGTAGATGTCGCCGGTGCCGGGCGCGTTACCGATCGTATAGAGATAGGGGATGCCGCTGTCGGGCAGCTCATGGCTGGTCAGGTGGTAATAGGATGCGGTCAGGCGGGTGTCGGTACCCAGCCCGATCGTGAAGGACGGCGCGACGCCCCAGCGGCGCTGCCAGATCGCGTCGCGGCCGGCCACGTCCTGGTCATGCCACATGCCCTCGATGCGGAAGGCGATGGTGTCGTTGAGCTTGTAGTTCGCATCGACGGTCACGCGCTTGTAGTCGGCGGTGCCGAAGCTCGCCGATGCGTTCACGAAGGTGCGGTCGGTCGGCAGTTTGGACACGATGTTGATCGAGCCGCCGGCGCTGCCGCGACCGCCGAGCGTCGAGTCCGAGCCGCGCACGACCTGGATCTCCTCGACCGCAAACACTTCGCGGGTCTGCGCCGCAAGATCACGCACGCCGTCAACATAGGTCGAGCCCTGGCTGTCGAAGCCACGGATGAACGGGCGGTCGCCGATCGGGTTGCCGCCCTCGGCCGCGCCGAAGGTGATGCCGGGCACGGTGCGCAGCGCGTCCTGCAGGCTGGCCGAGCCAGTCTGCTCGATCACTTCCTTGGGCAGGACGACGATCGACTTGGGGGTGTTGACCGGGGCTGCGACCTGCTTGGGCGCCTTTTCGCGGGCGCCGGTGACGAGCACGTCATCGTCGCGACCCTGCTCGTCGGTTGCATCGGTCGCCTTGGGATCGGGCTCATCGGCGGCATAGGCCGTGCTGCTGGCGAACGCGCCAACGCACGACAGCGCCAGGAAGGCCGGCTTTGCGATAGGCGTGCGTCGAGCAGTGCTGGAAGTGCGCAATTTCTGTCCCCTTTGGTGTCGGGACCCGGCTATTGCGAGTCACTCTCATTGTCAACGCTATTGAGAGGTATTCTCAGTATGTTTGGTCGTCGGGGTGTTGGGAGCCTTGGCGATCAACGATCCCGAGTGGCTTGCTGAACGGGGAAGCGGACAATCCGGCGGCTCATCCATAACCGTCACCCCCGACTTGTTCCGGGTCCACCGGTGTCTCACCGCAAAGGGTCGAGGCCAAGCGCTACGGCCAGATCACCCCATTTTGCGTTGTCACGTTCGATGAGATTCTTTTTCCAGTCGCGGCGCCATCCCTTGATGCGCTTCTCGGTCGCGAAGACGACCTCCATCGTGTCGCCGACTTCTTACCAAAGAGGCGTTTGATATTGTAGCGTTTGGTGAAACCGTCGAAGGTGCCGTCGCGATGCTGCATGATGCGGCCGATAAGGTTCGAGGTTACGCCTGTGTACAGGCGACCGTTGAATTCGCTCGCCAGGATATACAGGATATAGACGCAGGGTTCGCGTTCTCTCACGCCGTAGAGAATGCCGAACGGTGGATGCCGGAACAAGCCCGGCATGACGAACTGGGTTAGGCGGTTTGCGCCAAAAGCCACGTCCTGAGCGCGCTCGCGAGGTTGGGCGGATCGTCCGCCATGATACGCAGCGCGTCGATCTCGGCGATCAAGGCGTTGAGCGGGAGGGATTGTGCCTCGGCCGCGGCCTCCAGCGTCTCCCAGAACAGGGGTTCCAGGCTGATCGAGGTCGCGTGACCGGCGATCGTCACCGATCGCTTGACCGGGCCGACAAACCCGCCAGGCGGCGCGACGATCATTCAGTCCCTGCTCTTTCAGTCAGTGTCGAACAGCGCGGCGAGCTGCTCGATGATCGTGCCGCCGAGCTGTTCGGCATCCATGATCGTCACCGCGCGGGCATAATAGCGGGTCACGTCATGGCCGATGCCGATCGCGGCCAGCTCGACCGGGGACTTGGTCTCGATCCAGTTGATCACCTGGCGCAGATGGCGTTCGAGATAACTTCCGGAGTTCACGCTGAGCGTCGAATCATCGACCGGCGCGCCGTCCGAGATGACCATCAGGATCTTGCGCTCCTCGGGCCGCGCGATCAGCCGGCTGTGCGCCCAAAGCAGCGCTTCGCCGTCGATATTCTCCTTGAGCAGCCCCTCGCGCATCATCAGGCCGAGCGAGGTGCGCGCGCGGCGCCACGGCTCATCGGCCTTTTTATAGACGATGTGGCGGACGTCGTTGAGCCGGCCCGGCTGGGGTGGGCGACCCGCGGCGAGCCAGGTCTCGCGCGCCTGCCCGCCTTTCCAGGCGCGGGTGGTGAAACCGAGGATTTCGGTCTTCACGCCGCAGCGTTCGAGCGTGCGGGCAAGGATGTCGGCGCTGATCGCGGCGATCGAGATCGGGCGGCCGCGCATCGATCCCGAATTGTCGATCAGCAGGGTGACGACGGTGTCGCGGAAATCGGTCTCACGCTCGATCTTGTAGCTGAGCGACTGAGTCGGATTGACGACCACGCGCGCGAGACGGGCGGCATCGAGCAACCCTTCCTCCTGGTCGAAATCCCAGCTGCGGTTCTGCTGTGCCATGAGCCGGCGCTGCAGCCGGTTGGCGAGCTTGGTCACCGCGCCCTGGAGATGGACGAGCTGCTGGTCGAGATAGGAGCGAAGCCGCGCCAACTCGTCCGCGTCGCACAGATCGGTCGCGGCGATCACTTCGTCGAAGCTGGTCGTCCACGCCTTGTATTCGAACTGCGGCGAGAAATCGGAGAAGGGGCGATTGGGGCGGACGGGCAGCATGCCCTCGTCGCCGTCATCGCCTGCCTCGCCGTCCATGTCCTGGAATTCGTCGTCGCTGGCGTCGGCGCTCTCGCCATCCTGCGATTCGGCGTCGCGATCGGAACCGCGCGCCTCGATCTCGCCCTGGCCCTGTTCGCCTTCGCCCTCGCCGTCCTCGCCTTCGTCCGAATTCTGTTCGTCGGTGCCTTCGTCCTCGGATCCGCCTTCATCGGCTTCGTCGGGGATCATATCGCCCTCGACCAGATCGAGATCCTCGAGCAGCCGCGTAACGAGGCCGGCAAAGGCGCGCTGGTCGTCGATCGCCAGCGCCAGCGCGTCGAGATCCTTGCCCGCCTTCTGCTCGATCCAGTCGCGCACCAGCGCCATGCCCGGCGCGGTGACCGCGGGCGCCTCAGCGCCGGTCAACCGCTCGCGCACCATCAGGCCAAGCGCGGTCGACAGCGGCACTTCGTCGCGGTTGCGGGCACGGGTGATCGGATCGGCGCGCAGTTTCAGGTCGAGCGCCGTGGCGAGGTTGGCGGCGATGCCGGCATAGCCGCGCGCGCCCAGCGCCTCGACCCGGGCGCCCTCGACCGCGTCGAACACGGAGCGGGCGACTGCCTCGGCCGGTGCCTGCCTGGCGTGGATCGCGGCATTATGGTGGCGCAGGCGCAGCGCAAAGCCATCGGCGAATCCCCGCGCTTCGGCGACCTGATCGGCCGGCAAGGTGCGCGCCGGCATCGGCACCTTGATGTGCTTGCCCGACTGAGTCGGCGCGTCGGCGGTGAAGGCGAGTTCGATCTCGGGCTCATGCGCGATCGCACGCGCTGCGCCGCCGAGCACGGCCTTGAAGCGATCGAGGGGCGTTTCCGTCGTCATGGCTTCTGCTCTGGCACCACCAAACGCCCCGGCGCAAGATCGCGGTCGATCCTGACCCGCGCGATCTTCGTTTCCGGATCGAATTCGAGCACGGTCACCACCGCGCCCTGGATCACGCCATAGGCCGGCAGCTTCGCGATCGAGATCTTGTGCCGCGTCTCGGGCAGCGGGCGGTTCATGCCGTAGAGCACCAGCTCGGCATCGAAGGACAGGCTGTCCTTCTCGCCCGCCGTGCCGGCATAGCGCAACCTGAGCTCGCTGCCATTGCCTAGCAGCATGCCGCGGATCAGGCCGTAATGCGCGGGAGCGATGGCGAAGGGCGCCCGGCCCGAATCGCCCTTGGCGCCGATCAGGATGGCATGGTCGAGCGTCTCGTCGTCATTGGTATCGTAGAGGCAATAGCGCGTCACCAATTTGGTCGGCCTGAGCAGACCGACCAGGCCGAAGCCCATCGAGCCGACCATTGCCTTGGCGAGCGACGGATCCTGCTCGGTTTCACAGAACACCACGGGCGGATCGCCCGGAATGCCATCGACGCGGGCGGATTCGAACACCGTCTCGCGCGTGAAATGGCGCTTCTGGCCGAGCCGGTCGAGGTCGATCGGATCGACCAGCAGCACCGTTTCCGGCCGGCCGAGCGGGCTTTGGGCGATGATCGCGCCGGGGACGGCGATCTGCTCGCCCTTGAGCGTGCGGCCGGGAAGCAGCGGGACCGAAGCCGGCTTGACCTTGTAGTCGGGGGTTTTGGCGGCGGTGAGCAGGATTACGGCGGCCATGACGGCCGTCGCTTTTGCCAATCTACTATTGCCGGGAGGGAAGCCGGGCCTGACGTTCATTGCCAACACCTCGACATCACCCGATTAGAGCTTCCCCGGCGGAGGCCGGGGTCCAGTTCCGGAACAGAAAGAGACGGGCGCTTCGGCCGATCAGAAAAGTCCCCCAACTGGACCCCGGCCTTCGCCGGGGAAGAAGATGATGGATGGAGCTGCGGCTCAACCCTTGCCGACCACGCTCTCGGGCAGATCCTTGCCGAACACGCGCTGATAATATTCGGCGACCAGGGCCCGCTCCGCCTCGTCGCACTTGTTGAGGAAGCTGAGGCGGAAGGCGAAGCCGACATCGCCGAAGATCAGCGCGTTCTGCGCCCAGGTGATGACGGTGCGCGGGCTCATCACGGTCGAGATGTCGCCGTTGACGAAGCCGCGACGCGTGAGATCCGCCACCCGAACCATGTTGTCGACGACCTGCTTTCCCTCGGGCTTGTCATATTCGCCCGATTTGGCGAGCACGATCTGCGCCTCGACCGCAGCGGGCAGATAGTTGAGCGTGACGACGATGTTCCAGCGGTCCATCTGGCCCTGGTTGATCTGCTGCGTGCCGTGATAGAGGCCGCTCGTATCGCCGAGGCCGACCGTGTTGGCGGTGGCGAACAGGCGGAACCAGGGGTTCGGGCGGATCACGCGATTCTGGTCGAGCAGGGTCAGCTTGCCCTCGGTCTCGAGCACGCGCTGGATGACGAACATGACGTCCGGACGGCCGGCATCATATTCGTCGAATACGAGCGCGGTCGGGGTCTGCAGCGCCCAGGGCAGCAGGCCTTCGCGGAATTCGGTGACCTGCTGGCCATCCTTCAGCACGATCGCGTCGCGGCCGACCAGGTCGATGCGGCTGATATGCGCGTCGAGGTTGATGCGGATGCACGGCCATTTCAGGCGCGCTGCGACCTGCTCGATATGAGTCGACTTGCCGGTGCCGTGATAGCCCTGGACCATCACGCGGCGATTGTGCGCGAAGCCGGCGCAGATCGCGAGCGTGGTGTCGCCGTCGAACACATAGGCCGGATCGAGATCGGGCACGCGCTCGTCGGCTTCCGAAAAGGCGGGAACCTCCATGTCCGAATCGATGCCAAAGAGCTCACGGACCTTCACCCTCTTGTCGGGTGCGTCCATGATCGTCGTCTCGCGGCTGTCGGGCTGGGTGTTGGGTATATCCGTCATGACCTCGTACCGTTCGGGCTGATCTGCAGAAGCCCTGCTCCTCTTCAACGATCGAGAAGGAAGAACGGCACTTCGACAAACTCAGTGCGAACGGAAACAGAGTTCGTCAAGCCGAACCCGTCTTGGGCGGCAACGGAAACAGCGTGACGAACTGCTCCGCAAGCCCCCGATTGCCCGATAATGTCAACGATCCGGCCGATTCCGCGTCTCCGATCGGGCGGCCGCCATAGACGACCGAGGCGAGCGTCACCGGGTCCGTATCGAGCATCACATCCGCCTCGCGCGGATCGGCGCGGCGAATCGCAATGCCCGCCACGTCGACGGTCGCGACGAACTCGTCGTCGCCGAAGCGGAATCCGATCGTGCGGTTCACCTCGCCCGAGCGCGAGCGGTCGATCATCGTGCGGAACGACAGCATGATCGACGCGGCGCTGAGCGGCAGCGTGGTGTCGTGCCGGTGCGACTGGACCGCCCAGCGGCCAAGCTCCTGGATCGCGGTTTCGCTCGCATAGCCCCAGGGGGTGAGGCCATAGACCTGCACCGAGGCGGGCGGCGGCAATTTCTGGCGGGTGAGGATGCCGACCTCCTCCATGCCCTCGAGCCGCTGCGTCAGCACGTTCGCGCTGATCCCGCCGAGCGCCTTCTTCAATTCGCCGAAGCGACGCGGACCGAACATCAATTCGCGCACGATCAGCAGCGACCAGCGCTCGCCGACCAGTTCCATCGCCAGCGCGGTGCCGCAAGCATCGTCATACCAACGCTTTTCCGTCTTTTTGGGCGCATTGTCCGGCGCCTCCGACGAGTCGGTTATTTTTTCTAACTCCATGGTTGCTTTTAATAACCCGATGAGTCATCACCGTCAAACAGTGATTCGCCAGAAACGCACAGGAAAGGATTGGCCATGCCAAAGATGATCTTCGTGAACCTGCCCGTGGCGGACGTCGAACGTTCGGCCGCCTTCTACCAGGCGATCGGCGCGACGAAGGACGAGCGCTTCTGCCAGGAAAACACCACCGCCCTGCTGATGTTCTCCGACACGATCAGCCTGATGGTCCTGAGCCACGCCCGCTTCGCCGATTTCACCTCCAAGACGATCGCCGATGCGCGTACCACCTGCGAAGTGCTGATCTGCCTGACGGAGGATAGCCGCAATGACGTCGACGCGACGCTTGCCAGGGCAGTCGCCGCCGGAGCCCGGCCCGACCCGGTTCCCGCGCAGGACCATGGCTTCATGTACGGCCGCAGTTTCGAGGATCCCGACGGCCATATCATCGAGCTGACCTGGATGGACGTCGACGCGGCGATGGCCGCCATGTCCGGCAGCGAAACGGTCGACGCCTGACCCATCAATATGGCTGCCCGCACGAGCGGGCGGCGACCGAGGAGAGAGACGATGAGCTATATCCAGGGGTTCGTGCTGGCCGTGCCGGCCGCCAACAAACAGGCCTATATCGAGCACGCCACCAGGGCAGTGCCGTTCTTCCGTGAATTCGGCATGACGCGCATGGTCGAGAATTGGGGCGACGAGGTGCCGGACGGCACCGTCACCGATTTCAAGCGCGCGGTGAAGGCGAAGGACGACGAGGTCGTGCTGTTCAGCTGGATCGAATGGCCTTCGAAAGAGCTGCTCGAATCCGGCATGCAGAAGATGATGGAAGACCCGCGCATGGCCGAGATGGCCAATTGCCCGTTCGACGGCAAGCGCATGATCTATGGCGGTTTCGCGCCGTTGCTCGATCATGGTTCGGGCGGATCGACCGGCTATGTCGATGGCTATCTGGTGCCGGTCGAGGACGGCAGGCAGGACGCCTATCGCAGCCTCGCGGGCCTGGCGTCCGAGGTGTTCCGCGATCACGGCGCGACGCGTGTGGTCGAGGCCTGGGGCGATCATGTGCCCAAGGGCGAGGTCACCGATTTCCAGGGTGCGGTGGCGGCGACCGACAACGAGAAGATCGTCTTCTCCTGGGTCGAATGGCCCGACAAGGCGACCCGCGATGCCGGCATGGCCAAGGTGATGGAGGATGAGCGGATGAAGCCGTCCGTCGACCAGGAGATGCCGTTCGACGGCAAGCGCATGGTCTATGGCGGCTTCGCCCCTATCCTCGACGCCTGAACCCAATCCTCCCCAAGCCCCCAATCCCAGGAGAGCGACGATGACCAATCCCGAAGGCACGCCAATCTGGTACGAGCTGATGACGACCGATCCCGAGGCGTCCAAGGCCTTTTACGACGACGTGATCGGCTGGACGGTGCAGGACAAGCCGGCGGGCGACATGGATTACCGCATGATCGACAGCGGCAACAATGGCGAATTCGTCGGCGGCGTGCTCCGTCTGACCGAGCCGATGGTCGCGGGCGGCGCGAAGCCCACCTGGCTCTTCTATATCGGCGTGAACGACGTCGATGCCTCGGTCGAGAAGATCAAGGCGGCGGGCGGCAAGGTGGTGATGCCCGCCTGGGACATTCCCGATGTCGGTCGGGTCGCGATGGTGACCGATCCGCAGGGCATTCCCTTCTACATCATGCGCGGCGCCAGCGACGGGACCAGCACCGCCTGGGACCGGATGGGCATGGGCAAGTGCAACTGGAACGAGCTGTCGACACCCGACCAGGCCGGCGCCAACGCCTTCTACGCCGAGGTGTTCGGCTGGACCTATCCGGACAAGATGCCGATGGGCGACATGGGCGACTATATCTTCGTCGAAGCGGGCGGCCAGACGATCGGCGCGACCATGCAGACGCCGCCACAGGGCCAGCCTTCCGCCTGGCAATTCTATTTCCGCGCCCCGGATATCGAGGCAGCCGCCGCCAAGGTCGTGAAGAATGGCGGAACCGTCCATGCCGGCCCGATGGAAGTGCCCGGCGGGGACCGCATCATCGTCGCGAGCGATCCGCTCGGCGTGATGTTCGGCGTGGTCGGGCCGGGCCAGTAAGAAAGGAGAGAAGGTCATGACGAAGATCACCCCCTGCCTCTGGTATGACGGCACGGCCGAGGAGGCCGCGGCCTTTTACGCCGCCACCTTTCCGGATTCGCGGATCGACGCGGTCCACCGCGCGCCGGCCGACTTTCCCGGCGGGCATCAGGGCGATGTGCTGACGGTCGATTTCACGGTGCTGGGCATGCCCTTTCTGGGGCTCAACGGCGGACCGACCTTCACCTTCGACGAGGCGGTGTCCTTCCAGGTTCATACCGAGGACCAGGAAGAGACCGACCGATACTGGAACGCGATCGTCGGCAATGGCGGCGCGGAGAGCGCGTGCGGCTGGTGCAAGGACAAATGGGGCTTGTCCTGGCAGATCACCCCGCGCGCGCTGAGCGATGCGATGACCAACCCGGACCGGGAAGCCGCCGGGCGCGCGATGGAGGCGATGATGACGATGCGCAAGATCGACATCGCGACGATCGAGCGGGCGCTGGCCGGGGAGGTCGCGGCATGAGCGGGGCGCATGAATTGTCGGTCACCCGGCTGATCGACGCGCCCGTCGCGCTGGTGTGGCAGATCGCCACCGAACGTCTCGCCGAATGGTGGTGCCCCAGGCCGTGGACGACCGAGATCGTCGAGCAGGACTGGCGGCCGGGCGGCCGATCCGCGATGATCATGCACGGACCGGACGGCGAGGCGCATGCGATGGAGGGCGTGTTCCTCGAGGTGGTGCCGCGCCGGCGCTTCGTCTTCACCGACGCGTTCAGGGCGGGGTGGATTCCCCAGACCGCCTTCATGCTGGGCTTTTTCGAGTTCACCGACGAGGGCGGCAAGACCCGATACACCGCCGGGGCGCGCCACTGGAGCGAGGATGCGCTGAAGCAGCATGAGGCGATGGGCTTTGTCGAGGGCTGGGGCAAGGTGGCCGAACAGCTCGCCGCGCTGGCCGAGGCGGAGACGGCCAAAGCCTGAATCGGCCGGCCTAAAGGGAGTATTCCCATGAGAAAGATCATCGCGGGCGCGTTCCAGTCGCTCGACGGCGTCATGCAGGGCCCCGGCGCGCCCGAGGAGGACCCGACCGGCGGCTTCACCCTGGGCGGCTGGAGCGCCACCCTGTGGGACGACGTGATGGGCCAGCATATGGACGGCGTGCTGGACGGCGATTTCGACCTGCTGCTCGGGCGGTTCACCTATGACATCTTCGCCGCCTATTGGCCTTTCCAGCCTGGCGATCCGATCGGCGCGAAGTTCGATGCGGTGACCAAATATGTCGTCACGTCGTCGACCGAGCCGCTGGGCTGGATCAAGTCGGTCGCGATCAACGACGATGCGGCGGCGGGCGTCGCCCGGGTGAAGGCGAGCCAGGGCCCCGACCTGCTGATCCAGGGCAGCACCAGGCTCTATCCGGCGCTGCTCGAGGCGGGGCTGATCGACCGGCTGTTCCTGATGACCTTTCCGGTGGTGCTGGGCGGCGGGAAACGGCTGTTCGCCGAGGGCGTGACATCCGGCGCGATGACACTGGTCGAGTCGAAGATGTCGACCACGGGCGTGATCATCGCGACCTATGAGCCCGCCGGGCCGGTGCCGACCGGATCGTTCGCGACACAGGCGCCGTCCGCGCTGGAGATCGCCCGGCGCGAGAAGATGGCGCGGCAGGGCTGACAAGGAGCTATCGTCATGGAGCATCTCGCCTTTCCCAATGAGAGCCAGGACTATCGGACGGCGCGCAACGCGTTGCTGGATGCGGAAATGGCGTTGCGCCGGCAGATCGAGACGGTCGCCGCGATGCGGCGCGCGCTGCCGCCGGGCGGGGTGGTGGCGGAGGAATATGTGTTCGAGCGGATCGGCGCGTTCGAACGGCCCGAGCAGGTGACGCTTTCCGAGCTGTTCGACGGCAAGCCGAGCCTGATCCTGTACAGCTTCATGTACGGGCCGGAGCGCGACCTGCCCTGTCCCGGCTGCACGCATCTGCTCGACGGCCTGGACGGTGCCGCGCGGCATGTGTCGCAGCGCGTGCCGATGTGGATCGCCGCCAAGTCACCGATCGCACGGCTGGTCGCCTGGGCGAAGGATCGTGGCTGGAACCATCTTCGTTTCCTGTCGACCGCCGGAAACAGCTATGATGCCGACTATTTCGGCGACACGGCGGGATTCTCGCCGACGATGCGCGCCGAGCGCGGTCTGGAAGACGGTCAGAACTGGGACGAGACGATGTTCAACGTCTTCCGCAAGGACGGCGACACGATCCGACATTTCTGGGGCAGCGAGCTGGTTTTCGCACCCGAGGAGCCGGGGCAGCATCACCGCGCGGGCGACCTGGTCGATCCGGTCTGGGGGTTGCTCGACCTTACGCCCGAGGGGCGCGGCGAATTTTTCCCGAAGCTGGCTTACTGACCCGCGGCCAGCGAATGCTGGTGCGGGCCCTCGCGCAATTTCCGCGATCCTGATCGATGCCTCCTATAACGACGGCAAGCGATCCTTGAACCTCCGGACTGCCTCACCAACAGCGACGCCGTCGATAACCTTGCTTTCCAATTCGATCTCGATGTCCTGCCCCACTCCCGCCTTCCGGGCAGCATCCGAAGTGAGACTTATAACACCAAAACATTTGCGCTGTATAATCCGCCCACAGGTATTGAATGCGCATCTTTTTCCGTCGCCCCATTGCGGACGACATTTTCTGCAATCGTGACACACTCGGTCGCAATTTTTTCAGCCGTTTTCGGTGATGCAAGGCCCGCGACGCATGAATTTTCGGAGATGGGGCGAGGCTGTGGTTGAAAAGAGACGTAAATAACCAATGTCATTATTATGACCGCTACTGCTCCAAGCAATACGCGGACAAGAAGGGTACTGATCATCGGTTGGCGGGAGAATCTCATCTGGGAGCGCTCCAGTTCCAATTGGGCCCCAACGCCTTACGCCGGGCTTCTTTGGAGAATGGACAGCCGTCACTCATGACGAAGTCGGACATTTCGTATTTTCTGATCCGCTCGCTATCGGTATCGGTCTTGTACGCGTCCAGGGCGTCACTGATCCGTTTGCAATTCCGTTGGCCGGGGACGCTCGAGATAAGACTGATCAGCGCGAGATTTGCGTCGTTATCCCCGAGCTTGATGGCGGTTTCCCAATGGCGCCGTGCTGCCGCAAAATCGCCGTAGATTTCACTCCGCAAGGCCATGAACCGGTAAGCCCTGGCCTCGTGTTTTATCGCAGCCTCCCTGGCGAGCGTATCACAGCCTCCAAATCTCTCCCCGGTGTCGCCCTGGATTGTCCAACCCTCCGCGGCTCGTAAACACTCACTGAGCGTGGTTTTCCTGTCGGAATAGAGCCAGCCGCCAATAAGGATGCCACACGCCAGCGCGAAGCTCAGGGAGGCCAGCAAGATCCGTGCGATGACCCCCTTTATCAATGCCACCCTCCGTTGTGCACCCGATATGGAACGAGACTTCGGTTCGCCAAGCGCCAGTTCTGAGCGATGTTCGCCGTTCGTTCCAAACGAGTCAAGATGAGTCGTTGCTTGTGCTATTGCATGCGATAAATAGAGGAGTGAACCGCCCTGCGTTGAGAGGCTCCGCGACGGTGCCTTGAGGCTGAGCGCCCCGCACCCGGAATCCTATATCCCCCAGCCTTCTCGCAATTGCGTTAGAATGCTTTTTTTCCGATATTTAACGCGGACGCCAGTTTTTTTGGCGGTGGTAGAAAACTTCCATTTCCATTCGGATGATTCCGGATTGTAGGTTAGGCCTAGTAGTTTCGATGGAACCTCCTTTCCGTTATTGAATTTGGCATATCCGGATTTTTCCCCGACGCCATATCCCAATGAATAGACCGTAAGATCATATTTCTTGTGTGTCTCGTTCGGCACAGTGACAAATGCCCTTGCAGCGTAGACGATCCCCCCGGTCAGTGCTGACAATGTCTGAGCTTCTTCTCCGCTCGCGGCAAAGCAACTGGAGAGGATAATGGTTGTCCCCATCTTGTAGTTTTTGCCAAGGCGCTCCAGTATTTTTTCCGCACTGAGGGCAGGCTGCCCTTCGCCGCGCGAAGCGTCAGCGATTTGTCCGGTCGGGGATCCATGCGAGAATATTATAACGGTATCCGCTGGGCTGCCCATTTTCTTCAGCGCGGCGATTGCCGGTTTGTCCTTGACGTCGCTCAGAAGATTCAAGCTAATCCCTTTTGCTCCGGATGCTGACCCCGGCCTCTTGCGTCTGACCGATGCGAGATTCGCATTGACGCCCCCAATGTCCATTCCGGACGGAAACCGCGTTCCGGACGCGCGGGCGGGTTGCCCGCTGGATGGGAGCGCAGCCTTCTGATCTGGTACGAAAGAAGCTGGTCGAATAAGCGGCGCGAACCCCGTTTCGCTGGCTGAAGGGCGACCCAGCAGCTTTGAGAGCCTGCCTAGCGAGAACGCGGTTTCGGTGGGTGTTTCCTTGCGAAGGCCCTGCTGAATCCGCATCATCGTCTTATATTCCTCGGGCGTGAGCTTGGCGCGCACCAGTCGCAGATCCTCCTTCGCGAATGCCGCCGGATTTTGGGACGCCGTGATGTTCATCATCAGCGCCGCCTGGCCGCCTGGGGCGACCGGTGTCGGATCGAGGTTGGCCTGCGCCATGCTCCGCAACGCCTGGTCGGTCGCCTCGTCAAGATCGCGGCGCACGGCGGCCGGGATCTGGGTGATCGAGGTGAAGTCCGATCCGAGCTGCTCCGCCGTTGCCAGGCTGGTCTCCCGCGCGGTGTCCGCCGCCTGCTGGCGAGCACGCGCCTGGAACGCGCCGCGATCCTCCAGATCGTCCAGGGCATAGCGCTTCAGCGCGTCGCTCAGGGGCTGGGCCTCAATCTCCTGCGCGATCGCCGCGCGCCGTTCGGGAGAGAGCGTGCCGTCCTGCTCTTCAGGGAGCAGGTGCTTATCCACCTCCTGCGCCGCAAGCTGGTGGGCGAGCGGCTCGAACAGGTCCTGTTCGATCGCCTGGCGATCGGCCGGAGTCATCCCGTCGCGTGCCAGACGATAACGATTGGCCGCCGCGATCGGATCGTGGTCGACCATATCCTGCACCGCGCGGCGCTGGACGCCGGAGCGATAGGCGGTCACGCTGCGCTCGATCATGGCCGGGTCCTCGCCCCGCGCCCTTGCCCGGGCCCCCAGCGATTCCACCCCGGTCTCCAGATGCTTGTCGAACAACGCCGGATCGTCCCGGGTGTCGACCGCATCGTCGGCCGCATTGCGCTCGATCCGCTGGCTCTGCTGCTCCTGGCCGCGCTGCATCGCCTGTTCGGCGCTGCCCAGCGCGCCGGAGATGTCGTAATCGAAGCGCTCGGCGATGACATGATCGAACTGCCCGCGCTGGCGGTCATTCTTCAACCCGCTGCGGATCCAGTCGCGCAAGCCGGCATAGTCGCGCGTCATGGTGTCGAGCATGCCTTGGGGATCGGTATCGAACCTGCCGAGCGCATCCGTCCGGATGCCCCGCGCGCCCTCGGCATAGGCGTTCCACGCCTTCTTGATCTCAAGCTCGTCATTGCGGTCCTGCCGCTGCCGCATCTCGCCGGCGATCGTCGCGCCCGTGCCGCCAAGCTGATGCATCCCGGCGCCGAGCGCGTGCAGGCCAGTGCCGGCATAATCGCCGGGCTGGAGTTTCGCGTCCGTCACGCCGGCGATGCCGACCCGGTTCTGCTCCGTGGGGACCGTCGGCATCTCAGTGCGCCGATCGCGTATCGAGGGAAATGGCGGTCATGCGCTCCTCCTTTGGTTCAGGAGGGGCTTAAGACGGAGCGCGCACAGGTTGAATCGACCGGCGCCGTGACCCGAGCACCACACAAGCTATTTCAGTGACGGGTCGAGCGCTCAGGCGAAGGCCGGCGCGCCCTTCAGCTGCGTGTACGCCGCGATCACGTCCTGCAGTATCTTTTCATGGCTGCGGTCGCCGCCATTGCGGTCGGGATGGTAGCGGCGGACCAGTTCGGCGTAGCGCTGGCGCAGGCCGCGACGGTCGACGTCGGTGGGCAGGCCTAGCACCTTCAGCGAGCGGCGGTCGCTGTCCGACAGGGGCCGGCCATCCTTGCGTGCTTCTTCCATCCGGCGCTGGAAGCGCGCGCCGATCGCGTCGAGCGGGTCGCTGAAATCGGCCCATTTGGGCGGGCGGTCCGCGCCGCCGCTATGCGCGAAGGCCCTGGTCTCGCGTTCCCAGCCGGAAAAGGGGCGCTGCGCGTCATGGATCTCGTCGGCGCTCATGCCCTGGAAGAAATTGTACCGCGCGTTGAATTCGCGGACATGGTCGAGGCAGAACCAGCGATAGGGCCGCGGTCCCTCGAAGCCATTGGCCGGCCCTTCCTCCGGCGGCGCGCGGAATTCGCCCGGCACCTCGCAGCCCGGATGCGCGCACAGCCTGCCCGTCCCCTCCACGCGACCGTGGAAGCGAGCGTTCGGCCGATCCTTCTTTTCACTATCCCGCGCCACGCGGTTCCCCGATTTGAACAAAGCGGCCTATATAAGAGCGATGTCCAGTATCGCCACCGGTCCCGTCGCCTCCGAAATCGCGACCCGCCTCGCTTCAGCGCTCGATCCGACGCATCTCGAAGTGGTCAATGACAGCGCTCAGCACGCCGGCCATATGGGCGATGACGGCACGGGCGAATCGCACTTCACAGTGATCGTCGAAAGCCGCGCGTTCGAGGGGCTGAATCGCGTCCAGCGCCAGCGGCTGGTGAACCAGGCGCTCGCCGATCTGTTGTCCTCGCGCATCCATGCGCTTGCCATCCGGGCACGCGCGCCGGGAGAATAAGCATGGCATACAGGCTCTGGTACTGGCCCTCGATCCAGGGGCGCGGGGAGTTCGTGCGGCTGCCGCTCGAGGCAGCGGGCATCGCCTATGAGGATTGCGCGCGCGACCAGGGCGCGAAGGCGCTGATGGCCAACATGGAAAAGCACGGCGCCCACCGGCCGTTCGCCCCGCCCTATCTGGAGACGAAGGACGGGACGATCGCGCAGGTCGCCAACATCCTGCTCTATCTCGGCGAGCAGCATGATCTGGCGCCGACGGGGCAGCGGCACTGGATCAACCAGTTACAGCTCACCATCGCGGACCTCGTCGCCGAGGTGCACAATGTCCATCATCCGGTGAGCATCTCCGACTATTACCACGACCAGAAGCCCGAGGCAGCGCGCGCGGCGAAGACGATGCGCGAGGAGCGTTTGCCCAAATTCCTCAGCCATTTCGAGGACGCGGCGACGGCGCAGGATGGCGACTGGCTGACCGGCGCCCGGTGGTGCTATGCCGACACCTCGCTGTTCCAGATCGTCGAGGGGTTGCGGTATATGTTCCCGAAGCGGATGGCGGCGATCGAGGGCGACTATCCCGGACTGATCGCGCTGCACGACCGGGTGGCGGCACTGCCGGGGATTGCCGCCTATCTGAAGAGCGCGCGGCGCATCGCGTTCAACGAGGACGGCATCTTCCGCCATTATCCCGAGCTCGACGCGGCATGAGCCTGGCCGAGCGCCCCGCGGCGCGCATTCTGCTGATGGACCCCGCCGGACGCGTACTGCTGTTCCGCTTCGTCGCGGCCGACCGCCCACCTTTCTGGGCGACGCCGGGCGGGGCGGTCGACCCGGGCGAGACCTATGAGGAGGCGGCACGGCGCGAGTTGATCGAGGAGACGGGAATCCATGCCGAGCCCGGGCCTGAGATCTTCCAGCGGCTGGTCGAGTTCGTCACGCTGGAGGGCGTTTCGGTCACTGCCGACGAACGCTATTTCCTGATCCGCACCGAGACTGCCGAGATCGACACCGCGCGGCACACCGAGCTGGAACAGCGCGTGATGCAGCACTGGCAATGGTTTGACCGTGAGGCCATCGCCGCGCACCATGAACTCATCTATCCCGAGGATCTGGCCGAGATCCTGCTCGGCCTGAACGGAGCCGCCTGATGCTCGACGATTTCGTGCTGCAGACCATCCTGCCGACCACCCACGACCTTGGCGGGTTCAAGGTGCATCGCACCCTGCCGTCCAGGCCGCGCACCATGGTCGGCCCGTTCCTGTTCTTCGACCAGATGGGGCCGGCGCATCTCGAGGTCGGCACAGGGATCGACGTGCGGCCGCATCCGCATATCAACCTTGCGACAGTAACCTATCTGTTCGAAGGCGCGATCGACCATCGCGATTCGCTCGGTACCTTCGCGACGATCGAGCCGGGCGCGGTGAATCTGATGACCGCAGGGCACGGCATCGTACATTCGGAGCGCTCCCCCGCCGGCCAGCGCGCGCAGGGGCCGGACCTGTCGGGCATCCAGACCTGGATCGCGCTGCCAGAGGCGCAGGAGGAAATGGATCCGGCGTTCGAGCATGTCGAGAAATCGGCGCTGCCGGTGATCGAGACGCCCAATGCCCGCGCCCGGATCATCATGGGCAGCCTGTGGGGCAAGACCGCACCGACCACGACTTATGCCGGGACGATCTATGCCGACATCGTGCTCGATCCGGGCGGTGAGGTGCCGGTCGATGCCGATGCCGACGAGCGGGCGGTCTATCTGGCGCTGGGCGAGGCAAGCCTGGACGGCGTGCCGCTCGCGCCGATGACGCTGTACGTGCTGAAGCCAGGCGTCGCGACATCGCTCAAGTCGCGGGACGGTGGGCGCGTGATGCTGTGCGGCGGCGATGCCTTTGCGACGCCGCGGCATGTGTGGTGGAACTTCGTCTCGTCGAGCCGGGAGCGGATCAACCAGGCGAAGGAGGACTGGAATGCCGGGCGGTTTCCCAAGGTGCCGGGGGATGAGAAGGAGTTTATTCCGATTCCTGCGGTGCCGAAGACCGTGAGTTATCCGTGACGCATTCCCCTCCCGCTTGCGGGAGGGGTCAGGGGAGGGCATGTTCCTCGAATGGACAGCGAACAGGCCCTCCCCCACCCCCTCCCGCAAGCGGGAGGGGAGTTGAGCCTCCAGCGAATCGACCTCCCCACCGGCGTCTCGCTGGACGTCGCCGTCGCCGGCGACCCCGCCAATACCGCGATCATCCTGCTGCACGGCTTCCCGGAATCGCACCGCACCTGGCGCCACCAGATTCCGGAGCTGGCAAAGACCCATTTCGTGCTCGCCCCCGACCAGCGTGGCTTTGCGCGGTCGTCCAAGCCCGCGAATGTCAGCGACTATACGCCCGACAAGATGGTCGGCGACCTGATCGCGCTGGCGGACCATTTCGGCATCGCGACCTTCACCCTGGTCGGCCATGACTGGGGCGGCGCCATCGCGTGGATGGCGGCGCTGACCCGGCCCGACCGCATCGCGCAGCTGATCATCGTCAACGCGCCGCACCCGTTCGTCTTCCAGAAATCGATGTTCGACGACCCGGCGCAGCGCGAGGCGAGCCAGTATATCCGCGCCTTCCGCAACCCCGATTTCGAGAAATATATCGACTCGATCGGCCTGCCCGCCTTTTTCGACGGCAGCTTCATGCGCCACACCGATTTCGGGAACGTCGCGGCGGAGAAGGAGGCCTATCTCGACGAATGGGGTCAGCCGGGCGCGATGACCGCGATGCTCAACTGGTACCGTGCCAGTGCGATCGTCGTGCCGGATATCGGCGAGGAAGCGGCACGCCCGGCGTTCCTGAACGCGCCTTTCCCGCCGGTCAAACAGCCGACACTGGTGATCTGGGGCATGGGCGACAAGGCATTGCTGCCGAGCCAGCTCGAAGGACTCGAGACGCTGGTGCCCGACATGACGTTGGTGAAGGTCGATGCGGGGCATTTCGTGCCATGGGAAGCACCGGAGGCGGTGACACACGCGATCCAGGAGTGGCTCGGCTAAGGTCATCATGCGCGTGGGATAGCCGCAGCCGACAGCGTGTTGAATCAGGCCTGGGCTCAAGCGGTCCGACGATTGAGAATGTCAGGGCGGTTATCCCTCTTCTTCCCTGCGAAGGCCGGAGCCCAGCAGGGAGACAGAAGGAAACCGCCGGAGCGCCCATCTCAAAAGTCCCCCAACTGGACCCCGGCCTTCGCCGGGGAAGCCATGCTGGGAGGCTGAGATCGCCAAAATGTCAGTAGGGTCACTGACATTCTGACCGGACATTGTACAACAACTTGTACAATGTCGGCTTTCGCTAGACCGAGATCTTCGCCGCCTCGGGCAACTCGATGCCGGCACGGTCGCGTTCGGGCTGGCCGGTGTCGATCCAGGCGGCATGGGCGTGCGAGGTCGCGACCGTCTGCCACGCGCCGTCGCCGGGCCAGCTGCGCACGCGGATGACCTGGTGCGCGAGCGCGCGGTCGGGTTCCATCATCACCCAGCCGAGCGGGCGATCGGCGGTGGCGTGGGCGCCGGCCGCCTTCATCGCGACACGGATGCGTTCGGCGACCGCTTCCGGCAGATATTGCCAGACGACCGAATGCATCAGCACGCGCGTGACGCCTTCGGCCTGGGGCTCGGCGAGGCGCGCCTCGACCCAGTCGGCGGCGTCAGCGTGATCGAGCCTGACCGGCCGCTCCCGTAGCATGGCGATTGCCGTCTTCAGGCGCGTCGCGCGATCGGGCTTCTCGGCCCAGACATAAGCGGCGAGTCGCGCCTCGGCCGCCGGATCGGTCGCGTCGATCGGCTGGACGTCGCAGCCGCGCGTGCCGACGATCTGGATCGGCACATCGGGCGGTGGTGGCCCCTTCCATTCCGGCACGATCGTGACCGGCGAGTCGGCCGGGCCGACCATCATGCCGCCCAGATCGAAGCGGTAGCGATCGATCATCAGGTTGAGGCCGGCGCTGGAACCGATTTCGAGGATCTCGATCTTCGGCCCGTGACGGCGCGCAATCTCCAGCAGGCCGGTCATCAGCGCGGCGGAGCGGCCCGGCTCGTTGGTCTGGGGCGGGCCGTCGAGCCAGGGAAGCAGCTCGGCGTCATGCTCGACGAGCACGCGGGCGAGTTCGGCCTCGATGGCATCGGGGTCAGTGATGCTGCCGTCGAACAGCGTCGCGAGCCCGGCGTCCTTCCCCGCCAGCACCAGTGCGTGCAGCCCGCCGACGAGTCGCAGCGGCATCGCGGCGCGAGTCGGTTCGCCCGGCCAGTCGAGCAAGGTCGCGCCGACCCGACTGTCGCGGTTGAGACCCCTGGCCAGCGCCGCGCAGATGCGCGCGTAAGCGGGCGCGGCCATGGCGTTGCAATAATGCTCCTGGATCAGGAACGCGCCGCGGACATTCTGTTCGGACATGGGGCCTCCTCGCCGCGTCTGTTGCGCCCGCGAACACCCCCAAGTAAAGCCCCGCTCACTCATGGCCGATCCAATCATCATCGCCGTCCCCAAAGGGCGCATCCTCACCGAGGCCGTGCCGCTGCTCGAGCGCGCCGGAATCTCGCCCGAAGCGGCGTTCGGCGACGAGGACAGCCGCGCATTGCGCTTCTCCACCAGCAACCCCGGCATCGACCTGATCCGGGTGCGGGCGTTCGATGTCGCGACCTTCGTCGCGCATGGCGCGGCACAGCTCGGCATCGTGGGATCGGACGTGCTGGCGGAGTTCGATTATTCTGAACTCTACGCGCCGGTCGATCTGGGCATCGGCCATTGCCGGCTGTCGGTCGCCGAGCCCGCCGATATGGCCGCGGGCGATGATCCGCGCGGCTGGAGCCATGTGCGCATCGCGACCAAATATCCGCATGTGACGCGCCGGCATTTCGAGGCGCGCGGGGTTCAGGCCGAGTGCGTGAAGCTCAACGGGGCGATGGAGCTGGCGCCGACGCTTGGGCTGGCACCGCGGATCGTGGACCTGGTGTCGTCGGGCAAGACGCTCAAGGAGAACGGGCTGGTCGAGGTCGAGGTAATCGCCGAGGTCACCTCGCGGCTGATCGTCAACCGGGCGGCGTTCAAGACGCGGCCCGAGGTGGTGCCGCTGGTGGATGCATTCCGGCGGGCGGTGGAGATGCGCAATGCGGCGTGATGCTCTGCGCCTCCCGGAGTGTGACTCCTTCCCCCGTTCGTTTCGAGCGAAGTCGAGAAACTGGCCAAAGACGCCTGACCCAGGTTTCTCGACTTCGCTCGAAACGAACGGGTTAGGTAGGTCACGCCGCTCATGATCCGTCTTTCCACTTCCGACCCCGGGTTCGAGCGCGACTTCACCGCGCTCGTCAACGCGCGGCGTGAGGCTGACGCCGATGTTGCGCGCGACGTACGCACGATCGTCGCCAGTGTGCGCGATGAGGGGGATGCGGCGCTTCACGCGTTCACCAGGAAGTTCGACCGGCACGATCTCAACGAGACCGGCTGGCGGATCGAGAAGGCCGACTGGCTGGACGCGCTGAACGGGCTCGAGCCGGAACTGCGCGCGGCGATCGAGCTCGCGGCGGAACGGATCGCGGCCTATCACCTGAAGCAGAAACCCGAAGATACCGACTCGACCGACTCCGCCGGCGTCCGGCTCGGCGCACGGTGGAATGCAATTCAGAATGCGGGCATCTATATCCCGGGCGGCCGCGCGGCCTATCCTTCCTCGGTGCTGATGAACGCGATCCCGGCCAAGGTCGCCGGCGTCGAGCGGCTGGTGATGGTGACGCCGACGCCCGACGGCGAGGTCAATCCGCTGGTGCTGGCCGCTGCCTATATCGCCGGCGTGGACGAGATCTGGCGGGTCGGCGGGGCGCAGGCGATTGCCGCCTTGGCCTATGGCACCGGGCGGATCGCTGCGGTCGACGTCATCACCGGCCCCGGCAATGCCTGGGTCGCGGAGGCCAAGCGCCAGCTTTACGGCGTGGTCGGCATCGACATGGTCGCCGGGCCGAGCGAGATCGTGGTCGTTGCCGATGGGAAGAACGATCCAGAATGGATCGCCGCCGACCTGCTCAGCCAGGCCGAGCATGACCCGACCAGCCAGTCGATCCTGTTCACCGACGATGCCGCGTTCGGCAAGGCCGTCGCCGAAGCCGTCGACCTGCAGATTGGCCAGCTTTCCACTGCCAAGGTGACGCGCGAGAGCTGGGATGCGAACGGCGCGATCATCGTCACCGCCGACCTGTTCGAGGCGATCCCGCTGGTCGACCGGCTCGCGCCCGAGCATCTCGAACTTGCCTGCGACGATCCCCAGGCCTTGTTCGACCGGGTCCGCCATGCCGGATCCGTGTTCCTGGGCCGTCACACGCCCGAGGCGATCGGCGATTATGTCGCCGGGCCCAACCATGTCCTCCCGACCGGCCGGCGTGCGCGCTTCGCCTCCGGCCTGTCGGTGCTCGACTTCATGAAGCGCACCAGCTTCCTCCAGCTCGATCACGCCGCGCTCGGCGCCATCGGCCCCGCGGCCGTGGCGCTGGCCGAGGCGGAAGGGCTCCCTGCCCATGCGAAATCAGTGGCGCTCCGCCTCGCGGGCGACCAGACGGAATTGAACCTATGAGCCGAACTTCAGCCCGCTCCACGGCCCGCGCCGCCGCCCGGCTTGCCGCGACCCAGGCACTTTATCAGCATGAGATGGAGGGCACGGCGATCGCGCCACTGCTGCATGAATTCCATCAGCACCGGCTCGGCGCGACGATCGAGGACGCCGAATATGCCGAGGCCGAAGTCGACTTCTTCGACGATATCGTGAAGGGCGCGGTCGCGCGCCAGGCGGAGATCGACGAAGCGATCAAGGGCAAGCTGGCCAAGGGCTGGGCGCTTGAGCGGCTCGACCGCTCGATGCGCGCGATTCTGCGCGCCGGGACCTATGAACTGATCGCGCGGGCGGATGTGCCGGTGGCGACGGTGATCACGGAATATGTCGATGTAGCGCATGCGTTTTTCGACAAGCGCGAGGCCGGGTTCGTGAACGGGTTGCTCGATGCGATCGCGAAGGATGTCCGCTCTTAATCCTCCCCGGAACGGGGAGGGGGACCGTCCAAAGGATGGTGGAGGGGGCTTGCCCCAAGCGTTTCGTCTGAGGAGGTCCCCCTCCACCGCTTCGCGGTCCCCCTCCCCGTTCCGGGGAGGAATTGCTTGAACGAAACCGAATTTCTTGCAGCACTCCGCACCCTGCCGCTGCACCCGGCGGCGCGAGGGCTGCTGGACGATACCGCCCTGCTCGACGCGGGCGGCCCGCTCGTCCTGACCAGCGACACGATCGTCGAGGGCGTGCACTTCCTCGCCACCGACCCGGCCGAGGACGTCGCCTGGAAGCTCGGCGCGGTGAATCTGTCGGATCTTGCCGCCAAGGGCGCGCTGCCGGTCGGGATGATGCTCAATTATGCGCTGGCGGGGGATTCCGACTGGGATGCCGGCTTCATCGAAGGACTGCGGCAACTCGATTGCGCCCTGATCGGTGGCGATACCGTGTCGCTGCCTTCCGGCGCACCGCGCGTGCTGACCCTGACCGCCTTCGGTATCGACGCCGCTGCCCCGCCGCGCAGCGGCGCACAGGCCGGCGACGCGCTCTACGTCACCGGCACGATCGGCGATGCCGGTGCCGGGCTCGCCATCGCGCGCGGTGCGAAAGGGCCCGACAGCCTGCTCGCCGCCTATCGCCGGCCGGTGCCGCGCATCAGCGACGGCCGGGCGCTCGCACCGCTGGTTCATGCGATGATGGATGTCTCCGACGGGCTGCTGATCGATGGCGCACGCATGGCCGACGCAAGCGGGCTAATGCTGGAGATCGACCTGGCCGCCGTGCCGTTGTCGGCCGCCTGTCGTGCCTTTGCCGGCGACAGCCGCGCGGCACGCATCGCGGCCGCGACCGCGGGGGATGATTACCAGTTGCTGTTCGCCGCCCCGCATGGCTTCGCCCTGCCGGTGCCCGCCACCCGGATCGGCCGCTTCGCCGCCGGATCGGGCCTGAGCCTGGTCGATGCCACCGAAGCGGTGGCATTACCGGCGCGGCTGGGCTTTCTGCACGCCGTCTGAGCGGCTTGCGCTCGCGTCGAGCGCCTCTATACCTTCCGCCCAAACGTCGACGACACAGGCCTCAAGGTCTGGCGTGGCGCCAATAGGGGAAGGATATCTATGACGATAGTCTATGCGGCCATGATCTGCGGCCTGATCGCCGTGCTTTATGGCATCATTACCAGCCGGCAGATTCTCGCGGCGAGCGCCGGCAACGAGAAGATGCAGGACATCGCCGCCGCCATCGCGGAAGGCGCCAAGGCCTATCTCGGCCGGCAATATCGCACCATCGCCATCGTCGGCGTCGTCGTCGCCGTCGTCGTCGGTTATTTCCTCGGCATCACCTCGGCCGTCGCCTTCGCGATCGGCGCGATCCTGTCTGGCGTGACCGGTTTCATCGGCATGAACGTGTCGGTGAAAGCCAATGTCCGCACGGCGGAGGCCGCGCGCACCTCGCTGCAGGGCGGCCTGACCATGGCGTTCCGCTCCGGCGCGGTCACCGGCATGCTGGTGGCGGGCCTCGGCCTGCTCTCCATCACCGGGCTGTTCTGGTACCTGATCGCGCAGGCCCATATGGACCTGGCCGTGCAGGCCGATCGCCGCATCGTGGTCGACTCGCTCGTCGCGCTGGCCTTTGGCGCCTCGCTGATCTCGATCTTCGCGCGTCTCGGCGGCGGCATCTTCACCAAGGCGGCCGATGTCGGCGCCGACCTGGTCGGCAAGGTCGAGGCCGGCATCCCGGAGGACGACCCCCGCAACCCCGCTACCATCGCCGATAACGTCGGCGACAATGTCGGCGATTGCGCCGGCATGGCGGCCGATCTGTTCGAGACCTATGTCGTCACCATCGGCGTGACCATGGCCTCGATCGCGCTGCTCCTCCCGAACGCCGACCATCTGTTCCAGCTGATGACCCTGCCGCTGCTCGTCGGCGGCGTCTGCGTCATCACCTCGATCATCGGCACCTATATGGTCCGCCTGGGCGCCAACAATTCGATCATGGGCGCGCTCTACAAGGGTTTCTGGACCACGGTGATCCTGTCGATCCCGGCGATCTATGGCGCCACCCAATATGTGCTCGGCGACATGAACAAGGTGATCGGCGGGGGATCGTTCCTCGACGGCGGCACCGAAGTCTCGACCGGTTTCACCGGCATGGCGCTGTTCTGGTGCATGATGATCGGCCTCGCGCTCACCGGCGCGCTGGTGTGGATCACCGAATATTATACCGGCACCAATTATCGCCCGGTCCGCTCGATCGCCAAGGCGTCCGAGACCGGGCACGGCACCAACGTCATCCAGGGTCTCGCGGTCAGCCTCGAGAGCCCGGCGCTGCCAACGCTGGTGATCTCGGTCGCGGTGATCGCGACCTATCAGCTTGCCGGCGTGATCGGCATCGCCTTCGGCGCGACCGCGATGCTGGCGCTGGCCGGCATGGTCGTGGCGCTCGACGCGTACGGCCCGGTCACGGACAATGCCGGCGGCATCGCCGAAATGGCGGGCCTGCCCGAGGATGTCCGCCACCGCACCGATGCGCTCGACGCGGTGGGCAACACCACCAAGGCCGTGACCAAGGGCTATGCGATCGGCTCCGCAGCACTCGCCGCTTTGGTGCTGTTCGGCGCCTATACGACCGATCTGGGGATCTACTTCCCCGATCTCGCGGTCGATTTCTCGCTGAGCAATCCGTACGTCATCGTCGGCCTGTTGCTCGGCGCGCTGCTGCCGTTCAGCTTCGGCGCGTTCGGCATGACCGCAGTGGGCCGCGCGGCGGGATCGGTCGTCGAAGACGTCCGCGCCCAGTTCCGCGACAATCCGGGGATCATGGCGGGCACCAGCCGCCCCGATTATGCCCGCACGGTCGACCTGGTCACCAAGGCAGCGATCAAGGAGATGATCATCCCGTCGCTGCTGCCGGTGCTCGCACCGATCGTGGTGTATTTCATCATCACGGCGGTGGCCGGCCAGGCGAGCGGCTTTGCGGCGCTCGGCGCACTGCTGCTGGGCGTGATCGTGTCGGGCCTGTTCGTCGCCATCTCGATGACCTCGGGCGGCGGCGCATGGGACAATGCGAAGAAATATATCGAGGACGGCAATCACGGCGGCAAGGGCAGCGAAGCCCATAAGGCCGCGGTGACCGGCGACACGGTCGGCGATCCCTACAAGGACACGGCCGGTCCGGCGGTGAACCCGATGATCAAGATCACCAACATCGTCGCCCTGTTGCTGCTCGCGGCGCTGGCGCACGCGGTCGGCTGATCTCGCCGCTCACGGGCGGCGCGGCGCCCCTGCCACAAGGCCGCGTCGGGAGCGATCCCGGCGCGGTTTTGACAGGAAGCCAAATGCTTCATTTCGGCGCCAAAATCCGGCAGCTGTCGCTTTTCGATGGACCCTCGCCGCGCTAGACAGGGGCGGGGAATCAGGGGGCTTGTGAATGCGTTGGGTGTTGTTCTGTGGGGTTGCGGGCCTGGTGTCCGCCCCGATGAGCGTCGCGGCACAGGACAAGGCCGCGGCCCCCGCCCCCGTCCCGACCGCCGCCGCGCCCCAGGCCAAGCTGCCGTCCCCGATTCCGCTCGAGCTGTTCGCCCGGTTGCCCTTCATGGAAAGCCCGAAGCTGTCGCCCAATGGCACCAAGGTCGCCACTCGCCTCGCGATCAAGGGCGTGCAGCGTCTGGCGATCATCCCGCTGGACGATTTCCAGAAGACCAGGCAGCTCAGCATCGGCGATTCCGACCTGAATGGCTGGGCCTGGGTCAATGACGACTGGCTGGTCGCCAAGGTCGGCGCGGTCTCCAATGTCGGCGGCTCCGACTGGTATATCCGTCGCGCGGTGGGGGTCAGCGCCGATGGCAAGGCGATGCAGATCCTGGGCAAGAACGACGCCGCGCAAAATGCGGACGATCTGCTGTGGATCGCCAGCGACGGGTCGCCGAATGTGTTGCTGGCCATGCAGACATCGGTTTTTTCCGACGATCCCGGATTCTGGCCCGAGGTGCTGCGGTTCGACGTGTCGACCGGCAAGGGCAAGCGGGTGCAGAATCCCGTGGCCCAGGTGTTCGACTGGTATGCGGACGGCGCCGGAACCGTGCGGATGGGCATCGCCTATGACGACGACCGGCGTAGCTCACGGCTGCTGTACCGCGACAATGCCGACGCCTCGTTTCGCACTGTCGTCAAGGCCCGCGGCAAGGATGCGACGCTGGGCAACGTGCCCGCGATGTTCCTGCCCGAGCCTGGCAAGGCGGTTGCCTATGACGATGCCGACGGGTTCGACGCCGTCTATGATCTCGACCTCGCTTCGCTGAAGACGGGCAACAAGCTGTTCGGCGTGGCCGGTTATGACGTCGACGATCTGATCACGGGCGCCGGCGGCACCAAGATGATCGGCGCCGCCTATGTCGACAACCGCCCCCGCACCCACTGGTTCGACCCCGTCCTGGCCAAGGTACAGACGGATCTGGACAAGGCGGTCGGCACGCGCCAGGCGCTCATCACTTCCTGGAGCCGCGATTTCAGCACATTGATCGTCTATGTCGGCGGCGCGGACCGGCCCGGCGCCTATTATCTGTACCGGCTCGACGATGGCGTGATGCATGTCCTCGCCAGGGTGAACGAGGATCTGGGCAACGACGCGCTCTCCCCGGTGAAGACGATCCGCTACAAGGCGCGCGACGGCCTGGAGATCCAGGCGGTGCTGACCATGCCAAAGGGCGGTTCGACGAAGAACCTGCCGCTGATCCTGATGCCGCATGGCGGCCCGTTCGCCCGGGACGACGAGAGCTGGGACTGGTGGGCCCAGTTCCTCGCCAGCCGCGGTTATGCGGTGCTTCAGCCCAATTACCGCGGCTCCTCAGGCTTCGGTAACGCCTTTGCCGAAAAGGGCCGCGGCCAATGGGGCCTGGCCATGCAGGACGACCTGACCGACGCCGTGAAATGGGCGGTGGGCGAAGGCATTGCCGATGCGAAGCGCGTCTGCATCGTCGGCGGCTCCTATGGCGGCTATGCCGCGTTCCGCGCGGCGCAGCGCGACAAGGGCGTCTATCGCTGCGCGGTATCCTATGCCGGCGTCGCCGACCTGCCGGCGATGGTCCGCTACGACGGCAGCTTCCTGAATTCGGGGCGGCGCAAGGACTGGCTGCGCGCCCAGGCACCCGACCTGAAAGCCGTATCGCCGATCAACTATGCCGCGGATTTCTCGATCCCGATCCTGATCATGCACGGCAAGGCCGACCGGGTCGTGCCGGTGAAGCAATCGCGCGAGATGGTCGAGAAGCTGAAGGCGGCCGGCAAACCCTATCGCTATGTCGAACAGCCCAAGGGCGACCATCATTTCTCGGAAGAGGCGGACCGGGTCCAGTGGCTGAAGGAACTCGAGGCGTTCCTGAAGGAAAACAACCCTGCGTGAGCGATCGATGCTCGGCGCGTGGAGAAGATCGATGTGGCGTGAAGCCCTGGGTGCATTCCTCCTGATTACGCCAGCGTACGGCATTGCCGCTGCGGAGAAAGTGGCCTCGACCGAGCCGGTGCCGATCGCCACCTTCGCGGAACAGCCTTTCATCAACAATCCCGTTCTCTCCCCCGACGGCAAGTCCATCGCGGCGGAATCGACGGTGGGTGGCAAGACCTCCCTCTGCGTCTTCGCGCTCGCGGATATGAAGCTGATACGCCGTGTCGATCTGGGCGATGCGGGAATCGCGGAGATCCAGTGGGCGGGAAATGGCCGCATCCTCCTCACGAGATCGATGCAGGCGAGCTTCTTCGGCAGCGATATCGAAATCACACAGCTCTATGCCGTGGATTTGACGACCGGAGAGGCAAAGGTCCTGAATCCCAAGGGCCGCTCGCTTTCCGCCGGCGATGTCATCTACACCGATCCCACCGGTCGCTGGATCCTGCTGTCCAGCCAGCAGAACATGTCCCTCACTCCCTCCGTCAAGCGCGTCGACCTTCTCACCGGTGAGATCAAGCTCGTCGAGCCTAGCCGCTCGAACATCTGGAACTGGTACGCCGACGGCAACGGCGTCGTTCGTACCGGCATCTTTTATGACGGCGACCGCTGGACCCTATGGTATCGCGATGTGCCCGACGCGCCGCTCAAGGCGATCCGCGCACGCAACGCCGTGAAGAACAACGACGGCGCGGTCGATGGACTTTATTTTCTGGGCGGAGCCGACACGGGGCTGATCGTTACCAATGCGAAAACCGGGCGCTTCGCCGCCTACAGGATCGATTTCCGCACCGGTGAAGTCGGTGAGCCGATCTATGAGAATAGCGAAGTCGACGTGACGGAGGTCAGGATCGACCCGGTCACGCGCAGGGTGACAGGCGTGGGGTACGAAAACGACCGCTACCATATGGAATGGCTCGATCCCGAAAAACGGCAGCTTCAGACGACGATCGATCACGTCTTCCCAAAGGCAGACAACAGAATCCTGAACAGCAGCAACGATGGCCAGCGCGTGCTCATCTGGTCCGGCGGCGGCGACGATCCCGGAACCTATTATATGTTCGATCGGACGGCCAAAAGGATGCAGCGAGTCGCCGCGCCGTACGAGAAGCTCCTCGGTGCGAAGCTGTCCCCTGTCAACGCCATCCGATATACGGCCCGGGATGGGCTCTCCATCCCCGGCTATCTCACGCTCCCCAAGGATCGGCCTGCCAGTAACCTGCCGCTGATCGTCATGCCGCACGGCGGCCCTTTCGCCCGCGACAACTGGGATTATGATCGTTTCGTCCAGTTCCTTGCCAGCCGCGGCTACGCGGTGCTGCAGCCTCAGTTCAGGGGATCCACCGGCTATGGCAAGGATTTCGTGCGGCGCGGTTACGGCCAGTTCGGAAAAGCGATGCAGGATGACCTGGACGATGGCATGGATTGGCTCGTCAGGTCAGGCCAGGTCGACCCCAAGCGCGTCTGCATCATGGGCGGGTCTTATGGCGGCTATGCGGCGCTGTGGGGTGCGATCCGCAATCCCGAACGCTATCGCTGCGCGGTGAGCCTCGCAGGCGTGACCGATCTGCCGGGAATTCTCCGATACGACAAACGGATGTTCTCCGCGCCCCGCTACTTCAAGGCCTGGCAGCGCAAGGTGAAGGGCGAAGCGGACAACGAGACCGATCTGGAATCGGTGTCCCCTCTTCTTCAGGCCGATCGCCTGACGGTGCCGGTGCTGATCGTGCACGGCGACAAGGACTATACCGTACCGGTGAAGCAAGGCCGGCAGATGGTCGCCGCCCTGGAACGCCGGAAGGCGTCCGTGCAATCGGTCTTCTACCCCGAAGAAGGACACGGCCTGCAAAAGGAAGAAGACATTGCGGACTTTCTGAAGCGTCTCGATGCCTTTTTAACCACGAACAATCCGGCCTGATCCGTTGCTGCTCCCGCTATCCGAACCTGTCTCGATCCCGCTGGCGAATGGAGAGTTCTGCTGACAATGCCCGCTCCTACCGCCCGAATCGGCAGAGCTTCCCTTTTGGGCGCTTTGGCGCTAAGGCGCCCGCTCACGATTTCCCAACATCGCTAGAGGTTTGTTTGGCCAAGGAAGAATTGCTCGAAATGCGCGGCCAGGTGGTGGAGCTTCTGCCCAACGCCATGTTCCGCGTAAAACTCGAAAACGACCATGAAATCCTCGGCCACACCGCCGGCAAGATGCGCAAGAACCGCATCCGCGTATTGGTGGGCGACGAGGTGCTTGTCGAACTGACCCCGTACGACCTGACCAAGGGTCGCATCACCTACCGCTTCAAGTGACGCGCGCAGCGCGGCATCCCGGCGAAGGCCGGGATCCAGCATAAAAGGAGCCGCCAGTGCGGCTCGTCCTCGCTTCCACTTCTCCGCGCCGCCGCGACCTTCTCGCGCGGCTCGGTGTCGAGCCGGCACGCGTCGCCGACCCAGCCATCGACGAGACCCCGCTGCCCGGCGAGGCGCCGCGCGTCCATGCGCTGCGCCTGGCCGAGGCCAAGGCGCGCGCGGTCGAGCGGCGCGAGGGCGAGATCGTACTGGCCGGCGATACGGTGATCGCGCTCGGCCGGCGTATCCTGGGCAAGGCGGAGGACGAGGCCGAGCTGCGCCGCATGCTCGGCCTGCTTTCCGGGCGCCGCCATCATTGCCTGACCGCGGTCTGCGTGATCGACACCGCGGGCAAGGCGCGCACCCGCCTGTCCGACACGATCGTCGCGTTCAAGCCGCTGACCGAGCGCGAGGTCGACGCCTATGTCGCCAGCGGCGAAGGGCTGGGCAAGGCGGGCGGCTATGCCATCCAGGGCCGGGCCGAGGCGTTCGTGCGCTTCCTGTCAGGTAGCCATTCGGGCGTGATCGGCCTGCCTTTGTTCGAGACCCGCGCGCTGCTGATCGCGGCGGGCATGCCCCTTGGTTGAGTGCCCCTCCATCGAATGGCTGTACGAGGCCGGGATCGGCGAGGCGCGCGCCGCGCTGGTCGAGGACGGCGCGATCGTCGAGGCGCGGATCGAGCTGGATGACGGCGCGCTGCGGGTCGGCGCGGTGCTCGCGGCCCGGCTGGTCGAGATCACCGTCAAGGGCCGCGAAGGGCGCGTGACGGTCGAAGGGGGCGAGGCGGTCCTTTCCCCACTACCGATCGGCATCACCCAGGGCGCGGCGCTTACGGTCGAGATCGTGCGCGAGGCGATCCCCGAGGCAGGCCGCGCGAAGCTCGCCAAGGCCATGCCCGCCGAAGCGGGCGCCGCCCCTGCCCCCGCGCCGGACCTACTCGCCCGGATCACCGCATCGGGGCATCCGGTACGAACCCTGCGCGCGCATGAGCCGGATGCGCTGGAGGCAGCGGGCTGGTCGGAAGTGCTCGAGGAAGCGCTCACCGGCGAGATCGCCTTTCCCGGCGGCGCGCTGCGCCTGTCGCCGACTCCGGCGATGACGTTGTTCGATGTCGACGGCTATCCGCCGCTGGAGACGCTGGCGGTCAATGCGGCCCATGCAGTGGGCGCGGCGATCCTGCGGCATGATATTGGAGGCTCGATCGGCATCGACTTCCCGACGATCGAGGGCAAGGCGGCGCGCCAGGCGGTTGCGGCGGCGATCGACGCGGCGTTGCCCTTGCCCTTCGAGCGCACCGCGATGAACGGCTTCGGCTTCCTGCAGATCGTGCGGCGCCGTGCGCGCGCATCGCTGCCCGAACTGCTCCGCGCCGATCGGGCGGGGGCCGAGGCGCGCGCGTTGCTCCGCACGATCGAACGCACCCCGCCGCCGGGCATGTGGCACCACAAGGTTCGTCCGGGCGTTCTGGCCTGGCTGACGGCGCGACCCGCGCTGCTCGCCGAACTGGCGCGTCGCACCGGCATAACTCATGATTTCGAGGCGATCTGATATGGCGAAGACCGACAAATGCCCGATCTGCGGCAAGCCCGTGTCCCCGGAGCATACGCCGTTCTGCAGCCGCGGCTGCCGCGACCGCGATCTGCTGCAATGGCTCGGTGAGGGCTATCGCCTTCCCGCAGGGCCCGCCGATCCGGAAGAATCATCCAGTGCCACAGCCGGGCTGGACAGCGCCAACGACCGCGATTAAGAGGCCCGCTCTTTCCGGCGCCCATCAGGCGCGCCGGCCATGCCCGGGTAGCTCAGTTGGTAGAGCATGCGATTGAAAATCGCAGTGTCGGCGGTTCGATCCCGTCCCCGGGCACCACTCCTAGCTATCCATCGCGCTGCAGGATGATGCCCAGTTCCTCGACGTCGAGATCGCGTTCGAGATTGTGCAGAACTTCGTCCTCGATCAAGCCGGCGCGGTGGATGCGGATCAGCTCGGCACGCCCGGCGGCAAGGCCGATCAGCACGACGTCGAAATGCGTGCGGATACCCACCATGAACGAATCCGCGTCCGCCGCGTAGCGCTGGATCATGGCGAGGCGCTTGCGAGATTCCTCGAGCAGCTTCGGGTGGATCAGGGTGCCGTCCGGCGCAAAGGCATGCGCCTCCACTGCCTCGGTCCGGGCGCGGACGATGGCGGCTTCCGATGCGGCCATGCTCATTTTCGCCGGCGGATCCTTATCGACCGGACCGACCCATCGGATCAGCCAGCCAAGGCTCGCGCCCTGGATGACCACGGTGGCGAAGATCACGGCAAAGGCAGTGACCAGCATCAGGTCCCGGCCCGGCATCGATTCGGGCAGGGTGAGCGCCACCGCCAGCGTCACGACGCCGCGCATCCCCGCCCAGCTCAGCACCGTCGCCTGCCGCATGCCGAGCGGGCGCGCGCGCTTCCACCCCAGCCCGCGCAGCGCGGCGAGCACCCCGTCGCCGCCGAAGATCCAGACGAAGCGCGCCGCCGTGACCGCCAGCACCACGCCGAGCACCGGGACGGCCATCGTCGTCGAGACTGCCGCGATGCCGCCGACCCGGTCCAGCACGCCGCGCAGCGTGAAGCCGACCAGGATGAAGACCAGCGCTTCCAGCACGAACACCAGGGTCTGCCAGAAGGCGCCGCCGCGCAGCCGGACCTGTGCGGGCAGGAGGATATGCTGATACCAGCCAAGCACCAGGCCGGCGACGACCGTCGCGATCACGCCGGACACATGCGCCGCCTCGCCGGCGATATAGGCGACCCAGCACATCAGCGTGTTGGCCAGGATGATCAGCGTCTGATCTTTCAGGCGCCGGACCGCGACCATCCAGACCCCCGATACCAGCAGGCCGGCAATGACACCGCCAAGCGCGAGGAAGAGGAAGTTCGATGCCGCTGCGCCGGCGTTGAACGCACCGCTCAGCGTCGCGGCGACGGCGAAACGGAACAGCACCAGGCCAGTCGCGTCGTTGAGCAGGCTTTCCCCTTCGAGCAACGCGGACAGGCGCCGGGGAAGCGTGACGCCCTGCAGCACCGCGCGGGCGGATACCGCATCCGGCGGCGACACGATCGCACCGAGCGCAAAACAGGCCGCCCATGGCAGGGTGGGGACGAGCCAGTGGACGACGAGACCGACGACCAGCGTGGTGAACATGACCGCGCCGATAGCGAGTGACAAGATGCCCGGGAGATGCTGCCGGAAACGGCCGAGCGCCGTGTAATAGGCGCCGTCCATCAGCAGGGGCGGCAGGAACAGCACCAGCGCCAGCTCGGGATCGAGCGTGACCGGGGGCAGCCCGGGCACAAAGGCAAGCAGCCCACCGCCCACGAGCAAGGCAGTGGCCGATGGGAGGCCGACGCGCCGCGCGGCCCAATGCAGCGCGACAACCACGGCGAGCAGAGTCAGGATAAGTTCGAAGGTTTCGACAGGGTGCATCGGCTCTCCCGCACATCACCAGACCGATGCGCCGGCGTGGCATGGCTGATCCGGTTCCCACTGTGCCATTGCGAGCCGGCGGGAGCAAAGCCGGAAGCGGTCATGCCACCTGCCTTCTTCGCCCCGGCATCGACGGCGCCGCGATCAGCGGATAACCTTCCCGCGTCAGGCGATCGCGGACCAACCGCGGCGCCGGCGCGCGACGACACCGCCGATGCGAAAGGGAGCGATTGGCAGGGGAAACAGGCATTCCGGACCGTCCGGGCGAACCGGACCATGGCGGACGCAATCTCACCGGCAGGATAGTGCATGATCTCGGCCGCGCCATCGTGACCGAGCAATATTCGAGAGGCTCGCCCTTCCCGGTCGAAGCGGAGCTGTGCCAGCGCTTCGGCGCGAGCCGACCGGTGGTGCGCGAAGCCGTGAAGATGCTGACGGCCAAGGGCCTGCTTATCGCCCGACAGCGCAAGGGGACGCTGGTCCAGCCCGAGGCGCGGTGGAACCTGCTCGACCCCGACATCCTCAAATGGATGCTCGAGCGGGATTTCTCGATCGACCTGCTGATCGACTTTACCGAAATCCGCATCGCGATCGAGCCGCGCGCCGCGGCCCGCGCCGCAGAGGGCGCGACCGGGCCGCAGCGGCGGGCGATCGTGCGCGCGATCGAACGGATGTTCGCGGCGGAACGTGGCGAGGAGGACTCGCTCGCGGCGGACATCGCCTTCCACACCGCCGTGCTGGAGGCGAGCAACAACCGCTTCATGCGGCAGTTCACTGACCTGTCGGAGACCGCGCTGCGCTTCAGCATCCGCCAGACCAACGCGTACAAGGGCGTGACCCGCGCGAGTGCGATGGAGCACAAGCTGATCGCCGACGCGATCGTCGAGGGCGATCCGCGGCGCGCGGCGCGACAGATGCGCAGCCTGATCCAGGCGGCGCTCGACCTGCTGCTCCAGGCCGCGGGGCACCGACCCTTTCCGGAGATATGATCGACGCGGTGACGGCAAGACGTCATAATGAACGAGGCGATGCCGCTTAATATCGGACGGTGGTCGTAAAAGATTCGAGTCGTCGCCAATGCTGAAATTCGCTAATATCGCGCCTCCATTTGCCGCTCTTCGGCACCATGGGGGAGGACAATATGACATCGATCTGGAATCGTCTTGCGCTGTTGCTTGCAACGCTTTGCGCAACGTCGCTTTTCTACGCTGCGCCGGCGTCCGCGCAGGCGACGCGCACCTGGATTTCCGGCGTCGGGGACGACGTCAACCCGTGCAGCCGCACCGCACCGTGCAAAACCTTCCAGGGCGCGATCGCGAAGACGGCCGCGGGCGGTGAGATCAACTGCCTCGATCCGGGCGGCTTCGGCTCGCTGACGATCACCAAATCGATCTCGCTGGTGTGCGACAATACCGAGACCGGCGTGCTGGTGGCGGCGACCAATGCCTTCATCATCAACAGCACGACCGCTGTCGTCCATATCAGCGGCTTCGATTTCGAAGGCCTGGGCCAGACCGGATCGGCTGGCGTGAACGGCATCTATATCCTGAATGCCGCCGCGGTTCATGTGCGCAACACGAAGATTCGCGGGTTTCGTAACGGCTATGGGGTCAATTTCTCGCCGGCCAACGCCAGCGGCCAGCTGTTCCTCGACAATGTAACGATCTCCGAATCGGGTGTCGGGGGCAACGCGAACACCGGCGGTATCCTGGTCAACCCGGCCGCCGGCTTCTCGGCAAAGGTAACGATCAGCAACAGCCTGGTGTCCAACAACACCAATTTCGGCCTGAAGCTGGACACCACCGGAATCGTCGGCTCGTCAATCAACGCGACCGTCACCAACACCGTCTTCTCGAACGACGGAACGGGCGTGCTCGTCACGAGCCCGGTCAACACCGGCACCTCGCAGCTGTTCCTGCGGGACTCGGTGGTGACGCACAACGTATCCTACGGCATCATCGCCAGCGGACCCGGTTCCACGGTTCGGGTGGGTAACACCTCGATCACGGATAATGCGACCGGCATCGCGATGTTCAACACGGCGATGAAAAGCTATGGCGACAATTATCTCGACGGCAACACGACCGACGGCGCGTTCACCGCACCGAACCTCGCGAAGAAGTAACGGGCGTAGATACCGGCACTCGCCCCGGGGGCGGGTGCCGGCCTAGAGGATGATGCGGAACAGCGCGCCGCCAGCACGGCCGTCGCCGATGTCGATCGAGCCGCCATGCGCCACCACGACCTGCCGGGCGAGGTTCAGCCCGACGCCGGTGCCCTCGGCCCGGGTGGTGAAGAAGGGCAGGAAGATATCGCGGCGCAGATTCTCCGGCACGCCCGTGCCGCTGTCCTCCACCTCGATCCAGACACGGCCAGCGACATGCGACAGCGACAGCCGGACCCAATGCTCGTCGGTGCCGCGATGCGCCGCCTCGGCTGCGTTGCGCAGCAGGTTGATCAGCACCTGAGCCAGCAGATCGGGATCGGCGTCGAGCGTGACGTCCGCCTGCACCTCGAGCGTCAGCGGCACATCGATCCATTCGGCGGCGAACAGCTTGGCCAGCTCCGCGGCAAAGGGTCCGGCGTCGAACCGGCGGCGGCGCAAGGTCGGCGCGTGCGACACGGCACGATAGCTGTCGATGAAGCGGCGCAGCCCCTCGGCACGGCGCGATAGCGTGGTCACCGCGACGCGCGCGTCGGGCACGTCGGGCGGCTCGGCATCGAGCAGCATCTCGGCCGTCCCGGCGAGCGAGGTAACCGGGGTGAGCGAGTTCAAGATTTCATGCGTCAGCACGCGGACGAGATCGGTCTGGGCGGCCATCTCGACCGTGTCGAGCGTGCCCTGGACCGGCTCGACCGTCACCGCGCGGATGCGCAAACCGAGCCGTTCGAGCGACGCTGAGCGCACAATTGCGCGCTGCGGCCCGCCAGGCATGCGCAGGATCAGCAGTTCCTGCCGGGTCTCGCCATCGACCTCGAGCCGCGAGGCGAAGGTCTCACCATAGATGGCATAATCCTGCGGCCGGACGCCCTGGTGCCGGCTGAACAGCCGCCGCGCCGCCTTGTTGGCGGGGGTCACACCGTGCGCCGCGTCGATCGTCAGCAATGCCACCGGCATGTCGTCGACCAACGCCTCGAGATAGCGCATCTCGCGCGCCGAGCGGTCGCGCTCCTCCTGTAGCCCACGCATCGCGGCGTCCATCGCCCCGCCCAGCTCGCTGAAGCCGGCACCGCCGCGCCCGTCGAACCTTGTGGCGAAATCCTTGCTGTTCAGCGCCTCGACGAAGCGCGCGACGGTACGGTTGGTGCGATCGACGTGATTCCACAGCCCGCCCGCCGCGGAGAGCACGATCAGCCCGGCGACGATGCGCGCCGCGCCCAGCCCGTCGACCTCGAACGACCAGATGAAGCCGGCCAGCGCGATGAGCAGCGCGCCGATCCACAGACCCAGGGTGAGCGTGAAACGGCGGTCAAAGCCCATGCTTCTCCATCCGCCGATAGAGCGCCGCCCGCGACAGGCCGAGTTCGGTCGCCGCCATAGAGATATTGTAGCCGTTCTTCTTCAGCGCCTCTTCCACCAGCCGCCGCTCGACCTTTTCCAGATTGAGCTCCGACGCGGCCGGCGCGACCACTGCCTCGGGCGCGACGCGCGGCGCCGAGGGCGCGCCGAGCGGGAAATCCTCCGCTTCGAGCGGTGCATCACCCGCCAGGATCACGGCGCGCTCGATCGCATGGCGCAGCGCGCGGACATTGCCCGGCCAGTCGTGCGCGGCGAGCGCTGCCCTCGCCGCGGCGGTCAGCTCGGGCGCGGGCCGGTTGTAGCGCCGGGCATAATGATCGAGGAAATGGGTGACGAGCGCCGCCACGTCCTCGCGCCGGTCGCGCAGGGGCGGCAGTTCGATCTCGACCGTGTTGAGCCGGAACAGCAGATCCTGCCGGAAATGCCGGTCGTCGCGCATCGTCTCCGGAGTCATGTTGGTCGCGGCGATCACGCGGATATCGACCGGGATCGGACGGTTGGCGCCGACCGGTGTGACCTGGCGCTGTTCGAGCACGGTCAGCAGCTTGGGCTGGAGGTGAAGCGGCAGGTTGCCGATCTCGTCGAGAAACAGGGTGCCGCCATCGGCCGCCTGAATCCGCCCGATGCGATCGGCGCGAGCATCGGTGAAGGCGCCCTTCACATGGCCGAACAACTCGGAATCGATCAGCTCGGTCGCGATCGCGCCGAGATCGACCGTCAGCATCGGCGCGCGCGCGCGCAGCGACCTGCCGTGAAGCTCGCGCGCGACGATCTCCTTGCCGGTGCCGTTTTCGCCCAGCACCAGGACATTCGCCTCGGTCGGGGCGGCACGGGCGATCAACGACTGGACGCGGGCCATGGCCGGCGACTTGCCGATCAGCGGGGTGCTGGTGCCGGGCTTGGTATCGGTGATCGCGACCACGCGCGCCTTCTCCACCGCGACGGCGCGGCGCGAACGACGGAGCGACGCCGCGGTGCGCACGGTCGCGAGCAGGCGTTCGTTCGACCAGGGCTTGGACACGAAATCGGTCGCGCCGCGCTTCATCGCCTCGACGGCGACATTCACCCCGGCATGCGCGGTGATCATCACCACCACCAGTTCGGGATCGATCGCGAGCAGCCGGTCGAGCCAGGCCAGCCCTTCCGCCGCATCGGTCGCGCCGCGCGCGAAATTGGCGTCGAGCAGGACGACGTCGGCCGACCGGCCGGCGATCGCGGTGATCGCCTCGTCGGGCGCGCGCGCCGTCACCACCTCATTGAACAGGCCGCGCAGCAACAGCCGCGCGGCGGTCAATATATCCTCGTCGTCGTCCACCACGACGCAGAGATCAAAGTCCGCCGATTTCCCCATTGACCGCTCCCGTACAATCCGCGTGCGAATTCGGACAGTCAATTTCCGTGCCAGGATTGTCCTCCCGGTCACGAACCCCCGTAAATCCGCCAGTTTCCGCATTTGGCACGCGCCATGCTGAACGGATCATTGCCAATCCGGCACATTCAAGGAGAAGACCGATGAAACTCACTTTCACCCCGCAGATCCTCAGCGCCATGGCCGCGATCGCCATCACTACCTGCCTGACCATCGCGTCGTCCGCGCCCGTTGTGACCGTCGCCTCGATCGTCAGCGGCCAGATCGCGTGACCGGGACTCGCGTCCGGTTCCGGACGGCACTGTCCGGAACCGGACACTCGGCCAAGGCCTGACCCGCGATGTTCCGCGATATCGAGGCTGGCACGCCGCTTGCTGAGCATGGCCCGACCAGGGGAGCACAGATGAGTGTCGTACGCATGAAGGGTGACCAGCCGGGCGGAGACCGCCCGGTCACGGGTAGCGGGATGGACCGCGCGGTCGAGACGAAGAAGCTCTCGACGCGCACCAAGCTCGCGCTTGGCGGTGCATTGTTGTTGGTCGCCATCCTCGCCTTCTGGTTCTTAGCGCCGCGCGGCGGATCGCAGACCGTCGCCACCGACCGGCTGACCATCTCGCCGGTCCGCACCGGCCAGTTCGAAGACTTCATTCCGCTCCGTGCGCGTGTCACCCCGCTCCTCACCGTCTATCTCGACGCGATCGAGGGCGGCCGGGTCGAGAAGGTGATCGCCGAGGACGGCGCCAGCCTCGCCAAGGGCGAGTTGATCGTCGAGCTGTCCAATGCCGAGCTTCAGCTCTCCACGCTCGCCCGCCAGACCGAGGTCGAGCAACAGATCAACAATATGCGCAGCCAGGAGCTTGCGCTCGCCCAGACGCGCCTCGCCAATGAGCGCTCGCTGATCGACGCCGATCTCGCCGCGACCAAGGCGCGCCGGCAATATGAGCGCGAGCAGCCGCTCGCCGCGCGCGGCTTCGTCTCGGGCAAGCAGTTCAACGATACGCGCGACGAATATATGTCGGCGCAGAAGCGCATGGACGTGACCCGCCGCAGCCAAGCGACCGACGAGCGGCTGCAAGGCAGCCAGCTCGCGCAGCAGCGCGCATCCGCCGCGTCGATGCAATCGAGCCTCAAACTCGCCCGTGCCAATCTCGACGCGCTCAACCTGCGTGCGCCGGTCGCCGGCCAGCTGTCGGGCTTCTCGATCCAGGTCGGCCAGTCGCTCCAGCGCGGCGAGCGGATCGGCCAGATCGACAGCCCGGGCCGCAACAAGCTGATGGCAGGCGTCGACGAATTCTATCTCGGCCGGGTCCAGCTCGGCCAGAAGGCCAGCGTCGACTGGAACGGCAAGACCTTCGCCGCCCGCGTCACCAAGATCTATCCGCAGGTGCAGAACGGTCAGTTCCAGGTCGATCTGCAGTTCCTCGGCACCGAGCCCGCCAATATCCAGCGCGGCCAGACGATGCAGGCCAAGCTGACGCTGGGCGACCCCGCCCCGGCGCGGCTGATCCCCGCCGGCGCCTTCTACAACGAGACGGGCGGCAACTGGGTGTTCGTGGTCTCGCCCGATGGCGGCAGCGCGGTGAAGCGCCCGGTCCGCCTCGGCCGCCGCAACCCCGATTCGATCGAAGTGCTCGAAGGGCTCGACCCCGGCGAGCGCGTCATCACCTCCCCCTATACCGGTTTCGCAGACAAGGACCGTCTCGACCTGACGGCCAAAGGAAAGGACTAAGCCATGCTCGAAATGCGCGCGCTTTCGCGGACCTACCGCACCGACACGATCGAGACGACTGCGCTCGATGCCATCGACCTCGATATCGCCGACGGCGAATTTGTTGCGATCATGGGCCCGTCGGGCTGCGGCAAATCGACCCTGCTCAACCTGATGGGCAT
The DNA here is from genome assembly GCF_056404755.1 of Sphingomonas sp. P2_B6. Taxonomy (NCBI): domain Bacteria; kingdom Pseudomonadati; phylum Pseudomonadota; class Alphaproteobacteria; order Sphingomonadales; family Sphingomonadaceae; genus Sphingomonas; species Sphingomonas sp. P2_B6. Next base: position 525,605 of record NZ_JBFUDK010000001.1, read on the forward strand.
GCTCGATTCGCCCAGCAGCGGCTCCTATGTGTTCAACGGGCAGGAAGTCGCCGGCCTTGGCGAAAGCCGTCTCGCCGAAGTGCGCAAGGCCAATATCGGCTTCATCTTCCAGAGCTTCAACCTGGTCGACGAGCTGTCGGTGCGCGAGAATGTCGAGCTGGCGTTGCTCTATCACGACGTGCCCGCCGCTGAGCGCAAGCGCCGTACCGACGCCGTGATGGACCGCGTCGGCATCGCCCACCGCGCCCGCCACCGGCCGAGCCAGCTCTCGGGCGGCCAGCAACAGCGCGTCGCCGTCGCCCGCGCGCTGGTCGCCGAGCCCAAGCTGATCCTGGCCGACGAGCCGACCGGCAACCTCGACACCAATCACGGCGACGAGGTGATGCGCATGCTGCAGCAACTGAACGCGGAAGGATCGACCATCGTGATGGTCACGCACTCCCCGGCGCATGCCGATTATGCCAGCCGCGTCGTCAACATGCTCGACGGCCGCATCCTGCAGCAGCACCGCCGCGCGGCCTGAACGACACGGGGAGGCTCAGGGGATGTGGCGCAACACTCTGCTGATCACGCTCCGCATGCTGGCGCGGAACCGCGTCTATGCGGCGATCAACATCGGCGGGCTCGCGCTCGGGCTCGCCGGTTGCCTGCTGATCCTGGGCTATGTCCAATATGAGCGCAGCTACGATAGATGGCTACCCGACAGCGCCCGCGTCCATCAGATCCAGACGACGATCCGTCCGCCGGCCCAGGCCATCGTCCATACCCAGGCGAGCCCGTTTCCGCTTCACGACAGGCTGGCTGGCGGCTTTCCGCAGATCGAAGCCATTACGTCAGTCTCCTTGGGAAAGACCGTCACCGAGCATGACGGCCAACCGATGTTCATCGACGTGATCACCGTCGACCCGGAGTTCTTCAAGGTATTCGCCTTGCCCTTCGCCCAGGGCTCGGCGGCGACCGCACTCCGCGACCCCCATACGGTCGTGCTGACCGAGCGCGAGGCGATCCGCCAATTCGGCACCGCCGATGCGCTGGGCAAGCGGTTGAGCCTCGGCGCCGGGCCGGGCAAGCGCGACCGTCGGGTCAGCGGCGTGCTGCGCGACCTGCCGCGCAACACCAGTCTGAAGCTGGGCATCGTCGTCCGCCGCGATCCGGGCCAGAGCCCGGATCGCGGCTGGGGCAATTTCAACCAGCAGCATTTCGTCAGGCTGCGCGCCGGCGCGGACGTCGCGGCGGTCAATGCGGCGCTGCCTGGCTGGGAAAAGCGCGCGATCGAGCCCGAGACGATCGACGGCAAGCCGGCATCGATGGCCGATCTCATGGATTTCACGCTGGTGCCGATCGAGCAGGTCCATCTGGGCGCGGCGCAGGAAGCAGCGATGATGCCCGGCGGTGACCCGCGTTCGCTCGCGACCTTCGCGATCGTCGCGCTGCTGACGCTGGGCATGGCGGTGATGAACTTCGTCAACCTCTCCACCGCGCGCGCCACCCAGCGCGCCCTTGAAGTGGCGCTGCGCAAGGTGCTGGGCGCATCGCGCGGTCAGCTGATCGGCCAGTTCCTGGGGGAGAGCCTGATGCTGGCGGCCTTCGCGATGCTGTTCGCGCTGACCATCGTCGAGCTGGCGACTCCGTGGATCGCGGCCTGGATCGGCGCGGATCTCCACATCCAGTATCTGGGCAAGGGCGGCATGCTGTGGCCCGCACTGGGGCTGTACGTCGCGACCGGGCTGCTGGGTGGCCTCTATCCGGCCTTTTATCTCAGCCGTTTCCAGCCCGCCGCCGTGCTCCGCGCCAACAGATCCTCGGTCGAGACGCCGGGCAGCGGCCGGTTCCGCGCCGCGCTCGTCCTTTTTCAGTTCGCCATCGCGATCGGGCTGATTGTCTGCACCTCGGTGATCTATTCCCAGACGCGTTATGTCGAGGCAGTCGACCCCGGCTATCGCCGCGACGGGCTGGTGCAGATCGCCAATGCCTGGCGCTTCACCCAGGGCTCCGAATATGAGGCCGCGCGCACCGCGATGCTCGCCATTCCCGGCGTCACCGGCGTCGGCCGCACCGGGCTTGGACTCGCGTCGACCGACAAGCCCGTCCGGCTGATGCAGGCGTCGGGCGCCCCCGACCATGTCTCGATGGGGTTCTACGGCATCGACACCCAGTTCCTGCAGACGATGGACATCAAGCTGCTCGCCGGCCGCCTGCTCGGCGATCGCGTCGCCGCCGACCGGATCGCCGGCACGACCCCGAACGACCTCGCCGCGCGGGGCATCAACGTGGTGATCAACCGCTCCGCCGCCGCCAAGCTCGGCTATCGCTCCCCAAAGGCAGCGATCGGCCAAGTGGTGCGGATCGCGTTCGACGGATGGGTGATGGTCCCCTCCACGGTTGCCGGCGTGGTGGAGGATACGCGGTTCCGCACCGCGCGGGATGCGATCGAGCCGATCGTCTATGCCTATGATCCCGAGCACACCGACCAGGTGCTCGTCCGCTATGCGGCCGCGCGCCCGGGCGATGTGATGGCGGCGCTGAACAAGGTCTGGCGCAAGTTCGAACCCGAGATCCCGTTCGAGGCGCGCTTCGCCGACGATATCGTTCGAGAGCTCTATGCCGCCGACCGCGCGCGCACCGCGCTGTTCGCCGCCTTTTCGCTGCTCGCGATCGTGATCGCCTGCCTCGGCCTGTACAGCCTCGCCTCGTTCGCCACCGAACGGCGCACCAAGGAGATCGGCATCCGCAAAGTGCTGGGCGCCAGGGTGCGCGACATCGTCCGGCTGCTCGCCTGGCAATTCTCCAAACCCGTGGTGCTCGCCAATCTCGTCGCCTGGCCGGCGGCGTGGTGGGCGATGCGCGACTGGCTCAACACCTTCGACACGCGGATCGCGCTGACGCCCACTCCCTTTGCGCTCGCCGGCCTGATCGCGCTCGCCATCGCGCTGGCGACCGTCGCGGGCCAGTCGATCCGTGTTGCCCGCCTCAACCCCATCCACGCCCTCCGTTACGAATAGGACCAAGGACATGTGGCGCAATTACATGACCGTCGGCATCCGAGCGCTCGCCAAGAACCGCGCTTATGCCTTCATCAACATCGCCGGCCTGGCGCTGGGCATCGCCGCATGCCTGCTGATCCTCGGCTTCGTGAAATATGAGTTCAGCTACGACAGCTGGCTACCCAATGCCGACCGCACCTATGAGCTGCAGGATTTCTACCATGCCACGCCCCAGGGCGGCGAGGACATGAAGCTGCAGGTGACGAGCTATGTCTCGGGCGTCGCGCTGAAGAAGGATTTCCCGCAGGTCGAGCATGCCGTCTATGTCAAGAACACCGACGCGGTGGTCATCAAGGACGGGCAGCCGGCCACCATCGACGACGGCGTGTTCACGGACGGGCCGCTCTTCTCGGTGCTGGAAATGCCCTTCATCTATGGCGATCCGGCGCATGCGCTCGACGATCCGCATTCGATGACGCTCAGCCAGACCCAGGCGAAGAAATTGTTCGGCGCGGGCAATCCGGTCGGCCGGACCGTGACCCTGACCGCCGGCGACATGACCGCGGACTACCGGATCACCGGCGTGTACCGCGACCTGCCGAAGAACACGTCGCTGGCGATGAACATGATCGCGCGCTTCGATCCGGGTGCTTTTTTCGCCCGGGTGCCGTCCGTGCTGACGAGCTGGAACAGCCAGGGCGGCAATTATTTCGTCCGGTTGAAGCCCGGCAGTGATGTGAACGCGATCCATGCCGCGCTCCCGGCCTGGGAGAAGCGCAACATCCCCGACGAGAATGACGGCAGCCGCAAATATAATGCCGGCGACGACCAGGACTGGAAACTGGTCAATGTCCGTGACATCCATCTTGGCGCGGGGCAGATGGCGTCGATGCGGCCGGGCAATGATCGCGGCACGATCATCACCTTCGCGATCATCGCGCTGCTGATCCTCGCCATGGCGTGCGTGAACTTCACCAACCTGGCGACCGCCCGGGCGACTCAGCGGGCCCGCGAAGTGGCATTGCGCAAGGTGCTCGGCGCGACCCGCGGGCAGCTCATCACCCAGTTCATCGGTGAATCGATCCTGCTCGCGGCCATCGCGATGCTGGTCGCGCTGGCGCTGGTCGAACTGGCCCTGCCTGCCCTCAACGCCTTTCTGAAGGCCGATATCGAGCTGCGCTATTTCGCGCTCGACGGCCTGATGCTGCCGGTGATCGGGCTGACCCTGCTCGTCGGGCTGGCGGGCGGCGTCTATCCCGCGCTGGTGCTGTCGCGCTTCCAGCCGGCACGCGTGCTCAAGGCCAACAAGTCCGCCGCCGATGCCGAAGGGTCGGGCCATTTGCGCAACATCCTGGTGGTGGGCCAGTTCGCGGTCTCGATCGGCCTGATCATCTGCACTGCGATCGTCTATTCGCAGACCGTTTATGCCCGCACGGCGGATGCCGGGTACAAGCGCGACGGCCTGTTGCAGATCGCCAATATCGCCCGCCCCCAGGTGGACCGGGTCTCACGATCGCTGATGGAGGAAATCCGGCGGATTCCCGGCGTCACCTCGGTCGCGCGCTCGACCATCTGGGTCAATCCGGGCAATAATTCGGTGACGACGGTCAATGTGCCGGGCAGCACCAACCCCGTCGCGCTCGGCATCTACGGCGTCGATCCGGACTTCTTCAAGACGATGGGCATCCGCCTGGTCGCCGGCCGGACCTTTTCCGAGAACCAGCCGCGCGACGACGCGACCACGCCCCAGCCGGCGGTTCCCGAAGCGGAACGCGCGCTCGTCCAGCGCGGCGTGAACATCATCCTGAGCGAGGAAGCGGCGCGGCGGCTGGGCTTCACCGATCCGCAGACCGCGCTGGGCAAGACGGTGATGACCGGCATGACCTTGGCCGAATATGGCCAGGTGCCGGCGACCGTGATCGGCATCGTCAGCGACGTGCGTTATCGCTCGGCGCGCGACCCGATCCAGCCGATCTTCTATTTCTACCAGACCAACACTTTCTACAGCATGGCCGTGCGCTTCCAGGGCGTGGCGCACAAGGCAGTCTATGACCAGATCGAGGCGATCTGGAAGCGCCAGGTTCCCGATATCCCGTTCGGCGCCAAGTTCGTCGACGACGTCGTCCGCGACCTCTATAATGCGGACGAGGCACGCGCCCAGTTGTTCGGCATGTTCGCGATCCTGGCGGTGGTGATCGGTTGCCTCGGGCTGTTCGGCCTGGCCTCCTTCACCGCGGAACGGCGCACCAAGGAGATCGGCATCCGCAAGGTGCTGGGCGCCCGCACGCGCGACATCCTGCGCCTCCTGGTGTGGCAGTTCAGCCGGCCGGTGCTGATCGCCAACCTGATCGCCTGGCCGGTCGCCTGGTGGGTGATGCGCGGGTGGCTGAACGGCTTCGATACGCGGATCGCGCTGACGCCGGTGCCGTTCCTGCTCGCCGGGCTGCTGGCGATGGTCATCGCGATCGGGACGATTTCGGCGCACGCCTATCGCGTGGCAAGGACGAGCCCGATCCGGGCGCTGCGCTACGAATAAAGGGGACGTCGCGGCAGGCTCCTTTTCCTCGGCCTGCCGCGGCAACATCCCAACCCGTGATCGGCTCCTGGGACGGCGGCGGGAGATATGGGACACCATCTTGTCCCATATCTCAGGACGGGGCACTAGCGGGCGATGCCAGAAATATCTTTATATATCAGATATTTAATTCGCACCGAACGCCCAAATTCGTTCGGAGCGCGGGACGCCGGAAAGATCAGAGCGAGGCGACGAACCCCGCCATGAACCGCGCGAGCTTCGCGCGCACGGCATCGTCGATCAGATTGCCCTCGGCATCGAAGGCCTGGCCGGCGCCGGAGACCAGCAGCCTCTGCCCGGTCCAGAGTTCGGTGCCGAGCGTACGCAGAGTCGGCAGCCACGCATTTTGCGACAGGATCGTGCCGAAATTGCCGGGTGAAGCGCCGATCATGGCGACGGGCTTGCCGCCGAACACGCGTGCAATGTCCGAGCCGGGCCGCGACATCCAGTCGATCGCGTTCTTGAACACGCCCGGCACGCCATTGTTATATTCGGGCGTGACGAGCAGCAGCCCGTCCGCTTCGGCCACCGCGTCCTTGAGCAAGGTGACCGCGTCCGGGATGCCTTCCGCCTCGACATCGGCATCATAGAGCGGGACGCCGGCGATCGAGTGGATCGCCAGCGCCGCGCCCTCGGGCATGGCATCGCGCGCTGCCCGCAACAGGCCGGCATTGAAGGAATGCCGTCTCAGGCTTCCCGAAATGCCGACCAGCCGCAGTCCCATCAACGCTTGCCGTCGACGAGGCGCTCGATGCCCAGCGGATTTGCTTCCCGGAGTGCTGCGGGCAGCAGGCCGTCCGGCAGATCCTGGTACGACACCGGGCGCAGGAAGCGGTCGATCGCCTTGCTGCCGACCGAGGTCGAGCGGCCATCGGCGGTCGACGGATAAGGACCGCCATGGACCATGGCATGCGCCACTTCCACGCCAGTGCCGAAGCCGTTGACCAGGATGCGGCCGACCTTGCGCTCGAGATGCGGGATCATCTTCGCCGCCTCGGGATGATCCGCCTCGACGATGTGGATCGCCGCGGTGAGCTGGCCTTCGAGATGATCGACGACATTGGTCACCGATTCCAGATCCGCGCAGCGCACGATCAGCGAGGCCGCGCCGAAAATCTCGTCCTGCAGCTCGTGATGAGTCAGGAAATCCTCCGCGCTGGTCTGGAACAGGCCGGCCTGGCCCTGGCAATGATGACCCGGCTTGCCGCGCGCGACCGTCTCCACCGTATTGTGGCTGCCGATCGCCTCGACGCCCGTCTGGTACGCCTTGGCGATGCCCGGGGTGAGCATGGTCGATGCGGGCATGTCGCCCAGTGCCGCCGCGGCTGCCGAGACGAAGGTATCGAGATCGGGGCCGTCGAGCGCGAGGATCAGGCCGGGGTTGGTGCAGAACTGGCCGGCGCCGAGCGTCAGCGAGCCGACAAAGGCCTTGGCGGTCGACTCCGCTTTCTCCGCCAGCGCGTTCGGGAACAGCACGACCGGGTTGATCGAGCTCATCTCGGCATAGACCGGGATCGGCTCGGGGCGGTTCTGCGCGATCTTCATCAGCGCGGTGCCGCCGCCGCGCGAGCCGGTGAACCCGGCCGCCTTGATGCGGGCATCGGCGACCAGGCCCTGGCCGATGGTGCGGCCGGAATCGAACAGCAGCGAGAAGACGCCTTCGGGCAGGCCGCACTGAGCGACGGCGTCCTTGACCGCGCGGCCGACCAGCTCCGAGGTGCCGGGATGCGCGCTGTGCGCCTTGGCCACCACCGGGCAACCCGCGGCGAGCGCCGAGGCGGTGTCGCCGCCCGCGACGGAGAAGGCGAGCGGGAAGTTGGAGGCGCCGAACACCGCGACCGGACCGACGCCGATGTTGCGCAGCCGCAGGTCAGGCTTGGGCGCGGGCGCGCGGGCCGGATCGGCATGGTCGATGCGCACGTCGAGATAATGGCCGTCGCGCACGACCTGGGCGAACAGGCGAAGCTGGCCGCAGGTACGCCCACGCTCGCCCTCGAGGCGGCCGCGCGGCAGGCCGGTTTCGGCCATGGCGCGCACGATCAGATCGTCGCCGATCGCGACGATATTGTCGGCGATGGTTTCGAGGAACCTGGCGCGATCCTCGGGCGAGGTCTCGCGATAGGTGTCGAACGCCGCGTCGGCGAGGGCGCAGGCAGCGTCCAGGTCTTCGAGCGTCGCGCCGCCGAACGCGGGCTCCATCGGCTCGCCGGTCTCGGCCTGGACCGCGCGGATCTCGCCCTGGGTGCCGCGTACGGCACGCGCGCCGATGAACATTTCGCCGTTGATGGTCATGCTGATCTCCTTGGCCGCTTCCGCGGTCGGTTCGGGGTGTAAATAGTTACGGTTGCGGCGTGTTCGAGGGGCGGGGAGCCCTGAATCGCCTTTTGCCTCTAAATTCCGTGCCGCGATCCGGACCAGCGGCGCGGCTCGCCTGTGCCGTGGCCGGTGTCGCGGTGTCAAAGCCCTTGTTCGATCCCCTTCATTTGAACAGCGCCAGCGATACGGCGTCCCCCATCGCGCGGTGGCCGGCGACGCTCGGGTGAAGATGATCGCCCTTGTCGAGATCGGCACGCATGCGCATCGGATTCTTCGGGTCGCGCATCACCGCGTCGAAATCGACCACTGCGTCGAAATTGCCGGGCGTGCGGATCCAGGCGTTGATCGCCTGACGATCGGCCTCGTTCCGCGCGTCGGGATGATAATAGTCGTTGCCGCCATAGGGCAGGATCGTCCCGCCGATCGCCTTGATGCCAGCGGCGCGGGCGCGGGTGACGATCTGACGATAGGCGCCGATGATCCGGCGAACGAGCGCGGCATGCGCTTCCGGCGTCTGCGGCGCATCGCGGGTGAAGGTGCCGAGATCGTTCACGCCCTCCAGCACGATCAGGTAGCGCACCCCGGTCTGCGCCAGCACATCGCGGTCGAAGCGCGCGAGCGCATTGGGGCCAAGCCCGTCGAGCAGCAGCCGCCCGCCGCCGATGCCGTGGTTGAGCACCGAAATCTTGCGCGTGGCGGGCGAAGCCTGAAGCCGGTCGGCCAGGCGATCGGGCCAGCGATCATTGCCATTGGTGGTGGAACCATTGCCGTCCGTGATCGAATCGCCCAGCGTCACGACCGCGCGTGCGCCGACGGGGGCGAGCACCTCGACTCCGGCGATCTGGTACCAGTGATCGACCGTCTTCGCGCCAGTCAGCTCGGGCAGCGCCACCCTGTTGCCGGTCACGACATAGGAGGTCGCGCGTGAGCCGGGATGACCGGTCTGGCGCGCTGGTGCGTCGGGCAGGTGAAGCGTGATGGCAAGGCTGGCCAGCGCCGGTACGCGCAGCGCCACCGGATCGGACAGGTAGCTGGCGCCCGCGGGAATCGTCACGTCGGACACGCCGTCAAAGGTCAGTGCCCGGTCGCTCGCCGGGTCGATCTTCGAGGTGGCGCTTCCCGCCGAGAGGGCGACATGCGCCGCGTCGACGCGCAGCGGCTCGGTGCCGAAGGCGTTGGACAGCATCACCCGGATCTGTTGTCCGCCGACGGTGACGCGCACCATCTGGCGCAGGGTCGCGTCCTTCAGGTCGGCATCGGGCAGGGCGTTGTTCGGCTCGGGAACCTGCTGCGACGAGGCCCAGCTCCGCAGCCAGCGCTGAGGCGGCGGCGCGGCGGAGCCGGCCACGGCCATGCACAACAGGGATGCGGCGAACACGCGCCTGATCATGCTCATCGGCAGGTCCCCTCTTATCGTTGCGATCACACTTCTTGTGCTCCCGCGAAGGCGGGAGCCCAGGCTGGGTCCCCGCCTTCGCGGGGACACAAGAAGCAGGCGCTGGCTGATCATCGTTGCGCCGCGCCGCCAAGCGCCGCCGCAACCGCCTCGCGGATCGGCTTGGGCTCATAATCCATGCCATAGGGGCAACAGCGCTTGGCCTGCCCGTCGGGGCGCGGCGTCAGGCCCTGCAGCCAGCTATACTTGTCGGCCAGCCCCCAGAACAGGATCGTGTCCAGCTGCGGATAGGCGAGCAGGGAGTCGAGGAACGCCCTGGCATAGTCCGCGACCGCGCGGTCGCGCGCGACGATGTCGGTCGGCAGCAGCTTGTCGTTTACGTCCATCTCGGTGACGAGCAGTTTGAGGCCCATGCCGGTCACCGCGTCGAGAAAGGCGCGCCACGCCTTTTCGTCGCGCGTGCCGAACGGGGCGCCATTGCCGCGGCCGGGCGCGCCGATATGCGACTGGATGCCGAGCGCATCGACCGGAGTGCCGCGCTTCTTCAGCGCTTCGAGCAGCTTGAGCACGCCGCTGCGGTGAAGCTCGTTGCCGGGCTCCCAGCTCATATAGTCGTTGTAGACGAGCTGCATGTCCGGCGCCGCCGTCCGCGCCGTGCGGAAGGCGATGTCGATGACGGTCTCCGCGCCGAGCGGCGTGGTCAGCACGGTCTCGCGCAGTTCGCCCGTCTTCTCGTCGACCGCCTCATTGACCACGTCGAAGCTGGGCAGGCTCTTGTAACGGCCAGCGACCGTCGAGACATGCTCGGTCAGCAGCCGCTCGGCCTCGGCGCGCGGGCTGGTGCCGAAATCATGTTCGACCAGCCATTTCGGATAACGCTCGGTCTTCTGCCACAGCAGCGTATGGCCGCGTGTCGCGAGCCCAACCGATTTGGCCCAGGCGATCAGCGCATCGGCGCGGGCGAAATCGAAGGTCTTCGCATCGGGGCGCAGCGCCTGCCATTTTAGCTCGTTCTCGGGGACGATCAGCCCGCATTGCTCGGCGATCAGCGCACGATAGCGCTGGTCCTGGAAACCCCGGCCACCCAGACAGGTGCCGAAGCGGATGCCGCGCTGCTTGCCGATCGCGTCGAGCCCCGGCGCTGCCGCCAGCGCCTCGCCCGGCACGAGCAGGGCCGCCGCAGCAGCAGCGCCGAGCGCTTCACGGCGGCTGAACCCGGTCACAGTGCCTCCACCGTGGCGCGTGCGCCGTTGGCGGCGAGCGATGTGAGGTGCCGCACCAGCGCGGCTCGGAAAATCTCGTCGGCGGCCAGCGCCGGCGGGAACACTGCGTCGATCGAGAGCAGCGCCGCGACCTGTGCTGCGGGATCGGTTACGCCATCGAGCCGGGCGGCGGTGACGGCGGCGAGCGGATCGTCGACGACATGCGTCGCGCCGCTATCGTCGCGCGCGCCCTGCCAGCGCATCCACGCCGCGACGGCGAGTGCCAGCGCGTCCACCTCGAGCCCCTCCGCACGCCGCGCCGCGATCGGCGCCAGCAGGCGTTGCGGCAGTTTCTGCGACCCGTCCATCGCGATCTGGCGCGTGCGATGCTGGAGCGCCGGGTTGGCGAAGCGCTCCATCAGCGCCGTGCGATAGGCGGCGACGTCGAGCCCCGGCGGCGGCGACAGGGTCGCTTCGGCCTCGTCCCACAAAGCCTCGACGAAGCGCTTGAACGCCGGGATCGCGACGACCTCATGGACGAAGTCGATACCGGCCAGCCCGCCGAGATAGGCAATGCCCGAATGCGCGCCGTTGAGCATGCGCAGCTTGGCTTCTTCCCATGGCGCGACATCGGCCGTGATCTGCACGCCGAGCTTCTCGAACTCGGGACGCGGACCGCAGAAACGATCTTCGATCACCCATTGCAGGAAGGGCTCGGCCTTCACCATCGCCTGGTCGCTCGCCCCCAGGGCGGTTTCGAGTTTCTCGACATCCGCCGGGGTGGTGGCGGGCACGATGCGGTCGACCATCGTCTCAGGGAACGCGCCATGCGCCTCGATCCACTCGGCCAGCGGCGCGCCGTGTGCCCGGGCGATGGCGAGCACGGCCTGTTCGAGCCGCCGGCCATTATGCGGCAGATTGTCGCAGGTGATGGCGGTGAAGGGCGGCAGGCCCAGGTCGCGCCGCGCGGACAGCGCCGCGACGAGGAATCCGGGCGCCGTCTTCGGCGCGGTCAGATCGGCGCAATCCGCCGCGACATCGGGGTCGCCCACGAGCAGCGCGCCAGTCGCCGGGTCGAGCTTGTAGCCCTTTTCGGTCACGGTGAGCGTGACGATGTGGGTGTCGGGATCGGCCAGCCGCTCGACCAGCGCCTCCGGACTTTCCGGGGCGACGAGTACCTCGCGCACCGCGCCGATCACTTTCAGCGCATCGCCCGACCCGTCGCGCGTGACGACGGTGTAGAGCCCATCCTGCGGGTTCATCTCGTCGCGCACGCCGGCGGAACGCAGCGACGCGCCGGTGATGCCCCAGCGCAGGTCGCCGGATTCGAGCGCTGCCTCGAATATCACGGCCTGATGTGCGCGGTGGAAGGCGCCGATACCGAGATGCACGACGCCAAGTTTTACAGCGAAGCGATCGTAGGAAGGGACGGCGACGTCAGCCGGGAGCGCGTCGAGCGTTTCATTGGAGAGGCGCTCTACCATTTTGCTTCCCCGGCGAAGGCCGGGGCCCAGTTACGACCGGCCCGATACTGGGCCCCGGCCTTCGCCGGGGAAGCAGTAAGGGCAGGAGAAGGGAGGTTCGTCACAGCTTGTACGCCGCCTTCACCAGATCATAGGACAGCGCCTTCGCCACCTGATGCGCTTCATCCTCTTCGAGCCGGTGCTCGGCAACGAGCTGGGCGAGGAAGGTGCAGTCCATCCGCCGCGCGACATCGTGGCGCGCCGGGATCGACAGGAAGGCGCGGGTGTCGTCGTTGAAGCCGACGGTGTTGTAGAAGCCCGCCGTCTCGGTCGCGCGCTGGCGGAAGCGGCGCATGCCCTCGGGGCTGTCATGGAACCACCAGGGCGGGCCGAGCCGCAGCGACGGATAATGGCCGGCGAGCGGTGCGAGCTCTCGGCTATAGGTGTCCTCGTCGAGCGTGAAAAGGATCAGGGTCAGGCGCGGATCATTGCCATAGGCATCGAGCAGCGGCTTGAGGTTGTGGACGAACTCGCTGGGCAGCGGGATGTCGGCGCCCTTGTCGCGGCCGAAGCGCGCGAGCACGCCCGGGTTGTGGCTGCGGAAGGCGCCGGGATGGAGCTGCATCACCATGCCGTCCTCGATCGACAGGCGCGCCATCTCGGTCAGCATCTGGCCGCGGAACAGCTCGGCCTCGGCAGCGCTCGCCTGGCCCGTGCGGACCTTCTGGTAGAGCGCCTCGGCCTCGGCGGCGGGCAAATTGGCGGTGAAGGCGCTGGGATGACCGTGATCGGTCGAGGTCGCCCCGGCGTCACGGAAGCGCGCGCGGTGGAACTGGTGCGCGCGGAGATAGCTCGCGAAGGTCGCGATATCCTCGCCCGCCTTCTCGCCGAAGCGCGCGATATTGGCGAGGAAGCCGGCGGCCTCCGGGTCCATCACGGGATCGGGGCGATAGGCCGTCATCACCCGGCCGCTCCAGCCACTCTCGCGGATCGCGCGGTGATGGTCGAGCGGGTCGAGCGGGCTTTCGGTCGTCGCGATCGCCTCGATGCCGAAACGCTCGAACAGCGCGCGCGGGCGGAAGGCGGGTGTCTTCAGCGCGGCATCGATCGAGTCGTAATAATGGTCAGCGGTCGACGGATCGAGCCGCTCTTCGAAGCCGAAGCATTCAGCGAACACCCAGTCGAGCCACATCGACGACGGCGTGCCGCGGAACAGATGATAATGGTCAGCGAAGATCTTCCAGATCGCGCGGCCGTCAGTTTCGGTCGGGCTGCCATCCTCGGTCGGCACGCCCAATTTCTCCAGTGGCACGCCCTGGCTGTAGAGCATGCGGAAGACATAATGATCGGGCACGATCAACAGCTGCGCCGGATCGGCGAAAGGCTGGTCATAGGCGAACCAGGACGGATCGGTATGGCCGTGCGGGGAGACGATCGGCAGGTCTTTGACACCGGTGTACAAGGCACGCGCAATGTCGCGCGTGCGGCCCTCGGCAGGGAACAGGCGGTCGGGGTGGAGCGTCAGCTTGGTCATGGATTGCCTTCGTTGTGCGCGAGAACGGCCGGCTCCCAGCGCGGCACGATCAGGTGGACGACAAGCAGCGCGAGCAGATAGGAGCACGCCGCGAGAATGAAGATCGGCTGGAAGCTGCCGACGGTCGCCAGGATATAGCCTGCGTATTTCGCCATCAAGGCGCCGCCGATCGCGCCGGCGAGGCCGCCGAGCCCGATCACCGAGCCGGCGCGCCAGCGTGGGAAGAGATCGCCCGGGATGGTATAGACATTGGCCGAGAAGCCCTGATGCGCGGCGCAGGCGAGCCCGATCAGCCCGGCCGCGACCCACATGTTCGGCGCGGCGGTGGCAAAGGCGATCGGCAGCGCAAACAAGGCCATGAAGAACATCGCCGTCTTGCGCGACCGGTTGATGGAATAACCCTTGCCGATCAGCCGCGACGAGATCCAGCCGCCCGCCACCGAGCCGATATCCGCGATCAGATAGATCATCACCAGCGGCGGCCCGAATTCGAGCATCTTCACATTATATTGCTTGTTGAAGAAGTCGGGCAGCCAGAACAGGAAGGTCCACCACACCGGATCGATCAGGAAGCGCCCGGCCATATAGGCCCAGGTCTGACGGTGGCGGAACAGCGCGCGATAATCCTGGAACAGCGCGATCACGCCCTCGACAAACCCGCGCTTCACCCGAACCTGCTCGGGCTGGGCCGGATCGGATTCGATGAAGGCGAGTTCCTCCGCCGAGACACGCGGATGCTTTGACGGGCGGTTGTAGAAACCGAGCCAGGCGACCAGCCAGATCACCGTCAGCAGGCCAGTCAGGATGAACGCCCAGCGCCAGCCGAACGCGATGGTGATGATCGGCACCAGCAGCGGCGTGACGATCGCGCCGATATTGGAGCCGGCGTTGAAGATGCCGATCGCGAAGGCGCGCTCGCGTTTCGGAAACCATTCGTTCGCGGCAGCCAGCGCGGAGGGGAAAGTACCCGCCTCGCCGAACGCAAGGGTCAGCCGGGCGATCATCATGCCCGTCGTGGTGGTGAAGAAGATGTGGGAGACGTGCCCGATCGTCCAGAGCGAGACGGCGATGGCATAGCCGATCTTCGCGCCGACCCGGTCGACCACCCGCCCGAAGATCACATAGGCAACGCCGTACGTCAGCTGGAACGCCACCGCGAGATCGGCATAACCCTGCTCGGTCCAATGATATTGCGCGGCGAGATCGGGCTTCAGCACCGACAGGACGAGCCGGTCGATATAGCTGAGCACGACCGCCGCGAAGAGCAGTCCGCAGACGATCCAGCGAACCTTGCCTGACGGCTTGGGCAAGATCGGCGCCTCGGCGCTGACGGTCGCGTTCATTCGGATCCCCTCACCTGTCGTTGCTTCGGCATGATCACCAGTTCGTCATCGTGCCGTCTTCAAGGCGGTTCACCGGGAGATAGGCGCGCTTGTATTCGTACTTCGCGGCCAGTTCTTCATCGAGATCGACGCCGAGGCCCGGCTTGTCGCCCGGGTGCATCAGGCCGTTGTCATAGCTATAGGCATGCGGGAAGACCGCATCGGTCTCGTCGGTGTGACGCATATATTCCTGAACGCCGAAATTCGGCACCGACAGGTCAAAATGGAGCGCCGCCGCCATGCACACTGGCGACAGGTCGGTTGCGCCGTGGCAGCCGGTGCGGACATTGTGCATGTCGGCAAAGCTCGCGATGCGGCGCAGATGCGTGATGCCGCCGGCATGGACGACGGTCGCGCGGATATAGTCGATCAGCTGCTCCTCGATGAGCTGCTTGCAGTCCCAGATCGAGTTGAAGATCTCACCGACCGCGAGCGGGCTGGTGGTGTGCTGGCGGATCAGGCGGAAATTCGCCTGATTCTCGGCCGGGGTCGCATCCTCGAGCCAGAAGGGGCGATATTGCTCCAGGTCCTTGCCGAGGCGACCGGCCTCGATCGGGGTCAGGCGGTGATGGATGTCGTGCAGCAGATGCACGTCCCAGCCGAGCGCTTCGCGGGCCTTTTCGAACAGCGGCGGCACCGAGCGGAGATATTTCTCGCTCGACCAGACATTCTCGGTCGGCAGGTCGGCATCGGCCGGCTCGTAGAAATAGCGATCCTTCGACACGCCATAGGTCGAGGCAAGGCCGGGCACGCCCGACTGGAGCCGGATCGCCTTGTAGCCGAGCGACTGGTAATGAAGCGCGTTGTCGATCGTCTCCTCGATCGTCTTGCCGTTGGCATGGCCATAGACCATCACGCCCTCGCGGCTCGCCCCGCCGAGCAGCTGATACACCGGGAGACCGGCGATCTTGCCCTTGATGTCCCAGAGCGCGGTGTCGACCGCGGCGATCGCCGACATGGTCACCGGGCCCCGGCGCCAATAGGCGCCCTTATAGAGGAACTGCCACACATCCTCGATGCGGTGCGCGTCGCGCCCGATCAGGCAGGGCACGACATGATCCTGCAGATAGCTCGCGACGCTCAGCTCACGGCCGTTGAGGGTCGCGTCGCCCAGGCCGTAGACGCCCTCGTCGGTCTCGATCTTCAGGGTGACGAAATTGCGCCCGGGGCAAGTGACGATGACGCGGGCATTGGTGATCTTCGGCATCAGAGCTTTCCGTTAGTGACGATACACCCTGCCCCGTTCGGGAGAGAGGGCATCATGCTATTACCAGTGTCGTGCTTTTGACATTGGCGGAGCTGTTCCCCGCCATGATTTCCACCCGACCCCCCTCTACGACTTCCTTCATCGCGACGTTCCAGATGCGAAAAGCCTTGGGCCCGAGCATGAAGCGGACCGTCTTCCGTTCGCCCGGCGCGAGCGTTACCCGATCGAAGCCCTTCAAGGCCATCACCGGTTGCGTGACCGAGGCATCGAGATGGCGGATATAGACCTGCACCACCTCATCCCCTGAGAGCGCGCCGCTATTGGCGACCTCGACCGAGACGGTGACGTTGCCGTCCGGTGCGATGGTGGTCGCGGACAGCGTCGGCGCGCCGATAGTGAAGCTGGTGTAGCTGAGGCCGTGCCCGAAGGGGAAAAGCGGTGCGGCATCGTCAAACAGATAGCCACGCCGCGCGCTTGGCTTGTGGTTGTAGAAGAACGGGATCTGGCCTGCGTCACGGATCACCGTGACGGGCAGCTTGGCGCCCGGATTCACGTCGCCGAACAGCGCCTCGGCCATGGCGGTGCCGCCTTCCTGCCCGACATACCAGCAATCGAGGATCGCGTTGGCCTTGGCCGCGACGGTCGGCCAGCTCGCCGGCCGGCCATGGATCGCGACGACCACGACCGGCTTGCCCAGTGCGTGCAGCGCCTCGAACAGGGCATTCTGCTCGCCGAGCAGATCGACGCCGGTCCGGTCGCCGAGATGGTTCTTCGCGAAACCCTCCCGGCTGGTCAGCTCATTGTCGCCGACCGCCAATATGATCACATCGGCTGCCCTCGCCGTCTCGACCGCTTCGGCGATCATCGCGCGGTTCTCCGCGGGATCGGCGAGGATTACCTCATTGTCGGTCGGGTTCTCGCTGGTGGTGATGGCGACGCCCCGGGCGTGGATCACCTCGCCGCCGAGCCTGGCCCTGATGCCGTCGAGCAGGCCGATCTTCTGCTTGGGAACGCTCGAATAACCGCCGAGCCGCGCCGGGGCGGCATTGGGGCCGATCACCGCGACCTTCTGCGCGCCGGCCTTGAGCGGGAGAATGCCGTCATTCTTGAGCAGGCAGATGCTCTTGCGGGCTGCCTCCAGCGCCAGCGCGCGGGCTTCGGCGTTGCCGGTGATCTGCGCGGCGAGCGTGGCGTCGCCATAGGGATTCTCGAACAGCCCGGCGCGGAACTTCAGCGTCAGCATGCGCGCCACCGCGGTATCGATCGCCGCTTCGCTCACCCGGCCCGCGCGCACCTCCTCGGTCAGCATGCGATAGGCGATGCCGTCGGGCAGCTCGCAATCCACGCCCGCGGCCAGTGCGCGCCGTGCTGCATCGGACTTGTCGGCGGCGACATGGTGGATACGGTCGAGTTCCTCGACCGCGCCATAATCGCTCGCGACCACGCCGTTAAAACCCCATTCGCCGCGCAGCACATCCTGCAGCAGCCAGTGATTGGCATGGCTCGGTACGCCGTCGATTTCGTTATAGGACGGCATCACCGCACCGATCGCGGTGCGCTCCACCACTTCGCGGAAGGGTGGGAAGAAATTCTCGCGCAACTCGCGCTGCGAGATCTGGGCGGGGCCGACATTGGTGCCCGATTGCGGCTGACCGTGCCCGGTCATGTGCTTGAGCGTGGCGAACACCTTGTCCTTAGCCAGCCGTTCGCCCTTGCCGACGCCCTGCAGCCCCTCGACCGCCGCGACGCCCATCTCGCCGCAGAGATAGGGGTCTTCGCCGAACGTCTCCTCGATCCGGCCCCAGCGCGGATCGCGCGCGATATCCACCACGGGCGACAGCACATAGGGCACGCCCCGCGCCCGCGCCTCGCGGGCGATGACGGCGTTCACCCGGCGAACTAGGCTGGTATCAAAGCTTCCCGCCAGCGCGATCGCCTGGGGAAAGCTGGTCGCCTCGGTCGCCATGAAGCCGTGCAGCGCTTCCTCATGGAACAGCATGGGGATGCCGAGGCGCGTCTTTTCCAGTGCCCAGTGCTGCGCAGCATTGTTGAACGCGATATTGTCCGCCGGCGTTCGCCAGCGCGCGCCGGTGCCGCCTTCGGTATTGACGATGCCGGGCCCGCCGCGCTTGTCCGACGGGCGGCTGATCTGGCCGATCCCGTTGGGATAGGCCGTGCTCGCCCTGGCCGGATCGAAGGCCAGGCCGTCCATGATCTCGGCCTTGGTCGCCCAGAGCGCGATGGTCTGCGCGATCTTCTCTTCGAGCGTCATCCGCCCGAGCAGGTCCTTGACCCGGTCGGCAATCGGCGCGCGCGCGTCCTTGTAGAGCGGCGCTTTGCCGCGCGCGAAGGCGACCCCCGGCGTCAGCGCAGCGACGCTGGCCGAGGACAGCCAGACCAGGAGCTGGCGCCGGCCGATCATGGCGCGACCGTCAGGGTAGCGGATTTCAGATCGACCGAATTCGCCCCAGCCATGATCTCGAACTGGCCGGGCTCGACCACGCGCTTCATCTCGAGGTTCCACATCTGGAAGGCGCGGCGATCGAGCGTGAAGCTCAAGGTCTTCGTCTCGCCCGGCTGGAGTGTGACGCGGCGGAACGCCTTCAGCTCCTTTACCGGCCGAGTCACCGAACTGACCATGTCGCGGACATAGACCTGCACGACCTCGTCACCCGCACGCTTGCCGGTATTGGCGACATCGACCTTCACCTCGACCTGGCCATCAGGGCGGATCGTCGTCGCCGACAGCTGCGGCGCACCGACCGTGAAGCTGGTATAGCTGAGCCCAAAGCCGAACGGGAAAAGCGGCGTCGCCTCGCTGAACAGATAGCCGCGGTGCGCCGATGGCTTGTAGTTGTAGAACATCGGCAGTTGCCCGACCGAGCGGGCGATCGTCACCGGCAGCTTGCCGCCCGGATTGACGTCGCCGAACAGCGCATCGGCGACCGCGTTGCCGCCCTGCTCGCCGAGATACCAGCCCTCGATCACGGCATTGGCTTCCGTCGCGACCTTGTTGATGGCGAGCGGCCGGCCGTTGATCATCACGACGATAATCGGCTTGCCCAACGCCTTCAGCGCATCGAACAGGTCCTGTTGCTGGCCGACCAGGTCGAGGCTCGACCGGTCACCGAGATGGTTGTTCGCCCAGCCTTCGCGGCTGGTCTGCTCGGTATCGCCGATGGCGAGAATGATGGTGTTCGCGCCCTTCGCGAGCGCGACCGCCGCGGCGATGCGCTTCGCATTCTCGGACGGGTCGGCCAGGGTGACCTTGTCCTCCCACCAATCGTCATTCTCGGTGATCTTCACGCCTTCCGACGTGACGACAGTGGCGCGCGCGCCGAGCTTTGCCCTGATCCCGTCGAGGATCGAGACCGTCACCGGCGGCTGGCCGTAATAGCCGCCGAGCCGCGCCACCGCCGCGCTCGGACCGATCACCGCGATGGTCGGCTTTGCCGCACCCGTCGGCATGGCGAGCGGCAGCGTGCCGTCATTCTTGAGCAGTATCATCGACCGCGCCGCCGCGGTCCGCGCCAGCGCGCGTGCCTCGGCATTGTTGGTGATCTTCACCGCGGCCGCGACATCGGCATAGGGATGCTCGAACAGCCCGGCACGGAACTTGATCTCCAGCATTTTGCGCACGGCAGAGTCGATCACGGCCTCGGAGACCTTGCCCGCGCGGACCGAGTCGACCAGCGTCTTGTAGCTGTCGCCCTCGGGCAGATCGGAATCGACGCCGGCGTTGATCGCCAGCAGCGCCGCCTCGGTCCGGTCGGCTGCGATATGGTGGATCGAGCGCAGCTGATCGATCGCATCGTAGTCGCTGGTGATCGCGCCAGTGAAACCCCATTCGCCGCGCAGCACATCGCCGAGCAGCCATTTGCTCGCATGACTCGGCGTGCCGTCGATCTCGTTATAGCTCGGCATCACGGCGCCTGGCGCGGCGCGGGTGATCGCCTGCTCGAAGGGTGGGAAGAAATTCTCGCGCAGCTCGCGTTCAGAAATTTGCGCGGGGCCGATATTGGTGCCGCTCTCCGGCTGGCCATGGCCAGTCAGATGCTTGAGCGTGGCTAACACCTTGCCCGGCGCGAGCTTCTCCGCCTTGTCCGCGCCCTGCAGGCCCTGCACCGCCGCGACGCCCATTTCGCCGACGAGATAGGGATCCTCGCCGAACGTCTCCTCGATCCGCCCCCAGCGCGGGTCGCGCGCGACATCCACCACCGGCGACAGCGCCAGGGTCACGCCGCGGGCCGCGATCTCGCGCGCGGTGATCGTGTTGATCTGGCGGATCATGTCGGGATCCCAGCTCGAGGCCAAGCCGATCGGCACCGGGAAGCTGGTCGCATCCCGCGCAGCATAGCCGTGCAGCCCTTCCTCATGGAACAGGATCGGGATGCCGAGCCGCGTCTTCGTCAGCGCGTAACGTTGCAGCGTGTTGACCACATCGATCGTGCCCTTCACGTCGTGACCGGGCGTCACGCGCGGCGAGCCGGCGCCGAGCGTATCGGACGGACGGGCGAACCCGCCGAACCCATTGGGGAAGAGCGCGGCGACCTTGATCGGATCGATCCGCTTCTTCGCATCGAGCATCTGCGCCTTGGCGCCCCACACCGTCAGCAGCTGGCCGACCTTTTCCTCGAGCGTCATGCGTTTGAGCAGATCGTCGACGCGCGCAGCAATCGGTGCGGTAGAATTCTTGTAGAGCGGGTTAGCCTCCGCAACGGGCACGGGCGGCGGCGCAGCGCCGGCGAGCGCGATCGGCGCGGTGCAGGCGAGCAGAATCGCCAGCGAGCGGTGAAGACCATGCGGCGCGACCATCGGCATTCGGCTACCCCCTCGGCGGCGCTGATTCGTCGGCCAACACCAACGTCAGCGCCTTTTTCTGATAGCGCTACCATGCTAAGTCAGGCAAAGACTGTCAATCGCCGATGGCCAAGCAAAGGGCCGTGGCGCGTGCGTTTGGAGAGGAATGACATGGGTCGGTTGATTGCCTGGTGCGCGGCATTGTTTCTGACGCTGGGCGCGCTGCCCGGCATCGCGCAGGCCGAGGACGGCTATGACCTCTGGCTTCGCTACCGCCCGCTGCCCACCGATATCCAGGCCCGCGACCGTGACCAGGCGACGGCCCTGTTGTTCGAGCGCAACGATCCTTCGATCCTCAAGGCGGCGGAAGAACTCGACCGCGCGCTGTCGGGCCTGCTCGGCGCGAAACCGCCGGCCGGCGCCATCCAGCCCGGCGCAATCCTGCTCGGCACGGCCGGCGAGCCCCGCATCCAGGCGCTCAACCTCCCGCTCGGCAAGCTCGGCAGCGAAGGTTATCTGATCCGCAGCCTTGCGGTCGACGGCAAGAAGGTCACGGTTGTCGCAGCGAATAGCGGCGTGGGCGTGCTCTATGGCAGCTTCGCGCTGATCCAGCATCTGCAGCGCGGCCTGCCGCTCGACGCGCTCGACATCGCCTCCACGCCGAAGCTCAAGCTGCGGCTGCTCAACCATTGGGACAATCTCGATCGCACGGTCGAGCGCGGCTATGCCGGCCAGTCGATCTGGGACTGGTGGAAGCTCCCCGACTTCAGGGACCCGCGCTACACCGATTATGCCCGCGCCAATGCCTCGATCGGCATCAACGGCACCGTGCTCAACAACGTGAACGCCAAGGCCGACAGCCTGACCGCACCCTATATCGCCAAGGCGGCGGCGCTGGCGGATGTGTTCCGGCCCTATGGCATCAAGGTCTATCTCTCGGCGCGCTGGTCCTCCCCGATCGAGATCGGCGGATTGAAGACCGCCGACCCGCTCGACCCGCAGGTCGCCGCCTGGTGGAAGGYCAAGGCCGACGAGATCTACAAGGCGATCCCCGATTTCGGCGGTTTCCTGGTCAAGGCGAACTCGGAAGGGCAGCCCGGCCCGCAGGATTACAAGCGCAACCATGCGGAAGGTGCCAACATGCTCGCCGCCGCGGTGCGCCCGCATGGCGGCATCATCATGTGGCGTGCCTTTGTCTATCAGCACGAGAATCCCGAGGACCGCGCCAAACAGGCCTATGACGATTTCAAGCCGCTCGACGGCCAGTTCGCGGACAATGTCATCGTCCAGGTGAAGAATGGCGCGATCGACTTCCAGCCGCGCGAGCCTTTCCATCCGCTGTTCGGCGCCATGCCGAAGACGCCGCTGATGATGGAATTCCAGATCACCAAGGAATATCTCGGGATGGCGACTCACCTCGTCTATCTCGGGCCGCTGTACGAGGAAGTGCTGCAGGCCGACACCTTCGGCCATGGCAAGGGATCGACCGTCGCCAGGGTGATCGAGGGCGATCTCGACCAGTACAAGCTGACCGGCATGGCCGGGGTCGCCAATATCGGCGTCGACCGCGACTGGAGCGGATCGACCTTCAACCAGGCCAACTGGTTCGTCTTCGGCCGCATGGCCTGGGACCCGCAGGCCTCGGCGAAGCAGGTCGCGGGCGAATGGTCCGAGCTGACCTTCGGCCCGAACCCGGCGGTCACGCCCAGGGTCGTCGACATCATGATGACCTCGCGCGACGCAGTGGTGAACTATATGACCCCGCTCGGCCTCGCCCATCTGATGGCGACCAGCCATCATTACGGCCCCGGCCCCTGGGTGAAGGATCTCGCCCGGCCCGAATGGAACCCGGTCTATTATCACAAGGCCGATGCGACCGGCATCGGCTATGACCGGACCAAGACGGGCAGCAATGCCGTCGCGCAATATGCCCCGGTGCTCGCCAGGCAGTTCGGCGATGTGAAGACCACGCCCGAGCAGGACCTGTTGTGGTTCCACCATGTCGGCTGGGACTATCGCATGAAGTCCGGCAAGACCTTGTGGGAGGAGCTTGCCGGCAAATATTCGCTGGGCGTGCGCGAGGTGGCCGACATGCACGAAGCGTGGTCGGCGCTTGCTCCCTATATCGACCGGGAGCGCTTCGCGAAGACCGACGGCTTCCTGTCGATCCAGCAGCGCGAGGCGCAATGGTGGCGCGACGCGAGCCTCGCTTACTGGACCAGCGCATCGGGCCGGCCGCTCCCGGCGGGCGAGGCGCCACCGGCAAGGCCGCTCGCCGAGTATGAAGCGATCTCCTGGCCGTACGAGCCCGGAAGATGAGCGCTAACAGATCGGGAAATGAAGGAAGGATGAGGCCGGCGCGGGAGGATTGACACTTCTCTAACATAGGAATAGCTCTGCATGTGATCGCTACCATGCCAGATGGCACGGAGCGTGGAACGGGCACGAAGAGGCCCGCACTGAAGGGACAGGATGATGAGGGAGCTGCTTCACCAACGCGCATTCGACCGATCCGCCGGCGCAGCCCGCGCGGTCGCGACGCACGCCGCAGCTTTGCAAACATGGTTTTTCGGCCCGCACGGCCGCTGCTGATCCGGATGGCGGCGGCTGTGGTCGCACGCCGCCATCCAGTCCCGGCATGGGCGCTCCTCGCTGCCCATGCCGGATGATCTCCCCTAGGGCGGCCGGCGCATATCCGGCCGCCCCTCTTTTTATCCCCCACCACCGAATATAACGTTCACATTGCAGCGCATGCCGCAACATTATAGCCACCGTGCCGAGGAGCATCACGCTTTGAGCCAACAAACGTCCCGTCGGCAACGCACCACCGCCACCATCACCGATGTGGCGCGCAAGGCCGGCGTCTCCCCCATGACGGTGTCGCGGGTGCTGAACGGCGAAGGCAATGTCCGCGCCACCACGCGCGAGGTGGTCAATGCCGCGATCGCCGCGCTCAATTACTCGCCCAACCCAGCCGCGCGCAGCCTCGCCGGCGCGGCGCCGGTGCGGATCGGGCTGCTCTATAGCAACCCCAGCGCCGCCTATCTCAGCGAGTTCCTGGTCGGCAGCCTCGATTATGCCAGCCGCGCCAACATCCAGATCGTGGTGGAGAAATGCGACGGGCTGGAACAGGCCGAGGAAGCGGCGGCGCGCCTGCTGCGCAGCGGGATCGAGGGAATCGTGCTGCCCCCGCCGCTGTGCGATTCCCTGCCGCTGCTCGAGGTATTGCGCCAGGCGAACGGCTTGGCGGTGACGGTCGCCAGCGGCCACCCCGCCCCGGGCTTCTCCGCCGTCAGCATCGACGATCACCGCGCCGCCTTCGCGATGACGCGCCACATCGCCGCGCTCGGCCATCAGCGCATCGGCTTCATCATCGGCAACCCCGACCAGACCGCGAGCGAACGCCGCCTCGCCGGCTATCGCGACGCGCTCGAAGCGGTCGGCCTGCCCTATGACGAGAAGCTCGTCGTCCAGGGCCTCTTCACCTATCGCTCCGGCCTGGACGCCGCCGAGCATCTGATCGATACGCCCAACCCGCCCTCGGCGATCTTCGCCAGCAATGACGACATGGCCGCGGCGACCGTCGCGGTCGCGCATCGTCACGGGCTTGACGTACCCAACGACCTCACCGTGTGCGGCTTCGACGATACCGCGCTGGCCACGACGATCTGGCCGGAATTGACAACGATTCACCAGCCGATCACCGACATGTCGCTTGCTGCGGTCGAGCTGCTGGTGAAGGAAATCCGCAGCCGCCGCGCCGGACACCGCGACCCGTCGCAGCACCGCCAGCTCGACTTCCAGCTGGTGCGCCGCCAGTCCGATGCCGCGCCGCGCCGCCGCCCTTCGGTGACGTCGGCGCGACCGTCCTGACGAGGTTTGCGCGCGACCGTCGTTGAGCGTAACGGATCTTTGCGTTAGCGGTACCATTCGAGACGACCAGGAGAGGCCATAGTGCAGCGTGAACCCGTAAAGCCATTCCGTTCGCGGGACTGGTTCGCCGATCCGGAGCGCTCGGACATGACCGCGCTCTATCTCGAGCGGTTCATGAATTACGGCATCACCGCCGCCGAACTGCGCAGCGGACGGCCGATCATCGGCATCGCCCAGACCGGCAGCGACCTGTCGCCATGCAACCGCATCCATGTCGATCTCGCGCGGCGCACCCGCGAGGGCATCCGCGACGCGGGCGGCATTCCGATGGAATTCCCGACGCATCCGATCTTCGAGAATTGCCGCCGCCCGACCGCGGCGCTCGACCGCAACCTCGCCTATCTCGGCCTGGTCGAGATCCTGTACGGCTATCCGATCGACGCCGTGGTCATCACCACCGGCTGCGACAAGACCACGCCGTCCGGCATCATGGCCGCCTCGACCGTCGATATCCCGGCGATCGTGCTCTCCGGCGGGCCGATGCTCGATGGCTGGCACGAGGGCGAACTGGTCGGATCGGGCACGGTCATCTGGCGGTCGCGCCGCAAGCTTGCCGCGGGCGAGATCGACGAGGAGGAGTTCCTGCGCCGCGCGACCGACAGCGCGCCCTCGGCCGGGCATTGCAATACGATGGGCACCGCCTCGACGATGAACGCAGTCGCCGAAGCGCTCGGCCTGTCGCTGCCCGGTTGCGCCGCCATCCCCGCGCCGTACCGCGAACGCGGGCAGATCGCCTATGAGACCGGCCGGCGTATCGTCGACATGGCCTATGAGGATCTGCGGCCGTCGAAGATCCTGACGCGCGAGGCGTTCCTCAACGCGATCCGCACCATCACGGTGATCGGCGGTTCCTCCAACGCGCAGCCGCATCTGATGGCGATGGCGCGCCATGCCGGGGTCGAGCTCCACCCGTCGGACTGGACCGAGCATGGTTATGACCTGCCGCTGCTCGCCGATGTGCAGCCGGCCGGGCGCTTCCTCGGCGAACGGTTCCACCGCGCCGGCGGCGTGCCCGCGATCCTGCACGAACTGGCCGAGGGCGGCGTGCTCGATGGCGGCTGCCTGACCGTGACCGGGCGCAGCATCGGCGAGAATATCGCCGGCCGCGAGTCGCGCGACCGCGAGGTGATCCGCCGCTTCGCCGAGCCGCTGAAGGAGAAGGCCGGGTTCCTCGCTTTCTCGGGCAATCTGTTCGACTTCGCGATCATGAAGACCAGCGTGATCTCCGAGGAATTCCGCAACCGCTATCTCAGCCACCCCGGCAAGGAAGGCGTGTTCGAAGGCCGCGCGATCGTGTTCGACGGATCGGACGATTATCATCATCGCATCAACGATCCCGCGCTCGAGATCGACGAGAACTGCATTCTCGTCATCCGCGGTGCCGGCCCGATCGGCTGGCCAGGCTCGGCCGAGGTCGTCAACATGCAGCCGCCCGACGCGCTGATCCAGCGCGGCATCGCCTGGCTGCCGACCCTCGGCGACGGGCGCCAGTCGGGCACGTCGGACAGCCCCTCGATCCTCAACGCCTCGCCCGAGAGCGCGGTCGGCGGCGGGCTCGCCTGGCTGCACACCGGCGACGTGATCCGCATCGACCTCAACACCGGGCGCTGCGACGTGCTGGTCGACGAAGCCGAGATCGCGCGGCGCAAGGGCGGCCCCGCCCCGGCCTTCCCGTCGAGCAACACGCCGTGGGAAGAGCTGTACCGCGAAAAGACCGGGCAGCTGGAGGATGGCGCGGTGCTGGAGATGGCGGTCAAATATCGCGGCATTGCCGCGAAGACGCCGCGGCATAACCATTGAGGCGTATGGGGCATCCTGCCGGTCGAACCAACCTCGCTTCCCCGGCGAAGGCCGGGGTCCAGTTGGACAGGTCGATGCAACGAAGCGCAGCTTCCGCCACGGGCCGTCCCCAACTGGGCCCCGGCCTTCGCCGGGGAAGGAAGGGGTGGAGCGAAACGATCACCAAGGGTCTGCGGGTCGCGATCACCGCTCTGCTGGCAGTGCCGCTGATGGGCGCGGTCGCGCCGGCGGCCCCTGTCGCCCGTTTCGCCTGGTTCGACTATAGGGGGGAGGACCCGGTCGACCGGGCGATGAAGGCCGGACCGGACACGTATCGCAACCCGGTCCTGCAGGGATTCTATCCCGACCCGTCGATCCTGCGGGTCGGCCGGGATTATTATCTGGTCAATTCGACCTTCACCTATTTCCCCGGCCTGCCGGTGTTCCACAGCCGCGACCTGGTGAACTGGACTCAGATCGGCAATGCGATCGACCGGCCGGGCCAGGTCGATTTCAAGCAGCTCGGCACGTCGCGCGGCATCTATGCGCCCGACCTCACCTACCGCGCCGGCATTTTCTACATGGCCGGAACGTGCGTCGATTGCGGCGGCAATTTCGTGATGACAGCGAAGAGCGCCGCCGGCCCCTGGAGCGACCCGCACTGGAACGCGATCGAGGGCATCGATCCCTCGCTGTTCTTCGACACCGACGGATCGGCCTGGATCCTCAACAATGGCGTGCCGGAGGGCAAGCCGCGCTATGACGGCCACCGGGCGATCTGGATCCAGCGCATCGATGCGACGACCCTGAAGCCGTTCGGCCCACGCACGGTCATCGTGGACGGCGGCGTCAGGCGGGCGGACAAGCCGATCTGGATCGAGGGGCCGCACCTGTTTCGCAAGGACGGGTGGTACTATCTGATCGCGGCCGAGGGCGGCACCGCGGAGAACCACAGCGAAGTGGTGTTCCGCAGCAAATCGGTCACTGGCCCCTATGAGCCGGGGCCGGTCAATCCGATCCTGACTCAGCGCACGCTCGATCCGGCACGGCCTTTCCCGATCGCCTCGACCGGCCATGCCGATTTCGTGACGACGCCGAAGGGCGACTGGTGGAGTGTGTTCCTCGGTACGCGGCCGTACAAGGACGATTTCTACAATACGGGCCGCGAGACCTTCCTGTTGCCGGTGCGCTGGCGGAACGGCTGGCCCGAGGTGACCGCACCCGGGGCGGCGGTGCCCTATGTCCATGCCCGGCCCGCGCTGGCGCGGGGCAAGGCCGCACCGATACCCAACAGCGGCGCCTTCCATGTGCGCGACGAGTTCGCCGGCACGAAACTCGCGCCCTATTGGGTGCAGATCCGGGCGACCGATACCGGCTGGCGCCGGCTGTCCGGCGGCGCGCTGGCGATCGATGCGCGTCCGGTGGCGCTGGGCGGTGCGGGCCAGACCGCGTTCCTCGGCCGAAGGCTGCAGCATGGCTGGGCCACGGCGGAGACAATGGTGGACTTCACGCCGAGGCGCGAGGGCGACCGGGCGGGGATCGCCGTGGTGCAGGACACGGCCTATTTCTACGCGCTGACGCTGAACGGGACGGCGATCACGGTGGAGAAGCGCAGCGGTCCGAAAGACCCGGTCGATGGTATAGTCGTTGCTTCCACCCCCTACGCCGGCACGCGCGTGCGGCTGCGCATCGTGCTGCGCGGCGATCGGTGCGACTTCCTTTATGCGGGCGCCGACGGGCGCTGGCATATGCTGGCGAAGGACCAGGATGCGACGATCCTGAGCACGAAGATAGCGGGCGGCTTTATCGGTGCGATGGTCGGCCCGTTCGCGCGGGCGAGCGATTAGCGCGGGGAGATATGGGACACCGGACTGTCCCGTTTCGCCGCGCTGCCCCGTAGAATATTCCTGTTGGAAGCTTCGGCGCGGCGCCCAGTATTCGCCGATTTTCGCGACCCACCTGCGAAGGGGCCGGAATCGAGCCCTATTACGGGCCTGCACGGGGTTCGCAGTATCGGCCAGTATAAATGTTGGAACGCCAAGAACGCGCCGACGAACAGACGCGCGACACCAATTGAGCGGGGACTGGCCGAATTTCGCGACCCCCGTCGGTTCCTGTATCGGCGTTACTCGCGAATAGTTGCCGCATGAAATCTGTATTGGCACGCCCGAGGCCTTTCGCCTTCGCCGGCACTGACCGCCGGGCCGAGCATGATATTCCGACGATGAAGACCAGTGAATCGCCGCAATAAGGGTGTTCCCGCATTGCACGGTTCGTGATGCCCGATGAAAGCAGAGGTCGCCGGATGAGATCGCAACGTTTGCGGCGTGCCGGCTGGAGAAACGCCGTGATCGCTTCGCACGATAACCCGCACTCCCATGCTTCGCCCGCTCCCGGCGAGGACCGGCACGCGGCCGCAGCGCCGCCGGGGACGATCTGGACCTGCCCGATGCACCCGGAAATCCGCCGGGATCGCCCCGGCGCCTGCCCGATCTGCGGCATGGCGCTGGAGCCGCTGGTGGCGAGCGTCGATGCCGGGCCGAACGCCGAAATGATCGACATGACGCGTCGCTTCGTGATCGGCCTCGCGCTTGCGCTGCCGGTTTTCCTGCTGGAAATGGGCGGACATCTGGTGCCTTGGCTCCATCACCTGGTTCCGCCAAGGGTTTCGGGCTGGATCCAGTTCGCCCTGGCGACGCCGGTGGTGTGGTGGGCAGGCTGGCCCTTCTTCGCCCGCGCCTGGACGTCGCTGCGCACGCGCAACCTCAACATGTTCACGCTGATCGCGATGGGGACCGGGGTCGCCTGGAGCTACAGCGTCGTGGCCTTGACGGCACCGGCGATCTTTCCGGCGACGTTCCTCGGCATGGACGGATCAGTCCCGGTCTATTTCGAGGCGGCGGCGGTGATCACCGTGCTGGTGCTACTCGGCCAGATGCTCGAATTGAGGGCGCGCGCCTCCACCTCGGATGCGATCCGGGCGCTGCTCGACCTGGCCCCGAGGACCGCGCGGCGGTTGAGCGCGGACGGCAGCGAGGAGGAAGTCGCGATCGAGCTGATCGCGGTGGGAGACAGGCTGCGGGTGCGCCCGGGCGAAAAGGTGCCGGTCGATGCGATCGTCGAAGACGGCCGATCGGCCGTGGACGAATCGATGCTCACCGGCGAATCGATGCCGGTCGCCAAGGCGCCGGGGGACCAGGCGATCGGCGGCACGCTCAACCAGAGCGGCGCGCTGATCGTGCGCGCGCAAAAGATCGGCCGGGACACGATGCTGGCGCGCATCGTCGCGATGGTCGCGCAGGCGCAGCGATCGCGCGCACCGATCCAGCGCCTGGCCGACCGGGTCGCCGGATGGTTCGTGCCGGCCGTGCTCGGCATCGCCCTGCTCACCTTCGCCGCCTGGGCGATCTGGGGCCCGGCGCCGGGTGCGGCGCACGGCCTGGTCGCTGCCGTCGCAGTGCTGATCATCGCCTGCCCCTGCGCGCTCGGCCTGGCGACCCCGCTGTCGATCCTGGTGGGCGTCGGGCGCAGCGCCGAGCTGGGCGTGCTGATCAAGAATGCCGAGGCGCTGGAGCGGCTCGAAAAGATCGACACGCTCGTTGTCGACAAGACGGGAACACTCACTGAAGGCAAGCCGAAGGTCATCCGGATCGTCGCCGGCGCGGGATATGACGAGCGCACCCTGTTGCGATTGGCGGCGGGGGTCGAACGCGCCTCCGAACATCCGCTCGCGCTGGCGATCGTCGCCGCGGCCGAGGCGGAGGGGCTGGCCATTCCGGCGGTCAGCGATTTCGATTCGCCGAGCGGCCGGGGCGCGACCGGCAGGGTGGACGGCCAGGCGATCACCCTGGGCAATGGCCGCTTCATGGCGGAAGGCGGGATCGCCACCGCCGCGCTGGACGGGCAGGCCGATCTGCTGCGCCGCGACGGGGCAACCGCGATCTTCATCGCGGTGAACGGCGTCGCGGCGGGGATCGTCGCGATCGCCGACCCGGTCAAGGCGACCACGCCCGACGCGCTCGCCGCGCTGCGCCGCAAGGGCATCGCCGTCGTCATGCTGACCGGCGACAACCGGACCACGGCCGACGCCGTCGCGCGCCGGCTCGGCATCGACGAGGTGGAAGCCGACATCCTGCCCGAGGGCAAGAGCGCGGTGGTCGAGCGGCTGAAACAGGCGGGCAAGATCGTGGCCATGGCCGGCGACGGGGTGAACGATGCCCCGGCGCTCGCCGCGGCCGATATCGGCATCGCGATGGGATCCGGCACTGACGTCGCGATCGAGAGCGCCGGCGTCACGCTGCTGCGCGGCGACCTGATGGGCATCGTGCGCGCGCATCGGCTGAGCGAGGCGACGATGGCGAACATCCGGCAGAACCTGTTCTTCGCCTTTTTCTACAATGCGGCGGGCATCCCGGTCGCGGCGGGGCTGCTCTACCCGTTTTTCGGCATCCTCCTTTCCCCGGTCATCGCCGCCGCTGCGATGACCCTGTCCTCGGTGAGCGTCGTCGCGAACGCGTTGCGCCTGAGGAGGGCCGCGCTGTGAGCGTCGGTGACGCATCGGGCCTGCCGCTGATCCGGGGCGAGGTCGCGCCGGGCTTCGAGCCGGTGCGGCGCGCGTTCATCGAGAATTTCACGCATCGCGGCGAGCTGGGCGGGGCATGCTGCGTCTATCGTCACGGCGAAAGGGTCGTGGACCTGTGGGGCGGCGTGCGCGACCGCGCGACCGGGACGCCGTGGCAGGCCGACACGATGGTGCTGGTCCATTCCGCCACCAAGGGGCTGGCGGCGATGACGGCGGCGCTCGCCCAGTCGCGCGGCTGGCTCGATTATGACGAGCGGGTGTGCACCTATTGGCCGGCATTCGCGCAGGCCGGCAAGGAACGCGTCACGATCCGGCAGCTGCTCGCCCATCAGGCGGGGCTGCATGCATTCGACGAGCCCGTCGACCATGCCGTCATCGCCGATCCCGCCCGGCTGGCGGGCGTCATGGAGCGGCAGCGGCCGGCCTGGGAGCCGGGCACGCGGCAGGCCTATCACGCCATCAGCCTGGGCTTTTACCTGGGCGAGATCATGCGGCGCGTGGATCCGCGGCATCGCAGCCTGGGGCAGTTCTTCCATGAGGAGATCGCATCGCCGCTGGGGCTGGATTTTTATATCCGCCTGCCGCCGGATATTCCCAATGCCCGGCTCGCGCCGCTCGAATCGCCCGGGATGCTCGCGATGTTCCTCACCCTCCCGCTCCGGCTCCAGATCGACCTGCTACGGCGGCGTTCCCCCTTCCACCGAGCCATGATCGCGAACCCGGGCACGGTGCTGTCCTATGATCCGGAGCATATCTATACGCGCGATTTCGAGGTTCCATCGGGCGGCGGCGTGGGCTCGGCGCGCGGGATCGCCCGCGCTTATAGCGCCTTTGCCGCGTGCGACGGGGATCTCGGGCTGAAGCAGGAGACGATCGACCTGCTGATGGCGCCGGCACGCCCGCCGACCCATGGTTTCTACGACGCGGTGATGCGCGGCGAGGCGCAATTCTCGCTCGGCTTCATGAAACCGAGCCCGCAATGGCCCTTCGGGCATGACGGCGCGTTCGGCGCGCCGGGGGCCGGCGGGTCGCTCGGCTATGCCGACCCGCGAACCGGGATCGCCTATGCCTATGTCACCAACCGGATGGGCACCGCGCTGACCGGCGATCCACGCGACCTGGCGTTGCGCGACGCGCTGCGATCGCTGGCATGAGGCGCGCGGCCCTTACCGGCCGCGGATGAGGCTCGCAAAGTGCCGCGTGCTGGGTTTCAGCGTGCGCACAAAGGTCTGGCGGTCGACGGCGACCATGCCGAAATGCTGGCCATAGCCCTGAGTCCATTCGAAATTGTCGAGCAGCGACCAGTAGATATAGCTTTTCACGTCGATGCCCTCGTCGAGGCATTTCCGGACCTCGGCGAGGCTGTCGTCGAGCCAGGCGATACGGCGGGTGTCGTCGTCGGTGGCGATGCCGCTTTCAGTGACGAAGATCGGTTTCTTCGTCTTGCGCGCGGCGAGGCGGATGGTGTGGCCGAGCGCCTGCGGATAATATTCATAGCCCGCCGCGGTCATCTCCGTGCCGGGCGGTGGCGGCACCACACCCTTCGCGTCGAGCCGGACCCTTGTATAGGTCTGCACCCCGACGAAATCGCTGGCGTTCACCGCATCCCACCAGTCGCCATACACCATCGCCTCGATGCGCGGGGCGAGGCTGTTCTCGCCGACCGGCTCGATCGCCTGAGTCGACAGAGTAACGCCGACGGGGAAGTCGCCGGGGCCGGCCTTGATCGCCTGATAGGCCTTGGCATGCGCCTCGAGCAGATGCGCATCGATCCGGTCCGGGTCAGCGAACAGGATCGAGGAGAAGCCGGGGGAATTGGTCGCACGGGCGGCGGCGGCGATCATCGCGGTGCGCTTCGCCCGGTATTCGGGCGTGGCGCCCATGCGCAGCAGCTTGGCGAGCAGGTGGATATTCGCTTCGTTGAACGGGGACGCCATGCCGATCTGGTCGCCCAGCGCGCGGGTCGTGCGTTCGCAGAAACGGGCGAACAGCTCGGCGCTGTCGGGGGCCTCCCACCCGCCGCGTTTGGCGAACCAGAGCGGCACGGTGAAATGATTATAGGTGACGATCGGCAACAGGCCGTGCGCGCGGCACGAGGCGAGCACCTTGCTATAATGATCCAGCTCGGCCTGGGAGAAATGCCCGGCTTCGGGCTCGATCCGCGCCCATTCCACGCCGAAGCGGTAGCAATTCAGCCCGATTGACCGGGCGATCGCGAAATCCTGATCATAGCGGTGATAGCTGTCGCAGGCATCGCCCGACGGATCCTTGTAGACCGTCTCGGCCAGGTTCTCGAGCAGCCAGCTGTCGGAATTCACGTCATTGCCTTCGCTCTGGTGCGCCGAGATCGCCGCGCCCCAGAGGAACCCCTTCGGCATCGCGCGCAGCGTCGCCGCGCGGGCCGGCGAGACGCCGACCGCCGTGGCCGCCGCCAGCCCTGCCAGCACGTCGCGCCTGGTCGTCATTCCGATCCTTTCCCGGTTGCCGGCTTCTGGCAGATGGCATGGAACCCCGCGGCCATGAACTTCGCCATATGCCGCTTGATCGATTCGAAATCATTGGACGAGCACAGGCCGTGCGACAGCTGGTCGAGCCGGCCGGTGCGCGCCATGTTGTGCGTCATCGCGCCCGAGACGAAGTGATAGCCCCAGAAGATCGTTTCCTCGTCGCAATCGGGCATCGCTTTCTTGAGCAGGTCGATCAGCGCGAGGACGACGGGGTTGAAATATTTGGTCATCTTGCCCGCGCCCCAATCCGTGGCGCTGTTGGCCTGGGCGGCGATCTTGCCGAACGCGATCCATTGTTCCGCATCGTCGATCTGGACGTTGAGGTCGGCATCGATCCAGGCGTGCAGCGCGCCCTCGACCGTGACCTTGTCGCCCATTTCCTCGGCATAGCGCCGCATCGCCTCGAGCCGGTTGCGCGCCGAGATCGGCGCCTTGCGCGCCCAGACCGCCTCGTAGATGCTTTCCTTGCCGTTGAAATGATAATGGATCAGCGTCGAGCTGACCCCGACCCGCGCGGCGACGTCCTTCAGGGTGACGCCGTGATAGCCGAATTCGGCGAACAGCTGCTCGGCGGCGTCGAGGATGCGCTCCATCGACGCCTCGCGCACGCGGGCCTTGTGATTGCGCGCGCGCGGGGCCGGCTCGCCTTCCAGCATGGCTTGATCGGTATTGCTCATCGTGACTCTGGTTGCCGGGGTGCGGCAGGCGCGTCAACGCCGCCGCCGCGGTTCGCCGCCTGCGCCGGAAAGGCCGAGAAGCCGATATCGTACCGCCAGCCGCGCCCCTCCCGCAGCCGCCGTGCGACCAGCGCATCGGCCCAGGCAAAGGCCGCGGGCTGGAGGCGGCGCCCGGCGGAAGGACGGTCGTCGATATCGAGATAGAAGGGTCGGCGGGCGGTGTAGCGGGGCCACGGCACCGCACCCGGCGCCGCCGGGACGCCGGCACGGACGAACGAGACCCAATAGCGCATCATCGCATCCGACAAGCGCGCCTCCGACTCCGTCAGCGGCGGGCGCGGCCAGTTCGGGCCGAGCGTGGCCGATGGACCGACCTGGCCGAAGATATAAGGCAGCTCGCTGGCATGGAAGGCAGCGAGATCGCGGGCGCGTTGTGC
Source organism: Sphingomonas sp. P2_B6 (assembly GCF_056404755.1). NCBI lineage: Bacteria > Pseudomonadati > Pseudomonadota > Alphaproteobacteria > Sphingomonadales > Sphingomonadaceae > Sphingomonas > Sphingomonas sp. P2_B6. The sequence continues at coordinate 560,379 of NZ_JBFUDK010000001.1, forward strand.
CGGGGTGCTGTGCCGGAAGAAATAGAGATAGGCGGGCTGCCCGGCCGCCGCCTGTTGCCGCACCAGATATTGGGCGGCCCAGCCGTACAGGCCGTCGCGGACCGACGCCATCACGTCCGCCCTCGGATCGGCCCCGGGATAGACGGCGAGATAAGCGTCGGCCGCCGCACCGAAACGGCGCCGCACATCGGCGACATAGGCGGCCTGGCTGTCGGGCGCCCTGGGCATCAGGAAGAGCAGCGAGCGGATCTCGCCTTCGTTGAAGCCGGCGAGGACGGGCACCTTCGCCTGTTCGCCGCGCGCGAAAGTATCGGCGAGCTGGCGCTTCAGCAGGGTGCCGTCGATCACCGGCTCGGGTTGCCAGCCGGTCGCGAGGCCGGCCTTGAACAGGACAGCGGGATCGGCCGCGCGAAGGGCCGCAGCATCCGACGCCCCGGCGGCCTTGGCCAGCGCCGTGCCCGCCGCCTCGGCGGAGGGCAGGCCGCGCGTTTCCGCATGCAGCGCGCGATAGGAGGGCATATAGCCGCTCTGCACGATCGCCCGGGCGAACAGGCCCCGCGCCGCCGGGCTGGCCAGCAGGGCGATGGCGCTGAGGCCGCCGGCCGATTCTCCGGCGATGGTGACCCGGCCGGGATCGCCCCCGAACGCGGCGATATTGGCCCGCACCCAGCGCAGCGCCTCGATCTGGTCGAGCAGGCCGTAGTTGCCGGAAAGGTGCCGCGGCGATTCAGCGCTCAGCGCCGGATGCGCCAGATAGCCGAGCAGGCCGAGCCGATAGTTGATCGAGACAAGCACGATGCCCTGCCGCGCCAGTTTCGCGCCGTCATAGAGCGGCTCGGAGCTGCTGCCCCCCGACAAGGCCCCGCCATGAATCCACACCATCACCGGCAGCTTGCGGGCACCGGCCGGCGCCCAGACGTTGAGCGTAAGACAGTCCTCGCTCGTCGCGACCATGCCGCCCGAATAGAGGCCGGTCGGCGACTGTGGCGGCTGAAGACAGGCATGGCCGAACGACCGCGCATCGCGGACGCCCTGCCAGCCGGGCGCCGGAGCGGGCGGTCGCCAGCGCAGCGCGCCCGTCGGCGGCTTGGCATAGGGGATGCCCTTGAAGGCAACCACCTTCCCGGCGGGATCGGCCATGCCCTGGAGCATGCCCTGGCGAATGCCGACCCGTGCCGCATCGCCGGGCGCGCCCGCCGCGGCGGTGACGGCGAGGCACAGCGAGGCGATCGCCGCCGAGCGCAGGAGCGGCCCTTTCGCGATCACCACAGATTATAGCCGATCCGCACGCCGAACGTCCGCGGGCGGACGATCGCGTAGCGGCTGTACACGAACGCCTCGGGATGGATGTAGGTGGTCGCGCGGCTGTTCCCGACATTCTCCATATAGAAGGTCACCGACAGATCCTTGAGCGTGATGCCGGTCTGCAGGTTGAGATAGGTATAGGCGTCGGTATTGTCGTAGAGCGGGCTCAGCACCCCCGGCTTGCCCGGCGTGTTGGGGAAGCCGTTGGGGAAGGACCCGACATGCTGGAGCTGGAAGCTGGTAAAGCCCCTGGCGCCGCTGCCCATGTCGTAATTATAGGCGCCGAAGAACGACCCCTGCACGTGCGGCGAGGCGAGGCGGGAACCGTTCACCGCGCCCGAAATCGCTGCTTCCTGCTTTGAAAGCTCGGTCACCTTGGCTTCGTTGAGCGAGCCGTTCAGGCCGAACAACAGCCCCTTGAACGGCGCGACGGTGATCTCCGCCTCGATGCCCTTGCTCGACGCCCGCCCGACATTGGTGGCGAACTGGACCGAATCCGACTGGCGATTGGCCTGAACCTGGATGTTGCGCCAGTCGATATAATAAGCGGCGAGGTTCGCGGTCAGCTTGCCGCCGAGGAAGCGGCCCTTCAGGCCGAGTTCGTAATTGATGAGATTGTCCGAGCCCGCCCCCGCCGGGATGACGAGGTCGGTCGGATCGACGGCGCTGACGCTGCCCGCGCGCCCGTTATAGACCGGCGTGCGATAACCAGTGGAGACGGTGGCGTAGGTCGTCAGGTTGCGGGACGGCTTGTAGCTGAGGCTCGCCTTCCACGACGCCTTGCTCGCCGAGGGGTAGCGCGCGGTCGCCGCCCCATTCGGCACCAGTGCGAGCGGCCCGGCGATGCCGAACAGCGCATAGGTGAAATAGGCGGTGTTGAAGCCGGGCTTGGTATCGACCGTACCGCCATATTTGCCATAGCGCGCGCCGCCGGTCGCGGTGAGCGTGTCCGTCAGATGATAGCTGATCTCCCCGAAACCGGCGAGTTCATAGGTGCGCGAGACACTGCCGAAAGAAGCGAAGGTCGTACCGGGCAGGCCGGTGATGCGGCGGGCGGCGAGGAAGGACGCGCTCGACAGGTCGCGTCCGTTCAGGTCGAGATTGCGGTGCAGGTAGAAGCCGCCGACCACCCAGTCGAATTTCCCGCCCGCATCGGAGGCGATCCGCGTTTCCTGGACGAAGGTCTTCTGGCGATAATCGTCGTCGAGATAGAAGGGGATGGCCTGGGCAATGGGCACGCCCGTGGCGAAGGTGCCGGCGAGATCGACGTCGAAATCGCCATCGGCGATCGAATAGGTCGAGGAGCTGGTCAGGTGGGCGCCGTCGAACTGATAGTCGATCGTGCCGTTATAGACCTGCGTGATCGAGGTATAGCGATCGGGGATCGAGCTGTAGCGCTTGCGGTCGCCGAGCGACGGCGAGGTCAGCGCCGAATCCTGCGGCTCGCTCTTCTCATAGGAGCCTAGCAGCTTGATGCTCAGCCGGTCGGTCGGCTTCCAGAGCAGGGTGGCGCGGCCGCCCCAGTCCTTCAGCGTGTTGGCATTCTTCACGCCCGTCCCGAGATTGTCGACATAGCCTTCCTCGTTCCGGTAATAGCCGACGACGCGCAGCCCGAGCTTGTCATCGACCAGCGGCACGTTGACCATGCCGTTATAGCGCTGGCGGATGCCGCCGCCGTCGGGCGTGAGGCCGATATCGACCAGGGCGGACGCATCATATTTGGTGAGGTTCGGGCTTTTCGTCAGGATGCGCAGCGCGCCCGACAGCGAGCCCGAGCCGAACAACGTGCCCTGCGGCCCGCGCAGGAACTCGACCCGCTCGATATCGTAGAGATTGGGGCTGAGCGTCACCGTGTTGCCGATCGTGCTGAGCGGCAGCTCGTCGAGATAGATGGTGGTGGTGGTCTGCAGCCCGGCGCCCCAGCCATTGGTGGAGATGCCACGCGCGGTGAAGCGGGCATTATTGTCGCTCGCCTGGTTGAGCACGACGCCCGGGGTTTCGCGCGCGATGCCCTCGAAGCCGACAATGCCCTTCTGAGTCAGTTCCTCCTGCGAGAACGCCGTCACGCTGAGCGGCACGTCCTGCAGCCGCTCGTTGCGGCGGGTGGCGGTGACGACGATGTCGTTGGGATCGGCCGCGCCTCCGTTCTGGCTGGTCGAATCAGGCGCGGCGCTGGTCTGCGCTGCGGCGGGAGCACCCGCGACGATGAGCGCGAGCAGCGACGACGTATAGGCAAAGCGGTTCATGTCCCCTCCTTGTCGCTGCCGCGTCTTGGTGACGCTGGTCCGCGAACGTGGGGACCATGACATAGCGGGAGGCGATGTCAATACTGACTGTTGAGTAAGTCAGTATTGATGCTGCGACGGCGTTTCATGCGGCGACATCGGCACGGCCATCCCGCTAGAAGCTCCCTTGAACCGACAGCGTGAAGATCGGCCCGACGCGCTGATGCTGACGTTCAAAGAAGCTCACCGGCGCACCGTTGCGACGGCCGGAATAGACCGTGCGGTAATTGCGGACATGGCCGTTGTTGAGGTTGAAGACCTGGAAGTTCACCTTGAGGCCCTTCACATCCTTCAGCTCGACGAATGCGCTGGCATAGGGGCCCTCCCAGTTCTGGTTGATCTCGTCGAGATAGTAGGCAAGCCCATAATGCTGGAACGAGAGGCCGCCGCCCCACGCGAACTGCGTGCCGGGAACATCGTGGCGCAGCGTCAGTTCGGCCCAGCGATCGCGCGTGTTGCTGATCACGCGTTCGGTGCCGGTCAGCGGGTCGCGCACGCGGCTCCGCTCCAAGCCTAACTCCGCATCGAGCTTGGCCCCCTTCCAGCCCAGCGGGTCGAACTGGATCGTGCTGATGCTCTCGATGCCGAGCCGGGTCGCGCTCGGCAGGTTGCCGACCGCATCTCCGTCCACGCCCACCGGTATGTGGTCGACAATGTCCTGGACCCAATAATGGTAGAGCTTGAGCCGTGTCTTGCCCCACCGCCCGAAATTCCGGGCGACCTCCCCGGTCGCTTCCCAGCTTTGCGGCGGCACGAGATTGGGATTGGCGTCGTTCTCACGATTATTGGTGATGTCCTGGTTGGCGAGGAAATCGTAGAAACTGATCTGGCCGACCTTGCGCTCGACCTTGAGGCTCGCATCCCAGCCCCTGGCGGGGCGCCAGGCGAACGAGGCGCTGCCTTTCGGCCGGAAGAAACGACGTGCCGGCTCGGTGCTGCCCAAATCGGCCAGCTCCGAATATTCGGCGCCGCCGGCCAGTTGCAGATCGAGAGTGCCAGTCAGCGGGCGGCTCAGAGCAACGATGCCTTCATAGCGCTTTTCGACGACGATCCCGCTGCCCTGCGGAAAGGGGATATCGGCATAGCTGCCGTCCGGCCTCAGGCTCGCCAGCGTGCTGGTCTGCGCGAGGCGGTTGTCGGCACGCTCGAGTGAAACGGTCCAGTTGTTGGCACCGCCTTTCCAGCGATATTCCAGCCGGCCGATCGTTTCGCCCGTCTTCGAATCCTGGCCGTAGCGCGTGCCGGTCGAGGGCGCCCCGCTGTCATAGTCGGTCCGCTGGTCATAGGTCGCCGGCGCATGCTCGAAGTGGCGCAGGCCGATCAGCTTCAGCCGGCCGCCGGCCAGCGGCACCGAGATGTCGCCGCTCACGTCATATTGGAAACCATAGGTGCGGCGGCGATTGTCCCAGTCGTTATCGTCACCGTCGACGCGCACGCGCCGCTGGAAATTGTCGCCGCGATTCCAATAGGGGTTATAGGCGAGATTGAGGTTTGCCTGGATCGGGCCGTTGCCGCCATATTTGAGGATGGCGGAGACCTTCGCCTGATCGAAACTGTTCCAGTAAACTTGGTCACGCGTCTCCACCAGCGCGCCGGTCGACGACAGGATTCGATAGTCGTCCCCACCCATCGCCCCGCGGCCGGGGCTGTTCTCCACGGACAGCGTATAGCCGAGCGCGCCGCTCGTCCCGCTATAACTGACCGATCCGGCGAGCCAGCGCGGCTTCGCGTAATGGAGACGCAGCTGCGGATTCCAGCTGTAATTGCCGCTGGCCTTGCGGTTGGCCTTGAGGATCACATCGGCGATCTGCCCGGTGAGACCGGCGATGCCGAGCGAAGCGGCTTCCTTGATCTCGATGCGTTCGACGTCGTCGGCGGGCACCTTCTGCAGCTGCGCGATGGCCCCGCCGGTCTTGTCGGTGGCGCGCTGGCCGTTGATCAGCACATTCTCCGAAGCCTCGCCCAGTCCGCGCGTGTCGTCGGCGCTGCGAATGGTGAAACCCGGCACCTGATTCAGCATGTCATAGGCAGTCCTGGGCGCGAAGCGCGCGAAGTCGGCCGGCGTGAAGATCTTCGCGCTGGTGGGCGCGGGCTCGCTATTGGCGGGGCTGGCCGGATCGACCTGCGCCTTCGCCGAAACCGGCGCGAGCAGCGTCGCCGATACCGCCAGCCATTCGCCGGCACGACGGGCCGTCAACGTCATACGACGCCGGGGATTCGAAGGTGCGCGGCTCATTTGCCGGCCCCCCGCTTGCGGGGGCCGACACCCGCGATCCGCAATTTGATCAGGTCGCGGGCCTCGAGGTCCCTCCCCCCGTCCTGGCCAAAGGCACGGACATAGTCGGGCGTGACGCCGAAGATGCGCATCTGGATCAGCGTCTCGGGGGTGAGGTCACGCAGGCCGAGGGCGCGCATCGACCGCACATAATCGGGTGTGACGCCGTGAATGCGAAAGGCGAGCAGATTGTCCCGGCCGATCCGGTCGAACCCGAGCCGGGCATATTCCCGGATCGCGTCGGGCGTCACGCCGTGGATCTTGAACGCGACGAGCGTTTCGATCGCACCGCCCTTGTAACCCGTGTTCGCGAAGCCGCGCACCAGGTCCGCGGTGATATGGAAGATGCCGAGCTGGACCATTTCGTCGAGCGTGGGCGTTGCCCAGCCCTCGGCGTGCAACGCATCCAGCACGTCAAACGACACGCCACTCATAATGAGAACGAAGCTCTGCTCGCCGTTCGGCCGGGCGATGCCGCGCGCCGCGAGCCGATCGGCAAAGGCGGCGTTCGGGGCCAGCGAGCAGGTGCCGTCCGCGCGGCGATCATGGCTGAGCCCTTCGCATGAAAGCGTGCCTGCAGGACGCACCAGGCGAAACTGGACGCGGCCGCCGCGGTCGAAGGCGTCACGCGCCAAACCATCCAGGTCGGACAGCGGCAGCGACTGGGACCAGTTGTTGCGCTGTTGCCGCCCGGCATGGCGCTCGACGCGCAGTTCGATGTCGGAGGCGCCGCCAGGATGCATCTCGAAATGGAGGCGATCAATCGTGGCTGGCGGGGCGGCGGATGCGCAGCAGGCAAGCAGCATCGCGGACGCGAGCAGGGAACGAAGCATGGCAGGGTCTCCTGGTGAGGGCAAAGCGGTGCCCTTCGCCCCGGAAGGGGGCGTTCGGGCAGTGCGATTTCTGGACGTGCGGTGGGGCGGAGGCGGGTGGCCGTTACGAGCTCGTTACGGGTCGTCGCTCTCCCTATCGGGGTCGAAGCCTACGGCTTTCAGCCCCGTCAGCTTGTCGGGCGAGGTGACGTCGATCCCGCGCGCCCTGAGCTTGCGCACATATTGGGGCGTGACGCCGAGGCTGATCATGCCCTGATAGTCGTCGAGCGAGCCGTTGACGCCGAGCTTGCGCATCGCGCCGATATAGGCGGGATCGATCCTGAGAGCCCGCGCGCCGAGCAATTGCTCGAAGGTCCCCGACAATCCCGCAGCGCGCATGTCGCGGACATAATCGGGCGTGACGCCCAGCGATCGTGCCTGCACCAGCTGGTCGGGCGTGAGGTCGGGCCAGCCCGCCTGCGCCATGGCGCGCTTATAGTCGAGCGTGACGCCGACGGCGCGCATCGCGATGATCTGGTCGACATCCACTCCTTGAGAACCGCGATCGGACGAGCCGGTTTGTGAAGCCGCGACGGCGCGAGCGGACAGTTTCTCCTGCAGGGCCACTTGCAGCGCAGGGCTTGTCTCAACCAACGCACGGCCAGTAGCGGAAGCGGGAGCAGGAGCCGACGCGATGGTCGCGGTATGTGCCGATTCGGACGCGGTCGAGGCGGCCTGGCTCGGCGCGAACGTCACCGCGGCAAGCGGCGCGGCCATGGTGAGCATGCCCGCAGCGAACCCCGCCACCCACGACTTGCCCGAAGGCTGGCGCGCCGGGCTGACGTCGAGCACCCGCGCCACGCGGCGGCGCAATGAATTCTTCGCCGGCGCGACGCCGTGCGCGCCGAGCAGCACGCCCCGGCATTCGTGGCGGGCGACACCGATCAGCAGCTCGGCATAGTCGGGCCCGTCGATGTCGGCCGCGAGCACGGCATCGTCCGCCGCTTCTTCGCGCAGCTGATGCGCCTCGCGCGCCAGCACCCATGCCAGCGGATTGAACCAGAAGGCGGCGGTGGCGACACGGGCGAGCATCAGCTTGGCCCAATCGAGCTGGACGACATGCGCGAGCTCGTGCGCGATGATCGCCTCGGCCTGTTCCGGCGCGCGGGCCGCGGCGTCGCTGAGCAGGATCGTCGGGCGCATCAGGCCCCAGCTGATCGGCGAGGCAAGCTCGTTGCTTCTGAGCAGCGCCGTGCCGCTCTTGAAGCCCATCCGCCGCTGCGCCCGGGCAAGCGCGGCCAGCCATTCGGGCTCGACCAGCACTTCCGCACGCTCGCGCAGTCCGACCAGGCGAAACAACGCAGCAATAGTGAGCAGCAGCAATGCCGCGGTTGGCACCAGATAGGCATGCCGCGCCATGACCATCACGGCGTCGCCGAACCGCGAAGGCTGTTCAGATATGGCTTTGGCCTGCTGTTCTGCCTGAGAGGGGACGGCCCTCCCGCTGGTCAGTGCGGCTTGTGGGGCCGCGATGCCGGGTGGCGCCGTGGCCTCGACGAAGCCCGCCACGGACTCGGGCAATGGCAAGGACAGCGACGGCAGCGCCAGGCCCGCAAGCGGCAGCGCGACCAGCGCGAACAATCCGAGATGCGCGATGGTCGATCGCTCGGCGGCCGAGCGGCGATGAGTCAGGCGCAACAGCAACAGCGTCGCTGCCGCGACCAGCAGCGATTTGAGCGCGAGGAGCAGCACGGCCATCGTTATTCCCCCCGGCCCTGCGCCCGTCGCGCTTCGGCGATCATCGCCTCGAGAGCGTCGAGCTCGCGCGCATCGGGCTGCTGCGCCATGCCCAGCAGCGCGCTGGCGGCACTGACCGGCGATCCGTTGAAGAAGGTGCGCACCACCTGGCTGAGCGCGGTCCGCCGCGCCTGGGTGTCGGGCAAGGTCGGCGAGAAGACAAATCCCCGGTCGCTCTCCTCGCGGTGCACGAAGCCCTTGTCTTCAAGCCGCTTCAGCATCGCGCGCACCGCCGACCCCGTAAGCCGGTCCGGCAATGCATCGCAGATTTCCGAGACGGTCCTCGCGCCCCCTTGATAGAGCAGGTCGACGATCTGGCGCTCGCGGGGCGGCAATTGCGAAAGCATGGCTTACCTCATTGGCTACAAATGTAGCGTGCTACATTTGTAGCGCGAGCGCAAGCGGTAGTTTCAGTGAGGTTCCAGGCCGATCCGCATCGTCAGCACCAGGGATCCACCCGGCGGCAACAGATCGAACATCGCGCCCGGCCGGTTGAACGCGTCGGGCAGATGGCTGACCGGTTCCAGACAGCAGAAGCTCTCGCCTTCCGGGTGGAAAAGATGCAGGTCGCGCGCGCCCCTGGCAGTCAGGCGGACGACATGGTCGCCGCGGTCGAGCGTCGCACGCCCGTCCCATCGCTCATAGCTATGGTCGATGAAACCGGCGTCGGAGATCGAGGCGCCGGCTGCCCAGTCCCCGAAATGGTCGGCGGCAACGGCCTCGCTCGGGATCTGGAGGGCGTCCGTCAGCCATAGCCTGGCGGCGTTGAGGCGCAGGCGCGTCCCCGGCGGGATCGCGAAATAGGGGTGCAGCCCGATCCCCGCCGGCATCGGCTCGCGCGACGCGTTGGCGAGCGTCAGGGTCACGCACAGCCCGTCCTCGCCGAGGCTGAACACCTGCTCGGCGCGGTAACGCCACGGCCAGCCACCGCCCCCGTCATGGACATGGATGAGTCGCGCCCGGGCGGAGCCTGCTTCCACGACCTTCCACGGACGCTGCCAGCCGAAACCGTGCAGGGTGTTGGGGTGATCGCCGAAATTGAGCGGCAGGACGATGTTGCGCCCGCTGAAGCGAAACCGCCCGCGTGCGATGCGGTTGGCATAGGGCACGAGCGGGAAACAGGCGCTCTGCAACGGATCGGTGACGCCGTCCGCCGTGGGGCGCAGGATATCGGCGCCCTCGAATTTCAGGCTGCCGATCGCGCCCCCGAGCGCGGGGAGGAGCGTCAGCGCCCACCCCGCGCCCGAGAACTCGATCATGTCAGCCTTCCATCGCTTCCAGCTCGCGACCCTTGGTCTCGTTCACCAGTGCCTTCACGAAGAAGAAGGAGATGAACGCGCTCGCGGCGTAGAAGCCATAGGTGACCGGCAGGCCGATATTGGACGCCATCCAGGGGAAGCTGACGCTGATCAGGAAGTTCGCGCCCCATTGCGCGAGGCCCGCGACGGCAAGGCCCGAGCCGCGGATCTGGTTCGGGAACATCTCGCCCAGCATGACCCACATGATCGGGCCCCAGCTGAGGTTGAACAAGAACGAGTAGGCGAGCGCGCTGCCGAGAGCGATCTTGCCGATCATCGGTGACATCTCCGGACCATGTGCGCCGACCGTTGCGGTCGAGAAGGCATAGGCCATCAGCGCGAGTGTGACGGCCATGCCGACCGAGCCGATCAGCAGCAGCGGCTTGCGGCCGACCCTGTCGACGATGGTGATCGTCACCAGGCAGGCGGCAATCGAAACCAGCCCCGAGATGATGTTGATGATCAGCGCGTCATTCTCGCTATAGCCGACCTGCTGCCACAGCACCGACCCGTAATAGAAGACGATGTTGATGCCGACGAACTGCTGGAACACGGCAAGGCCGATGCCGGCCCAGACGATCGGGCGGACCTTGCCGCTCGCATCGAGCAAGTCGGCGAATTTCGGCCGGTGATGATCGGCGGCGAGGCTGTCGCGAATCTCGGCGACTTTTGCGCGGGCGGCGTCGGCGCCGAACAGTTTCGTCAACACCACTTCGGCCTCGGCATCGCGGCCCTTCATCGCCAGATAGCGCGGGCTTTCCGGGATCAGCAGCAAGGTGAAGAGATAGAACACGGCCGGGATGACCTGCAGCCAGAACATCCAGCGCCAGGCCGGATAATCGAACCACAGATTCTGGGTCGAGCCGCCGGCACTGTGCGCCAGCGCGTAATTGGCGAAAAAGGCGCCGGTCAGGCCGGTGATGATCATCACCTGCTGGACGCTCGACAGCCGGCCGCGGATGTTCGCGGGCACGACCTCGCTGATATAGACGGGCGCAAGCACGCTGGCCGCGCCGACGCCGAGGCCGCCGATGATCCGGGCGAGGATGAACATGATCGACGAGGTAGCGGCACCGGCACCGAGCGCGCTGATGATGAACAGAACGGCGGCGATCATCATCACGCCGCGGCGGCCGATGACATCCGCGAGGCGACCCGCGATGAAGGCGCCGGCGGCACAGCCCAGCAGAATTGCACCGACATTGAGGCCAGTGCCGAGCTTCGACAGGTCGAAGGCCTTGTTCAGCCCCTCCTGCGTGCCGTTGATCACACCGCTGTCATAGCCGAACATGAATCCGCCGATCGTCGCTACCGCCACGATCAGCGCGATAAAGGCCATATTGACCCGTCCCGCCTCTGGTGTTGCCATGGTCTTGTCCCTCTCCGTTCCTGTTCTACTTGTTATGCGCTGACCCGAAGTGACGCCTCGGTCACCGGCAGCCCCGGCACCGCGACGTCGAACGCGAACAGATCCCCTGCCTCAGGTTGCCCCGCCAGCGCTTCCGCGTCGAGCCCCTTGCGGGCGGTCGTGACAAAGGCAGTCTTCAGATCGGGACCGCCGAACGCGATCTTGGTGACGTTCGAGACCGGCAGCTTGACCGTCTCGAGCAACGCGCCGTCGGGCGCATAGCGGCGCACGCCCCAGCCGAAAAACAGGCCGGTCCACACGCAACCCTCGCTGTCGACGACCGGGCCGTCGGGATAGCCCGCGCCCTCCTCGATCGTCGCGAAGACGCGCATCGCCCCGAGCGAGCCGTCGTCATGGACGTCAACCGCATGGATGATCTTGCCGAGCGTATCGGTGTGATAGAGCGTCCTGCCATCGGGCGAGACGGTCGGGCCGTTGGTGATCGAGACCGGCGGCAGGCCGGTATCGACCACGCCGTTCGCGTCGAGCGCGTAGAGGCGTCCGCTCAGATCGGCTTCGCTGTCGTCCATCGAGCCGAACAGGATGCGGCCGCGCGCGTCGGTGGTCGCATCGTTGAGGCGGTTGCCGGGCAGATGCGCTTCCGGCCTATGCAGCGGGGTAAAGCCGCCGGTCGCCGAGTCGAATCGCTCCACGCCGCGCTGCATGCCGACGATGAAACCGCTGTCCTGTTCCGGCAGGACCCAGCCGATCTGCGACGGGGCGTCCCAATGCTTCAGCGCACCGGTCGCCGGATCGAAGCGGTAGATCCGCTTCTCCTTGATATCGACGAACCACAGCGCGTTTTCCCGCGCGACCCAGACAGGTCCTTCGCCCAGCGTCGCCCCGACGCTGCAGACCCGGCGCGGCGAGCCTGCGACCATCTCAGCGCCAGCCGGCATCGACGAAATAATCGTGACCGGTGCACATCTTCGCATCGTCGGACGCGAGAAACAGCACCAGCGCGGCGACGTCGGCGGGCTGGATGCGGCCGTCGAGGCACTGCGCCGCGACGATCTCCGCCTCGCCCTCGGGCGTGTACCATTTCTCCTGCCGCGGCGTCTGGACGTTGCCCGGCACGATGGTGTTGACGCGGATATTGGCGCGGCCGAGATCGCGCGCCATGCTGCGCGTCATGCCTTCGATCGCTGCCTTGGCGGTCTGGTACAGGACCAGGTCGTTCAGGCCGAGATGCCAGCTGATCGAGCCGAAGTTGAGGATCGCGCCGCCGCCCGCGCGCTTCATCGCCGGCACTACTGCCTGGGCCGCGAAGAACTGATGGCGGAGGTTCACCGCCATGCGCTCGTCCCAATATTCCGGGGTAACGTCGTCGATCGTGTGGCGATCGTCGTTGGCGGCGTTGTTGAGCAGGATATCGACCCCGCCAAGGCCCTGTTCCAGCTCAGCCATCACGGTCTTGAGCGCGGCGATGTCGGTCAGGTCGAGATGGCGATAAAGCGGGGCGTGCTTCGCGCCGGGGGTCAGCCGCTCGACCACCGCCCGGCTGGCGTCGTCGGCGATATCGACGAACGCGACCTTCGACCCTTGCGCGACGAATGCCTCGACGAGGCCTTCGCCGATGCCGCTGCCGCCGCCAGTGATGATGACGCACTTGTCGGCGAGGCTGGGATACAGTGCGCGGGGTGCGCCAGCGGCTTTTGCCTGCAGCACGGATTCAGTCTCCAGAATATGCGTCATGATGCGGCCAGCAGGCCCCGACGCGCGAGATTGCGCATCAGGTCGCCAATGCCGAATTGCCAGGGCGGTGCCGCCTTGGACGTGGTCACGCGGTTGACGAGGCGCCCGATGCGCGGCGTCGAGATGGTGACGACATCGCCCACCTTGTGGGTGAAGCCGTGCTTCGGCACGTCGCGATCTTGAGTGGGCGCGAACAGGGTGCCGAGGAACAGCACGAAGCCATCGGGATATTGATGCTCGCTCATCGTGTGCCTGAGCAGCGCTTCGGGATCGCGGCTGATCTGGTTCATCGAGCTGGTGCCGGTGAGGCGGTAACCCTCGGGACCTTCGATCAGCAACTCGACTTCGGCACCCCGCACATCGTCGAGGGTGAAGCCCTTATCGAACAGCCGCACGAACGGACCGAGCGCGCAGGACGCGTTATTGTCCTTCGCCTTGCCGAGCAGTAGCGCCGAGCGGCCTTCGAAATCGCGCAGATTGACGTCGTTGCCGAGCGTCGCGCCGATCGCGGCACCCGTCGAATCGGCGAGCATCACGATCTCGGGCTCGGGATTGTTCCAGGTCGAATCGGAGCGCACCCCGATCTCGCCGCCATAGCCGATGGTTGAGAGCACCGGCGATTTGGTGAACACCTCCGCATCCGGGCCGATCGCGACCTCGAGATATTGCGACCACATACCGTCCTCGATCAGCGCGGTCTTCATCGCGGCTGCCTCGGGCGAGCCGGGGACGACGGCGCGCAGGCTGCCGCCGATGATATCCTCGAGCCGGGCGCGGACATCGGCCGCGGCACCCGCGTCGCCGCGCGCGCGCTCCTCGATCACGCGCTCGAGCGCCGAGACCGCGAAGGTCACGCCGGCCGCTTTCACGCATTGCAGGTCGATCGGGCTGAGCAGGCGCAGCGCCGCGTCCGGGCCAGTGCCGAGGTCGAGCGAATCGAGCTCGCCCAGCGCCACGCCGGCGCTCGCGTCAAAGGCCTTGCCCTCGATCAGCGCCGACACCGTCGGTGCCACTTTCGCCATGTCATGTGCGACACCGCCGGCGATCAGGACCGGGCTCGGCCCCTCCGCGCTGGCGATGCGGCCGACAAACAAACCCTCGCGCCAATCCGCTGGCAGCGCATCCGCCACCGCAAAGCCCCCGTCAGCCATCCCACTCCGCTCAACAACGTTCTTGATAGCGCTACCATTGAGCGCTGCCGTTGCCCTGTCAAGGTCTCCAATAGTCGGTAATCGCGAAGAGTGGCGCTTCAAGCAGCGCGGAGGTCACCGGTAACGCGGGCGGTCGAACCAGTCAGCGAAATCGTCCCATGCGCCGGACACGGAATCGGGAAAGACGGCGGGGCGTTTTTCGAGGAATGCGCCCACGCCCTCGCGCGCATCGGCGCTGGCGCCGCGTAGCCACATCACCCGGCTTTCGAGGCGGTGCGCGTCCATCGGATGCTGCGCGCCGAGGCCGGCCCAGAGCATCCGGCGCATCAGCGAGACGGAGACCGGTGCGCTCTCCGAGGTCAGGTCGTGGGCAAGCGCGCGAGCGGCGGGGAGCAGGTCGTCGGGCGCTTGGACACTGCGGACGAGTCCGCCACGCAGTGCCTCGGCCGCGTCGAACAGACGCGCCGAATAGCACCATTCGAGCGCCTGGCCGATGCCGACCAGACGCGGCAGGAACCAGGTCGAGGTCGCCTCCGGCACGATCCCGCGCCGGGCGAAGACGAAACCGAATCGCGCGGTGTCGCTCGCCAGGCGGAAGTCCATCGGCAGGGTCATGGTGGCGCCGACCCCGACCGCGGGGCCGTTGATCGCGCCGATCACGGGCTTAAGCGACTCGAAGATGCGCAGCGACAACATGCCGCCGCCGTCGCGCACCGCCGGGTTCGACCAGTCGATACTGCCATCCGGATCGACCGGCGACTCGCCATCGGCCCAGCGACCGCCGCGCTTCTCATAGTCGAAGGTCGCGCCGCCCACCGACAGATCGGCGCCGGCGCAGTAGGCGCGGCCGCTACCGGTGACGATCACCGCCCGGACGGCATCATCGGCATCGGTCGCGTCGAAGGCGGCGAGCAGATCGTCGAGCATCGCCTTGTTGAAGGCGTTGAGCTTGTCCGGCCGGTCGAGCGTGATCGTGGCGATCCCGTCCGTATCGGTCTCCAGCAGGATCGTCTCGAAGTCCCGGCTCATGCGGCCGGGCACTTTGCTCCGCTTTCGACCCATGCCCTGGTCAGCGCGCCGAACTCGGCCTGGGTGCCGGGCGCGGGCGTGCGGCCCTTGCCCGGGTGCCAGCCCCAGCCGACCAGCACGTCCGTGCCATTATGCTCGATCAGCTGCTCGAGCGTCTTGTTGCCGTTGCGCGCCGGATCCTTGATCTGCGCGCAGATCTCGGCGAGCGACTTGCCTTCCCATGCCATCGAGATCGGCGCCAACGCCCATTTGCGGTTGCCCGGAATGCTGCCCTCGCCATTGGCGAAGTCGACATTCTCGCGACCATGGCAGGTGGTGCATTCCATGCCCGATGCGCCGAAATTATACGGGCCGCGGGCGATCGGCGGGCTGTGCGGATGCATGTCGTCGCCCTGGAGCGGCCGATCGGTCCGGGGGTGGCAGTTCACGCAGCGCGGGCTCTGGATGACCTTGCCCATCTCGCGGAACAGAGCGACCGAGCGGGCATCCTGATTCGCGATGCCGACAAAGGCCGACGGGGCTTTGAGCGTGACCGGCGCGTCCTTGGCCATGATGGCGACGGGCAGCGCTACGATGGTGACCGCCAGGGCGAGAAGGCGCGGGTTCATGCGTTTTCTCCATGAGCGAAGGGAAGTCTGCGCACGGCCTTGCCGGTGAGCTTGCGCCAGGCATTGGCGACCGCGGGCGCAAGCGGCGGCACGCCYGGCTCGCCGACGCCGGTCGGTGCTTCGGTGGAGGCGATGATCGCGACCTCGACCTCGGGCATCTCGCCGATGCGCAAGCTGCGATAGGTGTCGAAATTGCCCTGCGCGACGGTGCCGCCCTTGCCGAGCACCAGCTCCGCATAGAGCGCATGGCCGAGCGCGAAACCGATGCCGCCCTCCATCTGGGCGCGGATGACATTGGGGTTGACCGCGACGCCGCAATCGACCGCGCACCACACCTTGTGCACCTTGGGCAGGCCGTCCGCGCCCTTCGACACTTCGACGACCTGCGCGACATAGGTATTGAACGCCTTGTGCGTCGCGACGCCGCGGGCGCGGCCGGCCGGGACCGGTCCGCCCCATTTCGCCATGTCCGCGACGCGCCGCAACACCGCCTTTTCGCGCGGCTCCTTCATCAGCTCGAGCCGCCCTTCGACAGCATCCTTGCCGCCGAGCGCGAGCAGTTCGTCGATGAAGGTCTCGACGACATAGGCAGTGTGCGTATGACCGACCGACCGCCACCAGTTGGTGGTGACCGGGCTCTTCATCAGATGCGCACCGACGCGGAAATTGGGCAGGTCGTAACTGCCCTCGCTCGCGCCCTCGGTCATCGTCGAGTCCTTGCCGTCCTTGACGATCATCTTCTCCATTGCGGTGCCGATGACGAAGGACTGGATGGCGATGACCTGATCCCAACCGACGATATTGCCCCTGGCGTCGATGCCGCCGCGCAGCTTGTGAACGGTCATCGGCCGGTAATAGCCGCCGCGGATATCATTCTCGCGCGTCCAGAAGAACTTGACCGGCGATGCCGCGCCCCAGGCCTTGGCGACGGCGCCGGCCTCTTGCGGGAAGGCCATGTCGGAGGTGGTGCGGCGGCCGAAGCTGCCACCGGCATATTGCTGATGCAGCACCGCCTTTTCGGGCGGGATGCCGAGCACGCCGGCGATGATGCTGGTTTCGGTCGCCTGGAACTGCGAGCCCATCCACACATCGAGGCGACCGTCCTTGACCTCCATCACCGCGTCCATCGGCTCCATCGGGGCGTGGACCAGATAGGGCAGCTGATAGGTCGCCTCGATCGTCTTCGCCGCGCCCTTCAGCGCCGTGGCGGGATCGCCCTTCTTCTCATATTCGACGCCCGGTTTTTCGACCTCGGCGCGGTATGCGCGGAACAGTTCTTCGCTGGAGCGCAGTTCGGCCGCAGCCAGATCCCAGTCGACCTTCAGCGCGTTGCGGCCCTTCATCGCCGCATAACTGTCCTTGGCATAGACCACGACGCCCTGGGGAATCGTCTTGACCCCGACGACGCCCGGGGTGGCGAGCGCCGCCGCGTCGTCGACCGACTTCACCTTGCCGCCAAAGGCGGGGGGATGGAGGATGACGGCATGGACCATGTCCGGACGGGCAATATCCAGCGTGAAGATCGCCGTGCCGTTGGACTTGATGGCCGAATCGACCTTGGGCACGTCCGTGCCGATCAGGGTCCATTGGTCGGGCGTTTTGAGCACCGGCTTGGCCGGCGGCGTCATCGCCGCCGCCTCGGCCGCAAGCTCGCCGAAGCTCGCCTTGTGGCTGCCGCTGATGACCACGCCCTTCGACACTTTCACCTCGGCGGCGGGCACGCTCCAGCGCTTCGCCGCCGCATCGACCAGCATCGCGCGCGCGGTGGCGCCGGCGCTGCGCATCTGCATGAAGCTGTTGGCGATCGCGGTCGATCCGCCCGTCGCCATCGTACCGAAGAACAGGTTCGCGTAGAGCTTGTCGTTATTGGTGGCATGTTCGATGCGCACCTGCCCCCAGTCCGCGTCCATCTCGTCCGCGGCGAGCGTGGCGAGGCCGGTGGCCGGTCCCTGGCCGAACTCGATATGCTTGATGACGATGGTCACGAGATTGTCGGGCGTGACCTTGACGAAGGCATTGGGCTGGAACGGCATGCCGGGCGCGGCCGCCGCGAGGCCGCGGCCCACCGGCAGAGCGAGCCCGAGCACGAGGCCGGTCGACTGCAGAAAGCCGCGGCGCGAGGGGACAAAAGCGTTCATGCGCTCTTCTCCATCGCGCTCGAGGCATCCTTGATCGCCTGGCGGATGCGGACATAGGTCGCGCAACGGCAGATGTTGCCGGCCATGCCCTGGTCGATATCAGCGTCGGTCGGCTTGGGCTTGGCGGTGAGCAGGCCGATCGCCGACATGACCTGGCCCGACTGGCAAAAGCCGCATTGGGGCACGTCGATCTTGACCCAGGCGGCCTTCACTGCCTCCGACCGCGCATCGGTCGCGCCCTCGATCGTCACGACCTTGCGGCCCGCGATCGTGCCGATCGGCGTCACGCACGACCGACGATTCTTGCCGTCGAGATGCACGGTGCAGGCACCGCATTGCGCGATCCCGCAGCCATATTTGGTGCCGGTGAGCCTCAGATGATCGCGCAATACCCAGAGCAGCGGGGTATCGGGATCGCCATCGAACGAAGTCTTGACTCCGTTCAGGATGAACTCGGTCGCCATGATGCGTCTCCCTTTCTTGCCCGCTCGGTACAGAATAGGCGGTACCGGGCCGGTTGCGCAATCGAAAGGAGCGGCAATCCAACGGCTTTTTCGGTGGAAGGCGTCATTAGGTCCGCTGCGAGACCGGTCGGCATCGCCGGCGACGCGCGGCTGGCAGTTGAACTCACTGCCCATCGCCGTCTATGCCGCGTCGCAGCAAGAAAGGCTGTCCTGGTGCGGATTGCGATCGTCGACGAAAGCGCCGCGCGTGCCGCGGTGATCGAGGAGGGCCTGCGCGATGCGGGCCTGACCGACGTCGCGCTGTTCAACGAACGGCTGGGTATTGCCGCGCGGCTCGAGGCGTTCGCGCCCGACGTCGTACTGATCAACCTGGCCAATCCCCACCGCGACGAGTTGGAGGAATTGTTCGCGCTGTCGCGGGCGATGGCGCGCCCGGTCGCGATGTTCGTCGACCAGAGCGACACCGCCGGCATGGAGGCAGCGATCGATGCCGGAGTCTCGGCCTATGTCGTCGACGGGCTGAAGAAGGAGCGGATCAGGCCGGTGCTCGAATTGGCGATCCGGCGCTTCCGTGCCTATTCGCGGCTGCGCACCGAGCTTGACGAGGCGCGCAGTGCGCTGGCCGAGCGCAAGGCGATCGACCAGGCCAAGGCGCTGCTGATGAAGAAACGCGGGATCGACGAGCCCGCTGCCTATGCCGCGCTGCGCAAGGCGGCGATGGATAGCGGCCGGCGGATCGGTGACGTGGCCGACGCGATCGTCACCGCCGACCGGCTGATGGGGGACCTATGAGCAACACGCCGTTCCGCATCGGTTTCCTGCCGTTGGTCGACGCCGCCCTGCCGATCCTGGCGCGCGAGCTCGGTTTCGCCGAGGAGGAGCGGATCGACCTGACCCTGGTGCGCGACATGAGCTGGGCGACGGTCAACGACCGGCTGCTCTACGGCCATAGCGATGCCGCGCATCTGCTGGCGCCGCTGGCGATCGCGACGACGCTTGGGCTGGGCCGCCCGGCGACGCCGATCTCGGTACCGTTCGTGCTGGGGCTGAACGGCAATGCGATCACCCTGCGGCCCGACCTGGCCGAACAGGTCACGACGGTCGGCCGGCCCGGCGACGTGACGGCGATCGGCGCGAAGCTGGCGGCCGTCGTCCGGGACGGCGGCAAGCGGCTGCGCTTCGGCGTGGTGCATCGCTATTCTAGCCACGACTACATGCTGCGCTACTGGCTGGTCGGCTGCGGCATCGACCCGGACCGCGATGTCGAGATCGTCACCGTCGCGCCGCCCTTTGCCGCCGATGCGCTGGCGAGCGGCGAAGTCGACGGCATTTGTGTCGGCGAGCCATGGAACAGCGTCGCGGTGGATCGCGGCGCAGGCGTGATCGTCGCGGTCACCTCGCAGATCTGGCTGCGCGGCGTGGAGAAGGTGCTCGCCATGCGCACCGCGCGCATGGAGGAAGACCCCGACCTGACCAACCGCCTGATCCGCGCCTTGTACCGGGCGGGCATTGCCTTTGTCGATCCGGCGCGCCTCGACGAGATCGCCGACGTGCTTGCGCGGGCGGAATATCTCGACGGGTCCGCGGCACTGATCCGCCGCGCCATTTCCGACCAGATATTGTTCGCGCGCGGTTTCCCCGCGGTCCATGTGCCCGACTTCATGTTCCAGCACCGCGAGGCGGCGAACTTCCCCTGGGTCAGCCAGGCGGCGTGGCTTTATGCGCAGATGTGCCTGGCGGGGCATACCGAGCCCAATGAGGCGGATTACCGTGCGGCGCAGCATGTCTTCCGGCCAGATGTCTATCGCGCCGCGCTCCGCCCGCTCGGCGTACCGTTGCCCGGCGCCAGCTCGAAGCTTGAGGGCGGCATTGCCGATTCGCTCGGCGTGGGCACGACTCAGGGCAGACTGATTCTGGGTGCCGACCGGTTCTTCGACGCGCGCAGTTTCGATCCCGATGCGCTCGAAACGTACCTGTTAGGGTCGAATCGGCCCTGATTTACGCTGCGATGCAAAAAAGGCTTGCATCGAATCGCGATCCGCGTCAGCTTTCACTAGACCGCCGGATCGCTGCAACGAGGTAGCACCCGGCACCACCGAAAATTCAGGCAAAGTCGCCGTCCGGCACCGTTTCGCAACGGTCGTCGCGGCGGCTTTTTTGCGTTTGCTCGAAGGGGATCGAGACGATGACGCAAGTGCAGGCACTGGACAGGCCGGTCGTGGAACGGCCGTCACCAGCGACAATGATCGCGACCGACCGCAATGGCGGTTTCTGGCAGGTGGGGCATCGCCCCACCCTGATCGCCGCCTTCCTCTATTTCGATCTCGCTTTCATGGTGTGGGTGCTGCTCGGCCCGCTCGCGCCGATCATCGCCGCCGACCTCGCGCTGACTCCCGCGCAAAAGGGCCTGATGGTGGCGGTGCCGACCCTGGCGGGCGCGGTGCTGCGGCTGGTCAACGGGGTGCTGGTCGACCGGATCGGCCCGAAACGCACCGGGGCGATCGGGCAGATCATCGTCATCGCCGGGTTGCTGACGGCCTGGGCGTTCGGGGTGCACAGCTTCGCCGGCACGCTCGCTGTGGGTGTGGTGCTCGGCTTTGCCGGGGCGAGCTTCGCGGTCGCCCTGCCCCTTGCCTCGCGCTGGTACCCGGCCGAGCATCAGGGCAAGGCGATGGGCATTGCCGGCATGGGCAATTCCGGCACCGTGCTTGCCTCGCTGTTCGCGCCGCTGCTCGCCAAGGCGTTCGGCTGGAACGCGGTGTTCGGGCTGGCGACGATCCCGCTCGCCGTGGTGTTCGTGCTGTACATGGCGATGGCCAAGGATGCGCCCGACCGGCCGGCACCGAAAAAGCTCGCGGCCTATCTGGCCGTGCTCAAGCAGGCCGATGCCTGGTGGTTCATGCTGTTCTACGGCGTGACCTTCGGCGGGTTCGTCGGCCTTGCCGCGAGTCTCTCGATCTATTTCACCGACCAGTTCGCGCTGAGCCCGGTGATGGCGGGATACTGCACCGCGGCCTGTGTGTTCATCGGGTCGCTGGTCCGCCCGTTCGGTGGCGCGACGGCGGACAGGATCGGCGGCGTGAAGACGCTGACATTCGTTTATGGCCTGGCCGCGGCGACGCTGATCGCGATCAGCACCGCGCCGGCCTCGCTGGTCGGCACCATGGCGTTGTTCCTGCTCGTGATGGCGACGCTGGGTTTCGGCAATGGCGCGGTGTTCCAGCTGGTGCCGCAGCGGTTCCGCCATGAGATCGGGGTGATGACCGGGCTGGTCGGGTTCGGCGGTGGTGTCGGCGGCTTCTATCTTGCTTCCTCGCTCGGCTTCGCCAAACAGCTGACCGGCAGCACCGCGACGGGTTTCCTGATCTTTGCCGGGCTGGCGCTGGTCGCTTTGGGCGGGCTGACCTTGGTCAAGGCACGCTGGCGCAGCACCTGGGGCGCGGCCGCCGATGGCGTGCGGATCTGATGCGCGCGTCCATCCTTTTGGCGGGACTGGTGTCGACACCGGCGCTTGCCGGGCCGGTCACGCTGAAACCGCTGATCGATGCCCGGCTGCGCTACGAGCATGTCGACCAGGCGCCGCTGGCCCGCGATGCCGATGCCGTGACGATGCGTATCCGCAGCGGCGTGGAGGCCAGGGCCGGCGATTTCGCGCTGCTGGCCGAGAGCGAGGCAGTGCTGGCGCTTTCGGAACATTATAACAGCGGACTCAACGGCAAGACCGGTTTTCCGCTGGTGCCCGACGCGCAGAATATCGAGCTGAACCGGCTGCAGCTCCAGTATCGCGGGCTGCCCAAAACGGTCGTCACGGTCGGGCGGCAGCGGATCAATCTCGACGACCAGCGCTTCGTGGGATCGGTCGGCTGGCGCGACAATGAGCAGACCTTCGACGCCGCGCGGATCGAATGGTCGGGCGTGAAGAACCTCAAGGCGGATGTGACCTATGCCCGGGCCGACCGGACCATCTGGGGGATCGATGGCGGCAATCGCTATGGCCCGGCGCGCTACGCATCGATCGGCGGCGACAATGTCTTTGCCAATCTCTCCTTCACGACGACGCTCGGCACGCTCACCGGCTTTGCCTATCTGGTCGACCAGAACCGTTCGCTGGTGCTGCGCAACAGCAGCCAGACCTATGGCGCGCGCTTCGCCGGAGGCCGCGCGATCGGGCCCAAGGCTAGGCTGACCTATCTCGCCAGCTATGCGCGACAGAGCGACCATGGCCGCAACCCGAACCATTATGCCGCAAGCTATTATGCCGGCGAGATCGGGCTGGAGCTGGCCGCGTTCAAGCTGGGCGGTGGTTATGAGGTGCTCGGCGCCGATGAGGGCGTCGCGCTGACCAGCTTCCAGACGCCGCTCGCGACCTTGCACAAGTTCAACGGCTGGGCGGACAAGTTCCTCGTCACCCCACCCGATGGCCTGCGCGATGCCTATGCTTCGGCGGGCTATGGCTGGAAGGAGGTCGGGCCCTTCGCCTCGATCGACCTGGCCGCCGCCTACCACCGCTTCGACAGCGACCGTGCCGCCCAGCATTATGGCGACGAGATCGACGTGCAGGCGAGCGTCAGGCGTGGGCGGTACACCGCGCTCGCCAAATACGCGTCCTACGCCGCCGATCGCTTCGCTACCGACACCACCAAATTCTGGCTCTCCCTGGAGTGGGCGATATGACCCCTGACAAACCGCATCTTGTCGTCATCGGCAACGGCATGGCCGGATGCCGCGCGGTCGAGGAAATCCT
Organism: Sphingomonas sp. P2_B6; assembly: GCF_056404755.1. Lineage (NCBI taxonomy): Bacteria > Pseudomonadati > Pseudomonadota > Alphaproteobacteria > Sphingomonadales > Sphingomonadaceae > Sphingomonas > Sphingomonas sp. P2_B6. The sequence continues at coordinate 583,388 of NZ_JBFUDK010000001.1, forward strand.
TGCGCGCGACGCGGGCAAATACCGCATCACCATCTTCGGCGCCGAGCCGCGGGTGAACTATAACCGCATCATGCTCTCCCCATTGCTGGCGGGCGACAAGGTGTTCGAGGACATCGTGATCAACGATCACGCCTGGTACGCCGATAATGCGATCGACCTGGTCGCGGGCGATCCCGTGGTGGCGATCGACCGGGCCGAGCGCACCGTCACCGCACGGTCGGGCCGGGTCGAGAGGTACGACAAGCTGCTGCTCGCGACGGGTTCCGATCCCTTCATCATCCCGGTGCCGGGGCACGATCTGCAGGGTGTCGTTACCTTTCGCGACATGGACGATGTCGGCGCGATGCTGCGCGCGGCGTCGGCCGGGGGCGATGCGGTGGTGATCGGCGGCGGGCTGCTCGGGCTCGAGGCAGCGCATGGCCTGTGCCTGCGCGGCATGAAGGTGACGGTGCTTCACCTGATGCCGACCCTGATGGAGCGGCAGCTCGACGAAGCCGCCGGCTGGCTGCTGAAGGAAGAGCTGGAACGTCGCGGGCAGACGATCCTGACCGGGGCCGATACGGCGCAGATCATCGGCCAGGGCAAGGTCGAGGGCGTGCGGCTGAAGGACGGGCGCGAGATCCCCGCGAGCCTCGTCGTCATGGCAGTGGGCATTCGCCCCAATGTGAAGCTGGCGCGCGATGCCGGGCTGGCGATCGGGCGTGGCATCCATGTCGACGATCATCTCGTCACCTCGGACGCCGACATCCTCGCGGTGGGCGAGTGCGTCGAGCATCAGGGCCAGGTCTACGGCCTGGTCGCGCCGCTCTGGGACATGTGCCGCAGCCTCGCCGACGGGCTGGTCGCGACGCCCAATGGCTATGGCGGATCGGTCACCTCGACCAAGCTCAAGGTCTCCGGGATCGACGTCTTCTCCGCCGGCGATTTCTCGGGCGGCGAAGGCTGCGAGGACATCGTCATGCGCGACGCCTCGCGCGGTATCTACAAGCGCGTGGTGGTCAAGGACGACCGGCTGATCGGCGCGGTGCTCTATGGCGATACGCAGGACGGCAACTGGTATTTCGACCTGCTGAAACGCCAGGAGGATGTCGCCTCGATCCGCGACGCGCTGATCTTCGGCCAGGCCTTCGCCTCGGGAGGAGGGGCATCGGCAAACCCTAATGCGGCCGTCGCGGCGATGGCCGACGACGGCGAGATCTGCGGCTGCAACGGCGTGTCCAAGGGCAAGGTGGTCGCGGCGATCCAGGACGGCGCGTGCACGCTCGACGCCGTGCGGGCCTGCACCAAGGCATCGGCGTCGTGTGGATCCTGCACCGGGCTGGTCGAGGGGCTGCTCGCGATCACCATGGGCGATGAGTACGCCGGCGAACGCGCCGCGCCGACCGTGTGCAAATGCACCAGCTTCACGCATGAGGATGTCCGCCGGCTGATCGTCGAGAAGTCGCTAAAGGCGATCCCGCAGGTGATGCAGGAGTTGCACTGGACTACGCCCGATGGCTGTTCGTCCTGCCGCCCGGCGCTCAATTATTACCTGCTGTGCGCCTGGCCGGGCGAGTTCGTCGACGACAACCAGTCGCGTTTCGTCAACGAGCGGATGCACGCGAACATCCAGAAGGACGGCACCTATTCGGTCGTGCCGCGCATGTGGGGCGGGGTGACCAACCCGACGGAACTGCGCGCGATCGCCGATGTCGCCGAGAAATATCGGGCGCGCATGGTGAAGGTGACCGGCGGGCAGCGGCTCGACATCTTCGGCATCCGCAAGGAGGATCTGCCGGCGGTGTGGGCCGATCTCAATGCCGCCGGCATGGTCAGCGGCCATGCCTATGCCAAGGCGCTGCGCACGGTGAAGACCTGTGTCGGCTCGGAATGGTGCCGCTTCGGCACGCAGGATTCGACCGGGCTGGGCATCAGGATCGAGCAGATGACCTGGGGCAGCTTCATGCCGCACAAGTTCAAGATCGCGGTGTCGGGTTGCCCGCGCAACTGCGCCGAGGCGACGATCAAGGACGTGGGCGTGATCTGCGTCGACAGCGGGTATGAGCTGTCGATCGGCGGCAATGGCGGCATCAAGCTGCGCGGCACCGATTTCCTGTGCAAGGTCGCGACCGAGCAGGAAGCGATGGATTACTGCGCTGCCTTCATCCAGCTCTATCGCGAGGAAGCGCGCTATCTCGACCGCACCGCGCCCTGGGTCGAGCGGGTCGGGCTGGATTATATCCGGCGGCGGATCGTCGATGATCCGGTGGGGCGCGAGGCGTTGCGGACGCGGTTCCTCTATTCGCAGAGCTTCATGCAGGACGACCCCTGGGCGAAGCGCGCCGCGGGCGAGGACTGGAAACTCCACCAGCATCTCGCCGAGATCCGCCCGGCCCCCACGGCTGCTCCCGCCCGCAAGCTGGAGGTCGCGTGATGGAACCCGAATGGCTCGATATCGGTCCGGTCGACCAGCTTCCGGCGCTCGGCGCGCGAACCCTGCCGGTGCGCGGCGGGCGCGAGATCGCGATCTTCCACACCGCGAATGGCCAGGTCTATGCGCTGGCCAATCAATGTCCGCACAAGGCCGGGCCGCTCAGCCAGGGCATCGTCCACGACACGACGGTGACCTGCCCGCTGCACAACTGGCGCATCTCGCTGGTGACGGGTGAGGCACTGGGCGCGGACAAGGGGTGCGTGCCGGTGATTCCGGTGAAGGTGGATGGGGGGCGGATTTTGATCGGGCGCGCTGCTGCGCTCGAGGGGGTGCAGTGAAGGTGAGCGCGCCTCTTCTTCCCCCCTCCCGCTTGCGGGAGGGGCCGGGGGTGGGCTCGCGCTTTCCTCGAGCGGCCCGCTAATGGAAGCCGGGCGCCCACCCCTAGCCCCTCCCGCAAGCGGGAGGGGGACTAAGACCACCTGTCCCTACTGCGGGGTCGGCTGTGGCGTCCTAGCAACCTCAACGGGAGACCGCACCGCCACCATCGCCGGCGACCCCGACCACCCCGCCAACCGCGGCAAGCTCTGCTCCAAGGGCACGCATCTCGGCGAGACGATCGGGCTCGAAGGACGCCTGTTACATCCCATGATCGGGTCGGAGAGGACCGGCTGGCACGAGGCGCTAGATCTCGTCGCCAGCCGTTTCGCCGCGACGATCGCCGAATACGGCCCGGACAGCGTCGCCTTCTATGCCTCGGGCCAGATGCTGACCGAGGATTATTACGTCGCCAACAAGCTGATGAAGGGCTTTATCGGCACCGCCAATATCGACACCAATTCGCGGCTGTGCATGGCCAGCGCGGTGGCGGCGCATGTCCGGGCGTTCGGCGAGGATGTGGTGCCGTGCAGCTATGACGATCTCGACGCCGCCGACCTGATTATCCTGGTCGGATCGAACACGGCCTGGTGCCACCCGATTTTATGGCAGCGGATCGAGGCGGCAATGGCGGCGCGCGGGACGAAGCTGGTGGTGATCGACCCGCGCCGCACCGAGACCGCCGAGCGGGCCGATCTCCACCTCGCCATCGCGCCCGACAGCGACGTCGCGCTGTTCGCCGGACTGCTGGCCGAGATGCGGTCGGTGTGGCGGCTCGACGGGCGCTATCTCACCGAGCATGTCGCGGTGCCGGAGGGGTTCTGGAAAACCCTGCATGCCGGCGATGTGGCGAAGACCTGCGATATCGCGCCCGCCGACCTGCAGGCGTTCTACGACCTGTTCGCCGAGCATCCGCGCACCGTCACCCTGTTCAGCCAGGGCGTGAACCAGTCGACCAGCGGCACCGACAAGGCGAATGCGATCATCAACCTGCACCTCGCCACGGGGCGGATCGGCAAGCCGGGTGCGGGGCCGTTCAGCATCACCGGCCAGCCCAATGCGATGGGGGGACGCGAAGTGGGCGGGCTTGCCTCCATGCTGGCGGCGCATATGGGCTTCAGCGACGCCGAGCGCGACCGGGCGCAGCGCTTCTGGCAGTCGCCGACGATCTGCCCCGGGCCTGGGCTGAAAGCCGTCGACATGTTCGACGCGATGGCCAAGGGCAGGATAAAGGCAGTCTGGATCATGGCGACCAACCCCGCCGTCTCGCTGCCCGATGCGCGCATGGCGCGGGTCGCGCTGGCCAATTGCCCGTTCGTCGTGGTCTCGGACTGTATCGCGGCGACCGACACGAGTTTCTACGCGCAGGTGAAGCTGCCCGCGACCGGCTGGGGCGAGAAGGACGGCACGGTCACCAATTCCGAACGCCGCATCTCGCGCCAGCGTGGCTTCATGACGTCACCGGGCGAAGCGAAGCCAGACTGGTGGGCGATCGCCGAAGTGGCGAGGCGCATGGGCTTTGCGGGGTTCGACTATCCCGACGCGGCGAGCATCTTCCGCGAATTCGCCGCGCAGACCGGGTTCGAGAATGACGGCGCGCGGGTACTCGACATCTCGGACAAGGCGGCGATGTCGAACCAGGATTATGACGTCATGGCGCCGTTCCAATGGGGCGGCCCCTCGCCTTTCGCGGCGCGGAGCTATGCCACGCCCGACGGCAAGGCGCGGCTGGTGCCGGTTCGCCATGTGCCGCGCGATGACGGCAACCGTGCCTTTCCGCTACGGCTCAACACCGGGCGCTATCGCGACCAGTGGCACAGCATGACACGCACCGGCCTGTCGCCCAAGCTGTCCCAGCATCGTCGCGAGCCGTTGCTCGAAGTGCATCCCGACACCGTCCAGCGGCTCGGCCTGGTCGATGGCGGGCTGGCGCGGGTGCAGACGGCGCAAGGGTCGAGCATCTTCCGGGTGACCAGCACGCCCGACCAAAGGCGGCGCGAGTTGTTCGTGCCGATCCACTGGACCGACCAGACCAGTGGCGGAGGCCGGGCGGGGTTGTTGCCGGCGCGGGACCGCGACCCGGTGTCGGGCCAGCCCGGCTTCAAGAACACGCCTGCGACCGCCACGCCGTACAAGCCGGGCTGGAGCGGTTTCCTGCTGTCGCGCGATCTGCCGGCCAAGCCCGATTGCGCTTACTGGACACGGATCCGCACCGCGAGCGGCTGGCTGACCGAACTGGCGGGCGACGGCGATATCGCGCCGCTGACCGCGCTGCTGCCAGAGGGCGAACGGGCCGAGATGATCGACACCAAGCGCGGCGTGATCCGATCCGCGGTGATGGCAGACGGCATGCTTCAGGCGGCGCTGTTCGTCTCGCGCAGCGGCGGACTGCCGCCGCGCGACTGGCTGATCGCGCAGCTCGGCCAGGCGGATGCCGCGCCGTTCGAACTGCTCGCGGGGCGCCCGGCAAGCCCGGCACCCGATCGCGGCAGGATCATCTGCGTCTGCTTCGATGTCGGGCTCAACACCATCCTCGACGCGATCGCCGGGCAGCGTCTGGTGAGCGTCGAGGCCGTCGGCCTGGCGATCAACGCCGGCACCAATTGCGGATCGTGCCGCCCCGCCATCGCCGCCCTGCTCCCACCGCAAAAGGAAGCCGCTTATGGTTGAGCTCATCGCCCCCGGCGAGGTCTGGCTGGTCGGGGCTGGCCCCGGCGACCCCGATCTGCTGACGCGCAAGGCCGAGCGGCTGATCGCCGCTGCCTCGGTGATATTCCATGATGCGCTGGTCGGGTCAGGCGTGCTCGACCTGATCCCCGACTATGTGCGCCGCGTGCCCGTGGGTAAGCGCGCCGGACGGCATTCGCGGACTCAGGAGGCGATCAACGCACTGCTGGTGCAGGCAGCGCTCGTTGGCGAGCGCGTGGTGCGGCTGAAGGGCGGCGATCCGTCGATCTTCGGCCGGTCGGCGGAGGAGATGGATGCGCTGGCGCTGGCGGGGGTGCGGGCGCGCATCTGCCCCGGCGTTACCGCGGCCAGCGCCGCTGCCGCGAGCGCGGGGGTGTCGCTGTCGTTGCGCGGATCGGCGCGGCAGGTGCGCTTCGTCACGGCCCAGGCGCGGGCGGGCGAGGCGATCGATCTCGACTGGGCGGCGTTGGCCGACCGCCGAGCGACGCTGGTTTTCTATATGGGCCGGGGCGCCGCGCCCGAGATCTGCCGCAAGCTGATCGCGCATGGGCTGTCCGCCGCGACACCGGTGCTGATCGCCGGGGATGTGAGCCTCGCCGAGGAACGGCTGGTCCATACGCGGCTCGACCTGCTGCCGATCGCGATCGGCAGCGCGACCGGCAGGCCGGCGCTGATCCTGATCGGCGAAGCGATGCGCGCCCGCCGCGCCGCCGACCTCAATATGATCCTCGACGCGGCGCGCCGGCATGTCTGACCTCGCCTTTGCCATCCGCCCGAGCGTGCCGTGCCGGGCCACGCTCGACTTCGACCCTGCTATTGCGCGTATGGCGGCAGTGGCAGCACCGCTCGGGCAGGAACGGGTGGCGCTGGCCGATGCCGCGGGGCGCATCCTGGCAAGGCCCGTGCTGGCCCGGCTCGATTCCCCGCGCGCCGATCTGGCGGCGATGGACGGCTATGCGGTCAACGGGGCGCAAGCGTCTCGCCTGAAGGTTATCGGCGACTCCTTCCCTGCCCGTCCGTTTCGCGGCGCGATCGGTGCGGGCGAGGCAGTCCGGATCTTCACCGGCGCGCCGGTGCCGGAAGGAGCCGATCGGGTGATCGTGCAGGAACTGGCAGTACGGCATGGCGACGAGGTGGCCATCCCCACTGCGGAGGGTCGGCGCCATGTCCGGCAGCGCGCCTCCGATTTCGCGGCGGGCGAGGCGCTGCTGTCCGCCGGCCGGCGGCTCGATACGCGGGCGGTGCTGGTCGCGGCAGCGGCGGATGCGGCGACCCTGACGGTGTGGCGCCGGCCCAGGGTCTTCGTCCTTGCGACCGGGGACGAGCTATCACGGCCGGGGCTGGCCGGCGGCGGCGCACTATCGATCCCCGACAGCACTTCGCTCGCCATCGCGTCGCTTGCGACCGAATGGGGGGCAACGATCTCGGGCATGGCGTTGGTGCCTGACGACAGCGATATGATCGAAGCACAGGCACTGGCCGCAATGGCGGAGGCGGATGTGCTGATCGTCACCGGTGGCGCCTCGGTCGGGGACCGCGATTTCTCGGGTGGGGCTTTGAGCGCGCTTGGCCTCGACCGCGTCTTTGCCGGCGTGGCGATCAAGCCGGGCAAGCCTGTCTGGTATGGCCGGGCGAGCGGCATGCAGGTGCTGGGGCTGCCGGGCAATCCGACTGCCGCGCTGGTCACGGCGCGGCTATTCCTCGCGCCGTTGCTGTGCCTGCTCACCGGCAGGCCGGCCAAGACGGCGCTGGGCTGGCGGCCGGCGGTGCTTGGCGCGCCGCTGGGAGAAGCGGGCAATCGCGAGAGCTTCCTGTGCGGCGACTGGGACGGCGTCACCGTCAGGGCGATCGACCGACAGACCGCATCGGCACAGGCCAGCCTCGCGTCGGCCAATGTGCTGATCCACCGCGGGCGCGACGCCCTGGCAGAGGCGGCCGGCGCCGCGGTTATGATCCTGGATTTCTGATGCAGCCCGTCGACCTGATCAGCGTGGCATCTTCTCCGCCTCGAGCTGCCTGAAGGCGATATCGCGCAGCGACGCCGCCAGTTTCGGCGACAGGCCCAGATCGTCGGCCGCCTTCTCGTTTGCGCCGAGCGAGCGCGGGTCGAGCCCCGTCACCTTGCCGAAGACCATCAGCGCTTCGAGATAATAGCCGGCCGTGCTCGCGTGATACTGGTCATAGGTCCACAGGTCGGTCTTGCCGAACTCGGTCCCGTCATAGGGATTGGGATCGGCCACCCCTTCCGCAAAGGCGCGGTTCCATGCCTCACCGATCGGGATGATCCCGTCGATCGACCGGTTGGCCAGGGCGAGATTGGCGCCGGCGCGCAGGTCCAGCGCCATCGCGGTGATCGGCTTGCCGAACCAATGGCCCTTGGGCTGATAGGTTTCGTCGGCGCGCGACCAGGTCGAGCTGAACTCGATCCGCACCGCCGGATTGCGCTGGCGAAACATCGCCGCGAGCAGCCGGGAATAGGTCACCAGCAGCCCGGGATCGCCCGGCTTGGCCCGGTCGAGCGTGCTGAATTCCTGCAGCACGACGACATCCCATTTGCGATCGAGCAACGCGCGCCTGGTGTCGTAATGGAAATCCAGGCCCTTGCCGCCCTGGGTCTCCAGGCTGACGGTATAATTGAGCCCCGCCTCCTGCGTCATCAGCTTGAAGATCGCCGGCACGCCGCCGGTGCCGTCATTGGTGAGGTCAGTCACCGTGTCCGTACGGTAGCGGCGCACCGCCGAATGCGCCCCTTGCGTGAAGCTGTTGCCGACGAACAGGATCGTCCGGGCCGGCGGCGCCACCGTGGAGATCACCGGCGGGGGGACGGGCGCCTGCACCTGCGCGACCGCCGCGACAGGGGACAGCGCCACGAACGACGCCGCCAGCAGCAACCCGATCTTGCCCAATTTCATCCGCGTCTTCCTCAAAACTTCTTGCCGATCGATACGTACCAGTAACGGCCATAGGGATTGTAGAGCGAGCCGAAATAGCCATCGGCGGTGATCGGCGGCTGCTTGTCGAACAGGTTGCGCGCGCCGACGCGGATCCGCGTATTGTCCAGCGCGCCGCCCTTGAAGCGATATTGCGCGTAGAGGTTGAACGTCGTCTGGCCCTGGATGACATAGGGATTGCCCGATGCATCGAGGAAATTGGTGTCGTTGACGTCACTGGTGAAGTTGGCGAAGCCACCGATCTGAACCTGGCCGAGCGTCCAGGTGAGTGACCCGGTGACGCGCCATTTCGGCTTGCCGCGCACCTCGATCAGATCGCTGCCGTCAGTGAGCGGCGTCGCCGCGTTGATCGTGCCGGCCGAGCGCGCATCGAACAGCGTCTGCACCATCGGGGGATTCTCGCGGGCATATTTGGTCAGCCGCGCCGCGTTGATGTTGAGATCGAAATCGCCAATCCCGGTATCGTTCAGGCGATAGAGCAGCGCGAGATCGACACCCTGCACCGTCTGCGGCAGCAGATTGGTGAACTGGTCCTTGATCTGCAGGATCGCCCCGGCCGGCGCCAGGTTCGATCCGGCGAACACCGCGGTGTCGTCCGGCGTCACCGCCGCGCGGATGACGTTGGGGTTGCTCGAACCCTGGAGGCGCAGGAGATAGTCGAGCACCAGCGCGTTCTGCGCGCCGAACTGGCCGACGATTCCGACCTGGTGGATCGACCAGAAATCGGCGGTCAGGGTCAGCCGGCCGAAACGGCGCGGGATGAACTTGGGCTCGATCACCGCGCCGACCGTCCAGTTGGTGCTGTCCTCCGGCTTCAGGTCCGGGTTGCCGCTGATCAGGATGGTGTAGCTGATGTTGCGCGTGCAGGTGTTGAAATTGGCGATGGCGGCTTTGCGTACGTCCGCTTCGCAGCGATAGAAATCCTGATTGATCACACTGCTCGAGCTGAGCCGCGAATATTGCACCGTCTTGGTCTGTTCGAGGTTCGGCGCGCGGAAGCCCTGCGACCAGGAACCGCGCAGGCGCAGGCCATCGACCAGATCCCAGGCGGCGGCGACCTTCGGCTTCGCCACCGATCCGAAATCGCTGTAATGTTCGTAACGGCCGGCCAGCTGCAGATCGAGGCGCCGGACCAGCGGGATGTTCATGTCCGGCGAGACCAACGGCACGGCGAGTTCGCCAAAGGCCGAGGCGACGAAGCGGTCGCCCCGGGTGGACGGCGTCGGGCTGACCGCCGCGACATTGCTGATCGAGGTCTCCCCGGTCACCGCATCGACGAACTGGATCCGCCCGTCGAGGTTCGGATCGCGATCGTCGCGCTGAGTCTCGCGGCGGCCCTCGATGCCCGCCGCGATGCCGACATCGCCGCCCGGAAGCGCGAAGAGATGGCCGTTGGACACCTTGAAATCGCCCAGCGCCAGGGTGGTCTTGTCGTGCCGGCGCAGCTTGAAGGTGATCGCGTCGATCGCTGCCTGGGACGAGGGCGAGCAATCGCCGATGCTCGGATTGGCCGAGCAGCCGCCGCTGAACGGATTATAGGCGTCGGGCGTCGACAGCGCGAGGCTCTGCTGCAGCTTGGTCATGTTGATGGCGTCGGACTGGTCGGTCGCGATCGCCTCGGAATAGAGGAAGGCCGTGTCGAAATCGAAGCTGCCGATCTTGCCCCTCGCGCCGCCGAGGAAGCGCGACTGCGAGTTGGTCACGTCGACATATTGCGGACCGGTATCGACGAAGCGGTAGGTCGACAGGCGCACCGGCAGACCGGCGGCGGGCACGTTGGTGAGGCCCGAAATACGGTTTGGATTCACCGTACCGTTGGCGAAGACGGTCGGGCCGAACGGATTCCAGTAATTGGTCGCCGGCACCACGATCGCGTTCAGGTTGATCGTCGGCGGCTGAACCGCGTGGCTCTTCGCCTTGTAATAGCCGATCTCGGTATAGAAAGTGAAGGCATCCGAGACGTCGTAATGCGCGCTAAGAAAGCTGTTGAAGCGGCTGATGCGCGGCGAGACCGTGGTGTCCGCGGCATTGTCGAAGCGCTCGTTGCGCAAGGTCGTGCCGGTCGCACGCGTGCCGGTGCCGAGGCAGGTATCGGCGCTGATCGTGACGACGCAGCCGGGGTTGAGCGCCGACTGGGTGTGGAAGAGACCAGTCGAGCTGGTAACGGCGGTGGTACCGCGGCGGATCGTGCCCGGACCGCCGACGACGGCGAGATTTGCCCAGGGCGACTGAGTCGCGCGGCTGTCGGGATTGGCGCTGCTGGAAAAGTCGGGGTCCTGGAGAAACAGCGAACGCAGATCGTTGGTCGCCGTATAGGCTTCGTCACCCGAAAGCTGCGCGGTGCGCCGGGTATAATCGAGATAGAGCGACACATTGCCGCGTCCCCCGGCAAAGTCGGTGCCGGCGAAACCGGTGATCTGATATTCCTTGCGATGCGTGCCTTCGGCAAAGCCGAAGCGGCCGTCGATCGACACGCCCTTGTAATCGCTCTTGGTCACGGTGTTGACCACGCCGGCCACGGCATCGGCGCCGTAGATCGCGGCCGCGCCGTCGCGCAGCACTTCGAGCCGCTCGATGCCGGCGACCGGCAGCGAGTTGGAGTTGAAGCCCAGCACGGGGACATTGCCCTCGCCCGCCTGGCTGACCGGATGCGAGACGAGGCGGCGGCCGTTGAGCAGCACCAGCGTGTTGCCGACGCCGAGGTTGCGCAGGTTGATCGAATTGACGTCGCCGCGCGCCGCGTTGCTGGTCTGTGGGTTGTTCGAGGGGTTGAAAGTGACGTCACCCATTTGCGGGATGGCGCGGATCAGGTCGTCGCCGGTCAGCGCGCCGGTCGCGTCGATCTGCTTCGAATCGAGCACGGTGACGGGGAGCGCGGCGGTGACGCTCGACCCCTTGATCTGCGACCCGACGACGACGATGTCCTTCACCTCGGCCGCATCCTCCTCCGTCGGCGCGAGCGAGCCGCTATCCTGCGAGGCGGGCGCGGCCGGCGCTTCCTGCGCCCAGGCGCCGGCGGTCACGAGCGCGGCAAAGGCGGTTCCGGCAAGCAGCGCCGCCGATCGGATTGCAAGGTTCATCTTCTCTCTCCCCATTCGTCATTCTGCCAGCGCCGTTGCGACGTCCGGTGCGATCACTGATTCAAGCGGTAGTGGTTGGCCGGCCATCGCCGCGTCGAGACGGGTGCGATCGAGCGCGCCTTCCCAGCGCGCGACCACCACGGTCGCGACGGCGTTGCCGATGAAATTGGTCAGGCTGCGGCATTCCGACATGAAGCGGTCGACGCCGAGGATCAGCGCCATGCCGGCGACGGGCACGTCGGGCACGATCGACAAGGTCGATGCGAGCGTGATGAAGCCGGCACCGGTAACCCCGGCCGCGCCCTTCGAACTCAGCATCGCCACCAGCAACAGGCTGATCTGCTGCCACAGCGACAGGTCGACATTGCAGGCCTGGGCGATGAACAGCGCCGCCAGGGTCATATAGATATTGGTGCCATCGAGATTGAACGAATAGCCGGTCGGCACGACCAGCCCGACGACGGTCTTGTCGCAGCCGGCCGCTTCCATCTTGCCGATCAGGCTGGGCAAAGCCGCTTCGGACGAGGAGGTGCCGAGCACCAGCAGTAGCTCGGCGCGCAGATAGACGATCAGCCGGACGATCGAGAAGCCATGCGCCCGCGCGACCGCGCCCAGGATCACCAGCACGAAGAACAAGGACGTGAAATAGAAGGTCGCGACCAGCGCGCCGAGATTGACCAGCGATCCCACGCCATATTTGCCGATGGTAAAGGCCATCGCCCCGAACGCGCCGATCGGCGCCGCCCGCATCAATATGCCGACCAGCTTGAACACGATCAGCGCCAGCCGCTCGACCAGGTCCAGGACAGGCTCGGCGGGCTTGCCGACCAGCGACATGGCGATGCCGAACAGGATCGCGACGAACAGCGTCTGCAGGATCGAGCCATCGGTCAGCGCCGAGACCATCGTCGTCGGGATGATCGACAACAGGAAACCGGTGATCGTGGTCTCGTGCGCCTTATGCGAATAGGTGGCGACCGCGCCCTGATCGAGCGTGGCGGGATCGACGTTCATGCCGGCGCCCGGCTGCACGACATTGGCGACGATCAGGCCGAGGATCAGCGCCAGCGTCGAGAAGGCAAGGAAATAGCCGAACGCCTTGGCCGCGACCCGGCCGGCCGACGACAATTGCCGGACGCTGGCGATGCCGCTGACCACCGACAGGAAGATCACCGGCGCGATGACCATCTTGACCAGGTTGATGAAGCCGTCGCCGACGGGTTTCATCGCTGCGCCCCAGACCGGCCAGAAGTGGCCGAGCGTCACGCCCAGAATGATGGCGACCAATACCTGCGCATAAAGGTGCCGCCAAAGCGGGACGCGCGCACGGGGTTGGTCGGTGGCAGTGGCGACGGTGATCGTCATTCAGTCCCTCTCGGCGCGCGAAACCGCGCTGTCGGCCACTTTCTGGTGAGCGGCTGGGTGTGAAACTACGACGCCAGAACGCCGCTTGGGAGAGTTTCGAAATGGGAGGACATATGATTGAGAAATATAGATTATTTAGATGAGCATGGCCTGCTGGTCGATTTAAACTGTGCGCATTTCCACACATGACAGCGGAGATTTGTGTGGTATGTCGCTCATAATGGCCGACCGACCAAATGCTATCAGACTTCGGCTCGTCGCGGCAGCATTGCTCCTGATCGCCGTCGGCGCCGTGCTGCTCTGGGCCGGAGCGCCCTGGGCCAATGCCCAGGCGGAGTCGGCCGCCGATGCCGCAACCAGCCAGACCGCGCGGAGCCATGCCGGGTTGCTCGCCAGCGAGCTGCAGAAATTCCGGCTGCTGCCGCTGGTGCTGGTCGAATATCCCGATGTCGCGACGGCGCTGGAGACTCATGCGCCGGCAGCGGTCGAGCGGCTCAATCGCACGCTCGAACTGCTCGCCAGCCGTACCGACGCCGCCGCGATCTACGCCATCGACGCGGGCGGCCTGACCGTCGCGGCGAGCAACTGGCGGTTGCCGACCAGCTTTGTCGGCCAGAATTACAGCTTCCGCCCCTATTTTCGGGGAGCCGTGGCGCGCGGCGCCTCGGAACTGTTCGCGCTCGGCACGATCAGCGGGCGGCCGGGCCTGTTCCTCGCCCGGCGGCTCGAAGTCGGCGGGCGCGCAGTGGGGGTCGTGGTGGTCAAGGTCGAGTTCGACCGGCTCGAAGCGACCTGGGCGCGCACGCCGGGACCGAGCTTCGTCACCGATGCGCACGGCGTGATCCTGATCACCAGCGTGCCCGGCTGGCGTTTCCGCGCCACGCATCCGCTCGATGCCGCGACGCTGGCGCAGGCGCGCTCGACCTTGCAGTTCGGCAGCGGGCYGCCCCAGGCCGCGCCGATCACCCTGTCGGGCGCGGCGGCAACAGCCACGCTTAGCGGCACCGAAGCGCGATATCGTGCCGGCTCCTTTCCGGTGCCGCTGGCGGGGTCGCAGCTGGTCCATCTCGAACCGCTTGCCGCCCCGCTCGCCGCCGCGACGACGCGGGTACGGCTCTGGGGCCTCGGTATCCTGGTCGTCCTCGGCGCGGTCGCCGGGCTGGCGTGGCGTGCGCGCGAGAAACGGCAGCTCCAACGCGAGGCGCAGGCGGCGCTGGAACAGGAAGTCGTGCGGCGCACCGCCGAGCTGAGCGAGACCAACCGCCAGCTCACCATCGAATCCCGCGAGCGTGTCGAGGCCGAGCGCCGCTTCCGCGCCGCACGCGAGGAGCTGGCCCAGGCCAACCGGCTCGGCTCGCTTGGGCAGATCACGGCGGGCGTCGCGCATGAGATCAACCAGCCGGTCGCCGCGATCCGCACCTTTGCCGAGAATGCCGGCATTTTCCTCGACCGCGACCAGATCGATCCGGTGCGCGGCAACCTCGCCCAGATCATCGATCTGACCGCGCGGATCGGATCGATCACCGCCGAGCTGCGCAACTTCGCCCGGCGTCGTACCCCGGCGCGCGGGGCCATCGCGCTGGGCTCCGTGATCGACGGCGCGCTGCTGATCCTCGGCGAACGCGCGCGCGAAGTAGTAACGGCCGACTTGCCGCCGGCGATGCGCGACACCCACGTCGCCGGTGATCGGGTCCGGCTCGAGCAGATCCTGGTCAATCTGCTGCAGAACGCGCTCGACGCGGTCGACGGCGTGGCCGCGCCCCGCATCCTGATCGGCGCGACCGCCTCGGGCGGCGATGTCACCGTGACGGTCGGCGATAATGGCCAGGGCGTCGACCCGACCATCGCCGATCAGCTCTTTGCGCCCTTCGTGTCCGCCAAGCCGGAAGGGCTCGGCCTCGGCCTCGCCATCGCGCGCGACATCGCCCGCGAATTCGGCGGCGAGCTGGAGATCGGCAGCTCCGCGCTCGACGGGGCGGCCTTCATCCTCAGGCTGAAGCGCGCCTGATGCTGTTCCCGACCGAGCAGAGCATCTTCTTCGTCGAGGACGACGCGCCGCTGCGCCAGGCCACGATCCAGACGCTCGAGCTGGCCGGCCTGAGCGTGCGCCCCTTTGCCAGCGCGACCGAGGCACTGCCCGAGATCCGGCCCGACTTTGCGGGCGCAATCATCTCCGACATCCGCATGCCGGGGATCGACGGACTGCAGTTGCTCGAGCGCGTCCGCGCGATCGACCCTGACATCCCCGTGATCCTGATCACCGGCCATGCCGATGTGGCCATGGCGGTTGGGGCGCTGCGCGACGGCGCGTTCGATTTCCTGACCAAGCCCTTTGCCACCGATCACCTCGTTGCGGCCGCCAACAAGGCGCTGGAGAAGAGGTTGCTGGTACTCGACAATCGCCGGCTGCGCGCGGCGGCCGAAGTCGACGAGGGGGGCCCGCTGATCGGCGACAGCGCGGCGATGGTGCAGCTGCGCAGCACGATCCGGCAGCTCGCGCTCGCCGATATCGACGTGCTGGTGGAGGGGGAAACCGGGACGGGCAAGGAACTTGCTGCGCTGTTGCTGCACCGGATGGGCACGCGCAGAAGCCGGCCGTTCATCGCGGTCAATTGCGGCGCGCTGCCCGAGGCGCTCGCCGAGGTCGGGCTGTTCGGCCATGCGGCGGACAGCGTGCCGCACACCAGGCTCGCCCGGGTCGGTCAGATCGAGGCATCGAGCGGCGGCACCCTGCTGCTCGACGAGATCGACAGCATGGCGCTTCCGCTGCAGTCCCGGCTGCTGCGGGTGCTCGAGGAGCGCGAGGTCCATCCCATCGGCGATACTCGACCGCGGAGCGTCGATCTGCGCGTCATCGCGACGACCAAGACCGACCTTGCCGATGCGGCGATGCACGGGCGGTTCCGGCCGGATCTTTATTACCGGCTGAACCTCGTCCGGCTGCGCGTGCCGCCGCTGCGCGAACGCCCCGAGGATATTGCGAGCCTGTTCGCGCGCTTCGTCGAAGAGGCGAAGCAGCAGGCCGGCGTTACTGAATTCCTGCTAACCGACGCCATGCGCCGTCATCTGCGGTCGCATGACTGGCCGGGCAATGTCCGGGAGTTGCGCAACTTCGCGTTCGGCGCGGTCCTTGGCCTGGCCGAACCAGCCGCGGCGGTGCCGGCCGGTCCCCGGCCGAGCCTGCCGTCGCGAGTCAATCAGTTCGAGGCACAGGCAATCGAGGAGGCACTGCGGGCGACGGGGGGCAGTGTGGCGGCGGCGCTCCCGCTGCTCGGGATTCCGCGGAAAACCTTTTACGACAAGGTCGCGCGGCTCGGCATTCGCGTGGAGGATTTCCGGACGCGCGGTGGAGCCGGCAAGGGCTGACCCAGGAGCTTTTACGTCGAGAAGGAGCATCGGCGGTTGTGCGTTGGAGACGCAAAAAAGCCCGCGAGGCGCGTGCCTGCGGGCTGTGTTGTCCGTTGGTTGCGGGGACAGGATTTGAACCTGTGACCTTCAGGTTATGAGCCTGACGAGCTACCGGGCTGCTCCACCCCGCGCCAAGGTTCGCACCCGCTGGTTGGCGGGTGGATGACTGTGAATGGGTTCTGATAGATCCGTTTTTCGTGGATTGTTTCACCGGCTTCAATGCCTGGCGACGACCTACTCTTCCATTGCTTGAGCAATAGTACCATCGGCGCAGTCAGGTTTCACGGCCGAGTTCGGGATGGGATCGGGTGGGGCACTGACGCTATAGCCACCAAGCAATGAGGCCGGTGAGACAACTCGCGGTCAGTTTCCTGACCGCGGGCAAACCCGGTTAGGGGTTTATCTCGAAAAACGGTTCTTTAGGGTCCCATCAAAGTGATACTTTGATGG